>NZ_JBKBOL010000006.1:0-192876 GCF_046293665.1 Flavobacterium sp.
CCTCGTTTTGCAGTTTTCCAATGAACAATCCCTCTCTTGCGGGGTGCAAATATAAAAACTATTTTTCTCCTAATCCAAATAAAAATTACCCTTTTTTTGTCTTTTTTTTAATCTCCTGATATCATGAATTTTACAAACACCGTTTGTCGATAGTTTACTTTTTGAATCGTTTTAAAAAACACAAAGCCTGCTCTTTTAGCCCCGATAGGAGCTAGCTACCGTGTAGCGCGGATAGCGGGACGACGCCTCTTGAAAACCCCTAAAGTTCTGCTCCTGATAAATCTTTTCTATATTACACTATATATATTGTATGTGTTTTGTTAATCTGTTATATTTGCATCCCGAAGATTCGGGACATAAAATTTTAGAAATGATAAAGATTACACTACCTGACGGTTCGGTTAAGGAGTTTGAGCAGAATTCGACTCCAATGGATGTTGCGAAAAGCATCAGTGAAGGATTAGCGCGAAATGTGATTTCGGCAGCTTTTAATGGTACCACTATTGAAACAGAAACACCATTAACGACCGACGGTTCCCTTATATTGTATACATGGAATGACAAAGAAGGCAAAAAAGCTTTTTGGCATTCGACTTCGCACGTAATGGCGCAGGTATTGGAAGAAAAATTTCCTGGTATAAAATTAACGCTTGGTCCTGCGATTGAGAATGGATTTTATTATGATGTTGATTTTGGAGATAAAAAAATCACTGATGCCGACTTTAAAGCTATTGAGGACCGCGTGTTGGAGATATCGAGAGAGAAACACGAATTTAAAATGAGAGCTGTTTCTAAAGCTGAGGCTTTGGAAATCTATAAAAACAACGAATACAAAACGGAGTTGATTTCGAATTTGGAAGACGGAACGATTACGTTTTGTGATCATGCCAACTTCTTTGATTTGTGTCGCGGAGGTCATATACCGAATACCGGAATCATCAAGGCGATGAAAATCATGAGTGTTGCCGGAGCTTATTGGCGTGGTGACGAGAAAAATAAGCAATTGACTCGTGTTTACGGAATTTCGTTCCCGAAACAAAAAGATTTGACGGACTATTTAGAATTATTGGAAGAAGCAAAACGTCGTGACCATAGAAAACTTGGGAAAGAATTAGAATTGTTTGCTTTTTCGCAAAAAGTAGGTCAAGGTTTGCCATTATGGTTGCCAAAAGGCGCTGCTTTACGAGACAGATTAGAGCAATTCTTGAAAAAAGCACAGAAAAAAGCAGGTTACGAGCAAGTAGTAACGCCACATATCGGGCAAAAAGAATTGTATGTAACTTCAGGTCATTATGCTAAATACGGCGCTGATAGTTTCCAACCAATCCACACTCCTGCAGAAGGTGAAGAGTTCTTGTTGAAACCAATGAACTGTCCGCACCACTGTGAAATTTACAACAACAAACCATGGTCTTATAAAGATTTACCAAAGCGTTATGCTGAATTCGGAACGGTTTACCGTTATGAGCAATCTGGAGAATTACATGGTTTGACTCGTGTTCGAGGGTTTACTCAGGATGATGCGCATATTTTCTGTACGCCGGATCAATTAGACAGAGAATTCAAAAATGTAATTGACCTTGTATTATATGTATTTGGTTCGTTGGGCTTTGAAAACTTTACGGCTCAGGTTTCGTTAAGAGACAAAGAGAACAGAGATAAATACATCGGAAGCGATGAAAACTGGGAAAAAGCGGAACAAGCAATCATCAACGCAGCAAGCGATAAAGGCTTGAATTATGTAATTGAATATGGCGAAGCCGCATTTTACGGTCCGAAATTGGATTTCATGGTCAAAGATGCTTTGGGCAGACAATGGCAATTGGGAACGATTCAGGTAGATTACAATTTGCCGGAGCGTTTTGAGTTGACATATAAAGGAGCCGATGACAAGTTACACCGACCAGTAATGATACACCGAGCGCCATTTGGTTCGATGGAACGTTTTATCGCTATTTTACTGGAACATACGGCTGGAAATTTCCCACTTTGGTTGATGCCGGAGCAGGCAATTATCTTGTCTTTGAGCGAGAAATATGAAAATTATGCGAAAAAAGTTTTAGAATTGCTAGAAAATCACGAAATTCGCGCCCTAATTGACAACCGCAACGAGACGATTGGAAAGAAAATCCGAGAAGCAGAAGTGCAAAAAATGCCGTTTATGCTGATTGTTGGTGAGGAAGAAGAAAAAAACGGAACCATTTCAGTTCGTCGTCACGGACAAGAAGGAAAAGGGAATATCACGGTTACAATTGACGAATTTGCCAGAATTGTAAACGAAGAAATTGCCAAAACATTAAAAACATTTGAAGTTTAATTTAAATAAGTAAGCCATAGCAATTAGAAACAACAGAGGTTATCAACCTCGAGTAGAAAAAACAGCAGCCCACAGAATTAACAATTTAATCCGTGGTGTAGCAGAAGTTCGTTTAGTAGGAGAAAATATAGAACCGGGAGTGTTCAAGTTTTCCGATGCAATGCGTCTCGCAGAAGAGCAAGAAGTAGATTTGGTGGAGATTTCGCCAAATGCGGATCCGCCTGTATGTAAGTTAATGGATTATGGAAAATTCATTTATCAACAAAAAAAGCGTGATAAAGAATTAAAAGCAAAGTCAACGCAAATCACCGTTAAAGAGATTCGTTTCGGCCCTCAGACTGATGAGCATGATTATGAATTTAAAAGAAAAAATGCAGAAAAGTTCCTAAAAGAAGGCTCAAAATTAAAAGCTTTTGTATTCTTTAAAGGACGTTCGATTATTTATAAAGAACAAGGTCAAATCTTATTGTTGCGTTTAGCACAAGATTTGGAAGAATACGGAAAAGTGGAAGCGATGCCGGTATTAGAAGGAAAGAGAATGATTATGTTCATTGCTCCGAAAAAGAAAGGAAAGTAATTAGGCAATAGGCAGTAGACAATAGTTTTAAAACTAATGGCTAATGGCTTTTGACTATTCACTAAAAATAAAGTAAGTAAGTTAAATTAAATAAACTAGGAAAAGATGCCTAAAATGAAAACAAAATCCAGTGCTAAGAAGCGATTCAAAGTAACTGGCTCTGGAAAAATCAAGAGAAAACACGCTTTTAAAAGTCACATCCTGACTAAAAAATCTAAAAAGCGTAAATTGGCTTTAACTCACTCTGCTTTGGTTCACAAAACAGATGAGAAAAGTATCAAACAACAATTAAGAATTATCTAAGAAAGCCATTAGTGAAAAGCCATTAGCCATTAGTTTACTACTGCCTATTTTGCCTAATCACTATTGCCTAGATAAAATCTTTAGGTTAAAAAATTATTTAAAATAACCTTGGAGTATGGCTTTAAAGTTCCCTTGATTGAATTCGGGACGCCTGCTACAAAAAAACAGAAAAATTATGCCAAGATCAGTAAATTCAGTTGCTAAAAGAGCAAGAAGAAAAAAGATAATGAAGCAAGCCAAAGGTTTCTTTGGTCGTCGTAAAAACGTTTGGACAGTTGCTAAAAACGCAGTAGAAAAAGCCATGTGCTATGCTTACCGCGATAGAAAGCAAAACAAAAGAAACTTCCGTTCACTATGGATCACGCGTATCAACGCCGGTGCTAGATTGGAAGGAATGAGTTACTCACAATTCATGGGATTAGTTAAGAAAAACGGTATCGAATTGAACCGTAAAGTATTAGCTGATTTAGCCATGAACCACCCAGAAGCTTTTAAAGCTGTTGTGAAAAAAGTAAAATAAACGTTTGTACAAACTCAATTTAACTTACTTACATAGAAAAATCCCAGTCGAAAGATTGGGATTTTTTTTGTTAAATATCTTTTTCTATATTTGACTCTAATCTTAATCATTTAATTATGAACACAAAACAATTAATGAAACCTTTATTGTTACTCTTTCTGTCGGCAACTTTATTAACCGCTTGTTCAAGTGATAGTAGTTCATCAAGTGGTGATACTGACCAATTGTTTGACAAATGGTGGTACGATTCAGAAGATTTTACTGCTGATGTCTTTTTCCACGCTGACGGAACCTACGAACAATATTTAGAATTCGCAGGCATGAGCTTCTCTAATACAGGAACTTGGGTTTGGCAAAACGAAAGTCAAAAAATAATGAAAGTTACCTACGAAACCGGACCAAATGCTGTCACTGAGGCTTGGTTCAAATTTTCTAACATTCAAGAACAAAGTTTTAACCTAAAGCAATCAGTTGACGGTACAACTTATACTGATGAAGCCAGATTATATAAGGACACTGATGAATAACATTAATCCCAATCATTCGATTGGGATTTTTTTTTCACATATATTTGACAAAAAAAACCATGAAAACAAAATCTTTAATCAAAACAATGTTTTTACTAATTGCTGTCATGTTAGGTAGTAGTTGTTCCAATGACAACAGCACTGCTGAAGGAGATGTCAGCTTATTGTACAACAGATGGTGGTACGACAGTAAGGATACAAATCCGGCTCCTGATTTGTTCTTTAATACCACAAGCGCCTTCCAGCAACACCAAGTAATTTCGGGTGTTAGCGTTTTTTATAACGGCACTTGGATTTGGGAAAACCAAGACCAAAAAATTATGAAAGTCACACACGACAGCGGAACTGGTACGTCAACTACGATTTGGTTTCAATTTTCCGGCATACAGGAAAGTGGTTTTAAAGTCAAACAATCAACTGACGGGATCACTTTCTCGAACACCACTTTGGTATACCGATTTACCAACGAATAAAACCAAGTCCCAACCATCTTTGGGGCTTTTTTTATGGCGTGACCACAAGGGTCGCGCTGTCCGCAGTACACGGTACTTCGCTTCCATCGCTCACTCAACAACTCTCAATCCTAATTGTCCATTAAACCATCCTCTTTTTTACAATTAAAAACCAACTGCACTCATTCATTTTAACATTTGTTTGTAAAAATAAAACCATTTGTTTCCCTATTTTTGGACGAAACTAAACCATTTATGAAAAAAATAATCATTGCCTGTTGCTTGCTAATTGCCGCAAACTCAATTGAAGCACAAACTTATTCCACAGAAAAAAAACAAGACAGTCAAGGCTATACCTATGAAACTGTAAAAAATGACAAAACGGGTGTTAGAGTTTACACACTGAAAAACGGTCTAAAAGTCTATTTAGCCCAAAACAGTGATGAACCAAGAATACAGACTTACATTCCTGTAAGAACCGGTTCCAACAATGATCCGGCTGATAATACCGGGTTGGCACACTACTTAGAACACATGGTTTTTAAAGGAACCAGTAAGATAGGAACTCAAGATTGGGCAACCGAAAAAAAACTCATAGCCCAAATTTCAGACCTTTACGAACAACACAAGGCAGAAAACGATCCTGAAAAAAAGATTGCTATCTACAAACAAATCGATCAAGTTTCGCAAGAAGCCTCTAAATATTCAGTAGCCAATGAATATGACAAACTGATTTCATCTCTAGGCGCCAAAGGAACAAACGCACATACTTCACTTAACGAAACCGTTTATAAAAACAACATTCCCTCTAATGAATTAGAGAAATGGATGATTATTGAAAAAGAACGTTTTTCTGAGTTAGTGTTACGCCTTTTCCACACCGAATTAGAAGCAGTCTATGAAGAATTCAACCGTTCACAAGACAATGATGGCCGTTTGGTCAACTTTGAATTGATGGCTGCTTTATTTCCGGACACACCTTATGGTCAACAAACCACTATTGGTAAATCTGAGCACTTGAAAAATCCTTCAATGGTTGCTATTCACAACTATTTCGACACTTATTATGTACCAAACAATATGGCCGTAGTCTTAGTAGGCGATTTAGATTTTGAAAAAACCATTAAAATGGTAGACAAACACTTTGGAACGTTCCAATACAAAGAATTACCAATGAAGAAAAAAGTAGTCGAAAAGCCTATGACTGCTATTGTTTCCAGAGAAGTAAAAAGTCCTACAGCTGAACGCTTGAACATGGCTTGGAGAACTTCAGGTGATGGAACTAAAGAAGCTAGATTGGCTGATATGACTGCAGAAATATTGTCGAACGCCGGTGATGTTGGTTTAATTGACATCAACATTAATCAAAAGCAGTTGGCTTTGAACGCCGGTGGTTTCAGCACTACTTTCAATGAATATGGCTATTTAGGCATGAGTATTACGCCAAAAGAAGGACAAACTTTAGAAGAAGCCAGAGATTTGCTGCTTTCCCAAGTAGAAAAAATCAAAAAAGGCGAATTCGACGAGTGGATGATTCAAGCCATCGTAAATAACATGAAACTAAACCAAATGAAGGCCTATGAATCGGGTGACGGATTAGCTACAAGTTTATACCGTGTTTTTATTCAAGGTAGAAGTTGGGAAGAAAACCTAGCAGAAATCAATGAATATTCTAAAATTACCAAAGCCGATATTGTTAAGTTTGCCAATGAGTTTTTCAAAGACAATTACGTAATTGTATATAAAAGAAAAGGCGTGAACGATAAATTGGTTCGTGTCTCAAACCCAAAAATCACACCTATTCAATTAAATCGTGATGCGCAATCAGAGTTCTACAAGAACTTTGCTATGCAAACACCTAATGATTTAGCTCCGGTATTTGTTGATTTTAAAAAAGAAATTCAAACTAAAAAATTAAAAAACACCAATATCAGTTTTATCAAGAACAATACGAATACCATTTCCAGCTTATATTATATATTCAATATGGGTTCTGATCATGACAAAAAGTTACAATTGGCAGCTGGAATGTTGGATTATTTAGGTACTGACAAAATGAGTTCTGAAGACGTAAAAAAAGAATTCTACAAAATCGGAATCTCTTATTCAGTGAACTTTACTAATGATATGACTTATATATCGCTTTCGGGTTTAGAAAACAACTTACCAAAAGGAATTGCTTTACTAGAAGATTTACTTAAAAATGTAAGGCCGGATCAAGAAGTTTATAAAACCCAAGTAGAAAGTATTTTAAACGCTCGAAATAATGCTAAAAAACGAAAAGAAAGCATCTTAAACGCTTTGGTAAATTATGCCAAATACGGTAAAGATTCTCGTTTCAGAGACATCATTTCTGAACAAGAATTAAAAACTATGGACGTGGCCAAACTTACTGATTTAGTTAAAGGAATGACTAATTATGAACACCAAATTTTCTTTTACGGAACAGATTTAAACCCGATAGTTGCCGCACTAGAAAAGCACCATAATTTAGCGGCCAACAAACCAATTCCGGCACCAAAAAAGTACCAAGAACCGGAAACTTCTAACAAAGTTTACTTCGCCAATTACGATATGGTGCAAACCGAAATGACTCGAGTAGCAAAAGGCACAAAATATAATGCAAAAATAGCAGGAACCGTTAATGTCTTCAACTCTTACTTCGGTTCGGGCTTATCTTCAATTGTCTTCCAAGAAATCAGAGAATCTAAATCTTTAGCTTATTCGGCACGTGCCAATTACACTATGGCCAATGACAAAAACCTAAACGATTACATGCAAGTAGCGATTGGAACACAAGCCAATAAATTACCGCAAGCCGTTGAAGCTATCAATGCTTTATTAGCAGAGATGCCAAGAATAGACAAACAATTCGACAATGCCAAAGAATCCAGTTTGAAACAAATTGCATCAAGTAGAATCATCAAAACCAATATTTTCTTCAACCAACTTAACTTGAAAAAATTAGGTTTCGATTATGATATTCGTAAAGACATTTATAAAGACATACAAGGATTAACAATAGAAGCTACCAATGATTTTTTCAATAAAGAAGTAAAAACTAAAAATTACAACACTGCCATTATTGGTAAAAAAGAGAGTTTAGACTTTGATGCCTTAAAAAAACTAGGTGAAATTGAAGAAGTAACATTAGAAGAAATTTTCAACTATTAAAAGATTTTTTCACAAATCATTCATTTAAAATCCCGGACTGAACTCCGGGATTTTTTTTGTATTACACCTTATAGCCGTTAAAAAAATCATAACATTTGGTTGACACATCAAATAATATAGTAAATTGGTGGGTTTAAATTCTAACACTTAACCTTATTCATCAATCTTAAATTAAATTTAAACTATGAACAAAATTAGACTTACGTTCATGCTTTCTTTGGCAGTGCTTTTGAGTTCTGGTTTGTCACAGGCACAAGACAAATCGAATCGTAAAAAGAAAAATGACAAAGAAATTGCTGCGGCAAAAGCAGATTCAATTAAGGCCAAAAAGCCGGCTAAAGTTTCTATCGCCGACAAGATAAAAACCAGTAAAAAATCCGAAGGACTTTTCACCATTTATCAAGATACGGTAACCGGAAGCATCCAACTTTTCATCAAGAAAGACCAATTAGACAAAGAGTTCATTTACCAAAGTTATTCGATGAACGGACCAACCATGCTAGGTTTGAACCAAAGCATGCACAGAGCAACTAATATTTTTAATATTAAAAAAGCCAATGACAAAATCGAGTTTGGATTAGTCAACACCAATTTTTACTACGACAAAAACAATGCAGTAAGCAAAACAGCGGGAACCGACATTGCTGAGGCTATTTTCTTAGCTGAAAAAATTGTAGCCAAAGACAGTACCGGTTATTTAATTGCAGCAGATGGTTTATTCTTAAGTGAAAAATTAGACCCTGTTAAACCAGTTATGCCTCCGGGGATTCCACCTGGAGCTGTATTTAATTTGGGTAATTTTAATGCTGCAAAATCAAAATACCACAGCGTTCGTTCTTATCCAAACAATACGGATGTGTTAGTTGACTTAGCCTATGACAATCCGGCTCCTTTAAATGGCGGTGGAGCTGATATCACTGATGCGCGTTATGTTCGTGTTCGTATCCAACATACTTTTTTAGAAATACCGGTTAATGATTTTAAATCTCGTAGAGATGATCCTCGCGTAGGTTACTTTGGACAAACCATTAATGACCAAACAAGTACAAAACCAACCCCTTACAAAGACATTATCAATCGATGGTATTTAACTAAAAAAGACCCTGTTGCTTTCTTAAGCGAACCGGTTGAACCAATTGTTTGGTGGATTGAAAATACGACGCCTGTAGAATACCGTGAAACAGTTATGAATGCAGGAAACAAATGGAACGAAGCTTTTGAAAAAGCCGGTTTCAAGAATGCTGTAGTCATGAAAATCCAACCCGACGATGCCGAATGGGATGCTGGCGATGTTCGTTATAATGTAATCCGCTGGGTTGCTTCGGCTAATCCACCTTATGGTGCAATTGGCCCAAGTTTTGCCAATCCGCGTACCGGTCAAATTTTAGGTGCCGACATTACAATTGAATGGGCTTCAGGAAGTAATTCCCCTACTTTAGACGAATTGTTTTCCGGACCTGGTTCAGAATCAGGAGCACATCTCAATCATTATTTCCACAATGACGGAACTGCTTGTACATTGGCTAACGAACTAAAAAATCAGTTCTTAATGGGTACGACAATAGCTGAGGCATACGGTGAAGATAAGGCAACCATATTAAAAGTACACGAAGAGTTTTTATACTATTTGGTTTTACATGAAATGGGACACACTTTAGGATTAAACCACAATATGAAATCGAGCCAAATGTTAAGTCCGGCCGACTTACACAACAAAGCCATCACTGAGAAAATAGGCCTTATTGGTTCAGTAATGGATTATCCTTCCATCAACCTTTCTTTAGACAGAAGTAAACAAGGAAATTATTACACAACAAAACCAGGTCCTTATGATCTTTGGGCTATTGAATACGGTTACAAAGAATTTGATGAAAAATCAGAGGAAGCAGAATTGGCCAAAATATTAAGCAGAAGTACTGATCCAAATTTGACTTTTGGAAATGATGCCGATGATATGCGTTCTCCGGGTAAAGCCATTGATCCTCGTGTAATGGTTAACGACTTAAGTAGCGATGCTGTTGGAAATGCGGAAGAAAGATTCAAACTGGTTAACAATGTAATGACCAAATTGAAAACCAAATACAGCAAAGAAGGACAAAGTTATGCCGAATTAAGAGCACGCTACGGAATGCTAAATGGCCAAAGAAGAAACATGGCAGCTGTTGTAAGCCGTTATGTGGGTGGTGTTTATGTTGACCGAAGCTTTGTTGGTCAAAACACAACCCAAAAACCATTTACTCCGGTAACCAAAGCCCAACAAAAAAGAGCCATTGACATCTTAAATAAATATGTTTTTGCTCCTGATGCTTTTGATGCTGACATACAATTGTATCCTTATTTACAAATGCAAAGACGCGGATTTAGCTTCTTCTCTTCAACAGAAGATCCAAAATTAAGCGCTATTTATCAATCTATTCAAACTGATGCAGCCTTAGGCCATATTCTTCACCCAACTACTTTACAAAGGGTTTCTAATTCAAGTTTGTATGGCAACAATTATTCTGTAGCAGAAGTAATGGGCGATTTGACCAATGGAATTTTCAAAGCGGATTTGGTAGGTAAAGTAAATATACAACGTCAATACCTTCAAACTTACTTTGTAAAAGAAGTAGCCAAAATTGCCGATATCAATGATACTAGAAGTAGACACGATGATATCTCAAAAGCAGCGGCACGCCAAACTTTAAAGAAAATTAAATTGATGTTAGCTACTGCTTCTTCATTAGATGAAAGCACCAGAGCACACAGAAATTATATCAATTTCTTAATCGAAAATGCATTAGCCATTAAATAATCGATTAGGCTTGACAATAAAAAATCCCAACCAAATGGTTGGGATTTTTTTATATCTATTACGATTAAAACTAATTAAAAACTTCTTCTTTCTCGCCATCAAAACTGGCAAAAACCATACTCGGATGCGAATCTTGGTGGAAAATATTGCCTTTATTGTCAATGGCGATTGCTCCGGCAAAACCATCAAATGGCTTTAGTTCATTAAACGTTTTTTCAAAAGCTTGCGCCAAAGTAAATCCATCGGTAACACGAGTCACAATTTTAGCTGCAACAGCACCGCTGACAATATCTTCACCAACTCCGGTCAAACTTACACCGCAAAACGCATTAGCGTAATTTCCGGCCACAGTTGCCGAATCGGAGATTCTTCCCGGAATTTCAAAACCTTTTCCGCCGGTAGAAGTGGCAACTGCAATTTTTCCTTCGGCATCTAAAGCTACACAACCAACCGTTCCTGTTCCGGTAGCAACTAATTTGGCTTCATATTCGGCTCTTCGCTGTGGAATTTCGGTGGAAAATTTTTCAAATCCGTGTTGGCGTGCAAAGTTCGTAGCGCCGCTTCCACCCAAAACTTTATCATCATAATTCAATAAAACCTGCGCGACTTGTACCGGATTTTTGACTTCTTCGATATTAATCACACCACTCATTTTCATCGTCGAACCATCCATCAAAGAAGCACTCATTCTGATTTTACCGTCAGATTGAATTTGGGAACCTATTCCGGCGTTGAATAACTCATCATCTTCCAATAATGACGTTGCATAAACCACCGTTTCTAAAGCAGAATGGTTTTGCAAATAAGCATAAGCCTCTTTGGCAATACGCAATAAAGCTTGCTGTTTCGCCACTTTAGTTTCGTGATTAGTTGACGATTCTGAGAAAAATCCACCGTGAATTATGATTTTAGACATGTTATATTTTTAGATTTTTAGACTTCTTAGACGACTTATATCCTTAGAAAACATCTAATATTCTAACAATCCAAGAAGTCTAACGATCAAAATTAAACGTATTGCGATGACTTAATTGTCATTTTAAAGGTAGTCAAATCAAAAGTATCATAAATGCTCAACACATGGGTTACCAAATGATTAATGGAAATTGGTTGACCTAATTCTACTTGCGTTAAATTTGTGTCTTTTATTTCTCTTCCATCAACCAGTATTACCAATCCTGAACCAATAGCTTCCATCTTAGTATTGTGCGTAATTAACAAACCGGTATCTTCTCCCAATCCGATGCCTAAAACTTTCGGATTACCGACAACCGATTGGAACAAACGTCCGATTCTACCGCGTTGTACAAAATGGGTATCGATAATTACACCGTCTATCAAACCTAATCCGGAAGTAATTTTTACTTCGCCTTTCAATAAAGCCTCGCTACTACTTCCTTGGTAAATCATATTGTTAGAAGCTGCTGCTGCACCGGCTGAAGTTCCGGCGTAGATAAATTCTTCGTTATGGTATTTGTCTAAAATAATATCGTGAAACGGTGTTCCACCTAGGATTGAGGTCAATCGCAATTGATCACCACCAGTAAACATTACCACATCAGCAGCTCTCAATCTGTCTAAAACTTCAGGGTCTGAAGCTTGTTCTCGCCTTTCGATATTCAACACATCAACATTGTCAGCACCTAAATAATGTAGGGCTTTCACGTATTCCGGACCAATTTCTCTGGGGATTTTGGAAGCCGTTGTAATTACTTCTATTCTGGAAGCTGTTTTATGCTTAGATTCTTCAATTATTCTTTTTAAGATACCGGCTTCAAAGAAGTTCAAATTCTTTGCCGCACTTCTATCTAAATTGGTTTCAGTGAAACTACCTTTATCAACAGCGCCACCTATTATTATTAATTTTCCACGTATATTCATGTCGGTAAAAATAACAAAATCTTAATACGTACAAAGTCTTTTTTTCTCTTTTTGATGCTAATTTATCAACGACTTATCAAGAAACAGTATTCTCAAAATATGTTATATTTGCCAAATGGAAGTCAATCAAACCCGTATCAATAAATTCCTGTCCGAAAGTGGTTTTTGCTCGCGTCGTGAAGCCGATAAATTATTGGAACAAGGCCGAATTACCATCAATGGCATTGTACCCGAGTTGGGTACCAAAGTTTCCTCGGAAGATGAAATACGCGTCGATGGAAAACTCATTCGTGAAAAAACCGAAAAACCGGTCTATTTGGCTTTCAACAAACCTGTTGGTATTGAATGCACTACGAATCAAAATGTGCGCGACAACATTGTTGATTACATTAATTATCCGAAACGTATTTTTCCAATCGGACGTTTAGATAAAGCCAGTGAAGGTCTAATTTTTATGACCAACGATGGCGATATTGTCAATAAAATTCTTCGGGCACGAAACAATCACGAGAAAGAATATGTAGTAACGGTTGACCGACCAATAACAGACCGATTCATCGAGAGAATGAGCAACGGAATCCCGATTTTGGACACCGTAACCCGAAAATGTAAAGTTGAGCAAATCAGCAAATACGTCTTCCGAATCATTTTAACACAAGGTTTGAACCGCCAAATCCGAAGAATGTGTGAATATCTAGATTATGAAGTTACGGCTTTAAAAAGAACTCGAATCATCAATATTTCGCTCGATGTCCACGTTGGCAGATACCGAGATTTAACCGAGGCCGAAATCAAACAATTGAATAAATTGATTGAACCTTCAAGCAAAACGGAAGAAGCGAGTTTGCCTAAAAAAATCAATCGCAATTTCAACAACAATAAAACGTAAATGCTAAAACCCATTTTATATTTAGTTTATAATGGGACAATTGGAAGTTTTTTACAACTTTTCAACTCTTTGGTATGAAAAATTTGAATCTTTCAAAACAATAATTTCTTTTTGGCTTTTGCTTACATTGGTTTGAGCATTTATCTCGTTCTTTTTGCGATTTGGGTTAGACTTTTTATATCCAAATAATTACCATTTCCTGAAAAAAATGTAACTTCGCCATCTATGAAAAAAGAAGACATTTTTGCCATCCAACAATTGTTGGCTACGCCAAAAAAAATTGTGGTGATTCCACACCGAAGCCCTGATGGAGATGCTATGGGTTCGACCTTGGCTTTGTACCATTTTCTGTTGAAGTTGAATCATCAGACGGTTGTGATTGCACCTAATGATTTCCCGAATTTCTTGGCTTGGTTACCAGGTTCAGAAACGGTCTTGGTTTTTGAAAATGATAAGATAAATTGTTCCAAAATTATTCAAGAAGCCGAAATAGTTTTTACTTTAGATTTTAATGCGTTACACAGAACCGGAGAAATGGAACAAGTGCTAAATAAAGTTACCGTTCCAATGATTATGATTGACCATCATCAAAAACCGGACACTTACGCTACGTATACTTATTCCGATACGATTTTTGGTTCAACTTGTGAAATGATTTACAATTTCATTACGTTTTTAGGTCATAAAGATTTAATCGATAAAACTATAGCGAGTTGCATTTATACAGGAATCACAACTGATTCGGGTTCGTTTCGATTTCCGTCAACCACTGGAACAACGCACAGAATTGTAGCAGATTTGATTGATTTAGGCATTGACAACAGTCAAATTCACAACCTACTTTTTGACAATAATTCTTATAATCGATTACAACTTTTGGGAAGAGCTTTGCAAAACATGAAAGTGTTTCCGGAATATAAGACGTCTTACATCACGCTATCGCAAAAAGAATTAGACGAGTTTCATTATGAAAAAGGTGATACAGAAGGTGTCGTAAATTATGGATTGACGATTAAAGGCATACATTTTGCAGCCATTTTTATTGAACACAAAGACGAGAATATCATCAAAATCTCTTTCCGTTCCCAAGGTAATTTTGATGTGAATCAATTTGCCAGAGATAATTTCAATGGAGGCGGACACATCAATGCGGCGGGTGGAAAATCATATGAAAGCATGAAAGAAACCATCAAAAAATTTGAAAATTTAATTTCAAAAATAACTATTTAGTATATGAAAAAGATCACCCAAATTGCAGTTTTACTAATAGTTTTTGTAACCTTGATGAGTTGCAAACAACAACAAGCTCGTATGCCGATTTCAAGATCATCGGGTACATTTATGAAAGAATCTATTGAGCGCAATAAGAAAATGATTGCCGGCGAGGAAGCCAAAATAGATTCGATCATTAAAAGCAATCCGAAAATAAAATATTCTGCTTCTAAAAAAGGGTATTGGTACCATTATGTAATCAAAAACGATCGCGATACGCTTAGACCTAAAAAAGGAGATGTGGCAAATTTCGATTACGAAATCAAGGATTTGAAAGGCAACGTCGTTTATTCTGAAGTAGAATTACGTCCGCAAACTTATGTAGTTGACAAACAAAATATCATGATGGGATTACGACACGGCATCAAATTGATGCGTAAAAATGAAAAAGTTACTTTCTTGTTTCCCTCGCACATGGCATACGGATATCATGGTGATAATAAGAGGATTGGTTCAAACGAACCACTGATTTGTACTGTGACTCTTAATGATTTTAAACCAGAAACTAAATTAAAAACAGAAAATTAATTCCCTCCAAATGAACAAAACAATTTGTCTTTTTGTATTGACTTTATCCTTAGTCGTTAGCTCTTGTCAAAATGAATACAAAAACCTGAAAGACGGTTTATATGCAGAAATCATCACCTCCAAAGGTACTATTGTTTTAGAGCTTGACTATAAAAAAGCACCCATTACTGTTGCCAACTTTGTAACTTTAGCCGAAGGAAATAATCCTTATGTAATGGAAGACCTTAAAGGAAAACCTTTTTACAACGGAACTATTTTCCACCGTGTGGAAAAAGGATTTGTAATTCAAGGTGGTGATCCTTACGGAAATGGTTCCGGTGATCCTGGCTATATTTTTAAAAATGAAATCAGTGATTTAAAACATGACAAAGCCGGTATTTTAGCCATGGCCAATTCTGGTCCTGACACTAATGGCTGTCAATTTTACATCACCCAAAAACCAACACCCGATCTTGATGGCAATTACAGCATATTTGGTCACATTGTTGAAGGCATGACTGTTGTTGATTCTATTGCCAAAAATGACGAAATGATTGAGGTAAATATTATCCGAAAAGGAGAAGATGTAAAAAAGTTTGATGCTGTAAAAGTATTCACTGACTTCTTCAAAAAACAAAAATCTACCAAAGACCAAAAAGCAAATTACTTTAAAGAATTGCAAAAATCTGCAAAAAAATTGCCTTCAGGATTAGCTTATAAAATCACTCAAACTTCTTCAACTGAAACTCCAAAACCTGGTACGACAGTCATGATTAATTATTCTGGCTATCTAGAAGACGGAACACTTTTTGACACCAGCGATACAGATATTGCTAAACAATTTGGTAAGTTTGATCAACAAAGAGCTGCCCAAAACGGATATTCAAAAATACCTTTTACTTTTGGTGGGCAAAATCGATTAATTCCGGGATTCATCGAAGGAATAGAAAAATTAAAAGTAGGTGAGAAAGCCATACTATTCATTCCATCAAATTTAGGATACGGAGAGCAAGGTGCCGGAAATGTAATTCCGCCAAATGCCAACATCATTTTTGAAATTGAACTATTAGAAAAATAAACACAAACGAAATCTATTAAACCATGAAAATAAAATTCAGTCTTCTTTGCTTACTTATTGTCGGATTGACATGCAGCATAGCACAAACCAAGAAAAAACCTTTTGCCAGCAAAGCAACACCAGCAGTTCAGGCAAAAAAACCTGTGACAACTAATGCTTCCGATGGTATTTTTGCTGAAATCGATACAGATAAAGGAAAAATTATTTTACAATTAGAGTTTCAAAAAACACCAATAACTGTAGCCAACTTCGTTTCTCTAGCTGAAGGAACTAATACCTATATTGTTGATGAAAAGTATAAAGGAAAGCCTTTTTATGATGGATTAAAATTCCATAGGGTAATTGCCGATTTCATGATACAAGGTGGCGATCCTGCCGGAAACGGTTCGGGCGGACCGGGCTATGCTTTTAAAGATGAAATTGTTGCTGATTTAAAGCACAATCGTCCGGGTGTATTGTCTATGGCCAATTCAGGCCCGAAAACCAATGGATCTCAATTCTTTATCACACACAAAGATACGCCATGGCTGGATGGTAAACACACCGTATTTGGCTTTGTTACCAAAGGACAAGAAGTGGTAAACGCGATTAAGCAAGATGATGTGATTAAGAAAATAACCATCATCCGAAAAGGAGTTGAAGCCAAAAATTTTGACGCGACAAAGATTTTCACAAACTATATGTCGAATAAAGCCAGTGATGAAGCTAAAGAAGCCGCTCTTGCTGCTGAAAACAAAAGAAAACAAGAAGAAGCCGAAGCAAAAAAACAAGCAGAATACAAAGCCAAATATGGACCTGTTTTTGAGGCTAAAGCAAAATATTTAAATGATGTAAAAGCGACCGCTACTGAAACCGCTTCGGGATTAAGATATAAAATCATCCAAACCGGAACCGGTAAAAAACCAGCTGACGGGACGAATGTATTTATACATTACGCAGGTTATTTAGAAGACGGGTCTTTATTTGACAGTAGTTATGAAGAGGTTAATAAAGAATGTGGCAAATTTGATGAAAATAGAGCCAAGCAAAATGGTTACCAACCTTTTCCTTTTCAGTATGGAAAAAAAGATGGTTTAATTCCCGGTTTTGTGGAAGCATTAGGCATGATGAACTTTGGGGATAAATTAATTGCTTTTATTCCGTCAAAATTAGGATATGGAGAAAGAGGTGCAGGAAATGTCATTCCGCCTAACTCAAACATTATTTTTGAAATTGAAATGTTAGAAGCTGTTCCAACTAAATAATTCTCAATTGTTATAAAAAAAAGAGTCCTGAAAATCAGGACTCTTTTTTTATTCTTTTTTATTCATAAACAAATAATACACCGGTATTCCTAAAGCAACTATCACTAAACCTAATCCGGTATTTACAGTATCGTAAATCAATAAGGCTACACAAATAGCAGCGGTCAAAATTATATAAAGTGCCGGAATTATTGGGTAACCAAAAGCTTTATAAGGTCGTTCCGCGTCGGGTTCTTTCTTTCTTAAAATGAATATGCCATAAATGGTTAGAATATAAAACAGTAACGAAGCAAAGGTTGCATAGGTCAACAAATCGCCATACTTTCCTGATATACAAAGCAAACATGCCCAAATACATTGAAACCACAACGCTCTTTCCGGAACATCATGTTTATTCAATTGACCAGCTTTTTGGAAGAACAAATTGTCTTTCGCCATAGCATAAAACAATCTTCCACCAGATAAAACCAAACCGCTGTTACATCCGAAAGTCGATACCATAATTAATCCGGCCATCACAAAAACACCTATATTACCCATAATCATATTGGCTGCAGCAGCACCTACTCTATCTTGAGCAGCAAACATAATTCCGTTTTCAACCACTGAACCATCGGGCGTTCCTGTTAAAGGCAATAAAGCTAAATAAGCAATGTTGGCCAAAATGTATATGATGGTCACGATTAAAGTTCCTAAAAACAAACTTCTCGGAATATTCTTCTTAGGATCTTTAATTTCTCCGGCAATAAAAGTCACATTGTTCCAAGCATCGCTCGAAAATAAGGAGTTGATTATCGTAGCTCCGATAGCCCCAACTATAGCAATTCCGGTGAGTTTAGTAACGGTAACTGTCTTAGTAGTTTCATCAAAAACAGTTTTACTGGCTTCCCAAGTATTATCAAAATTACTAGAAAAAGTATCGGTACTAAAACCTATATACAAACCAAAACCTATTAAAGCGAAGAGTGCAATTAATTTGGCAGAAGTAAAAACCAGCTGAATGACTTTTCCGTTTTTAACGCCTTTAGTATTGATATAAGTTAATAAGACAACGCTAAACATCGCTAGAACTTGGCTGTTTTTAAACACAAAAGAGTCGCCTATTCGGAAAATTTCTTCTTGTAAAACCGGAAAGAAAACCGCAGTATAATTGGCGAAAGTCACTGCTACAGCAGCAATCACTCCGGTTTGGATTACGGTAAAAACCGTCCAACCATAAAGAAAAGAAGCCAGTCTTCCGTAAGCTCTTTGGATGTAAACAAATTGACCACCGGCGGTTGGCATCATTCCGGCTAACTCACCATAGCTTAAAGCGGCTGACATCGTTAACAAACCGGTAATTAACCAAGTGACCAATATCCAAGCGGCCGAACCTAAATCGCGTGCCATGTAAACCGTTACTACAAAAATACCGGATCCTATCATGGAACCGGCAACTATACTGGTGGCGTCTATTAGCCCAAGGGAACGTTTTAATTCGTGTTTTGTTTCAGACATAAAGTGTTTTTTGGTTGGTTAGTTTATCAAATATAGTGAAATAGAGAAAAGAAAATAGAACAAAGAAAAAAGACTGCTGTTGTGTTAATCGAATGCCGGCCAACTGAACACTACAACTTCTTCGCCTCTTCCCAAAATACATCCATCTCTGCGAGCGTCATATCGGCTAAAGGTTTGCCTAGTTCACCTGCTTTACTCTCGAGGTACATGAATCGCTTCATGAATTTTTTATTCGTCCGTTCCAAAGCGTCTTCAGGATTTACTTTTAGAAATCTTGCATAATTTATCATTGAAAATAAAACATCGCCAAACTCGGCTTCGATTTTATCTTGATTGCCTGCACTTACTTCGACCTGGAGCTCTTGCAATTCTTCTTGAACTTTGTCCCAAACTTGATGTGGCTCTTCCCAATCGAAGCCAACGCCTTTGACTTTGTCTTGAATTCGGCTGGCTTTGACTAAGGCCGGCAAGCTTTTCGGCACGCCTTCGAGTACTGATTTTTTACCTTCTTTTAGTTTGAGTTTTTCCCAATTTTGCTTTACTTCTTCTTCATCGGCTACAATAACATCTCCGTAAATATGGGGATGACGGTCGATTAATTTGTCACAAATACTATTCGCCACATCGGCTATGTCAAAATCATTAGTTTCGCTACCTATTTTGGCATAAAAAACGATGTGCAATAGTAAGTCGCCCAACTCTTTTTTGATTTCTTGTAAATCATTATCCAAAATAGCGTCGCCCAATTCATAAGTTTCTTCAATAGTCAAATGACGCAGACTTTCGAGGGTTTGCTTTTTGTCCCATGGACATTTTTCACGCAAATCATCCATAATATCTAGTAATCGATTGAAAGCTTCGAGTTGTTGTTGACGAGTGTTCATTTGTTGTTTTTGTTTCAAGTTTCAAGTTCTATTGCCTATTGCCTATCCTGTAAAAATAAAAAATCCTATCATTGAAATTCAACAATAGGATTTGTATTTATAAAGAAGTAATTAACTATTCTTCTTTCTTAGTTGCTTTTTTGGGTGCTTTCTTAGCTTTTACTTCTTCAACCACTTCATCTTTGATCGTTTCAGCGTTTTCCACTTTTGGCTCTTCTTTAGAAACCAAACCTTTGCCCTGAAGAATATTATACCAGTTCAACACTTTTTTAATATCCGAAGCGTAAACTCTTTCCTCGTCATAATCAGGCAGAATTTCTTTGAAGTAAGCGATTAATTTGTTGTTGTCTTCTTTGTGAGAAATGGCCGGACCTTCATTTTCTTTGATAGCAATCGCTCTCATGATATCAGCTAACGGTTTTTCTTCGCTATAGGTATACATCGAAATTTCTGAAAGCAAACTCACGTTACTTCTCATTCCAACAGTAATTTTTTTTCCGTCGATTAGTGATTCTGCTAAAAACCCGGAACGAGTTTGCAATTTCAATTCGAATAAACCCGGTTTTCCGGCAATAGCTAATATTTTTTCTACGTTCATTGTATAATTTTAATTAGGGCACAAATATAAATAATAAAAATCCCAAAGTTCAAAAAGCAAAATCCATTTTAAGTTAAAATTAATACTGTTCTTTGATTTTTATTTTTTTGGGAATTTGAATAAACTATCTTCCTTTTTTATTGGCAAATTTCATTCGGTAATCAGGGAAAGCTTTGCCATCCATTATGTTTTGCAATTTCTTCTTAATCAATGTTTTTTTTAAGGTCGAAATTTTATCTGTAAACAATACGCCTTCAATGTGGTCGTATTCATGTTGGATTACACGCGCAATCAATCCGTCAAATACTTCTGTTTTTTTGTTGAAATCCTCATCACAATATTCAATCGTAATTCTTTCATGACGGTATACATCTTCACGAACATCCGGAATGCTTAAACAACCTTCGTTAAAACCCCATTCTTCACCTTCTTCTTTCAACATTTTGGCATTGATAAAGGTTCGTTTGAAGTTTTTCAATTGCGTTTGTTCTTCTTTGGATAAATCATCGCTGTCACTGAATGGTTCGGTGTCGATTACAAATAATCGAATCGCCATACCTACTTGTGGCGCGGCCAAACCAACACCATAAGCATTGTACATCGTGTCATACATGTTGGCGATAACTTCTTTTAAGTTTGGATAATCGGGTGTTATTTCTTCTCCGACTTTTCTTAAAACAGGTTCACCATATCCGTAAATAGGAATAATCATTTTGATTTTAGATTTTGGGTTTAAGAATTTTGATTTTTGACCATCAGAATTCTTATTTTTATTTTAACGGAGCAAAAGTAACAAAATTAAATCATTTTTCGTGTCAGATAATCTTGTAGCAAGATTGTTGCGGCAATTTCATCCACCAATCCTTTATTTTGTCTTTGCTTCTTTGACAAGCCACTATCAATCATTGTTTGGAAAGCCATTTTAGATGTAAAGCGTTCATCTACTCTTTCTATTTTCATTTCTGGGAAAGCCGTAGTAAAATGGGTTACAAACTTTTCTATAATCGGTGTACTTTCCGAGGGCTGACCGTTCATTTGTTTGGGTTCACCAATCAGTACTTTAGCCACATTTTCTTTGGAAAAATAGTCTTTCAAAAAAGTAATCGCAGTTTCAGAAGGAATCGTAGTCAAACCCGATGCGATGATTTGCAACTCGTCGGTCACGGCTATTCCGGTGCGTTTCATTCCATAATCGATGGCGAGAATTCTTGGCATTCCTTTGTTATTTAGACGGTTCAAAGGTAGCCAAAACTTCCTTTTTACCTTTATGAAGCTTAAGAATATTATCTTTAATTGAATATCGGTCTGTTGCTTCCAATGCTTTTGAAAAACGGGCTTCTAAATCCATATTCGAACAAGCCATTCGGGTCATAGCCACATCGGAAAACGATAAACCAAAAGCCGAAGGCATCATGTAACTTCCCATGATTGAATTACAACCGGCGTAAGCACTAAATTTACCGTCATTTGAATTTAATTTGATAAAATGGTCTTTCTTTCCGTTTTGGTCAACAACCTTTCCATTAAGAGTTATGAGTTTCCATTTCGTTTCAGCTAAAGTAGCTTTTCCAATGGCAGGGTTTACTTTTTTGACAACAGTTTGTGATTCTATTCTATTGTTCAAATCTACAGTGGATTCGTTTTTTTGAGGAGTTTCAATAACGGCATTAGTTTCAGGTTGCTTAGCCAAAACATAGTCTGAAGCCAAATCGCCGGTTATTTTTTTTCCTAACATGTCCAATTGAGTCAAGGTGTTTTCACCTACAAAGTATTGATTAGGTCCGTTTGCTTCGTGGTCTAAAACAATAGTATTTCCGGCTTTATTCCAGGAGAAAGTTCCTTTTTGCTCAAAAATTTTATTGCCTTTTCCCAGGTATTTGGTTTTGATGTTATAAGTATTGTTCTCATTGATACAAATAATAGTTTCCAAACCTTCACAGTCTGCGCAAGGCAGAATACCCTTATAAGTTCCAATGTAATCCAGTGAGTTTTTTGCATTATGCGCCGCCACATTGTTTATCGAATCAACTTTTGTAATCGAATCTTGGTTGGACAGATTGCTATCAGTAGTCTGCTTTTGACAGCTTATAAAAAAGCTCAGAGATAGTAAAAAAAGTAATAGTCTTGCTTTCATAAGCTTACAGATTCAAAATGTTAAATTGGTTGAAGCAAACTTACTTATTCTAGCAACTAGTAATAAGAATTTAACATTTTTTTGATACAATAACCTATCAAATAAATGCTTTGTTACTTTCTAAAATTGAAACTATCTTTGCTAAAATTCAAAAACATGACAACACTACAACATACCATTGAAAAAGCATGGGATAACCGTGCTTTACTACAAGAAGAAAACACTACAAATGCCATCAGAGAAGTTATCGCTTTATTAGATGCCGGAACTTTGAGAGTTGCGGAACCAATAGCAGATGGTTGGCAAGTAAACGAATGGGTAAAAAAAGCCGTAGTGATGTATTTTCCAATCCAAAAAATGGAAACTTGGGAAGCCGGAATTTTTGAATACCACGACAAAATGTTACTAAAAACAGATTATGCCGAAAAAGGAATTCGTGTTGTACCACCGGCTACGGCTCGTTATGGCGCATACATTTCTAAAGGCGTAATCTTGATGCCAAGTTATGTAAACATCGGCGCTTATGTTGATGAAGGAACCATGGTGGATACTTGGGCAACAGTTGGAAGTTGTGCCCAAATCGGGAAAGATGTTCACCTTTCGGGTGGCGTTGGAATCGGTGGTGTTTTAGAACCATTACAAGCTGCTCCGGTTATTATTGAAGATGGCGCTTTTATTGGTTCAAGATGTATTGTTGTAGAAGGCGTTCACGTGGGTAAAGAAGCGGTTCTTGGTGCCAATGTTTGTCTGACGGCATCCACCAAAATCATCGACGTTACCGGAAGCGAACCGATAGAATACAAAGGATTTGTTCCGGCGCGTTCTGTAGTTATTCCTGGAAGTTACACTAAATCTTTTGCCGCTGGCGATTATCAAGTGCCTTGCGCTTTAATTATAGGAACCAGAAAGCCTTCAACCGATTTAAAAACGTCTCTTAACAATGCGTTGCGAGAATATGATGTAGCTGTTTAATTTTAATTTTTTTTAAGTAAAAATATTTCATACGCTATGAGTTTGTTGCCAATTTTGCAAGCTCATAGATTTTTTTTATTTGTTTTTCCTGAAAGTGATTTTCAATAATATGCTGCCTTCCGTTTCTTCCCATTTCTTTAGCTTTAACGGGATTTTCAAGAAGTTGCATCATAAAATCCGCCATTGCATTCTCCTCTTTTTCTTCTACTAAAAAGCCCGTTTTCCCATGAATAACGGCTTCTTTTATTCCACCGTGAAGCGTACTCACAACCGGTAAAGCTGCGGCACTTGCTTCTAAAATTCCAAGCGGCGTTCCTTCCATATCACCATTGGAAGCCGTAATAGAATGTTGTACAAACGCCAATGAATTACTCATTAAATCGGCAATTTCATTAGAATTAAGAACGCCTGTAAAATTTACTGAATTTGAGATATTTAATTCATCTACTAATTTTTGACATTCCTCATACAGCCCTGTTTTTCCACCAACCATAACCAATTTGGCTTCAGGAAATTTCTGTAATGCTTTGTTGAATGCCCGAATAGTATACAATGGTCCTTTTTTTTCTGTAAATCTCCCTACGGCTAAAAAAGTATTGACGTTATTATTCTCGTCATTTGGTTTAAACTTTGAAACGTCTACTCCATAAGGAATAAGTTTTAGCTTTTCTGGAATTGCTCCTAGAGCGATTAACTTATTTTTCATGACTTCTGAAACTGCAATCGTGAAAGAGGCATATTCAAACATGCTTTTATACTTCTTTTTGTATTCGTTCAAAAGTTTTTTATCAGTAGCATCATGTCCGTGAAAAATGACCAATAAAGGAATGTTCAATGCTTTACAAATTGGCGCCATGTGTGCGCCGGGCATCCCATAATTAGCTAGAACAACTTCAATTTTATTGTCTTTTAAATATTTTTTTACAGCATAATTTCCGAAAAAGTTATTTCTCCCCAAAAACACTTTAAGGACTTTGTGCAAAGCCCATAAAAATTTTGAAGTTAGCATCGTTCCATCTTCTTTTTTCTCAGGAAGTCGTCCGCTATGAATAGTGTAAACATCAGCCCAATTTTTAAAACCCGCAATTTGATCGCGAATAAATGTTTCAGAATAGGCATTTCTACTGGAACGTGTTATACAAATACGCATCGTTTTTGAATTTAATTAAAGATTAGATTCGATACCAATTGGTGTTTTGATTACTTTATTTTTTCGAGTATTCTCTCTGATGGCGTAATTCTTCTTCCAAGTTTCTTGGTTTACATAACCGCGTTTGTGGTCTAGATGAACGCAAATAGCCGAATACCTGATTTGTTTTGATTTCAAACCTTTGTTGAACAATCTTTCGCCCAATTCTCTGTCTTGACCACCATATTGCATTTCTTGATTGAAACCGTTTACCTCAATTAAATCTTGTTTCCAACCGGATGAATTGTGTCCGTTCCAAGAAGCGTTTGTTGGTGTAATAAAGTTTAAAATTTTCGAACTTAATCCTGAAGCTAAAAACTTTACATTCTTGAAACCAGCGGGTAATCCGTTGGCTTTTAACCAATTTAAATCAAAACAATTCTGTTCAATAATATCTTGTTTTGTGATAGCTTTAGAAATATCCATTGGCAACTTAAAATAACCACCTGACAGAAAATATCCTTTTTCTCTAAAGTTGTTATGAACCGCAACAAAATCTTTTCTTGGAATACAATCACCGTCTGTAAAAATTAGATAATCAGCCTGAGAGGCCAAAATAGCTTTGTTGAGAATTTGTGATTTTTGAAAACCGTTATCTTCTTGCCAAACGTGAACAATCGGAATGTCAATTTCCTTTCTCAATCTGTCAATAAGCGTTTTGGTGGCGTCTCTGGAACCGTCATCGGCAATTATAATTTCGAAATCGCGATAGGTTTGCACACTGAAACCTAAAATAACTTTTTCAAGCCATTCCTCAGAATTATAAGTACTAAATATGACTGATATTTCCATTTCTTATATTTTTCGTTGCAAAATTACACTTTTATGACTTAACAATTCCGGTGGAAATCCAAGTAATATTATTCTTTTTATTGAATTTTCTAACTGAAAGATTAAATTTGATTTTTTCAGGATTGACATAATTTCGGGCATGATCCAAATGAACACAGATCGCAGAATACCTTATTTGCTTAGACAATAAGCCGTTATTAAATAATCGTTCACCCATTTCTCTATCTTCACCGCCATATGCTAACAATTCATTGAATCCGTTAATCGCTAAAATATCCGATTTATAACCTGATGAATTGTGTCCGTTCCAAGAACGTTTGGTTGGTGTAATCCAATTCATAAAAGCAGCAATAGTCTTGTTATTCGTAAGTTTTGTGACTTTAAAATTAATTTTTAAGCCTTGTTTTTTTAACCAAGAAATTTTAAAACAATTTTGATTTATAATTTCTTCATCCGAAATAGATTTAGAAATTGACATTTGAAGTTTAAAATAACCACCCGACAAAAAATAACCAATTTCTTTATGTTTCAGATGATTAGCCACAAAATCTTTCCTTGGTATACAATCACCGTCAGTAAATAATAAATAATCGGTATTTGACTTTTGAATGGCTTGATTGAGAATGATGCATTTTCTGAATCCTTTATCTTCATGCCAAACATGAATAATTGGATGTTCAAATTTATGCTGAAACTGTTCAATTACACTTTTAGTTTTGTGGGTTGAACCGTCGTCTGCTACTATAATTTCAAAATCATTCTCTGTTTGAATAGAATAGCCGAGTAACACTTTGTGCAACCATTCTTCTGCATTATAGGTAGAGATAATTATAGACAACTTCATACCATACAAACATAAAGAATAAATTGGATTTTGAGCAAAAGTTGTACTATCGTTTTAGGACATTAAAAAAAAAACTAATTTTACCAAAAATACAACGATCAACCACAAAACAAATGACTAATCAATCGGACCTTAATTTTGAAATAGATGTAGTAATTTTATGGGTTGACGGAAGTGATGAAAACCATATCAAGAAATTATCTCAATATATTGAAAATAAATCTTTATTAGATAAAAAAGGATTTCTGACCCGGTATTTGCAAGTTGATGAAATTGAATATTGTGTGAAATCAATAAAACGGTTTGCGCCTTATGTCCGAAATATTTATATCATTACAGACAATCAAATCCCATCATTTTTAAAAAATCAACAAAATCAATCGGAATTTGAAAACGTAAAAATCATTGACCACAAAGTCATTTTTAAAGGATTTGAACAGTATTTACCAACATTTAACTGTTATCCAATTGAAACAATGATGACGAAAATTCCCGATTTAGCTGAACATTTTATCTATTTTAATGATGATATGTTTATTATCAAAGAAACAAAACCGACTGATTTTTTTACAACAAAAGGATTTCCAGTTTTAAGAGGAAAATGGTCCAATTTTGACACTAATTCTTTCAAAGAATTCTTGAGGAAAATTGGCATCAAAAAAAGACGTATCTCAAAAGTTACTTATAAAAAGTCACAGGAAAATTCGGCAAAAATTCTTGGAATGAAACAATATTTAAAAGTAAGCCATACACCTTTCCCAATGCGAAAATCTACTTTTAACGATTATCTGGATAAAAATACTGATATTATGGTCAATAGTATCAAACACCGTTTTAGAGATTCGTCCCATTTTATGATTCAGTTACATGCTGCGCATTTGGAAATCTTGAACAATACCTGTGAACTGAAAAAAAACTATAAATTGGTACATTTTGGTTCTACAGAAAAATCGATGTTGTGGATAAAATTAAAGTTGTTTTTGACTGAAAAAGACCAAAACAAATTGTTCCTAAACATTCAAAGTTTGGACTTGTATCCCGAAGAAAAACTCAACTATATTCTAAATTGGCTCGATAAATTATTACAAAAAAACAAAGATGAATCTTAACGAAGAAGTACACAAAGCTTTTGAAGTCATCCAAAATGGTGGCATCATCTTGTATCCGACCGACACCGTTTGGGGAATCGGTTGCGATGCTACCAATGCGGAAGCCGTGAAAAAAATCTATGCCTTAAAACAACGTGAAGAAACCAAAAGCATGATTGTATTGATGAATGGCGAAAAAATGATGTACAACGTCTTTAAAGACATACCGGAAGTCGCTTGGCAGATATTGGATTTATCCGAAAAACCTACAACCTTAATTCTTGATAATCCGAGAAATGTTGCCGCAAATGTTATCGCTGAAGACAAAACCCTTGGTGTGCGAATCGTTAAAGAACCGTTTTGCTTTAAACTGATGGAACGAATGAAAAAACCCTTAGTTTCTACATCAGCAAATATTTCGGGCATGTTTACCCCAAAATCTTTTAAAGAAATAAGCTCCGAAATTATAAATGGTGTTGACTATGTAGTAAATTTGCACCACGAAAAAATTTGCGATAAACCGTCAACAATTATTAAGTTAACTAGTGATAGCCAGGTGAAGATTATTAGAAAATAGTATTGACCGCAAATTCGCAAATTATTTTGAAATAAAATGGACGACTATTTATACAAGGACGAAAGTTATTCAATAGTTGGAATACTATACGAAGTACATAAAAACCTTGGAAAAGGATTTTCTGAAATTGTATATAAAGATGCCGTTGAATATGAATTTCAATTGTAAAATATACCTTATGAAAGAGAAAAAGAGTTTGCCGTTGCTTATAAGAACACGACACTAAAACATAAATTTTATGCTGACTTTGTAATATATGGAGAAATTATTCTAGAAATAAAAACAGTAGAATGTTTTAATAGTGCCCATTATAATCAATGTATTAACTATTTAAAAGTTTCAGGAAATCAATTAGCGATTCTTGCAAATTTCAATTTAATCTCTTTAGAATACAAACGCATAATAAATTCAAAAAAATAATTTGCGAATTTACGGTAAAACTTATGAATTACACCAAAGCCTTAGAAAATCCGATATTTAAAATTATAGCACAAGCAAGTCAAGAACTCAATCTGGAAAGTTATGTCATTGGCGGCTTTGTTCGTGACTATTTATTGCAACGCGATTTCAAAAAGGACATTGATATAGTTGCGGTTGGTTCCGGAATTGATTTGGCGCTGAAAGTTTCTCAATTGTTACCCAACAAACCCAAAGTACAAGTTTTCAAAAACTATGGCACGGCGATGTTGCGTTACAAAGAAATCGATATTGAATTCGTTGGCGCTCGAAAAGAAAGTTATACCCATGACAGCCGAAATCCTTTAGTAGAAAACGGAACGCTTGAAGACGACCAAAACCGTCGTGATTTCACGATTAATACGTTGGCTTTTTCTTTGAATCTCAATAATTACGGTGCATTGGTTGACCCGTTTGATGGTTTAACCGATTTGAAAAACAAACTCATCAAAACGCCCTTAAACCCTGATATTACTTATTCTGATGATCCTTTGCGAATGATGAGAGCGATTCGTTTTGCAACGCAATTGAACTTTACCATTGAAGAAAAATCATTGCAGGCCATTACTGATAACAAAGACCGAATCAAAATCATTTCCGGGGAAAGAATTGTAGACGAATTGAACAAAATTCTTGAAACACCGAAGCCGTCGATTGGCTTTTTACATTTATACAAAACCGGCTTACTCGAGTTCATTTTACCCGAATTGACTGCGCTCAACAACGTAGAAGAAATCGAAGGTCATACCCATAAAAATAACTTTTATCACACTTTAGAAGTGGTAGATAATATTTGCCCGAATACAGACGATGTTTGGTTGCGCTGGGCAGCTTTGTTGCACGACATTGGCAAAGCGCCAACGAAACGCTTCAATAAGAAACAAGGTTGGACTTTCCACGGACACGAATTTTTAGGCGGTAAAATGGTGAAGAAAATCTTTGAGAGATTGCACATGCCCTTGAACCAAAAGATGAAATTTGTCCAAAAAATGGTGATGTTAAGTTCAAGACCAATCGTATTGTCGGAAGACATTGTTACCGATTCGGCTGTACGTCGGTTAGTATTTGATGCGGGTGAAGATGTGGATAATTTGATGACGTTATGCGAAGCAGATATTACAACTAAGAATCCAACCAAGTTTAAAAAATACCATAACAATTTCGACATAGTCCGTCGGAAGATTGTTGAAGTAGAAGAACGAGACCACGTGCGTAATTTTCAACCGCCAATCTCAGGAGAAGAAATTATGGAACTGTTTAATTTACAACCTTCCAGAGAAATTGGCATTTTAAAAGAAGCGGTGAAAGAAGCTATTTTGGAAGGAGAAATTCCGAATGAATACCAAGCCGCATACAATTTTATTTTGGCTAAAGCCGAGAAAATGGGATTAAAAAAAACAACATAAATTGGCACTAGATTAACTTTTGTTGAAATCAGAATTCAACTTTCAACCATTAATTTTGTATAATATTTTAAATAAAGTGAAAAAAGACAAATCAGTCATTTATTGGCTACTTTCCGGTTGTATTTTGGTGTTTGTTATGGTAGTCGTTGGCGGCATTACTCGTTTAACGAATTCGGGTTTATCAATGACCGATTGGCATTTAGTAACCGATACTTTTCCGCCGATGAGTGAAGAAAAATGGCAACAAGCTTTTGAGGCTTACAAACAATTTCCGGAGTATCAAAAAATCAACATTCACTACGATTTTCAGTTGGAAGACTATAAATTCATTTACTTCTGGGAATGGTTTCATCGTTTTATCGGAAGGATTATCGGTTTGGTTTTTATAATACCTTTCCTTTATTTCTTAATCAAAAAGCGAATTGACAAAGCCACTTTGCAGAAATGTTTCATTCTACTCGGAATGGGTGCTTTGCAAGGTTTCTTTGGTTGGTTTATGGTGAAAAGTGGTTTGGTTGACCATCCTGATGTGAGTCATTTTCGTTTGGCCTTGCACTTGACTTTTGCTTTCATCACTTTTGCTTACACACTTTGGGTAGCCTTAGATTTGATATATCCTGAAAGAAAAGAAGTCATTTTACCTTTAAAGAAATGGGGCAGAATTACAATGTTCTTCTTAATCGTTCAAATCATCTACGGTGGTTTCGTTGCAGGATTAAACGCAGGATTATTGCACAACCATTGGCCACTGATGAGTGACGGACAGTTTTTTCACGATAGTATTAAGTTGGAATACGACAGTTGGTTATTGCGTTTCACTGAAGGCAAAAGCGGTGTGCAATTTGTTCACCGAACAATGGCTTATGTAGTCGTTGGATTGATTTTATATTTGTATTTCAAAAGTCGGAAATATACACTTTCAGCCCAACAAACCAAAGGATTAAATTCGTTGGTCGTATTGGTTTTTGTTCAGTTTGCTTTAGGGGTTTTCACTTTGTTGTATGCTGTTCCGATTTGGTTGGGATTGACGCATCAAGTGATGGCTTTCTTTTTATTGTCCGCAATGACTTATACATTACATCGCTTTTCTAAATAATTACGCTTACCAGACTATATTGTCGCAGTTACCTAGTTTACCAACTTAAATGTCTAAACTTACCGCACAGGATAAATTTTTAGATTTATCTGATTATGGAAGATCTTTCGGGAGATTTTTTGCCAATCAATTAAAAGATACTCGCTTTACGCCTATTCATGTAACCTTACTTTTTGGGCTTTCCGGATTGATTGCGATTTATTGCATTTTGGAACAGCATTTTTTTCTCGCCGGTTTTTTCATTCTCTTAAAATCCGTAATTGATGCAGCTGATGGTGAATTGGCCCGATTAAAAAACACGCCTTCTTATTCGGGAAGATATTTAGACAGTGTGTTTGACATTATATTAAACTTCATGTTTTTAATGGCAATTTGTTATGTTTCTGAAACCTCAATTTGGTTTACGATTTTGGCTTTTATTGGACTTCAATTACAAGGCACTTTGTATAATTACTACTATGTGATTTTGCGAAATAAATCAGTTGGCGGAGATAGTACCAGCAAAATTTTCGAATACAAAACACCTAAAGCTTTACCTGGAGAAACCCAAAAATCGGTCAATATCTTGTTTGGGATTTACCAAATTGTTTATGGAACATTTGACAAAATTATTCATGCTTTGGATCCAGAAGCCTATAAAGTCAAAACTTTTCCAAACTGGTTTATGACTTTACTTTCTTTATACGGATTAGGCTTTCAGTTGTTAATCATCGCTGTGATGTTACCAATGGGTGGCATTGAATTAATCATCCCCTTCTTTATTGCTTACACTTTGTTGGTTCTTGCCTTAATTGGAATACGAAAAGTTTTTATACAATAAAATTATTTAAGCTTACCTTTCTCTAAAATAAACAGCACGCTTCAAATTAGTAAACCTTTACAAAAGTTAAGAAATTTCTACTATCATAAAAAATACTATTCTTGTGCACTTCTATCGGAAAAAATAAGATTAAGGCTATATTAGAATGATCAAAACCCTAAAACCACTTATTTCATTATAAAACAACACTTTAACAACAACAAACTAAAAATCCTAAAGATTGCGTCTAAAAATTGCAATCGATTACATATTTAAAATTGTTTATGAAAAAAAACAGATAATTTATTTAAGTTGTTAATTTTTTATTATGTTTGTAATCGATTACACTCCATAAAAAATTTAATGATAAAAAATAAAACCCCAAAGCAAACATTACTCTTTAAATTTTATGCAATCGATTACATAAATTATAAATGATGAAAAAAATAATTACTTTATTAAATCTATTTTGCTGTATTTATATTAGTGAGGCTCAAGTGGGGATAAACACATCTACACCAAGTAACGCAGCTGTTCTTGAACTAAACAGTTATTACAGTGCCACAAAATATGGAGGTTTTATGCCACCGAGAGTAACTGAGGCACAGCGGAATTTAATACCGGTCACAGCAGCAGATGATGGATTGATAGCTTATGTTAGCTTTCCTAATGGAGATAGATGTTTACAACTATATGATGGTGTGACTTCAACTTGGGAAAGTATAAAATGTGTCACGCCACCGCCACCGCCGGTAGTTGTTTTTTTTGAACCAATAAACAACGCTACTAGCACTACATTAGCTACAGCTTACACCGGTTACAGTAATTATCCTACCTGTACTTTCACAAGACCTTATGGTTCAACTGCTGCATCGGTTAACAATACATCACCATCCAATGCAACTATTACTACTGCTTCCGGAACCGGAAACTTCTACTTTCAACCATCTGCTAATAGATCTGTTGCAATTGGAAATATAAATTTAACTAGTCACACAGGTCCGTTAACATTATCTGTATTGATTTTTAAATCTACTCAAGCTTCTACCGGCTCAGAACTTCTAATTGAATATTACAATGGAAGTACATTAATCAATGTTAGTGTAACAAATCTTCCAACAGGTGCAGGTACTGAAAATAAATGGTATGAAAGAACATTGTCGACAACTGTCCCAAATACTATTTCTGAAATTCGCTTTTCAGTGACTAGCACAAATACTTGTGAGTTTAGGATTGATGACATTAAAATTACCAAGCCTTAAAGTATTATCACAATTTTGGTTATTTAGTTTGAATATTTGGAAATATAATTAACAGCGTTATTTCCATAAAAAAAGTCCCGATTGATTCGGGACTTTTTTTATGCTTTTTTCTTGGTTTTAATTGAACAACCTATTGCTTTTGTAGTAGCCGGCATAGGATCGGTTCCATTGTCTAAAGCCCTGATTGCATTTTCAAGATACTTCTCTTTTACAGCAGACGGATCATCAGTGTTGTCATCGATAGCTCCTATGTATTTTACAATTAAATTTTTATCTAATAAAAATACGTGAGGCGTTTTAGTTGCTCCATATTGTGGATAAATCTTTTGCCCTTCATCTACTAAATAAGGAAAAGCAAATCCTTTTTCTTTAGCTTTTGCTTGCATCAAATCAAATGTATCGGCAGGTTGTGCTTCAGGATCATTTGGATTAATAGCTAATAGGACGTAGCCTTTTGAGGTGTATTTTTTAGCCAAAGCATTGATTCGATCCTCATATTTAATAGCGAATGGACAAGTGTTACAGGTAAAAACAATAATAAAGCCTTTGGCATCTTTGTAATCGGCCATGCTGTACATTTTGCCGTCAACGGACTTCAATTTGAAATCGGTGGCTTTGTCTCCTGGCTGGTAACCACCGGAAACCATACTATCTCCGGCAAACAAAGTGCTGAAGAATACAATTAATAAGGGTAAAAATTTCATAATGAATTAATTTAGATTGATAAATGAGTTAACATAGTCATTGAGTTCGGTAAAATTTTCAAATTCGTGCTCGGCAAATAATTTCTTTTTACCATGTATAATTAGTGTTGCCGGAATTGCACCCGACCAATCTTTGTCTATTTTAGACAACCAAGTATTATAATCTTTGTCGCTCAATAATAAAACCTCAGCAGTTATTTTTTTTCTTTCCACAAATGGTACAAGCTTTTTTTCCAAATCCTTTTGGCTATCGAGACTGACCAAAATAACTTTTACTTTTTTATTATCAGTATGTAGCTTTTCAAAATAAGGTAATTCTTTGATACAAGGTGCGCACCAAGTCGCCCAAAAATTAATTACATAAACCGTATCGTTTTCTTTGATAACAGCTTTTTCAAAACTATCAAACTTCTCATAAACCATTATTTGTGCCAATGAAGTGTTGGCGAATGTCAGCGTAAAAAAGATTGATAATATGTAAAGCAACTTCATAATAAGCGATTAAGCATAACGAAGTTAATGAGTTAGTGGTTTGATTGGAATTTACTTAACAAAAATTTATCAACTTTAACATGGCCAAGCATACATCGGATCGGTACAAGCTTCCAATAGTCAAAACAATCTTCTTTTAGTTTTCAAGATCAAAGACAATAATAATCAAAATCTTACGTTTACTTTAAAACGTTTAAACTTGAGGTCATATGATTAAGCCATTTCATCTTTTTTTCTTGCTATTTCCTTTTATTCTATTTTCTCAAAATCAAAGTCAGTATCCGGATGTCATCATTGATTCCTATAACAGTTCGACCAAAACAAAAAACTCTTTTTATGGCGGTTCAAAAATCCCCTCTAAGAGAATAGTAGTCTCTTTAGATTCGCTTTTCTATAAAAACGACTGTTTTATAAGTTTACCAAAAGGTAGCTATGTAATCGTTGGATTTACAGACAATTACATTATCGATGCACCTAATCAGAATGATATTTTTATTGAAGAAGTTGGCGGTGCTGGAGAATATGCTGATGTGTTTGTAAGTTCAGATAATGTGGAATATTCGTTTTTAGGAGTAGCTGGCAATGGTAGTGTTAATGAATTTGATTTGGCCAAAATCAATTATAAAAAACAAGTTAAGTACATTAAAATTATTGGTAAAGACAATAAAGGTTCCTCACCGGGTTTTGACTTAGGATGTGTTTATGGATTGCCCGGAGCCAATAAATATGAAGAGGTTGTAATTCTGGAAAACGTATTATTTCAAACCAATAAATCCATTTTATTAGAAGAGTCTTTTACTTCATTAGATAAATTAGTTCACCAGCTTCAAAAAAATGAAGCCTTAAAAATAGAAATAAGAGGTCATACCGATAACATAGGTATAGAAGTCAAAAATCAGTCGCTTTCAGAACAACGTGCCAAAGCTGTTCTAAACTACCTTGTTTCAAAGGGCATTGACTCCAATCGATTTTCTTATAAAGGCTTTGGAAGTACGCAACCAATTACATCCAATGACAGTGATGAAGGACGAAAGAAAAACAGAAGAGTTGAGTTTCTAAAAACAGAGTAAAATTGTAACCTAACCCAACCATTCCTTAAAATCATTCACCCTTTCTCTTGCCACGATAATTTCATCGTCTTTGTACGTTGGCAAAATAACTTTAAGTCTGGAATTACTGTGAAGTTGAATTTCTTTAATAGCTTTCATCGGGATGATGAATTTGCGGGAAATTCGGTAGAAATCCTTCGGATCGAGTTCGGTTTCGAGTTGTTCCAAAGTATTGTCGAGCAAATAATCGCGATTGTCTGAAGTATGCAAATAAGTACCTTTGTTTTCGCTGTAAAAACATTCGACTTCCTCAATGGCAATCATCTTTAACTGCTGTCCCATTTTGATGGTGAAACGCTTTTTGTAAGTTCTGTCGATTGGGTTGACCAACATTCTTTTTATCGACTCAAAATCCAAATTAGAAACCAAACTTTTCTGAAATTGATTTTTGAATTTTGTTATTGCTATGGCTAAATCGTCTTCATCTATTGGTTTCAATAAATAATCGATACTATTTAACTTAAAAGCTCGCAACGCATATTCATCATAAGCTGTGGTAAAAATCACGGCGCTTTTGATCTCAATATTTTCAAAGATTTCAAACGACAAACCATCGGACAATTGGATATCCAAAAAAATCAAATCGGGATGCGTGTTCGAGTTGAACCAATGAATGGCTTCTTCCACAGAATGCAATAAAGTATTGACTTCCAAGCCCAATTTTTCTACTTTGCGTTGGAGTAATCTTGCGGCCGGTTTTTCGTCTTCGATGATTATAATGTTCATCCGGTTTATTTATGGATTTAGTTATTGGATTAATTAAAACTGCTTACTGTGACTGCGACAGAAAACTGAGTTATTCCCATTTATTATTCTTCTCCTTCTCCATCAATTCCTTAATCTTCTTGTCTTCCCAATCTTTGCCTAAAATCATTGTGGGTACAAAAACAGAGAATCCGTGCGCTACTAAACCGATTCCCCAAAAGATAGGTGTAGCAAAGTGCTTCCAATGAAAAAAGCTTTCAGAAGAATTTTGACCATTTACAACCAACAGGATAATGTTAATCACTACATAAACCGCAGCATGCGTATAAAATCCTTTGATTCTTTTTACTCGTTTAACCGCTTCTTGGTATTTGATTTCGTCTAAATTTTCCATGATTATTCAAATTTATTTCTTTTATTCTCTTCGTCCATATATTGTTTGATCTTTTTTTCCTCCCATTCTTTATTGAAAAACGGAAACCAATTAAAAACTTTCATGGCGTGAAAAAACAGGCCAATTCCCCAACCCATCATCGACCAAATAAACCAAAGATATTGTGGTGTGTATTTTAAATTGATAAAGATTAAAACTGCCATTACTAAAACATAAGAAGCCAAGTGACCATAAAATCCTTTAATCTCTTCTACTTGTTTTTTGGCTTTTTGATAGCGTTCAAATTCGTTATTTGTTTCCATGATTATTGCCATTTTTGTTTTTCGATTCTTTCTTTTTCTATCATCCTCTTGATGCGTTTTTGTTCCCAATTAGCCCCAAAAACTTTTTGCACCAAAAACAATTGAACCGCCTGAACTACTAAAAAGAAAGTCCAAATCCACATTACAAATTCATTAATGAATCGGATGGGCCAAAAATTAAACGGAACACCAAAATACGTTTTGGCTACATAAATTGAAATTCCAATAACATAAATAAACAAGTGAATGTAAAATTGTTTTAATTTTTGCACGCGTTCTCTAACCATTTGCTCTAAAAGTTCGTTGGCATTTTCCATGACTAACTCCATTTGTTGTTTTGATTATTTTCTTTGTTTAATATCTCTTGAATTTTCTTTTCTTCCCAAGATTTTCCGTAGCCAAAAGTTTCTAAGGCGTGAAACGTTACTCCCATTCCCCAACCTAACATTGGGAACCAAAACCATTGGAATCCACCGGTTTTTAAATTGATAAAGATTAAAAACGGAATTACACAACAGTAAGAGATCAGGTTACCGTAAAATCCTTTGAGTTTTTCTACTCTTTCTTTGGCTTTCATGTAAGCCATATTTTCGTTGTAAATATTTTTTGTTTCCATGATGACAATTTGCTTGGTTAAAATCGGAATTTTTACTTTAAAGGCCGTTTCGGTTTGATCTACTAAAACTTTTCGGGCCGAAATCAAGGCATAACGATTAACGATGTTCTGCAGTCCAACGCCTTTTCGGTCTTGCAAGACTTCTTTCTTTTGTAAATTATTCTCGACGATTAAATAATTATTTTCAATGTAAATTTTAATGTGCAGCGGTTTTTGTTCGCTCGCCACATTGTGTTTAATAGTGTTTTCTAACAAAAGTTGTAACGATAATGGCACCACCTTAGCATCGGGATTATCAAACTCGGTTGGCAATTCGTAGCTGATGCTGTTTTCAAAACGCATTTTGAGCAAGTTCATATATGTTTTAGCGAAAGTCAGTTCTTCTTCTACAGAAACCAGTTCTTTGTCTTTTTGTTCCAATACGTAACGGTAGATTTTAGACAAAGAAGTCGTAAACTTTTGCGCATTATCCGGATTCTCTTCGATTAAAGAACTCAGTACATTTAGGCTGTTAAACAAAAAGTGTGGATCGATTTGGTTTTTTAAACTTTCAAACTGTGCCGAAGCTGTTCCGGCGATTACTTTTTGCTCTTTGACTTTGTTTTCGGCGTAAGCCTTATAGAAATAAAACGCGTGAAAAGCTAAGGTAACTATTAATGTAATAATAACCGCTACTAAATAATTGGCCATATGTTCTTGACTTAAAAAAAGGTTGAACGGTGTACCTTCAACAATTACATCTTCAAAAATTCGCAATAAAAATATAACGACAATAGAATCGATGAAAGACAAGATAAAACCAATTAACAATCTTTTAGGCGTAAATCTTTCAACTTTAAAAACCTTATCCAAATAGATAAAAATAAAAGCATTAGACAAGTACAATGAAAGTCCGTAGAGCATAGTGTAACCAAAATTGACCAGCAAAGCCTGATTGAACTCCACTTTGTTTCCGGTAATCAAGCTGATCAAAACCAAAACAAAAAAGATGGTAACGGAGATGATAATCGCTCTTGGAATTTCTTTTATCAATTTTTTCATTGCTTGTTTTTTTTTAGGCTCTAAGGTACTAAGGTACTGAGGTTTTTTTTACTTAGTATATTGAAGTCTTATTACTATTTACAATTTTTCAAACTTTGTTGGGCTCTTTCCAAACCCCAATTGGGATGAAATGGAGTTTCAGGCACAAACTTTCCAAATAACGGAATGGCTGATTCTAAATCTGAACATAGTTTTTTTACATCGGCTCCGGTCCATTGGGCACCACTAATTTCAAATTCAGCTTTGCAATATACTACTCTCGGATTTTCGGGAGCAATTATTTTTGCTTTAGTGTATAATTCCATCACTTTAGGCGAATACTTCATTCCGTTGACCATGGGGTCTTGTACAATTAAAGCGGTATAAATCATCGCTTGCATTACCATCAGTTCCGGATTGTCAACACTAATCATTGAGGCAGCATCTTGGGCGTTTTGTGCTTTTTCTAATAACGCAGCTACTTTGGTTTTATTAGCCGGTTTGAAGGCTTCTGTGGTGTTGATTAAAGCTACATAGTAATTGGGTAACCAATTTGTTTTTTCTGCAGCGGCGATGCGTTCCATTAAATCAGAAGCTTCTTGTGCTTTGCCTTCTCCCCAAAGTCCGAGAGATTTGGCCATTCCTTGTTCAAACTGTGTTTGCGCTGATAATAAAGAGCAAATGAAAAAGGCGATTGTTGTGATAATTTTTGTCATGTCTTTTAATTTTATTTGATGATTAAAACTCTTGTTATTTTATAGTCCAAAAGTATCTCGGTTTTTATTGTTGTAAAACTTATAATTACTGAACTGTTGATTTTTGGGGATGAATTGTTTTTTTGGAGTGGATGAATTTTTTCTCAGTTACTCAGAAACTTAAAGATTGTTTAACTGATTGTCTTTCTTATTCTCACTAATCGTCCAAAAGAAACCAACAAAGAAAAACTGGTCGGCAGTTGGTCTGATGGTTCTTCTGTTGTACACTCCATCAGTATTTGGTGAGTTCGCGTATTCGTACCCAAAGACGTTGGCGGTTCCCAATACATTCGATACAGAAAAATACAAAATCTTTTGTGGTGACATTAAATAAGCCCAACCCAAACTCAAATTATTATAGCCTTTGGTCCTGCCATTCATAAATTCTGTTTCATTCGGGTTGTTGAATGGTCTGCCGGATGTAAAGGAATTGGTAATACTCACTTGTGATTTTAGTTTGTTAATCCACCATTTGCTCACCACGCTTAAACTGTGATTGGCCACAAAACTTGGGGTTACTTCAGCTGTAAAGTTTTTATAATTTCTTTGGGTATCGATATAAGAATACGAAATCCAATATTCTACATTCTTGATGGTTTTATTGTCTCTCCAAAAAACGTCTAGACCTTTAGCGTAACCAGTTCCTGAATTATTGAAATCAGAATTAAATTGAGCCGCTTCAGTGTCGTATTTCACCAAATCAGAATACTCTTTTAAATAAATCTCAGCACGAAAAGTTCTTCGGTCTTTGCTGTATTGGTAATTCAAAATGTAATGCTGTGCTTTTTCGCTTTCCAAATAATCGGCATACTTCAAATAGTCTTGTCTTGGCGCTTGGGTAAAACTTCCGTAGGCAAAAGAAAACTGTCCGTTTTTAGAAATTTTATAGGCTAAAGAAGCTCTCGGAGCTACTACTGTTTCGTCTAATAAATCATTATTAGAAAGTCTTGCGCCTAATTTTACAGCAAACTTTTTAGAGAAGAAAATATCCGTTTCGGTAAAGAAAGCCGAGATGTTGGTGTTGTAACCGCTTTTGAAAGTATCGCCCTCGAATTGCTTGAAATCTTCGTCAAACTTAGTGATGAAATAATCGCCACCAAAGGACAACTTCACTCTATCGGAAAAGGATTTTTTTAGTTTTACTTTTAAATGAGAAGAATGCTCTAAATTGGTGACATCATCTAAATTGATGGCGATTTTATTTTGGCTATAACCATAACTCAAACCGGTAAACAACTGCCATTGGGAACCAAAATTGCCTTTATAAGATGAATTCAAATAGAAATTATTGTTGTCCAAATCGACTCTAATTTTATCCGGATTATTGATGGATTCGCTGTTGATATCAAACTGAGAAGCATCAAAAGCAGCGTATAATTTAAACAACCCATTCGTAAAACTATGTCGGTAAACCGCTTCGCCTGAAAGCGATTGAAAAGGTTTGTTCCAATCCGCTCGTTGCGGAAATACTTTTTGATAAGGTGCCAAATTGATATAAGCCGTGTTAAAACTTAAGGAATTGTTGCCCCATTTTTGAGTATTCGCTAAACCTAAACCAACGGTCATCAAAGAAATATCGGTTTTCTCTTCGGTCGCTTCGTCTTGCGTATTCAACAACAAAACACTTGACAAAGCTTCCCCATATTCGGCAGAATAACCACCGGTAGAAAAAGACATTCCGCTAAACAAAAAAGGAGAAAATCTTCCTCGTGTGGGAACATTTGCAGTCGTTGCACCATAAGGTTGAGCTACTCGAATACCGTCTACAAAAGTTTGGGTTTCATCGGCTTCACCACCACGAACAAATAGTCTTCCGTCTTCACCTACGGTTTGTGTTCCGGGTAAGGTTTGTAAAGCCGAAACAATATCGCCCATCGCGCCGGCTGTAGTCACTATGTCTAATGGTTTCAAAACCGAAACTCGGGCTTTTTCACCAGCATCAAAAGTTCCGGCGGTAACGATAACGGCATCGAGTGTATTGACACTTTCTTTGAGTTTAAAAGATTTGTTTTGACATGTCGCTACGTCAATTGGCATTTTTAAAGTTTCATAAGTCAAAAAACTTATCACTAAAATTTGATTGCCTTTGGCCGCTGTTGTGAATTTAAAATTGCCGTTCTCGTCAGACGAAGTGCCATCGTAAGTGCCATCGATAAAAATATTGGCTCCGACTATAGGTTTGCTTTTTTCATCTAAAACTATTCCTGAAACGACTTGCTGTGCGTTGCTTACAAAAGCAATTAAAAAAAGAACTAATGTATAAATTGTCTTCATCTGATGATATTTTGATGAAGCAAACTTGCGACAAAGTATAAAACTGTGAAATATAAGTTTACCGAATTGTTATAATGCACGGATGAATTGTAAATTCTAGCGCTGCGGTAAGACAAAATAAAAGAATAAAGGCTTTGTGTTTTTGTAATGATTCAAGGCAATTCAAATAAAGCATTTAGAATCAGCTTATTAAAAAACATCCTCCCTTAAAGACAAACAAATGTTAAAAATGTTCTTCTTTTTAACATTAATAATCAATAAAAATAATTAGAATTGCGTAACCAAAAATTACAAATACCACATAACCTATGAAAATTATCAAATCGCTATTTGCATTTGCTACGTTCTTTACCTTTAACACTTCATCAGGCCATTCAATTACAGATATTTGGCCTCAAATCAAAGCTTACCACGAAATAATGTCGAAAACATTTCTTTCTTCTGCAGAAGGAAATTTGATTCCCATAAAAACTTATTCAGAACTTCTCTTAGAAAAAGCCGAAGCCTTATCAGTTGAAAACATGCCTGAGACATTTAGAAGTCCAAAGTTGATTGAATCACTTGTAATACTAAAAAAAGAAACCAAAACCGTTAACGAATTAGTACAACAAAAAGCTAGCGATGACGAAATAAGCATAGCCTTAGGTAAACTGAATCAGACTTTTCATAAAATTGCAGGAATGTGTCAAGCGGAAAAAAAATAATTAAAAACCTAACTTAACCGTTAGGTTTTTTAATTTTGAAATATATGATAAAAAAGATAGCCTTTTGGACAGGGATAATTAGCACATTACTTTTTATTTCAACCACAATAATTGCCGGTTTATTTTATCCCGGTTACAGTCATACGTCACAATTTATAAGTGAATTATATGCGGTTGATGCTCCAAACGCCGACGTAATTCGATATTATTTTTATTTACCAAGTGGAGTTTTGTTTTTTTTGTTCGCCTTATCCTCAAATGCTTCTGCACCCAAATCAAGTTTGAAAACTCTTGGCCTCTTCGGAATTGGATTTGGCTATGGAATTGGAACCATTGTTTGTAGTATTTTCAATTGTGATATCGGTTGCAACCCTAAATTTGTAAATCCGAGTTTGTCTCAAATCATCCATAATTTGATGGGAATGCTTACTTACCTTGTGGTTCCGTTCTCTATTTTAGCTATTGCAATAGCTTCAAAGAAATGGAATAATGCGAACAATTTCACCACATTAAGTTACCTTATTGCCGGTGTTTCATTTGCTTTTGTCTTGGTTTTGAATGTGAGTTTAGAATCGTCTTTTAAAGGATTAATCCAAAGAATTATCGAAGGAAGCATTCTGATTTGGGTTGTTTTTTGTTCGTTTCAAATTAATAAAAATCTTATCAACAATTCATAATTCGCAATTCATAATTTATAATATATAATTTACCTTTGTCGGCTCAATAAAATTTCGATTATGATTTATAAATTCAGAGCAATTCTCGATGCTGAAGAAGATGTTTTCAGAGATATTGCGATTCAGGAAGAGGATACTTTAGAAGATTTGCACAATGCCATTGTCAACGCGTTCGGTTTTGACGGTTTAGAAGTCGCTTCTTTTTATACTTGCGATGACCAATGGAATCAGGAAGAAGAAATTCCGATGTTCGATACCGGCGACGTTGTTGGCGAACAAAAAATCATGAGTGATTATCCGTTGAACCAATTGTTGGGCGAAGACCAAACCAAAATCATTTACGTTTACGATTTCATCAACATGTGGACATTTCTGGTAGAATTAGCTGCCGTTGAAGAAGAAGAAATTGGGGTAATCTATCCAAATCTATTGTTTTCTCATGGCGTTTTACCCGCTATTGCACCGGAAAAAGAATTCGAAGCCGAAAATGAAGATTTCTACTCTGAATTTGAAGACGATTTAGATGATGATGATTTAGACATGTTTGGTGGTGATGACAGCTTTGAGGATTTCGGGTTTGAGGAGAATTGGAATTAATTTTAACAGAAAATAGAGAAAAGAGTATAGAACATAGACTTTAAAAGTCTTTATTCTATTTTCTATGTTCTTTATTCTTAAAAACAAAAAATGATAAACTTATTTAACGCTCATATTGAGAGCTTATCAATACACCGAGTTGGAAACAAAAGCCGTAACGAAGCTATTTTCCTTTCAGACCAACCTTATGGTTTGAATGACGAAATTGTACCACTTTTAAAAGAATATTTTTTCAAACCGTTTCGTGAAAAAGAAGAAAATTACTTCCAGTTTGCGCATGATGTCGATTTAGAATACAACGACATGTTCAACTTGGCCACGGAGATTTTCACTAATCCGAGTGACACACATGAAGTTTCTAAAAAGATAACCAAACATTTATTCGAACAGTCTAACCATCCGCATATAAAGAACGGTGAAGTATATGTAGCACATTTGACCAATGTTTCCATCGATAATAACGTAGTTGATGCAATTGGTGTTTTCAAAAGCGAAATCAAATCTGATTTTATGCAGTTTGAAGAAAAAGGCACTACCTTGGAAATGATTTTGCAACAAGGAATCAACCTAAATAAATTAGACAAAGGCTGTTTGATTTTCAATTACAAAAAAGAAGAAGGTTATAAGATTTTAACCATCGACAGTAACCGTTATGATGCCCGTTATTGGTTAGAGCATTTCCTTTCGGTAGATGCTTTTCAGGATGAAAATTTTTATACCAAAAAGTATTTGAAATTCTGTCAAGGCTTTGCCAAAGATGTAGTTCTTCCGGCAGAAGACAAGAAAGAAGAAGTAATGTTCATGAACCGTTCGGTCAATTATTTTGCCAAAAATGACGAATTCGAAGAAAGTAAATTCTTAAACGAAGTCTTAGACAATCCCGATTTGATTCCGGAATTCAAAAACTATAAAGTGGATAAAGGTGAAAAATACAGCATCGAAGACATCACCAATTTCCCTATTGCCAATGCCGCTGTAACGGATGCCCGAAAGTCAATTAAAAACGTGATTAATTTGGACACTAACATTCAAATCAAACTCGATTTTATCAACCCTGAAAGTGCCGAGAAATATGTTGAAAAAGGTTGGGACGAAGAAAAACAAATGTATTATTACTTGGTTTATTTCAATAAAGAACAGAAATCCTAATTTTCTAATAAAAGTAAAGACTTCCTCAATTGTTAAAAGAATTGAGGATTTTTTTTATCTGATGAATTATTTTATACCTTTCACAATTAGTTAATCAAGTTCAATGTCCTCAAAGCATTATATATACTTCCTACTCCTGCTTTTTTGTTGCCAAAATTTATTGGCACAAGAAAAAAAAAGCCACAGTGGTAATGATTCCACCAAAGTATATAAGAACATTGAAAAACTATCCAAGAAAAGTAAGTTCAATAAATTTATCTACAAACTGCTCTTCAAATCCAATCGAAAGCAAAAAGCTTCAACGTCTAGCACCAAAAGAAAACGATTTCTAATCAAAAAAGCCTTTGACCGAAGCGAAGGAAAAATCGTTAGAAACATCAATATCGAAACCCTAGATCCTTTCGGATACTCTGTTGACAATTACAAAGATGAACCTGAAAAAGGATTTGAAAAATTTGGCAACAGATTACACCTTAAATCAAAAAACTGGACCATCAGAAACCTTTTGCTTTTCAAAAAAAACGAGCCTTTAGATTCGTTGGTAGCCAAGGAATCAGAGCGTTTAATCCGACGCCAACGCTACACGAGAAGCGTAATCATCAAACCTGTTGAAATACCCGGCAGTAAAGATTCTGTAGACATTTCTGTACGTGTTTTAGATTCTTGGAGTTTAATACCAACCGGAAGTTTGTCGAGTTCACGAGGAAATTTTGAATTGACAGAACGAAATTTTTTTGGTCTTGGTCACGAATTCAGAAACGATTTCACCAAGCGATTTGACACAGGACAAACGGCTTATTTAGGTCAATATTCTATCAATAATATTAAAAACACCTACATCAATAGTGTTTTTACCTATGAAAACTCAATTTTCAACAATACCACCAAAAGTGCAAGAATAGAACGTCAATTCTTCTCGCCTTTTACACGATTAGCCGGTGGCATCTATTTTGAAGATCGTTTTTATGTAGATTCATTATCCCTTGGTACTGTTGATTTTGAAAGCCACCGATTCAAATTGGAAACACAAGAATATTGGCTAGGTCATTCGTTTAAAATATTTAAAGGAAGAGATGAAGACTATCGAACTACCAATTTGGTAACAACCATAGGTTATAAAAATGTCAACTATTTAGAAACCCCAACTTTAGTCTATGACCCGAAACGTTTTTTTGCTTCTGAAAAATTATATTTAGCCACAATTGGATTAAATACCCGAAAGTTTGCCGAAGACAAATACTTATTCAATTTTGGGATTATCGAAGATATTCCATATGGCCAAATCTACTCGATTACCGGTGGATTTCAGGATAAAAACAACAACAGACGAAGTTATTTTGGCGGTCGATTTGCTTATGGCGACTATTTTCCCTTTGGCTATTTGAGTTTAAATACGGAATGGGGAAGCTTTTTCAATAATGGTTGTACTGAAGAAACTACTTTTAAAATTGAAGCAAATTATTTCACCAATCTAATTCAGCTGGGCGAGTGGAAAATAAGACAGTTTGTTAAACCAAAATTGGTCATTGGAAATCACAGAGCACCGGTTAGCAAAGACAGAGTTTTACTCTCTGATGACAATGGCATCGTCGGATTTAATAATCCTTTAATTAGTGGTACTCGAAAAATTTCGATGGCTTTACAAACCCAAACTTATGCGCCTGGCAATTGGCATGGTTTTCACTTTAGTCCATTTTACAATATGACTTTTGGTTTTTTAGGTGATGAAACCGACAAAACTTTTGATGGTCGATTGTATTCTAAATTCAGCATAGGTGTTTTGATTAACAATGACTATTTGGTTTTCAATAGCTTCCAAATTTCTTTCTCCTATTATCCATCAATACCATTTGAAGGCGACAATGTTTACAAAACTAACTCCTTCAAAAACGACGACTTAGCCTTACCGGATTTCCAAATTGGTCAGCCTATTATTGTTCCTTATAAATAAAACTATATTACCTTAAAGTTAATTAATTGTAAGTTTTATCGCTTCTAAATAACTGAAACCATGCATTTTAACGATTATTTTTTGTTTTTCAACGATAAAACAATAGGTTTACTATACCTAAACTAACCCGAGACGTCGTTTCATAACTTTAGCCAAACAGCGAAGCCATTGAATAAAACGTAGCGGAATAAACCTTATCCTATGAATCTAAACTACTTAACTCATGGAATGGTAAAAAAAAATATTCGCTGTTCCTTTCTTGGACATCGCTTTGTGGAAACGAAAAAAATCAATATTCACTTTAGCGAATACCAATGCGAAATATGTAAACTACAAGCAACTAATGATAGTAGAGGTCAAAAAATTACACTGACTTCTAAACTCAGAGACATCAACGAAACTCTTTTTTATTTGAATTTGAAAAAACAATTTATCAGTAGATTTTATTTTCAGAAAAAAGAGTAGTAACAAATTCAGATTTCAATCGTCATACGTGAAACCAAAAAACTGACCATTGGAATCAACAATCCTCTCTATCAATAAACTCAACAAACGTTACGGGAAAATTCATGCGGTAAAAGACGTTTCTCTCGAAATACACAAAGGCAATGTTTACGGCATCCTCGGACCCAACGGAAGTGGAAAATCTACCACTTTAGGCATTGTTTTAAATGTGGTTAACAAAACATCCGGTGAATACAGTTGGTTTGGCGGAGCGATGCAAACCCATGAAGCTTTAAAAAAAGTTGGAGCCATCATTGAACGACCGAACTTTTATCCTTACATGACAGCCAAGGAAAACTTAGAATTGGTTTGTAAAATTAAAGGCATCAACTATACCAAAGTTGACGAAAAGCTTGAAATTGTTGGACTCATAGATCGAAAAGACAGCAAATTCAAAACCTTTTCGTTAGGGATGAAACAGCGTTTGGCTATTGCTTCTGCTCTTTTAAATGATCCTGAAATATTAATTTTAGACGAACCAACTAATGGCTTAGATCCACAAGGTATTCACCAAATTCGTGACATCATTCGATTAATTGCTTCACAAGGCACAACGATTCTTTTGGCTTCTCACCTCTTAGACGAAGTGGAAAAAGTTTGTAGTCATGTATTGGTTTTACGCTATGGCGAAATTCTTTACAGCGGAACTGTTCACGGAATGGTTGCGCACGAAGCCTATTTTGAATTACAATCCAATGATCCTAAAAAACTTATAGAAGTTATAAATTTACATCCGGAACTCGAGAAATTCTTAGAGACTGACGGTAAATTAATAGCTCATTTCAAAAAAGAAGTAGATGCAGCTCAATTAAATAAGTACTTGTCTGAGAAAGGTATTTACCTTAATCATTTAGTGGTAAAAAAACTAAGTTTAGAGGAACAATTTTTAGCCTTAACCAATAAATAAAAGCCACGAATATGAAAAGATTAATCTCCATAGAACTACAAAAAATCTGGAAAAATCGTGCCAGTAAAATTTTGACCATCGGTTATTTTGTCATCCTTTCTTTTATTGCTTTAATAGCTTCAATAAAGTTTGATATTGGAAATTTTAAAATTCATTTTGCCGAAATGGGCATCTTTAATTTTCCTTTTATATGGCATTTTAACACTTGGGTAGCTTCATTGTTAAAGTTCTTTTTAGCGATTGTGATTGTCTCAATGATGGCTAATGAGTATAGCTACGGTACTTTGAAACAAAACCTTATTGACGGAATGAGCAAAAAAGAGTTTATTCTTTCTAAATTCTTAACAGTAGTGCTATTCGCATTTGGTTCAACAGTTTTCATTTTTATAATGTCGCTAATTTTAGGCTATAGTTTTTCTTCATATACCGAATTTAGCATCGTTTTTTCCGGTATGGAATACTTGCTTGCTTATTTTGTAAAGTTAGTTGGATTCTTCTCTTTCTGTTTATTTTTGGGAGTTTTAATCAAACGCTCTGCCTTTGCTATCGGATTTTTATTCATTTGGTTTTTGGTTGAAAAAATATCCTATGGGATTTTAAAATTTGAAATCTTTAACAAAAATCCAAAAGTAGATGATTTTTATGCTTTTATGCCTTTAGAATCAATGAGTAACTTAGTTATTGAACCTTTTACAAGATTAAGTGTTATCAAAAATATTCAGACTGCAGTCGGGGAAAATAATGTTAAAGATTACGACGTTCATTTTTTATCATTGCTAATCGTTTTAGCTTGGACCACAATTTTTATTTACTCATCTTATAAAATAATCAAAAAACGAGATTTATAATTCAATCTTCAATCATTTCTTAAAGAAAACATAAATAGAAAACTTCTCTTTATGTTTTCTTTTTTATTTGTTAATTTTAGCAAATGAAAAAGAAGTTATTTTTTTTATTTTTTATTGCCTTTCTCTCTACCAATTGTTTTTCTCAATTTAGTAAAACACATTATATTCCGCCACTTTCGGGTTCCAATTTGGTTACTTCCGAAGATCAATTTCTATATATTTCCACGCCAAACAGCAATCCCATTAACTTCAGAATTATAGAATTGGGTGGAAGCATCATTAACGGAACTGTTTCCAAAAGCGCACCTTTTATATACAATGTAGGTTTTGGAAACGATACTCAATTGCATGTTGATGCCAGTCAAACTAACAACATTTTTAGCAACAAAGGCTATATTGTTGAAGCAGACGATTTGATTTATGTTTCTGCCAGAGTAACTGCCGGAAACGGAAATCAAGCCGGAGAATTGGTTTCAAAAGGAAAAGCATCCCTAGGAAACCGATTTAGAATTGGTGCCATACCTAATCTTACGGTAAGTAATTACAATGAAATTCACAACACTTTCATATCTGTCTTAGCCTCTGAAAATAATACAACTGTTAACTTTAGTGATTTCAAAACCGGTGTACAACCTATTAATAGTGGAACCGGAAATAGTCCTTTCAGCATTGTTTTAAATAGTGGCGAAAGTTATGTGATTGCCGTTCAAGGGCCGCATGGACCTAATCGTGACGGATTAGTTGGTGCCTTGGTTACCTCAGACAAGCCTATTGCTTTAAACTGTGGTTCTTTTGGTGGCAGCAATGCTCAGGGGAATCTCGATTTAGGTTTTGACCAAATAGTTCCGGCGGAACGTATAAACAATAACGAATACATCTTTATTAAAAGTACCGGAGTTAATATTGTAGAAACTGTTTTATTAGTAGCCGATGTTGACAATACCGAAGTGTTTTTAAGCGGTTCAACCACACCCGACTTAATTATAAATGCCGGTAATTATGCCGTTTTGAACGGTTCTAATTTTGATGCTAATGGGAACTTATACATTAGAACCAGTCAAAAAGTTTTTGCCTATCAAACCATCGGCGACAATAGTGCATCGGACCAAAGAAATCAAGAAATGTTTTTTGTACCGCCTTTAAGTTGTCAAACCCCAAGAATCATCGACAATATTCCATCAATAGACTATATTGGCAGCAGACAATTTACCGGAAGAGTTACCATAGTAACCAAGACCGGCGCTACTTTAAATTTTACCATAGACGGCACAAATTACACCTTAGCCGAATTATCTTCGATAACCAATTTAACAGGACCAACAAATGTTACAGGCAATAATAATTACCAAACCTATGTAATCACCGGATTAAGTGGAGATGTTTCAGTCTTTTCTACAGAAGAGCTATATTTAGCTGCTTATGGTACCAGCGGCGCAGCAACTTTTGGCGGATTTTATTCAGGTTTTACCTTTGAACCTGAAATTTCTTTTACCCAATTAGATCTTAGCCAGGCTAATTGTATTCCTAATACTAGTTTATCTGTAAACACTCTGAGTCCATTTGATACTTTTCAATGGTATTTTAACGGAAATATTATTCCAAGTGCGACCAACAGTAGTTATGTTCCTTCAACACTTGGCCCCGGTTACTACTATGTTTCAGCAACTATTTCTAACTGTACACTTCCTATAAATTCTAGTGAAATTCCGGTAAGTATTTGTCCAACTGACTCCGATAATGATGGTGTGAACGATAACATGGATCTTGATAACGACAATGATGGTATTACTAATTGTAACGAATCCCTCGGAAATCAAAATATTAATTTAACCAACACTACTCTTGGCTCAGTTAATATTGAAGATTACATCAATTCTTTCTTGGGCACAATTACTTTTGCAGGAACCGGAACTCCTTCTGCTACGCCTATTGTTGGTGATGCCGATGGGAATTTTGTAACCGAAGCAGCCATCGGAAAACAAAACAAAGTGAGCTATACAACCACATGGAACAATCCGATAAGTTTAGCCGTTGAATATGCCACGACAGCTCTAGCCGATGATTTATTTACAGCGGCTACCGAAATTAGAATAACTTGTCCTATCAATAAAACCTTAACTATTTTAAACCCGAACGATCAGGTTTTAGTTGATACCAATTATGATGGAATTTTTGAAAGCGGCGTTACTGCTTATTCCTCTTTTGAAATTCGATTTCGTTTAAACGAAAATACTTCATTGCCTGCCGGATCCGGATCTTTTTCTGTCAGAGGAAATTTAATCGACCAAATAACGGTAACCAATGTAAACTTGGTTGATACCAATACCAGTAAAGTTGCTCTGCGATTAATTGCTACTTGTGTCCCAAAAGACTCTGATAATGACGGTATTCCTGATCATTCAGACTATGATAGTGACAATGACACAATTCCGGATTTTATTGAATCACAAGGCCAAAATATTACTGCGTTATCCAATGTAGATTCCAATAATGACGGTATTGATGATGTTTTTGCAAACGGAATTCAACCGGCAGATTCTGACAATGACGGCATTCCAAATTACCTAGACTTAGACAGTGACAATGACGGAATTTTTGACATTATAGAATCAGGAAGCCCTGGCAATGGTTCCAATACCAATGGTATTACTATAAATCCTGTAGGAAGCAACGGTTTGGATAATAGTTTGGAAACAACAGTAAACAGCGGTATTATCAACTTTACTTTAGCGGATACCGATGCGGATGGTATCTTAAACTATGTGGAGATTGACAGTGATGACGATGGTTGTTTGGATGTGACTGAAGCCGGTTTTATCGACACCAATAATGATGGAATTGTAGGCGATGAAACTCCAACTAACACAGACGGTAACGGACTTGTATTAACCGGTAGTGGTTATGGTGTCCCAAATGGTGATTACATTATTGGCGCTCCAATATCAATTTCTGTTCAGCCGGTTGATGTGACTACCTGTGAATTACAATCGGCGACTTTTACCATAACTTCGGTTGCCGTTGACAGTTACCAATGGCAACTTTCGACTGATGATGAAACCAGTTGGACTAACTTGACCAATAATACTACTTATTCCGGTGTAAATACGGTTTCACTCACCGTTTCCAACGTTTCTCCGGCTATGGTTGGCTACAAATACCGTGTGTTCATTAATAAAAATGGCAATGCTTGTGGCTTGTATTCAGAGTCCGCTACTTTAACTACTCTTGTATTGCCTGTCGTTACAACACCTATTTCCTTAATACAATGTGACAATGACACCGATGGTATTTCTGTATTCAATTTGACTCAGAAAAACGATGTAATTTCAGCTAATTACTTCAATGAAACCTTTAGCTATTATACAACTTTGGAGGCAGCTAATAACGAAAATACAGCTTTTGAAATCACAAACCCTTTGGCTTATACGTCAGGAAACGGGAGTGTTTTTACCAGAGTAGAAAACAGTAATGGCTGTTTCAGCACTGCCCAAATTAATTTGTTGGTTTCAGTAACCCAAATTCCGGCCAACTTTGTGATTCCAAATCAGTATTTATGTGACGATTATTTGGATGTTTTAAATGATGACCGAGACGGCATTTCTGGACCATTTAATTTTACCAATATCCAAAATAGTTTGGCCGCAATTTTACCTAACAATACTACCATAAAATTTTATAAAACCGAAGCCGATTTCTTAGCAGAAACCGATGCTTCCGGAAATTCTTTGGCCATAGTTGATATAACCAATTACAGAAATATCGGTTTCCCTAATTCACAAAAAATTTGGGTAAGAGTTGATAGTACGATTGACAATTCTTGCTTTGGATTCAAAACTTTTGATGTAGTAGTCGAAGCCTTACCGATAGCTTATCCGATAAATGCTGACAATTTGATTCGAGCTTGTGATGACAATCATGATGGTATTTTATGCTTTGACACTTCCGGAATTCAATCTGCTGTCTTGAATGGACAAACTGGTGTCAATGTAACTTATTTTAGAGCGAACGGAACTCAAATTTTACCTTTTACCAATCCGTATTTTGTAACCGGAACGGAAACCATAACCATAAGAGTCAGTAACAACTCCACACAAACAGGTGGTCAACCTTGTTATGACGAAATACCATTACAATTTATTGTCGACGATTTACCGGAAGCTTTTGCGGTACCAAATAATTTAACCACAACTTGTGATGACGAAGCAAATTCAATTGACCAAGATGGCTTTTTTGATTTTGATACCTCAAGTTTTTTAAGCACAATAATTGGAACACAAACCGGAATGAATGTTTACTATTACGACGAAAACAATGTGCTTATTCCAAGTACAATTCCAAATCAATTGCCGAATCCTTTTAGAACCAACACTCAAAACATAAGGGTTATTGTTGAAAATGCGCTCAATAGTTTATGTTCTGCTGAAGTAATTATTCCTTTTGTAGTAAATCCAACCCCAAAAATTGATCAGGAAGAACGCGTGACCATTTGTAGTCCGGAAACCCAAACGCTGATTGATGCCGGAATTGTAGATGGTTCACCTATAGCTAACTACACCTACCAATGGTATTTTAACAACGTAATTATGCCGGGACGAACAGGTTATTCATTAATAGTCAGTGCTGAAGGTGTTTACAGCGTGATTGTAACCAATAGCTTTGGATGCACAAAAACAAGAGTCATAACCGTAATAACCTCAGAAATAGCTACTTTACAAACTCTCAATGTTATTGATTTGAGTGAGGTCAACTCTATTTCAGTAACAGTAAACGGTTCTGGAGATTATGAATATTCTTTAAACGACATAAATGGCCCTTACCAAGACAGCGGTTTCTTTAACAATGTACCAATGGGATTGTACCAACTTTATGTTCGTGACAAAAACGGTTGCGGATTGTTAGGACCTATCGGGATTCCGGTTTTGGGAATTCCACAATATTTTACGCCAAACGGAGATGGATATCACGACTACTGGAATGTAAAAGGTGTCAGTATGTTTTCTAATACTAATTCTATTATTTTCATTTTTGATCGATATGGAAAGTTATTAAAACAACTCAATGCTTTCAGTCCTGGTTGGGACGGAACCTACAACGGACGTGAAATGCCAGCAGACGATTATTGGTATTCCATTCAATTTGACGACGGACGAAACGTTAAAGGTCATTTTGCGCTGAAACGTTAAATAAAATAAGCTAATGGCATGTATCAAGAAATCTTTTTTTCTTTTTTTTCTTTTTTGCTTTCAAACCTGTTTTTCACAAAATGATTGCATCAATGCTTTAGTCTCTTGCGGAAACACCAGTTTTAACAATTTGTCAGTTCAAGGACCGGGCTTACAAGAAATAACACCGCCTTCCTGTGATAGTCAAGAAAACAATTCTTTATGGATTAAAGTCACCATTAAAACCGATGGTACGTTGGGATTTTTGATCACTCCTCAAGAGAGCAACTTAATGGTCGATTTTGACTTTTTTGTTTTTGGTCCCGAAGTGACTTGTCAAAGTTTAGGAAGTCCTATTCGATGTTCTACCACCAATCCTATTTTGGCTGGTTTACCCAACAATCTGACCGGAATGATTGAAACGGAGTTAGACTGGAACGAAGGACCTGCTCAATTTGGCAATGGTTATGTCGAATGGCTTGAAGTTCTGGAAGGAGAAACCTACTATATTGTGGTCGATAGGGCTGCCGGAAATGGTAATTTTTCTTTGGAATGGACCGGAACGGCCACTTTTAGTGAACCTCCAGTGGTTAATGAAAGTACTTCAGGTGCTTTGAATATCGTTTTGTGTGATAGTGATGCTATTGACGATGGATCAACTGCAATTGATTTAACCCAAAGCGGTACTTTAGCGGTAGGTAATCAAAACAATATTGTAGTCACTTATCATTTAACCGAAAATGAGGCTACCATCAACTCGAATGCTATTCCGAATCCGACTAGTTTCATAAACACTGTAAACCCTCAAACCATATTCATCCGATTGGAGAATGAGGTCAGCGGTTGTTTTACCCTAAGCGCTTTTTCCGTGTCTGTTACCCCTTTCAGCCTTCCTGACCTAATCGATTTGGAAGAATGTGACAATGACAATGACGGTTTTGTTGTTTTTGATTTATCTCAAATTAGCGATTTGTTCATTACCGACCCAAACTTTACCATTAGTTTTCACCCTTCCGATAATGATGCGGTAACTTTACCTCAATCGTATACCAACCAACTGCCCTTTGGCAATGAAGTCTTATGGGCAAAAATTTACAATGCGGCTGAAGGATGTACGGTATACAAACCTTTTAACCTAATTATCAACAGAACTCCTGTAGCCGTTCCTTCTCAAATAACACAATGCGATTTTGAACTTTTTCCTGACGGATTAACAACCTTTAATCTTAATCAAGCCACTACCAATTTAACCAATGGCGACAGTTCCGTGTTGACTCAATTTTATCTAAACGCAACCGATGCTTTGAACAGTCAAAACGAACAAAATACAATCTTCAACAACACTGTCAATCCTCAAATACTGACTGTAAAAATCATCAATCCCTTAACAGGTTGCTACAGTCTGACAACGCTTACACTGAACGCTAATTTAAATCCAACCACTATCGTCAACCTGCAAAGTTGTGATGATAATGCAGCAGACGGAATAGCAACTTTTAATTTAACAGATGCCGGTTTTGAAACCAATGGCAATTCTGTAAGTTATTATTACAATACAAATGATGCGTTAATGGAACAAAACCAAATAACAACCAATCAATTCTCAGAACAAAATATTTACGCCCGAGTTGAAAATGGAAATGATTGCATTGGTATTCATATTGTCCAACTTGAGGTTTCCGCTATTCCGCAAGCTACAATTGAGGCAGAAGGAATCCTTTGTGCTAACTTGCCAAATCAAACCATTACTTTACAAACCGAAATTAATAATCCCGGAAATTATACTTTTTATTGGTCACCAAACGGAGAAACCTCTCCAACTATAATGGTCTCTCAAGCCGGAGATTACACTGTAACAATTACAAATGCTTTAACGTCCTGCTTTACATCTGTCACTGTTCAGTTGGAAGCTTCAGAAGCTCCAATTTTAGAAACCATAGAAGTCATTGATTTGGTCGAAAACAATTCGATAACCATCATTGTTTCCGGTAGTGGTGATTATTGGTTCAGTCTTGATAACGGCAACTATCAGCAATCTAACTTTTTTGACGGTGTTGTTCCTGGCCAACATATCGTTTCCATTAAGGACATGAATGGTTGCGGAGTTATTTATCAAACCGTTTTTGTCTTAGGAATTCCAAGTTATTTCACCCCAAACGGAGATGGTTATCATGATTACTGGCAAGTTAAAGGACTAGATATCAACACCAACAGCAACTCTAAAATTTATATTTTTAACCGATTTGGAAAGTTGCTAAAGCAAATTAGTGCAGTGGGTGAAGGTTGGGATGGAAATTACAACGGACGCCAGATGCCTTCTGATGATTATTGGTATTCCATTCAACTTGATGATGGTCGAAATGTTAAAGGTCATTTTGCTTTGAAAAGATAATGGTAAATTTGCAGGCAAATAAAAAATCACATGATTTTTAAAAAATACCCTTTTATTTTACTTTTTTTCTTTGGTACTGCCTCTGCTCAATATATTACAACTGACGAAAGCAGGACACCAATCCAATTAATTGAAAATGTCTTGATTAATTCGGGCTGTGCTTCCGTTTCAAATGTTTCGGTATCCGGTGGTAATTTTGCCTCCGGAGAAAAAAGTTGGGGTTATTTTAATGCGAATGGTTCAAGTTTTCCTTTTTCCGAAGGAGTAGTCTTAAGCACCGGGAAAATTATAAATACTCAAGGACCAAATACTTTTATTTCTGATGATGGCGGCGGAATGGGATGGACTGGCGATAACGACTTAAATCAGGCGTTGGGTTTAAACAATACTTTTAATGCTACCGTTCTGGAATTTGATTTCATTCCTTTAGGAAACCAAATTAGTTTTGATTATATTTTCTCTTCTGAACAATATTTAACCAATCCGAATCCGAATCAATGTAGTTTTACAGATGGTTTTGTTTTTTTATTAAAAGAAGTCGGCAGTGCGAATTACGAAAATTTAGCCGTAATTCCCAACACAAATATCCCGGTAAGAGTCAATACTGTTCGAGGATCAGGGACCATTTGTCCGGCTGAAAACGAACAATACTTTGGTGGCTTTAACGGCATAGAACATCCAACCAATTTTAATGGACAAACGACCATATTAACCGCAAGAGCTACTGTAATTCCGGGAAACCAATACCATATTAAATTGGTGATTGCCGACGAAGGGAATTACCGTTACGATTCGGCTATTTTCTTAAAAGGAAGTAGCTTTTCTGTAGGCGTTGATTTAGGAAACGACCGAACTTTTGCCAACCAAAATCCGGTTTGTCATAATGAAAATTTAACTTTAAATGGCACTTCAAATGGCGCTCAAAGTTACCAATGGCGTTTTAACGGCAACCCCATTATTGGTCAGACGGCTAGTACTTTAAGTTTTTCTCCTCCTTACAACAGTTCACAAAACGGAATGTATTCATTGGCAACCACTTATTCTCCTACTTGTACTAATATCTCTGAGATTTACTTAGAATTTGCTCCTGAACTCACTATTGCTCAAACCTCATATTCTTTTTGTGACAATGACAGCAATCAAAATGGAATTACCACTATTTTATTGAATGATATTGTTCCTACCCTATTCTCCAATTTGCCTTCGACTTATCAAGTTGGGTTTTATAGTAGCACAACGAGCACAACGCTTCTCCCGAATTCTTATCAAAACACCACACCCAACCAACAAATTATTTATGCCCGAATACTGAATGTCAATTGCTATAATCCTATTCCGGTTACCCTCAATATTTTGACTTTTAGTGGCAATATTGCAGATGAAACGTTGAGTATTTGTGTCAACGTACCGGTGACCTTAGTGGCCAATTCGGGTTATCAAAATTATGTATGGAATATCGGAGCGACTACTTCTACGATTCAGGTTTCAGTTCCCGGAACGTACACAGTGACTTTTGAAAATGCTTCAGGTTGTTCAATAACTAAAACCTTTACCGTTTTTGGTTCAGAAGCAGCCACTATTGACAACATCATAATTAACGATTTTAGTGCTAACAATTCGGTCGAAATTATAGCTTCCGGAATAGGAGATTATGAATATTCAATTGATGGCACTCAGTATCAGGACAGTCCGGTTTTTACTAATTTGAATGGTTTACAGTACACGGCTTTTGTAAAAGACAAAAAATATTGTGGTATTGTTTCTCGAGTGTTTTACTTGGTACAAATTCCGAAATACTTTACACCAAATGGTGATGGCGTTAATGAAACTTGGTACATTAAAAATTTAACGCAAAGAGGTTTAGGGCAATCTGTCATTACTATTTTTGATCGATACGGAAAAATAATTACGCAGTTTTCGGGCACTGATTTTGGTTGGGACGGCACTTATAATGGTCGTCTTTTATTAGCCGATGATTATTGGTTTACTATTACAAACTCGGGTAAAGAATTGGCAAAAGGACATTTTGCCCTAATCAGATAAATTATGAAATTGACTTCCTTATTTTTTATACTCGTTGGTTTAGTTGTCAATGCGCAAGACATCAAAGTAACTAGTGGAAAAATACAACGTTTTGATAATTTCAAATCGGAATTTGTCGACGCTCGAAATGTAGATGTTTGGTTACCGGATGGGTATAACAACAAAGAAAAATATGCCGTTTTGTATATGCACGACGGTCAAATGTTGTTTGACGCTGAAACCACTTGGAATAAACAAGCTTGGGAAGTGGATGAAGTGGCCGGCAAGCTAAATGCAGAAAGCAAAGTCAAGAAGTTTATTGTGGTTGGTATATGGAATATTGCCGCCAAAAGGCATCCGGAATATTTCCCGCAGAAGCCTTATGAGAATTTGAGTAAAGAACAAAAAGACACGATTACCGCTCAATTGCAAAAAGCCGGAAGAACCAAGGAAGTTTTCAAGCCCTATTCTGATTCCTATTTAAAATTTATCGTAACCGAATTGAAGCCCTTTATTGACAAAACCTTTTCAACACAAACCGATAAAGACCATACATTTATTGCCGGTTCGAGTATGGGTGGTTTGATTTCGATGTATGCGATTTGTGAATATCCTGAAGTTTTTGGAGCTGCTGCTTGCATATCGACGCATTGGCCGGGGATTTTTGCGGTAGAAAACAATCCGATTCCGGAAGCGTTTAACGATTATCTTAGAACAAACTTACCAAATCCAAAAACCAACAGAATTTACTTTGATTATGGCGATCAAACTTTGGACGCTTTGTATCCGCCTTTGCAAAAGAAAACGGATGCGATTATGGTAGAAAAAGGATTTACTTCAGACAATTGGCAAACTAAATTCTTTCCCGGTAAAAATCATTCGGAAGAAGCTTGGGCAGAACGATTGCATATTCCGCTGGAGTTTTTATTGAAGAAATAACCCTAGCCCGGATAGTAGTGGAAATCCTTTTTTGTTTGAATAAAAGTTATTGAACAATACCAATGTGACCACAAAAAAGATTGTAGCGTATAGCCGGAAACAGCTCCTAATAAAAAACCCTCTCGTAAATGAAAGGGTTTCTTTTTATAGGATAACACGATAAATCGTGCCGAAATTCATTATACTTTATTGCGTTTTCTATCGTTTTCATCCAAAAATATTTTTCTCAGACGAATTGATTTCGGGGTCACCTCAACGTATTCATCTTTTTGGATGTATTCTAAAGCTTCTTCCAAAGAGAACTTTTTAGCCGGAATAATTCGGGCTTTATCATCAGCACCGGAAGAACGAACGTTTGACAATTTTTTGGTTTTGGTTACATTCACCGCCATATCATCACTACGGGTATTTTCGCCAATTACTTGACCAGCATAAATGTCTTCGTTAGGATCTACAAAGAAAGTACCTCTGTCTTGAAGTTTGTCAATAGAGTATGGAATGGCTTTTCCGTTTTCCATAGAAATCAAAGAACCGTTGTTACGACCCGGAATTTCCCCTTTAAATGGTTCATATCCGATAAAACGGTGTGCCATAATTGCTTCACCTGCTGTAGCCGTTAGCAATTGGTTTCTCAATCCGATGATGCCACGAGACGGAATGTTGAATTTCACAACCATACGTTCTCCTTTTCCTTCCATAGAAAGCATTTCACCTTTACGGACTGAAACAAACTCTACTGCTCTACCGGACAAATTTTCCGGTAAATCAATAGTTAACTCTTCGATTGGTTCACATTTTACCCCATCAACTTCTTTGATGATTACTTGTGGTTGACCAATTTGTAACTCGTAGCCTTCTCTTCTCATGGTTTCAATTAAAACCGACAAGTGAAGTACACCACGACCAAAAACCATAAACTTATCTGCAGAATCAGTATCACCTACTTTTAACGCTAAGTTTTTCTCTAATTCTTTAGCCAATCTGTCTTTGATGTGACGGGAAGTTACAAATTTACCTTCTTTACCAAAGAAAGGCGAATCGTTGATGGTAAACAACATACTCATGGTTGGCTCATCAATGGCAATGGTTTGCAAAGCTTCCGGATTTTCAAAGTCGGCTATAGTATCACCAATTTCAAAACCTTCTACTCCAACAATCGCACAGATATCACCGGCTATAACTTCAGTCACTTTTTTACGGCCTAAACCTTCAAAAGTGTGTAATTCTTTAATTCTTGATTTCATAATGGTGCCATCTCTTTTTACCAAAGAAATCGGCATTCCTTCTTTTAAAACACCTCTTTCCAAACGACCAATCGCGATACGTCCGGTAAAAGATGAAAAATCTAAAGAAGTAATCAACATTTGTGGCGTTCCTTCAGATACTTTTGGCGCAGGCACATTGCTTACAACCATATCTAATAAAGGTTCGATGTTTGAGGTTTGGTTTTCCCAATGGTCAGACATCCAATTATTTTTAGCCGAACCGTAAACGGTTGGAAAATCCAACTGCCATTCTTCTGCACCTAATTCAAACATTAAGTCGAATACTTTTTCGTGTACTTCTTCCGGAGTACAGTTTTCTTTATCTACTTTATTGATAACCACGCAAGGTTTTAACCCTAAGTCGATGGCTTTCTGTAACACAAAACGCGTTTGTGGCATTGGTCCTTCAAAAGCATCTACTAAAAGACAAACACCATCGGCCATGTTTAATACTCTTTCTACTTCACCACCAAAATCGGCGTGACCGGGAGTATCAATAATGTTGATTTTTGTCCCTTTATATACAACTGAAACGTTCTTAGAAGTAATGGTAATTCCTCTTTCACGTTCTAAGTCATTGTTGTCAAGAATTAAATCACCGGTGTTTTCGTTTTCGCGAAATAGCTGACAGTGATACATAATTTTGTCAACCAAAGTCGTTTTTCCGTGGTCAACGTGAGCAATAATTGCAATGTTTCTAATAGATTCCATGTGTGCTTTTTTGTGGGTGCAAAGGTACACTTTATTTTCAGATAAAAAACCAATAACAAATTAGTTTACACTTTATTAAAATTGAGAAGAAAGTTTATAAAATACTTAATAAGTTTTTGGCTAAATTTTAAAACTAATTTGAAAATCTATATATTTGGAGTAATGAAAAATAATTCTAACAAAATAACATTAACGTACGTCCTTATTTTAATGTTTGTGGCTGTACTCGGTCACCAATTTTTTTTAGATTACATTAAAACTCCTCCTGATTCTTCCTTGTATTTTTATATTAGAGATTTTATTTTCATTTTGATATCGGGGATTATTTTAAGAATCATTCTCAATCAAAATGCTCAAAACAACAAATCGGTTTTCGAGAAACTTCAAATTACAAATAATGAAATCATTGAGTCTAATGAACGTTATGACATAGTAGCTAAGGCGACGAGTGACACTATTTGGGATTGGAAAATTGAAGACGACAGTTTTATTTGGAACAAAGGAATACAAGGCGTTTTTGGCTACAAGAAAGAGGAAGTCGGTAAAACATCTAAATGGTGGTTTGAAAGAATTCACCCGGAAGACAGTTTAAAAATGTCGGTGAAGCTCTACTCTTTTTTGGAACAAAAGACAGAAAAATGGCAAGATGAATACCGTTTCCAATGCGCGGATGGTAGTTATAAGTATGTTTTTGATAGAGGATTTTTGGTAAAAGACAAAGAAGGCAAACCCATCAGAATGATTGGAGCCATTCAGGATATCACCAAGCAAAAAGAAGAAGAGCAACGATTGAGATTATTGGAGACGGTAATTACGCAAACCAAAGATGCGGTAATGATTACGGACATTGATACTTCAACAGAAGTGATTCCGAACATTATCTTTGTCAATTCGGCTTTTACCGATATGACCGGTTACAAAGCGAATGAAGTAATTGGAAAATCTCCGGTAATTTTCTTTGGACCAAAATCAGATATTTTAGAATTTGACAAACTTAAAACGGCTATCCAAGAGTATAAAGAATGTTTTATTGAAACCATTAGTTATAAAAAAAATGGGGAAGAATTTTGGATTAACTCTTCCATGATTCCGGTCACCAATAAAGATGGAGAACATTCTCACTGGATTTCTATTCAGAGAGATGTTACCGAAGAAAAGAACAAAGTAAAAGAAAGAGAACAACTGATTCGAGAATTAACTCAAAACAACAAAGACTTAAAACAATTCTCTTACATTACTTCTCACAACTTAAGAGCACCGCTTTCCAATTTGACCGGTTTGTTGAATTTGGTGGAAGACATGCCAATTGAAAATCCGGAATTAAAAGAAATCATCGACGGCTTTTCTAAATCTACACATTTATTAAACGAAACCATCAATGATTTAGTAAAAGTTGTTATCATTAAAGACAACCCGTCAATTCAAAAAGAAAAAGTACTGATTAAGGAAATATTTGAAAATGTATTCAATCAATTGAGTTTTTTGATAGGATTACACAAACCAATTCTGAAAATCGATTTAGAAGAGGTAACTATCTTAAACATTAACAAGTCTTATTTAGAAAGCATTTTTTTAAATTTACTGACGAATGCTATAAAATACAGATCAGAAGGCAAACAACTTAGAGTAAACATTTCGTCAAAAGTAATCGATGATAATTTAATCCTTACGTTTAAAGACAATGGAATCGGAATTGATTTGGTTAGAAATAAAGACAAGATTTTTGGATTATACCAAAGATTTCACAATCATCCTGACAGTAAAGGCTTAGGATTATATTTGGTAAAATCCCAGGTAGAGGCCATGGGTGGAACAATAACTGTAACCAGTAATGTAGGCAAAGGAACAACTTTTACCATAACATTCAAGAATAATTAATTTTTTCAAATGCTCGACAAAATACTTTGTGTAGACGATGACGCTATCACTTTAATGCTTTGTAAAAAAGTCATTGAGAGGGTTGCTTTTGCTAATGAGGTACACACTGCCAAAAACGGAGAAGAAGCCATTCAATATTTCAATAATTTAGCAACAAAATACCACAATGACCTGAATCTAACTTACCCTAAATTAATTTTTTTAGATTTAAATATGCCAATAATGAATGGTTGGGAGTTCCTTGATAACTACCTTCAAAACAGTTATCAAGATTTGTTCAAGGAAGCGAAGTTTATAGTCTTATCATCTACAATTGACCCACAAGATGTGATTAAAGCAAAAAGTTACCCAATGGTAGTTGATTTTCTTTCAAAGCCTATAACCAAAGAAATGCTCGAGATTTTAAAACCCGCATTTTAATACAAATAAAAAAGTCTCAATAAATTGAGACTTTTTTATTATGATTTCATAAAAGTTAGATTATAACTTAGAAACGTGTTTAGTTAATTTAGATTTTAAATTAGCTGCTTTGTTATCATGGATGATATTTTTCTTAGCCAATTTGTCAATCATAGAAATAACAGCAGACAATTTTGCAGAAGCATCTGATTTATCTGTAGCCAATCTTAACGCCTTGATAGCGTTACGAGTTGTTTTGTGTTGGTATCTGTTCAACACTCTTTTCTTTTCGTTGCTTCTGATTCTTTTTAAAGCTGACTTGTGATTTGCCATTTTCTTGTAATTTAATTGTAATTAATAATAAAATATTTAGTTAAAAAAGAAAAACCTCCCACAATTAAACATAATCACTTTGGTTTTAACTAATAAAACAACAATTCGAGACACTGAACTTTTGTTTTATAAAACTAATTTACAACTAATCTGTAGCCCGTAGGGGAATCGAACCCCTCTTACCAGGATGAAAACCTGGCGTCCTAACCGATAGACGAACGGGCCGTTTTTAAGCTTTGAAAATTGGTAGCCCGTAGGGGAATCGAACCCCTCTTACCAGGATGAAAACCTGGCGTCCTAACCGATAGACGAACGGGCCATCTTTGCTTAAAATTGCGGTTGCAAAAATACAATTATTTTTCAATCACACAAGAGCGTAACTATTTTTTTTCTGATTTTTATTAATATGCTTTCGCAAACAGCACTCTACCAGTGGATTTGTTTCCAGAAAAAACACAAATTCCAGCTTCCTTTTTTTGATCTAAAGGAATACAACGAATGGTTGCTTTGGTCAAATCTTTAATTTTCTCTTCAGTTTCAGGAGTTCCGTCCCAATGAGCAGAAATAAAACCAGTCTTGTTTTCTAAAACTTCTTTGAACTCTTCAAATGAATTTACTTCGGTAATATGTGTGTTTCTAAAATCCAACGCTCGATTGAATAAATCTTTTTGAATTTGTTCCAACAAATCTGAGACATAATTCACAGCTCCTTCTTTAGCGATTACTTCTTTGGTCAAAGTATCTCTGCGAGCAATTTCGAAAGTTCCGTTTTCCAAATCTTTTGGCCCTATGGCAATTCTAACCGGAACACCTTTTAATTCCCATTCTGCAAACTTAAAGCCTGGTTTCTGAGTCGTTCTGTTATCAAACTTCACTGAGACGCCTAACCTTCTGAATTGAGCTACCAATTCATTCGCTACAACTGAAATATCATCGAGCTCTTGGTCAGTTTTAAAAATTGGCACAATTACTACTTGGGTTGGCGCCAAGTTCGGAGGCAATACCAATCCATTATCATCAGAGTGTGTCATTACTAAAGCTCCCATTAAACGAGTAGAAACACCCCAAGAAGTGCCCCAAACATGCTCTTGCTTTCCTTCTTGATTGGCAAACTTTACATCAAAAGCTTTGGCAAAATTTTGCCCCAAAAAATGAGACGTTCCTGCTTGCAAGGCTTTTCCGTCTTGCATCAAGGCTTCAATACAATACGTTTCTTCCGCACCGGCAAAACGCTCCGTTTCGGTTTTCAATCCTTTAATTACCGGAATCGCCATAAAGTTTTCGGCAAAATCCGCATAAACATGCATCATCTTTTCTGATTCTTCAATAGCTTCTGCTTTGGTCGCATGAGCCGTATGTCCTTCTTGCCATAAAAACTCTGCTGTTCTCAAAAACAATCTCGTTCTCATTTCCCAACGAACAACATTCGCCCATTGGTTAATTAACAAAGGTAAATCTCTATAAGATTGTACCCAGTTTTTATAGGTAGACCAAATAATCGCCTCACTGGTTGGACGAACGATTAGTTCTTCTTCTAATTTGGCGTTAGGATCTACCATTAACTTTCCTGGCTTATCAGGATCGTTCTTTAGTCTATAATGGGTTACGATAGCACATTCTTTAGCAAAGCCTTCCGCATTCTTCTCTTCGGCCTCGAACATGCTTTTGGGTACAAAAAGAGGAAAATAGGCATTACTATGACCGGTTTCTTTAAACATTCTGTCTAATTCTGCTTGCATTTTTTCCCAAATAGCATAGCCGTATGGCTTGATTACCATACAACCTCTAACCCCTGAATTCTCAGCCAAATCGGCTTTGACTACCAGTTCGTTATACCATTTGGAATAATCTTCTTCTCTTTTCGTTAGGTTCTTACTCATATTGAATAATTTGGCATAAAAATTGTTTAACTTTTTTTAACTAAATAGTTCGACAAAACTAACTATTTTTGTATAGTCCAACAATAAAAATGCTATAGATATGAAAACTTATTATTTATTCAGTAGAAGATTGCCTCTATTTTCCTTCTTAGGGATTATAGCAATAACAATTACCTCTTGTGGCTCCTATCAAAACAGCTCCTATTACGATTCTGATGGAGTGTATGGAAATTCAGAGAACAAGAGAAGAGAAACAGTCTCTAATGACAATTCTCAAAGTAATAAATACCAAGAATACTTTAGCGACTTAAATAAAGAAGCCGAGATGTTCACTAATATAGACAATTATAGCTCTGTTAATAATGACTCTATAGCCAAAAATAATCAAAATTATAATGACAGTAATTCAAGTTGGGGAAGTAACCCTCAATCTATAACCGTAAATGTTTATGACAACAATTGGGGTTATGGTTATTGGAACAATTACTGGTATGGTAATTATTGGGGTTGGAACAATTGGGGGCCATCATGGGGTTGGGGCTGGAACAGTTGGTATGGCCCTTCATGGGGCTGGGGTTGGAACAGTTGGTACGGTCCAGGTTGGAATGTTGGTTGGGGCGGTTGGTATAGTCCTTGGCACGGAGGATATTACAACAACTACTACAATGGCGGAAGAAGAGGCTCTTCTTTTGGCGTTGCCGGAAACAGAGTAAATAATTCAAGATACGGTGTTAGAAACGCATCCAATTATGGAGTTAGAGGAAATAACGCTATCAACACGAGAAATTCCGGCTTTAATCCTACCAGAAGTAATTCTAATTTCAATCCGACAAGAAATAATTCTGCCAGTCCAAGAAATTATAACAATAATTCTTCGCCTAGACCAAACACTAATACTTCGCAACCTAGAGGAAACGTAAGAACTGAATCTGCTCCTACGCGTTCTTACAGCCCAAGCAACAACGGCGGTGGCGGACGTTCATCAGGAGGCGGAGGTGGAAGCTTCGGTGGTGGAAGATCTGGAGGCGGAGGCGGAAGAAGATAATTCACTAAAACATTTTATACCTATGCTTTGTTAAACTATTGCATAGGTTTTTTTTGAACAAAAATTAAAAATACTATGAAAAAGTACTTATTATTGTTGTGCATTGGAATGTCATTTTCTAATGTTCAAGCACAAGAAACAACTCCAAATGACGTCATTCGTTTAGCAGTAGACAATCTTACCGGAACTGCCAGATTCAGAGGAATGAGTGGTGCCTTTGGAGCCGTTGGTGGTGATTTATCAGCCATTAATGTTAATCCGGCCGGTTCTATTTTTTTTAATAATAACTATGGTACCGTTACCGGTTCTATTTATAATGCTAAAAACAGGTCTCTATATTGGGGTACTTCAACCAATGATACTGACAGCTCTTTAGACCTTAACCAAATTGGTGCTGTATTCATTTTTAAAAATGATCAAGAGAGTAAAAATGATTGGAGAAAAATTGCAGTCGGTCTAAATTATGAAAATGCTAATAATTTAAATAATAGTATATTTTCTGCCGGTGTCAATCCTTACAACTCAATTGGAAATTATTTTGTGAATATTGCTCAAGGTATTCCTACCAATATCTTAACAAATTTTAACTATTATGACTTAAATTTTTATGAGCAACAAGCTTACTTGGGTTTTGATACTTATATTTTTGAGCCAACCAATAATGTTCCCAACAACAACACTTATTACACTAACATTCCTGTAGGAGGAAACTATTACCAAGAAAATCAAGTAGTAACTACCGGTTACAATGGCAAATTAACCGGAAACTTTTCGGCTTCTTACAAAGATATCATCTTCTTGGGTGGAAATTTGAATTTTCATTTTGTGAACATTGAAAAGTTATTCACCGTATATGAAAGCAACGACAATCCTGTTTATGATACCGGCTCAACTATTGCTGAAATTCTTTTCCAAAACAGACTTTGGACAACCGGATCAGGCTTTTCATTTAATTTGGGTGCTATCGTAAAACCTATAGAAAGTGTTCGAATCGGATTAGCTTATGAATCACCAACATGGTTCAGACTAACTGACGAGTTACAACAAGGTGTTAGTACAAGAAGTCTTAACAACCAAGACGGGAATGAATTCCCATTTTCATTTCAAGATCCGGTAGTCTATCTACCATATACTATTCAAACACCGGGAAAATGGACAGGAAGTTTGGCCTATATTTTCGGGAAAAGAGGATTGTTGAGTGTTGACGTTTCCAGCAAAGATTACAGTGTTACTAGAATAAAACCTAAAAATGACCCTGGTTATATGGCCATCAATAATTTTATGAGCAATGCTTTAGACAATGCCATTGAAGTAAGAGTTGGTGGCGAATTCAAAATTAAGCAAGTAAGTCTAAGAGCCGGTTATCGCTTTGAGGAAAGTCCGTATAAAGTTGACCAAACTTTTGGTGACTTAACCGGTTATACTGGTGGAATTGGTTATAATTTTGGCGAAAGCCGATTGGATTTGGCTTACTCCTATGACCACAGAAACAGCAACCAAGCTTTAGTTTCTTCTGGCATGACTGATCCAGCTAGAATCAGCAGATACAACAATAATGTAACTATTAGTTATTCAATCAATTTCTAATCAATTACAACACAAACGGTAAACCATCTCAAAACGAGGTGGTTTTTTTATTTACAAAAGGCAAAAACAAATTAGAAATAAAACCGTAATTTTGCACCCTTTCCCAATAATCGGAAATAAATCTATGAGAACTAAGTCTTTAAAGAAAAACAAAATCAACGTCATTACCCTTGGATGTTCAAAGAACACTTACGATAGTGAGGTTTTAATGGGACAATTAAAAGCCAGTGGCAAAGATGTGGTACATGAACAAGAAGGAAATATCGTGGTGATTAACACCTGCGGTTTTATTGACAATGCCAAAGCAGAATCAGTAAATACCATTTTAGAATATGCCGACAAAAAAGAAAAAGGTTTGGTGGATAAAGTTTTTGTTACCGGTTGCCTTTCTGAAAGATACCGTCCTGATTTAGAGAAAGAAATCCCAAATGTTGACCAATATTTTGGCACTACAGAACTACCTTTATTATTAAAAGCACTAGGTGCAGATTACAAACATGAATTACTTGGTGAACGTTTAACCACTACACCAAAAAATTATGCTTATCTAAAAATTGCTGAAGGTTGTGACAGGCCTTGTAGTTTCTGTGCCATTCCGATTATGCGTGGCAAACACGTTTCTCAATCTATTGAAAAATTAGTAAAAGAAGCCGAAGGTTTAGCCAAAAACGGCGTAAAAGAACTAATTCTTATCGCCCAAGATTTGACTTACTACGGATTGGATTTATACAAAAAAAGAAACTTAGCTGAGTTATTAGAAAACTTAGTCAAAGTAGAAGGTATTGAATGGATTCGTTTGCATTATGCTTTCCCAACCGGTTTCCCAATGGATGTTTTGGATTTGATGAAACGCGAACCAAAAATCTGTAATTATATCGATATTCCGTTGCAACACATTTCAGATAATATTTTGAAATCAATGCGAAGAGGAACAACCAAAGAAAAAACGACCAAATTGCTAAAAGATTTCCGCGAAGCCGTTCCGGGCATGACTATCAGAACGACTTTAATCGTTGGTTATCCAGGCGAAACGCAAGAAGATTTTGAAACCATGAGAGATTGGGTTCAGGAAATGAAATTTGAAAGATTGGGTTGTTTTGCTTATTCTCACGAAGAAAACACGCATGCTTATTCCTTAGAAGATGATGTCCCTGATGAAGTAAAACAAGCGCGTGCAATGGAAATAATGGATTTGCAATCGCAAATTTCTTGGGACTTAAACCAAGAAAAAATTGGGCAGACTTTCAAATGCATTATCGACCGAAAAGAAGGCCAGTATTTCATTGGAAGAACTGAATTTGACAGTCCGGATGTTGATAACGAAGTGTTGATTGACGCAGCGAATTTCTACGTAAAAACAGGTGAGTTTGTCAATGTTAAAATCATTGATGCTACTGAATTTGACCTTTACGGCGAACCGGTTTAGTAACTAAAACTTAGCGTCGCTATCCAAAAGTTTTTTCCGAAAAGCGCTGTGTTTTTTGAAGCGCCATTGTGAGTGTAATTCAATGAAATCGGCATGGTTATTCCTTTACCTAAGTCGAATTCTTTGGAAGCAGTTATCCCTAAATTGGTAAAAGAAACCTTGTCATAATCGGCATAAGTGTAATATTCCGCTTTGTTATTTAAAACAGCACCAACAACCGGTGAAATTTCAACATCTTGAAAGACAGTTGAAGTTCGATTTTCGAAGAAAATAAAAGTATAGCCCAATTCCAAATAAGTGGTGAAATTTTGTTTTGGCTTTTCACCATTGCTGTCATATCGAAAATCATTTCCGGCTACTAAAGTACTTATCGTTGCATTAAACGGGTATTGATAACCTTCTGAAAAATCAAAATACAACATCGCATCTACCGTTTTAGAACCATCGTTTCCATAGTTAAAGAAACCGTTATTCACACCTTCTACACGACTAACAGAAGGCCAATAATAATCCCAAAGTTGGAATTGTAAAAAATCATTTATTTGATAAATCACATAAAAATCAATTTCTTGATATCCTTTATAAGCTGAAATACCATCGGGATAAAAATAATCACTTTTGAAGTTAGTCGTTGCCCAAAAACCCAAAGTCAACTTTGGTGTAACGGCATATTCAACCGTAGGTTGTATGGCAACATAATCGCCGCCCCAACATTGGCCACGCCAAAGATATCGACTCACAATATCTAAATTTAAAGAAAGTTTCTTCTCTTCTTTAGTAATGCTGTCGGTAACTGTTAACTTTTCTTGCGAAAAAGAAGGAATAATAACTAAACTAAAAAACAATAACGCAACAATTACTTTATAACTCATTATTGTGCTCTTTTTCTAAATACTTGGTCAACAATTCAAACAGTCGCTCTCTGTCTAATGGTTTTGTGATGTAATCCGTAAATCCGGCTTCTTCAATTTTGGCTTTGTCTTCAGAAGAAGAATAAGCGGTTTGGGCTATGATAGGCAAGTTTGGTCGCATGGGTTGAATTTGCTCAATAGCTTCAAAACCATTCATAATCGGCATTTTTATATCCATTAAAACTAAATCTATATTGGCGTTGCCCAAACAAATCTCAACTGCTTCCCTACCGTTAATTGCCCTGATAATTTCATAATTCTTATGTTGCATCATCTTTTGGAACAATAAAAAATTAATATTATCATCTTCGGCAATCAAGATTAATTTGTTTTCTGTTTTTATGTTTTCATGGTTGTCAATTGATCTAACCATGATGTTTTCAACTTTGGCATATTGTAATGGGATGGAAAAGTAAAAAGTAGAGCCTTCGCCTACTTTTGATTCGAGCGTAATGGTTCCGCCAAGCAATTCAACATAAGCTTTCGATATTGCTAAACCAAGTCCTAAACCTCCAACTTTTATAGAAACATCGCTATCTACTCGCTTGAAACGATCAAAAATATTTTGGTGTTCTTGTTCGTCTATACCTAATCCGGTATCTCTAATAGTGAAATGAATTTGCTCATTCTTTTCATCTATTTCGTAACCAAAAGTAACCATACCGGTGTCGGTAAACTTAATAGCATTGGTCAACAAATTAATAATCACTTGCTTCAGTTTGATATCATCGGTAATGATGTTAAACTCGGCCGGCATTGAGCTTTTTATTAAAATAAATTCAATTGATTTTTTGGGAATAGTAACTTTAACCGTTTCATAGAGTTCGTTAACACAAGATTCCAAGTTAACTACCGTATAATTTGGCGAAATTTGATTGGAATCAATTTTTGACATTTCGATCAAATCATCGATGATAGAAACCAAATTTTTACCACTTTTTTCAATCACATTGAGATACTCCACTTTCTCCGTTTCGTTGATATCTGTATTCAAAATCAAATCGGTAAAGCCATTGATGGCATTCATTGGTGTTCTGATTTCGTGTGATAAATTTGCTAAAAAAGATGATTTCAATCGGTCACTTTCCTCAGCTTTAATTTTGGCCGAAATTAACTCTAATTTTTGGTTGTTATTTTCTTCAAATAAATTTCCGATGTCTCTAAACTCACCATTGGATTCTTTTAACAACTTAATCGCTTTTTTATTGCCGGTTTCAAGAACTCTTCTAACCAAATCTAAAGGATAATAAACCAATCTTCTGGTGTAAATCAAATTAATCAACAAACTAACAAAAAACGCAACTATAATAACATACAGCAAATTAATAGTGTTTTTAAAATAAACTTCGAAGCTCCTTTTGAACAAAAGTTGACCAAGGATTTTACCGTTAAAATCTTTTAAGACAAATGCTGATGAGATTACATTTTCTGCTTGCTTCGTTTTTTTGTCAGTTGCCAAAAACTGAACTTTAGCATTGGTTATGTGTTCAAGGTTCTCAATATATTCTTGATCCATTAGTCTTACCACAAAAAAGTAACCCGAAGTTTTGGTTTTATTTTTCAACGGATCATCAGACGGATGAATCGCTGCACCGGTAACCTCAACAATTCCTTCAGGAATTTTTAGATAAAACTTTTTAATGCCTTCTGAATTCAACAAATCCATGGCTTGCTTCGGGATGAAATCTAAAGTTTTGATTTTTGGTGTCGGCGTTCGGATAATGAAATTTTTTTGAGCATCATAAGCGCCTAAATACTCCGCATCATATATCTCTAATTCATTATCTATGGTTTCGTTGTACCATTTGTTGTCTTTGGTGGCTATAAAATTGACAAACTCATCCCAATTAGTGTCGTTATTTATGGCAACTAATATTGGTTTCGACTCTAAATCAAGAAGCTTATGCATTTCATTATCAAACTGTTTTACAGAATCTCTATAAACTTGCTTTTCTGCTTTTTTAGTATAATAGAAAAGTGCAAAATAAAGAATAATGAAAAAGATGCTAGAGGAAACTATCAACCAAAGAATTTTTGGGAAGGTTTTTTTAACGGTCATTGTCTTCTATTCTCTTTATATAATTTAGAAGCTAAATGTAGATTAAAAAAAAACAATAATTGTTTAGTTTGCTAAAAATATTCAATAAGTTATTAAAATTTAAGAGTAAAATTAAAGTACTATTAATCCAAATTCTCTTAGGGTTTTAATGGGTTTTGAAAACCAAAACAACTCAAAATCGTCAAACTGCAATTCGAAATCAGCTTTGAGTTGGGCAAAAGTAAGCGCTTTTTGATTGTCAATTTGAACTAAATCGATAGCTTTTAACAACCATTCCGCTTTCTCTTTCTCTAAATTGATCTCTAAAGTGTCTTTTTTATCGAAAAAAACCAACTTCATCATTTCCCACGAATTTCCTTTTTTCGATTTGGTGAAAATTTCAGTTTGAGGTCTCCCGCCAAACCAAATTACTTTAGCCGAAGGTTTTATGAGAAAATCATTTTGTTTTTCCAAGCAACTAATTATAAAATCTTGGTTTATGGTAGTTCTCGGAATTTTAAACTCAAACCAATCCTGCAATTCAAAATCGAATCCAATGCCGTGCATATAATTGAACAATGATTTCTTCAATCCGAAACTAAACTTATCGTGGTTGATACCGGTTTTGTCTTTGAATTGAATGTCATTATTAGCAAAAGTAATATCATTCTGCTGCGGAATTACACCAAATTCTTCAGGAAACATGCCAACCGGACTGTGCGCCGTCATAGCAAACTGGTGCCAAAAACCGGATTGTAAAACACCAACTTCAAACAATTGACGTACCATTTCTAAACTATCAACAGTTTCTTGAATAGTTTGCGTTGGATAGCCATACATCAAATAGGCATGGACCATAATACCATTTTCGGTGAAGTTTCTTGTTACTTGAGCCACTTGCTCAACCGTTACGCCTTTTTTAATCAACTCCAACAATCTGTCTGAAGCCACTTCCAATCCGCCGGAAACAGCAATACAACCAGAGGTTTTAAGTAAAAAACACAAATCACGAGAGAAACTTTTCTCAAAACGAATGTTAGTCCACCAAGTCACTATGAGCTTTCTCCGAATTATTTCTAAAGCCAGTTCACGCATTAAAGCCGGTGGCGCAGCTTCGTCTACAAAATGAAATCCGTTTTCGCCGGTTTGGGCAATCATTTCTTCCATCCTATCGACTAGAATTTTGGCCGCAATAGGTTCGTATAATTTAATATAATCTAATGAAATATCACAGAAAGTACATTTGCCCCAATAACAACCATGCGCCATCGTGAGTTTGTTCCATCGGCCATCGCTCCACAAACTGTGCATCGGATTGGCAATTTCTATAACAGAAATGTATTGGTCCAAAAGCAAATCGGAATAATCCGGAGTGCCAACCTCGCTTTGCTTGTAATCGGATTGAATAGCATTATTTTTATAAACGACTTGATTGTTCTCTAAGAGAAATGTTCTTTTAAAGACATTATAATTAGGATTTTCTACGTTGGAGTTTAACAGTTCCACCGGTAATTCACCATCGTCAAGTGTTATAAAATCGAAGAACTCGAAAACCCTTTCATCCTTTAAATCACGAAGTTCCGTATTGGGAAAACCGCCACCCATGGAGGCTTTTATAGTTGGAAACTGCTTTTTAATAAATTGCGCACAGCGAAAAGCACTGTATAAATTTCCGGGAAACGGAACTGAAATGCAGACTAACTTAGGTTGCACTTCTTTAACTCTTTCTTCGAGAATTTTGAGCGTAATTTTGTCGATATAGGTTGAGTCATTTTGCAAATGCGAATACAATTCATCAAACGAATTCGCGCTTCTGCCCAATCGTTCCGCATAGCGACTAAATCCAAAATTTTCATCAACACATTCGACTATAAAATCGGATAAATCTTCAAGATATAAAGTCGCTAAATGCTTGGCTTTGTCTTGCATGCCCATTGAACCGAACGCCCATTCCATATCATCTAATTGCTCAAATCTTGAGGCTTCGGGCAGAAAATTACCACTGCAGATTTGACGCGCTAAAGTTTGGTTTTTGCCTTGCAGAAAAGTGATAACGGAATCTATGGTTTGGATATAATCTTCTCTTAAACTGTAAATCCTTTGAAGGTTAGGTGTTGGATGTTGGATGTTGGATGAAGTAAAAATAGAAATCAATCCTTGTTTGGAAAACATCGCCAAAATCACTTCGATTCCCAAATCCATTTGAAAAGCCGAAATGTTTTTGGTCTTCAAAAAACCTTTTAAATATGCCGTTGCCGGATAAGGTGTGTTGAGTTGTGTAAATGGCGGCGTTATTAGAAGGAGGTCTTTCATGGTTTGAGTCAGAAGGCAAAATTACTTTATATTTTAATTGTTTTCACAAACATTTTTAAGACAGTATAAATTTCTTAATCAGTAAATTAATTCTTATGTTTTTTAGGATATTATTTTTACTTTTGTCGTTGATGAATCTCCAACTATGAATAAATTATTTGCCTTTTTATTTTTAACGATCAGCTCTTTTGGTTTTGCTCAAAACCAAAAGCAGTCTGCTGGTTTTATTGAAAACAAAGGCCAAATTGTTGACCAAAATGGAAAGCCTAATGAAGCGGTGAAATATCTTTTGAACTCCAAAGGACTTAATGTTCAATTGAGAAAAAATGGGTTTTCATATGATATTTATGAAACTAAAAAAATAGACTTACCTCTTAGCGACCAAAATTCTTGGCTTCTAAAAAAAAGTACTTCAGATTATGAATTAGTATACAGCTACCACAGAATTGATATTGATTTTGTGAATTCTAACCCCAAAGCAAAATTTGTTACAGAAGGGAAATCAACTGATTATGACAATTACTATAATGTGGTTTCAAAACCAGAAGGTGTTTCAAATGTATATAAATTTGAAAAAGTAACTTATGTTAATATTTATCCAAATATTGATGTTGTATTCTTTATTCCTGAAGACAAATCGAAACCTGTCGAATATAATTTCATTATAAATCCAAATGGTAAAATCGAGGATATAAAATTAGAATTCAAAGGGGCTAGAACAGCATTAGTTGATAATAAAATTAAAATGAAGGTTCGTTTCGGAACAATAGAGGAAACCATACCTATGAGTTGGATTGAGAATGAAAATGATAAAAAGGAGATTTATATTGGCTACAGAAAAATCAAAAACAATATCTATGGATTTGACGGTGATAAAAAAAATCTAACTGGAAAAAAGATAATCATTGACCCAACTCCAAATCGCCTTTGGGGTACCTACTTGGGCGGCGAAGGAGGTGATTCGGTTTATGACACGAAAATTGACTTAAACGGTTTTCTTTATGTTGGAGGGGTAACTTCAAGTTTTAACAACATAGCGACTACAATTAGCCATCAAAGTTATCTTTGGCCATGGAATAGCCCTAATATTGTGAATTCAGACTGTTTTGTGAACAAGTTTGATTCAAACGGAAACAGGATTTGGGGCACGTATTTAGGTGGAAATGTGCAAGACAATTTTGGAGGAATGGCCATCGACAAACTTAACAACCTAGTAGTTAGTGGAACTACCAATAGTAATCTCAACAGTTTCACAACAGCGGGAACACACCAACCTACATTAAATTATATTTATGCAGGAAACCCCAACAATTTTGATGCGTTTCTGTTGAAATTAAATCCAACAGGGCAAATAATTTGGGGCACGCATTATGGCGGTAATCTTAATGATACCTCGACAGCCGTAGCAGTTGATGAATTAAATAATATTGTAATATGTGGTATAACCTACAGTATGGCAGGTATTGCCACACCAGGCGCCCACAAAACAGTGTTTGACAATCAGTTTAACTCGCAATATGAAGGATATATAGCCAAATTTAATGCCAATGGACAAAGGATTTTCGGAACCTATTTTGGTGGAGATATGCAGGAGCAAATAGAAGATGTAAAAATTGATGCCAACAATAATATTTATCTTACGGGATTTGCTTACAGTATAAATGGTATAGCAACTCCTGGTGCTTTTCAACCTATTAGAAATACTACATGGGACGGATTCATAACAAAATTTTCGGCTCAAGGAACCCAAATCTGGGGAACCTATTTCGGTGGAAATAATGAAGATTATTTACACCGATTAGCACTAGGGAATAATGCGATTTATGTTGTCGGTAAAACGGCTAGTGATACAAACATAGCGTCTCCCGGATGCTTTTTACCAATTGGTCCCAATGTGAGCAATGCTGGTTATGACGGATTAATGGCAAAATTTGATTTCGACGGTCAACGCTTATGGTCAACCTATTTTTATGAAAAATTTGCGGATCTCGATCTTGATGCCAACGAAAATATTTATGCTATTGGCTATACACAAATCGACAATAATATTGCTACGGCAAATCCGTATGACGGCATCCGAGAAATTGGTGATGCGTTTATACAAAAATTTAATACTAACGGATTTAGGCTTTGGGGAACTTACTACGGTGGTTCATCTTTTGATGAAGCCTATTCAATTTCATTCGATAAGATCAACACTATTTTCTATATAGGTGGAGATACCTCAAGTAGTAATGCTATCGCAAGTCCAAATGCTTTCCAGCCGAATCCCATAGGAAATTACAGTGATGGATTTATAGCCAAATTCCAAGACTGTCTTTCAGCTCCTGTAGTAGATGCACTTCCTGATATATGTATTGGCCACAACATCAACCTTACGGCCAACGGCGGTACAAACTACTCTTGGAACGGACCTAATGGATTTGTTTCTACCCAACAAAATCCCATTATCACAAATGCAAATACAAGTCATAGCGGGCAATACTCCTGTACAATAACCGGAACGGGAGGTTGTGATGGTACTTTATCTATTAATGTTATTGTAGGTGATATCACTAAACCAATTCCGGACATAACAACACTTCCTACAATAACTGGTGATTGTACAACCATCGTTAATGTTATTCCAACCGCAACTGATAATTGTAGTGGAACAATTATTGGCACAACTTCTGATCCATTGAACTACGCAACGACCGGAACACATATTATCCATTGGGAATTCAATGATGGTCAAGGAAATATAGAAACCCAAAATCAAATAATAATACTAAATTCAACTAGTGCACCTTTAGTAAATCCTATTTACTATACATGTCTCGGCGATACAAAGAGTATAAGTGATATTCCAATAACCGGTCAAAACATCCAATGGTATGATGCGCCAACCGGCGGAAATTTATTGAGTTCCATTGAAATTTTACAAGTCGGTATTACTTATTATGCTACGCAAACTTTGAACAGTTGCGAAAGTTCACGAGTTCCTGTTATCATAAACAGTCAAAATACAGTAGCGCCTACCGGAAACAACCCTCAAGCATTGTGTGCTTCCCAAAATCCGACTTTAAATGACATTGCCGTAAACGGAACAGCTATAAATTGGTACAGTTCTAATACCAGCACAACTGCTTTACCCTCAAATACTTTACTCGTTGATGGAACTACTTATTATGCTACGCAAACGGTCAATGGATGTGAGAGTGTCGGAAGACTTCCAATAGCTGTCACACTAATATATTCTTTAAATGCTATAGATAGCGATGCCTTTATTTGTGACAACCAAAATAACGGCAGTGAAATAGTTGATTTATCTTTATTAAATTACAACATGGCCAGTTTGGCAGGAAATACTTTTACTTATTACTCTTCATTCAATGCTGCAGATAATCAAATTAGTGCCGAACAATTGCCAACCAACCATACAATTCCTTTGGGCCAAACCATAGTGTACGTCAGAATTGATAATATAAATGGATGTCATCAGGTCGTGGAACTGGAATTGACTTTAGTGAGTATCCCAATAATTACAATGCCAGATGAGTTTGCCTTTTGCGAAGGAAGTAATGTAACCATTACGGCACCTACCGGATTTGATCTTTATATTTGGTCTACTAATGTCAATGCTCCATCGATTACATTAAATCAAGCCGGAAATTACTGGCTAATGGTTGGAAACAGCTATGGAAATGCCACTTGTACTTCAACTACAAACTTTACCGTAGTTCAATCCAATGCACCGACAATTACGACAATTGAGACTATAGATTGGACAGATTCTGAAAACAGTATCACAGTTCATGTAACCGGTTCTGGCGATTACGAATATTCTATTGATGGGATTAATTACCAAAACAGTAACATTTTTAATGGATTACCAAATGGTGCTTACTTGGTAACTGTCAGAGATAAAAACGGATGCGGAATAGATAGAGAACAAGTTTTTTTACTAAATTACCCTAAGTTCTTCACGCCAAATAGTGATGGTAATAACGATAGTTGGAGTATTAAATTCTCCCAATTCGAACCAAATTTTGAAGTACAAATCTTTGACCGTTACGGAAAATTACTTCGAGTGATGAAAAACAATGAAGATTGGGATGGAAACTACAACGGAAGACAATTGCCTTCCGATGATTATTGGTTTACTGTAACTCGAAATGATGGCCGAATTCATAAAGGACATTTTGCCATGCTAAGATAGCGTGCTTATTTTTCCTCTTTTTTTCTTTCAGCTACCAATTCGTTTAGCTTTTTGCCATAAAGTGATTTTGCTACTTTAGGTGACATTGCCTTTTGAATGGTATCTAAATATTTCATGTTAATATCATAAATCTCTGCTAAAGTCACATAAGGCGCTACTTCGTAATTAGCGTTGTTTAAAGCAAAATTAGTAGTGTACAAGTATTTTCTTTTCATAATACCTTGCTGTTGTTCTTCCATTTTGTTTACTTCATCAAGTCTTCCTTCTTTATAGGCTTTGAATTTTTTTTCTAATAAATCCAAATCTTGATTTACATATCTTGTAACTACTTTTTTGTATTCATCGTACAATTCCTGATTTTTAGAACCAGTAATTTTGACATCGGCTGTGAAAAAATCGAGCGTAGTTTCTAAATTCATTTCACCTTGTTCAGCAAAAAAAGCAATGTTATTGTCTAACGAGTTGGTCACACCGCGATCTAAAAACAAGTACAACATCTCCGGAGATTGCAAATCAAATTCGCTGGTAAAATGAGAATCCCCGTCAATTTTAATGGTATCAATAGGTACTAAAATGGTGTCTTTTACCCTTTGAATGTATATGGTTCCGCTTTTTAAGCCTTTAATATTTCCATTAAGTACAAAATTTTTATCCGATTTTTTTTCCGTACAAGACACGATCATAAACGAACTAACAAAGCAAATTAAAAAAAGTACAGACCGTAAAGTGAAAAATGATTTTTGCATAATTGATATTAAGAGGAAAATGTCAGTTGGACATTCGGTTTATATTTTAGTAACAATCAGATATTTTAAACCTATTATAAATTTTGGCAATAATACTAAAAAAAATCCTCAATCTGATTAACAAATTGAGGATTTGATTTATAAAAAATGATTGAAATTATCCTTTCAACCAAGCTTTGTTTAATGGTTCTTTTGTTGTGTCGATAAGCCCGTAACCTTCAACTTCATCCATTGATAATTTTACTTTACCTTTAATGGTTTGCTCTTTACCATCTCGATTGATTTTAACGGTTATGGCATCATCTACATTCCAGTTTTGGCTTTCCATAATCATGTCATAAATGTTATCTAAATTGTAGGCAACATCATTAATAGACACAATAATATCGCCTCCTTTGATACCTAAACCTTTCATAAACTCATTAAGTTCATCACTCGGCAGCACTATAATTTCTTTGGTTTTTCCGTCAACCGTAATGTAAGGTGTTGATTGGTCCTTTAGAAACGGATTCATTGGAACACTCATTTTGGCTTTGCCTACACCAACTTTAGCAAAATAAACATCGTAAGGGATTGGTGTAGGACCAGCTACATAAGTATTTAAAAACTCACCCACTTCAGGATAAGTTAACGAAGTAATTTCTACAAAAAGCTCATCATCATTGAATGGCTTTTCAGCACCATATTTTTTGGATAATTTTTGCATCAAATCTAAAATACCTCTTTGTCCGTTGCTTTTTTCACGTATAATAATGTCAATACACATTCCGATTAAAGCGCCTTTTTCATATACATTCAAATATTGGTCTTTGTATGGCGGAACCAATACATTAGCACTCATCTCTGTAAATGGCATCGTATCATTTAAAGTCGAAGCATTGTTAATCTTACCCACTATTCTTTGATAAAATTCATCTGAATCGATTAATCCTTGATTGACTTGGAATAAATTTGCGAAATATTCGGTTACGCCTTCATACATCCATAAATGTTTTGACATTTTCGGATTGTTATAATCAAAATATTGAATCTCTTTAGAGTGAATGCTCAACGGTGTTACAATATGAAAAAACTCATGAGAAACTACGTCTTTAATTTGTTCTCCCAAAGCTGCAGCCGGCATCATTTCAGGAAAAACTACTGTAGTTGATGTATGATGTTCTAAGGCGCCAAAACCTTTGGCATCTGCTTTTTGCATATCGGATAAATACAACAGAACGGTGTATTTTTTGTTGTTATTGATTGGTCCCAAAAAAGCCTTTTGCGCACGCATGGTTTTTTCTAAATCGGCCATAAGTGATTTGGCTGTATGCGTGCCATTAGGTGAATAAACACTAAACAAAATCTCCATTCCGTCTACATTGAACGTAATGTAATCTGGTTTCGAATACATGATTGGATTATCAACCAATTCAAAGTATCTTTTGGCTACAAATTGATCTACGGTATCACTTTTGTTCAAATCAACCAATGAAGTAGAACCAAAAAGTGTCGCCGGATGTGTAATCGTTACATTGTATGGAATTTCTAATTTGTCATTAAAATAACCTATAAACGCATGATTATTCAACATAAAAACTTTGCCTTCATCAATATTGGTTCCGGCAGGTGAAAAAATCTCATCTTTTCCAAAACCTCTTCCTGTTTCTGTATCATAAGTATCATTTACCCAATAAGTAACTTTAGCTAAAGCTTTGGCATTACTGATTTTCCATGAATTTTCATCAGTTTTGGTTACTGTTAACTCATTCCCACTTTTATCCAAAGCTTTAAAATCAACAATTAATTTACCATAATTATCCGAAGAATAAGTTCCGGGAACAGTTTTTGGAATATGAAAAACAACCTCTTCAGTGGTAAATGTTGGCGGTGTAATTGCTACCATCACTTTATCGTCTTTTACAACATTTAAATCAATGGCTACTTTGACTTCTTGTTTAGCAACAGTAGTCGATTTTTTTTGGGCAACTGCATTAAATTGGAATAACGTTAAGGCTAAAGCAAGACTTAAAACTAATTTTTTCATGGTCAAAAATTTAAATTTTTTGGATAAGACACCAAATGTAAGTAATAGTTACACTCGATTTTAACATTTTTAGTATTGATTAACTAAAATGTACTCTTGGAAACGTAGAGATTGAGACGAAGTAATAAGTAAAAATAAAAAAACTCTTGTTGGGCAAGAGTTTACATTTTAGTCAAATTTATTTTTGATATAGTATTTACCTTCTAAATCGTCATCGAAATCGTCAATGATTGGCTTGGGTTTGGGTTTGCTTCCTACAGCTTTCTTTTTCCAAAGTTCAAAATTATCTTTCGATAAACGTTTGCGCATTAATTCGGTTACTTCGTTTTCTGTAAGTCCAAATTCTTCTTTTATTACTTCAAAAGGTTTTTTTTCCTCTTGAGCCATGCTGACAACTCTTTCTATTTGTTCGTTGTCAAAGTCTGCAAGCTTACTTTTTTTCATTTCTGTAAAAGCATTATTTAAAAATAGATTCCAATTGATAAATTTCCAATCAATATTAGTAAAAAAAATAATTAGTTTTCAATCTATGCAATAATTTTTTACGCTTTTGTATTGGGCGAGCGATGTTTTTGAAACGGAATCGATAGCAAATTCTTCAAATCATTATGCTCTTCGGGCCTCATGTGTGTATCAACCCCATAAACAATTTTTTCTCTGTCTAAGGTTTTGAAAGTTCCAAAAAGACGGTCCCAAACTGAAAATATATTCCCATAATTACTATCAGTATAAGGCAAAACGTAATGATGATGCACTTTATGCATATCCGGAGAAACTAAAAAATAACTCATGATTTTATCTAATTGCTTAGGTAAAGCAATATTGGCATGGGTAAATTGCGTGGCAACAACCGATAAGGTTTGGTACAAAAAAACCATCCACATCGGGCTACCAACAATCAAAACACCCATAGTCGTAAAAACAAACCGAATCACACTTTCACCCGGATGATGACGGTTACCAGAAGTCGTATCAATCCAAGTATCGGTATGATGGATTAAGTGAAATCGCCATAAAAACTTGGTTTTATGCTCTACATAATGCGCCAAATAAGCGCCAATCAAGTCCAAAAGCAATAAACCAACAATGGTAAAAAGCCAAATATTCATTTCGGGTAACCAATTCAAAAGACCAAATTTATTTGCAACAGTCCATTGCGCAGTGCTGACTAAAATCACCGCCAAACAAAAGTTAACAATAATCGTCGTCACCGTAAAAAAGATATTGATTCCGGCATGTTGGATTTTATTGTAACCAAATTTCACAAACGGAACAGCGCTTTCAATTAACCAAAACAAAGCAATGCCACCAGCCAAAATCAATGCTCTATGAGAAGACGGAATACTTTCGAAATAATGAATGATATCGTTCATCGAATAGTTTTTATCAAATATAATAAAATTGGGAATCACTTGATAATACGAAAAGTGAGATTGATTCTGGAACCAATTTCTTTAACGGTTTTCGGAATTTGGTGTTTCCAAAAATGTTGCGTTGTACCTTTCATAATAAGCAAACTGCCGTGTTCCAAATTAATTTTAAGTTTTTGCTCTTTGACAGTATTGTGTTGCAAATGAAAAGGTCGCACGGCACCAAAACTCACCGACGCGATGATAGGATTTCGACCTAATTCTTTTTCATTATCAGCATGCCAACCATTGCTGTCTTTGCCATCGCGATAATAATTGAGTAAAACCGTGGTGAAGTTTTCGTTGCAAACGGCTTCGATTTCATCTTTAACAAACATCAATAACGGATTCCACTGATGCGGCTGCATTACGATATTCGAATAACCATAAGGTTTGCCTTCATTACCAAAAAGCGCGGTCAATCTCGGTTGAGGATGGGTTTTTCCAAAAACCGTAATATGGTCTTGTTGCCAAGGAATATTGGTTTTTAATTGCTCAAAAAGTTCATTGGCCCGGACAACATCAAAGAAATTCGAATAGTATTCGATATCCGCATCGGGCAAATTAAAAGTGATTTTTTCTTTGGGGAAAAGCGTGTTCATGTCACAAAAATAAAGAGAAAAGAACAAATAATTTCATCCTTTTCTCTTTACTATTTATCAAACTATACTAAAATTATAAATCTTCTTTTTGTCTAAAAAATTGCGTTAGATTCTTGAGTCTACGTAAGACATAGTCAAAAAGGTTAATCCAATGCCCAAATCAGGAATATCAGCGGCAAATAAAGTGCTACCGCATCCGCCAAAAACAAACCAATAAGTACCAAAAAAATCTGCGAATAGTTTTCTAATAATTTTAGTTTTAAGAGTTAATTAATCTATTTACCAGCTAATTCACTACTAAAAACCCACGAGCATCAACTCATTTTTAAATACTTAATAACATTTAATTGTTTAATTAGTTGCTTTCTGTAGCAAGTCAGCCTTGAAAAAAACCTTGAAAGTTTTTACGCAAACTATTGTTATTTTTTTATCTTTAAATTAAAATAAGTTATGAAGAACTTTACAAAACTTGGATTTATTGGTTTATTGTTACTTGGCTTAGGCTGTAACGAATCAGACAACTCGAATGAAACCAATAGCTTGGCATGCTTGCCTGCAAACCTACAAACTGATGTAGTGGCAATGTATACCTTTGGTAATGGTTCCATCAACGATTCCTCGGGGAATAACTACGATTTAACCAATACCACTACCGCGACCGGCGGTATGGATCGCGACGGGAATCCCAACTGTGCGTTCAGCTTTGTCCGCGCCAACGGCGATATCCTAAAATACACCAACCCAACATTCCTTAATAACCTCCCCGAAACCGGAATGACTATTTCCTTTTGGTACAAATCAAATGATCAGAACTACGGGTATTTTATCAGAAGGGACAACGTTAGTCATTGTGACTTCTCTCCCGGGATTTGGAGCTTTTGGCATGTAAACGCAGTCTTAGGATTTGGTTCTTCCAATGGGCATGCAGCATCGGGCCCAGTTCAAACAGCCAACTGGCAACATATTGTAGCAACATCTATTGACGGCGCCGTTACGTTTTATGTAGATGGTGTTGCTCAAACTCCTTCGATGGCAAATCCATGTACTGACACAAACATTGGGGATTTATTTATTGGCGATCAATACGATGGGCTAATAGACGACATCATCATCTATGACCGTGTCTTAACTCCTGCTGAAGTCAACCAATTAAAGACTCTGCCGGCTTGTTGTAATTAAGCATAAAAAAACCCGACAAAATTGTCGGGTTTTTTATTATTTTTTAATTCGGTTTTCCAAAATCTTTTTAAAAGAACGACCGCGAATTTCTTCTATAGTCAAACCAGTTGCTAACACTTCTTCTTCAGTAATGGCACCACTATTCAAAGCTCTAAGAAAGTAATTCAGCAAACCTTGTCCGGTTGCTGCATCGTCAAATACATCACCTATTAAGGTCGCACGCGCCGCTTTTTCCACAAAAGTTTTCAAACGATCTACTGCATCGTCATAACTTTCCAAGAAGAAAGCATAAACAGCAGCATAACGCATTGGAAATTGTGCCGGATTCAAATCCCAACCTTGGTAATAGCCATTCCACAAAGAGTGACGAATATGGTCATAGCCTTTTTTCCAAGCCCTGTGAACCACTTGACGATTTTCTTCTTCTTGCTCGGCAGTCAAATCACCTCTGTGTGGTCCGATTGGCATAGTATTCGTTGCGCCGTCGCTTAACCAAATTCCGGTGTGCGCCAAAGCTACTTTGGTCATGTGGTGTGCAAAATCACAAACCGGATGATCCATTTCTTGGTATTTGGCTGTGATACTGCAACTGGCGGTATAATCATAGGTTCCAAAATGCATTGCTATACAACGACCTTGAGCGGCTTTAATGAATCTGTATAATGGATTTGTACCGTTAATATCCATAATGGCTTGTGTGGTTTCGACCATCATTTCCATTTTCAAAATGCCTTTGGTTAGTCCTAATTCTTCTTCTAAAATCGTGAAGAAATTAGCTAAAGTTTCAGGTTGTTCTGGAATCGTAACTTTGGGTAACATGACCACAAAATTCTCCGGTAATTTTCCACCGGTTGCTGCCACTAAAGTAGAAACGAAAATATCCAACGTTCGTAAACCACGTTCTTTCATTTCTTCAGTAAAAGGTTTGATACGAATTCCGATAAATGGCGAAAGCGTTTTGTCTTGCATTCCTTTGGCGACTTCTTTGGCTGCGGTTACCGCCGTTGCATCTTCTTCTTCATTGCTGCGATTGCCGTAACCATCTTCAAAATCGATGCGAAAATCTTCTATGGCTTCTGATTTTAATTTGGCCACGACCTTATCATAAATGCGTTTGCTAAAATCACTACCACCGGTTAAACCAAAAGCCTTTCCAAAAACTTCATGATTGGGTGCGTAAGTCTCCAGGATTTCCAAAGCACGATGTCCTAAAGCAATTGGCGCATCAGATTTGAATAAATTAGCTCCGCCATACAGAGTATGTACAGGTTGACGTTCGCTTCGATCGCCAGGATATATTTCGTTAAAAGTGTTGTTCGCTTGGGATAAACTTTGGAACAATTGTTCTTTTTTATTGGAAGGAATTGTCATTTGAATTACGAATTATTAATTACGAATTGTCTATTCTCTATTTTCTATGTTCTATTTTCTTTCTTTAACTCCCGCGGTAAGTGCTATATCCAAAAGGATTCACCAACAACGGAACGTGATAATGCGTTTCATCAAAAGTATTGAAAAGGATTTCTACTTCTGGATAAAATGTTTTTAGATTTTGGGTTGCGTAATAGCTTCCGGTATCGAAAACCATTTTGTAGGTATCAGGTTTTAGGCTGCGTTCTTGTGGCAATAAATCGGGAATTCTGCCGTCATTATTGGTTATTCCTTGTGCGATGGTTTGCCAAATATTATTTCTTTTAGTTTGTAATCGAATGGAAATATTTTTTCCGGGTAAACCAATGGCAGTATCTAAAACGTGCGTTGTGATTTGGCTGACTTTCAGAAAACTAAAATCACTATCCGGCAGCATTTTTTTGAAACGAATGATGGAGATTTTTTGTTGTTCGCCCATGGCAATGTGCAGTTCTTCTTCGGGTGTGTTTTTTAATCGGTCTAAAAGAATTTGCAGCATTTCATCGGCTGATTTTCCTGTGGCGCAAACGATGAAAATAAATCCGTTTTGTGCTTCATAATCAGTATTGGCTTTCGCCAAAGCTTGAATCGTCTCTTGAGTCGCAACCGCAACTCCGGCTTGTTCTTTACCGGCAAATTTTTCGGTTAAACTTTTGACATCACCAATTTTCGGATGATATGTAAAAGATTCTCTCCAATCGCTTTCGCTACATTCGTTGTACCAAATTTGAGTTGATAAATCCACCAATTGTTTTTCAGAAGCGAATGGAAAATGAGACATCAACGCTGACGCCCATTTATTGGAACCACAACAAGCAAATAATTGTTTTGTTGCTGAGTCTTTGTCTAAAGTATTAAAGGTAGTTATGGTCATAAATACATCTTTTATCTAAAATTTTATTTTACCGCAGATTCGCAGATTTTTATTTTAATCTGCGAATCTGCGGTTTATTTCAAGCTCGCGCCTTGCTCAATCCAACACCTAATCATATTTCTTTCCTCTTCGGTCATGTTGGTTTTATTATTCTGCGGCATTGTTTTGGTCAATATAACCCTTTGCATAATTAACTCTTTTTTCTTTACAATGTCTTCCGGTGTATCATATTTTACACCATTGGGTGCGACTTTATAAGTATCATCTGTCGGTGCCGAAGAATGGCATTGCACACAGCGCTTTTCAATAATGGTTTGCACTTCTGTGATGCTGACTTCTGTTTTACATTCGGTTGGATTCGTACTTGGCGCCGTAATAAAGCAAGCTGCCAAAAGGATGATAACTGAAACCGGTAAAATCCAAACGTTGAGTGCTTTCTTTTCTTTTAAATTCAAATAATGCTTCACTCCTGCTGCGCCGAGCGAAATAATCGCCAAAACTACCCACGGATATTCATACCCGAAAGTCGATGGAAAGTGATTGCTCACCATCACAAACAATACCGGCAACGTAAAATAGTTATTGTGCAACGAACGAGCTAGCGCTTTTTTACCCAAACTTGGATCCAACGGAATGCCTAGTTTGGCACAACGCACCATTTCCTTTTGGCCCGGAATAATCACGAAGAACACATTGGCTACCATCAAACTTCCTATCATAGCGCCAAAATGGATATAAGCCGCACGAGCGCTAAACACCTGACAATAAAACCACGCAAAGCCAATTAACAACACAAAACCAATAATCGAAAACCAAAATTGATTTTTGATTAAAGCCGATTTGCACATTTGGTCATAAATAATCCATCCGACAACAAAAGAACCAATACCGGTTAAAATCCCTTGTATCGCTGTAATATCCATTACATTTTTGTCAATCAGGAAAGCAGACGCATTGAAATAATACACCACAAAAAGCAAACAAAAACCCGAAAGCCAAGTAAAATAAGCTTCATATTTGAACCAATGCAAGTGTTTTGGAATCGTCTTAGGCGCGACTTTGTATTTCTCCAAATAGTAAAATCCGCCACCGTGAACTGCCCAAAGATTTCCGGCCAATTCGTCTCGAACATCTTCTGTCCTATTCAACGCATTTTCTAAAAACACAAAGTAAAAAGAAGCACCAATCCAAGCAATTCCGAACGTAATATGCATTAATCGAATGACAATATTAAGCCATTCCATCATGTGACTTTCCAATGGCGTGCCTTGAACTAAAATGTAAGTGTTGACTAGAATTCCAACGATAGCCAAGAGAATTCCGGTGTAAATATAATTTTGGCTGGTATTTTTGATTTCCTCATTTTCTTCGGTAGGTTCTTCGGATTTGGTCACTTTTAATTTCGGCATCTTATATGAAATATAACCCAGCAAGATTAACATGCTGAAATAAATTACATATAAAACGATTACTATAAATGTACTGACCACCACTATTTACTGATTTTACCAAAGATTCTCAATCGGCTCACGCCACCATCCGGGAAGATATTTAAACGAACATGAGTAATCGTCCCTAAAGAATTTACTTCAGAAATGAACTCGTGAATATTATCCGCACTTAACTTTTGCTGTGGCAATAAGGTTTTCCAATCAACATTATTTATATCATCATTATTGGAAACGCAAGCTTCAATCGAACAACTATCGGGATAATTACCTTTGAAATGACAAGTATCCACTATGATTCGGTCAACGATTCCTTTATGCGCTAATTTTAAAATTACCCAATCTCTATTGTTTGGCGTTCGGTTTCTCTTAGTTTCCCAACCGTCACCCATATTGGCACCGCGATTCGGCATAATCAAATTGCTCATGGCGCTAAAAAACATATCGTTGCAAGCAATCGCCTGACCGCCATTTATAGCAGCGGCTAAATCAATTTCCTTAGAAGCATCAAAAGTTTGCCAATTTTTGAATACTTCGCCATACACTCTGAAACGCGCCACGCCACCATCGGGATAAATATGCAATCTTAAATGCGTAAATATCTCGTCACTTTGACATTCATAAAAATTCTGAGAACCGGCGTCTAAATGGGATTTTGGTAGAATTTCTTTCCATGCTAAGTTCTCCCAATCGGCAATACCATTAGCATTATCTAAATAAACAGCTTCAATCGAGGCATGCGGCGGATGATTACCCAAAAAGAAATTGGTATCGATATCGAATCCTTTAATTTTTCCCGAAGTGGCCAATTGAATAATCGCCCAGTCATGTCCCGGCGTTCTTTTTCTGCGGCTTTCCCAACCGTCCATCCATTTACCTCGATCGGTATATTTGTCGGTGATAAAAATACCACGCGTTGGTAAAATTAAATTCTCTTTTTCGGCAAAAAAATCATCCGTGGCATATAATACTTTTCCGCCTAAGCGTTCAGCCGCTAAGTCGGTTAGTTGGGTAAATGCCGGTGATTCTTTGATGATCTCTGTTACTTTTGCAAAAGCCATTGTCCTTTATTTTTGTTTCTTATTACTTTATTTTGATAAACGGTTTCCCCATTCACGATGGTTTCGGTTACGGTTCCGTTTAAGTTTTGCCCTATATATGGACTGATTTTATACCTAAAAAGGACGTCTTCCTCTTTGATGATTTGACTTGCTGTAGGATTCCAAATTACTAAGTCAGCATCATTTCCAATTGTTATATTTCCTTTTTTATTGGCTTTAATAAACGCTGCCGGTTTGGATGTTACCAATGGAATAAATTGTTCCAATGTTACTGTATCTTTCATCACTGTCCACGAACCGTTCAGTAAAAACTGAATTCCGGCAATGCCACCCCATGCTTTTTTCAAATTACCGCTTTCCATTTCTTTGGTACTTGGCGGCGCTGGCGAATGATCAGTCGTAATGAAATCTAATATACCTGAAAGAAACGCTTGCTTTAATCGGTCGTTATTGGCTTTTTCCCGAATTGGTGGCGCACATTTGTAAATACAACTCGCATCAGGAATGGTTTCGGCATTGAAGTAAATGTATTGCGTACAAGTTTCCGCTGTGATGGGTAAACCTTCTTTTTTCGCTGCTTCAATTTGAACCAAAGCTTCTGCTGAGGCGACATGAACGATATGCACCGGACAATTATGTTCCCGACATTTTCGAATCATCAAAGCTATCGCATCGTTTTCCCATTGCTTTGGTCGACTGGACAGATAATGTTGGTAACTCGTTGGATGGTTTTCAAAATCGCATTCAATTTCTTTATCGTACAATTCACAATGCGCTAATAAAGGCAAATTGTATTCGGCTATAATCGGCATCGCTTCGTCTAAATCTTTCTCAGTCACATTCGGAAATTCATCGATTCCTGAATGGGTTAAAAAGCATTTCACGCCAACAACTCCGGCTTTTATCATTGCTTCTAAATGCTGAGCATTTCCCGGAACCAATCCCGCATAAAAACCCACATTGACATTCATTTTGCCTTTGCTGGATTCTAATTTTTGTTCCAATGCTTTTAAAGTTGTGGTTACCGGACTCGCGTTCAAAGGCATGTCGATAATCGTAGTTGTTCCTCCGGCTGCAGCGGCTTGAGTAGCAGTTTTAAAACCTTCCCATTCGGTTCTTCCGGGTTCGTTTACGTGTACGTGAACGTCGATAACGCCGGGCATAATGACCAAGTTACCGAAATCTTCAGCGTTATTTTGTTGATCAAAATGGATATTGGAAATCGTTCCGTTTTGGATGCGAATTGTTGCCGGTTGTAATTTTCCGTCAACCCAAACGTTTTGACTATATAGTAATCTTTCTTGCAATGTTATAAAATTGAATTTTTCGTATAAGCGAACCTACAAATATAGATTTTATTAAAAAAATTACAAGTTTTATTAAAGAATATTGATTTGAAAGTTATCCACCAATGGTAATCATACTTCTGTTCTGAGAAAACAGCTTCGGATTTTGGAATTTGAGGTCATCATCCATACCGGCGCGAACGGCTTTTTTGGACAATAAATTCTGCTGAATTAAAGGTAAAATGGATGCTCCAGTTCGTAACGTTTCCAACAAAGAAATTTCAGAATTAGAGAACAAACAGTTTTTCAACTTGCCGTCAGCGGTTAAACGAATGCGATTACATGTACTACAGAATGGATTCGTGACCGAACTAATCACGGCAAAACTGCCTAAATGTGATGCAATTTTGAAATTTTTAGCGGTATCATTGGGCGCATCTTCTAAACGAACGATTTCAGAAAGAGCATAATCGGATTGAATCTTTTCCATGATTTCGGCATAAGAAACCAGTTTTGATTTGTCCCATTGGTTACCACTAAAAGGCATGAATTCGATAAAGCGAATTTTAATTTTTTTACTTTTAGTCAATGTAATAAAATCGAGTATTTCATCATCATTGAATTCTTTGATTAAAACCACATTAAGCCTGACTTTAAAACCATTTTGAATCAATAAATCAATATTCTCAAAAACGGTCTCGAAGTGATTTCTTCTGGTGATTTTGTTGAATTTTTCTTTAACCAAACTATCGATACTGATATTAATGGTTTTGATATTGGCTTCTTTAAAAACAGAAATAAAATTAGGCACCAAAATTCCATTTGTAGTAATCGATAAATCAACACCAAGCTTTCCCAATTCCTGAATAATCGTTGCCGCATCTTTGCGTACCAAAGGTTCGCCACCGGTCAATCTGATTTTAGTTACGCCATAATCCACAAAGGTTTTCGCAATATAAATAATTTCCTCAGCAGTCATCAAATGGGATTTTGGCGTCAAAGCAATGCCTTCTTCGGGCATGCAATAACTGCATCTCAAATTACAGTGTTCCGTAATCGAAATGCGCAAATAATTGTGTTGGCGTCCAAAAGAATCCTGCAAATCAAAATTATTTTCCATGATCAAATCCGTTCAATAATTTAAACAAATGCAACACTGAGGGAAATACCGCGTCAATGGATTCCGAAGCACCACCAACTGAACCCGGCAAAGCCATAATCAAGGTATCGCCTTTGAATCCGACTACACTTCTTGACAGCATAGCTAACGGCGTTCTTTCTTGTCCATAAGAGCGAATCGCTTCTTCAATTCCCGGAATTCTTCGGTCTAATAATGGAAGTACGGCTTCGGGAGTTACATCTTTGTGTGACAATCCCGTACCTCCGGTTAGGATGATTAAATCGGTTTTTTGGAGACAAAGACTTTGTATATTGGTTTGAATTTCGGAAATTCTATCGGGAATGATATCGTATTGAGAAACCACTAAGCCTAACTTTTCTAATTTTTCAGTAATTACTTTTCCCGAAGCATCTTCTTTGGTTCCGGCGGAAACACTATCGGAACAAACGATTACGGCAACAGAAAGGTTGTGGTTTTCATTGGCACCAAAATCAGTTTTACCACCTTTTTTGTGCAACAATTTTACCTTTGAAATTTCAACATTCTTGTCAATTGGTTTCAACATATCATACATCGTTAACGCGACTATTGACGCACCATGCATGGCTTCGACCTCAACACCGGTTTTATAAATGGTTTTGACACAAACCTGAATTTCAATAAAATCTTCGAAACATTCGAAGTGAATTCCGGTATACTCAATAGGCATCGGATGGCAATCGGGAATGACACTGGCGGTATTTTTTACGGCAAACAAACCAGCGGTTCTCGCGACTTCCAACACATTGCCTTTGGGCACTTTTTGGTCCAAAATAGCTTGTATGGTTTCTGCCGAACCAACTTTTACAATCGCTTGTGCTGTTGCGGTTCGAAGTGTTGTGATTTTAGGAGTGATGTCGACCATTTTAAGTATTTTTTTTCCAAATATAAGTTTCGTCTTCAAAGATTTCTTTGCCAAAAACAGGAACCTTAGCCTTAATTTCTTCTACTAAATATTCCAAAGCTTCAAAAACCACTTTCCGTCTTGGCGCCGAAACGAAAATAAACAAACAAATTTCGCCGGCTTTGACCAATCCTAAACTATGGTAAATGTGCATGCAAGTTAGCTCATATTTGGCGAAAGCCGATTCCCGAATCTCATGAAAAGTCTTTTCTGCCATTTCTTCATAAGCAGTATACTCGATTGCAACGACTTCTTTTCCGTCAATTTTATCAGCACGAACTTGCCCCAAGAAAATATTGTGCGCGCCAATCGTCGTTTTGGATTGGTGTTTCGCAATTGAATTCCCTATGAACTCAGCGGAAATCGCTCCGTTGATAAAAGACGATTTTTTAGTTTTTTCTGTAGTCATTTATATATTCTTTTTGAGCAATGATGCTATGCCGTTCGAAAGATGATGCACATTGGCAAAACCGTTTTTGATTAAATAGTCGCCGGTCAGTTTGCTTCGGTTTCCTTCTTGGCAAAACAAAATTATTTTTTGATTGCTGTTGATATTCTTTAGAAAATCATCTAATTGTGCCAATGGAACTTGAATGATATTTTTGAATTCGAGTTTTGGTTCTTCGTAAGTTTCTCTGATATCAATGACCAGATTTTCTTCCTTTGTCACTTCGACAAAAAAATCTTCTGAAGCAATCACACCAACTACAATATCTAAAATCTTTTGCAGAACTGCCAATCCGTTTTGGATTCCTTTGTCTTTTTCAACTTCATTTACGGAAAAATGAATCGTTTGCATTTGGTTATTTAATCCATTATACAAAAACAATTTTCCGCTTAAAACCTCGCCAATGCCCAAGATAATCTTCAATACTTCATTAGCTTGCATTACACCTAACAAATTCGGTAAAACGCCTAAAACGCCGCTGTCATTGCAATTGACACTCTTTTTGAAATCTTCGCTTTCAGGAAACAAACAACGATATGTTGGTCCGTTTTGGTAATTGAACACTGAAAGTTGGCCTTCAAATTCATGAATCGAAGCATAAACCATCGGGATATTTTTAACCAGAGTGATGTCATTTATCAAATATCGAGTGGCGTTATCATCGGTACAATCGACTATGATTTGGTAATCGGAAACAATTTCGAAAGCATTTTGGCTCGTGAAATGTTTGGTAAAAACTTCAATACTAACTTCCGGATTTTGTTTCGAAATCACTGCTTTAGCAACAGCAACTTTCTTTTCGCCAATATCATTCGAAGTGTACAAAAACTGTCGGTGTAAATTGGTTTCTTCCACTACATCGCCATCAACAATCCCGATACATCCGACACCGGCTGCCGCTAAATTTTGCAAAACAGGACAACCCAAACCACCGGCGCCAATGACTAAAACTTTAGCCTTGGTTAGTTTTTCCTGCCCTGAAATGCCAATTTCAGTCAGTTGGATTTGTTTGTCGTATCTTTTGTTTTGCATTTTTTTATTTTGAATTAACCTCCTGAAAATGCCGGTAATAAAGCTATTTCATCGTTGTTTTTTAGTTCCAAAGTCAAATCGGAAACCAGCATCTGATTGACTGCAAACAAATAATTTACGTCTTTCATATCGGGAAAAGCGTCTTCGAGCGTTATTTTTAAATCATTTAGCGTTGGAATATCTCCTGTAAATTCAGCTAAATCAGCCTCCATATCAACTATATCGCTGATAATACCATAATATTTTATCGGACATTTGATGGCCATAATTTAAGTGGTGTATAATTTTAAGATTGCGATTCCTAATACAAAAGCCAGAACCGTTCTCAAGGTATGTGTATTGAATTTTTTACTGCCGTAATATGCACCTAGGATTCCGCCTACCAAAACTACAACTATTATCGGCATTGACGAAATGGGTAATATTCCGCCTTGCGAGACAAATCCGAAAAGACCTGAAATCGAATTGACTAAAATAAACAAGGCCGAAACAGCAGCGGTTTGTTTGAAATTGGCCCAACCTAAAAGCAACAAAACCGGACTCAAAATAATACCTCCACCAATACCTATTAATCCGGATAAAAATCCGATTGCGGCTCCAATGAGCAAGGCTACTGGCAAATTTAGTGGCTTTCGAACTAATATTTCTCGGCCAAACAATCCTAACAATCTGGCTACAGCAAAAAGTAAAACGGTTCCTAAAATAATTTTGTACCAATGGGTTTCTATCGAAATCATTCCGCCTAAAAAAGAAAACGGAACAGACGTAATCGCAAACGGATAAAACAATTGCCATTCAAACTTCTTTTCTCGATAAAAAAAGTAAAATGAAATCGCCGAAACCAAGATATTCAAGACCAAAGCCGTAGGTTTCATAAACGTAACCGGAAAGGCAAACAAACTCATCAAAGCCAAATAACCACTAGCTCCGCCGTGACCAACACTGGCGTATAAAAAAGCCACGACAGCTAAAAGCACTAGCAATAAAGGAGATTGAATTATTTCGCTGAAGGACATTTTGGATGAAATTATGGTATGGTAAATATACTAAATACTAAAGACAAGAACTTTATCATTTTGACGAACTTCGTATTTCCCTTCGGGCAAAAAGACCATTGAATTCGCTTTTGAAAAGGAGTTCAACATCGCCGAATCTTGATGAGAAAGTATCGTAACTTCTTCATCAGAAACCAAAGCTTTTAAAAACTGCGCTCTCGGATTATCGACTACAAAATCGTGAGCCAATTTTTTCTCTAAAGTCGAACCATACGAAGCTGAAATTCCTGAATATTTTCTCAAAGTTGGCAATACATAAATGTAAAAGCAAGTCAGGCTAGCTGCCGGATTTCCAGGTAATGCAAAAATAATTTTATTTTCTCTTCTTCCTGTAAATAAAGGTTTTCCCGGCTTTTGATTGACTTTGTAAAACAAGGTTTCTACTTCCAAACTTTCCAAAGCTTTGCCCACAAAATCATAATCGCCAACAGAAATACCGCCGGAAACTAAGACTACATCATTTTCTGTAATGGCTTTTTCTAAAGTGGTTTTTGTGCTTTCAAAATCGTCTTTAACTTGGTACGTTTTTATCTTATCAAAATCCGCATTCAGCAAAGCCGTTTGTAGCATAATCGTGTTGCTGTTATAGACTTTTCCATCGGGTAAAGGATTTCCAACTTCTACCAATTCATTTCCTGTAATTACAATTGCTACACTTGGTTTTTGATAGACTTTGACTTGGTCAAAACCCAATCCGGCTAAAAAACCGATAGCGGCTGTGTTAAGGAAAGTGTCTTTTGCTAAAGCGATATCATTTGCTGAAATCTGTGCGCCTTTTTGACGGATATTGGTTTCGGGTTTTATATTTTCTTGGAGTTTCAGAATCGAATTTTCAACCGTTACTTTTTCAATTTGAATGACGGCTTGCGCCAAATGTGGAACGGCTGCACCGGTAAAAATCTTTACCGCTTGACCAGGTTGAAGTTCTTCGTTGGAAACATCGCCGGCTTTGACTTCGCCTACGATTTCATACGCTAAATCATCGTGCAAACACAATGCAAATCCATCCATAGTCGCTTGCCGAAACGGCGGCATATTGATAGGTGACAAAACCGTTTCTGCCAAAATGTGATTGCGAGCTTCCAATAAGGAAACTTCAACTTCACGCGGAGCAAAATTGAGATTTTCTAAAATTGAAAAAGCTTCGTTAATCGATATCATCGGTTTTGGTTTCTGATTTGAATTAATTGTGCGGCGATACTGATGGCGATTTCTTGCGTCGTTTCGCTTTTGATATCTATACCAATTGGCGCGTGAACTTTAGCGATTTGATCTTTGTCGAATCCATCGGCTTCGAGGTTTTTGAACAAGGTTTCAATCTTCGTAGCACTTCCTAGCATTCCAATATACTTGAAATTTTTATCCAACAAACGACGGATAATGATGTCATCGGTTCGGTAGCCAAAAGACATAATCACAACGTATACATCTTCGCCTTCTGGTAGGTGATTTTCTATCGTTTCAAAATCGACTACTTGTTTGGTTTGCACAAAATCATTGGCTTCCATCGTATTGAGATTTTCACGATGGTCGAGTAAATGTAATTCGAAATCAAGTTTGGATAAGACTTCACTCAGCGCCAAACCCACATGGCCGCCGCCAATGATATAAACTTTTTGGGTCAAACTATTTTTCTCTTTGAAAAGCCATTCGGGAGTTTGAGTCGCTTCGTCATTGACCGAAATTCCGAAATTAGTATAGGAAATACAACTGTTTTCTTCTAAAATGATTTGGGCTACCGTTGGAATAAAATCCGTGTTAATATCATAAAAAGCAATGGTTTGTTGCCCTGAACAAATCATTCCGGATTGGTCTTTGGGTGCTGATTTATCGTGGATTTGGTGTTTTATGAACGGCTCGAAATTGGGTTTATCCAAAAGACTTTCTGCCAATTCTACCATTTTGTGTTCCATTATACCGCCGCCTATGGTGCCGAACATTTGGTTTTTGGTTACCAACATTTTAAAGCCTTTTCGACCCGGACTGCTGCCTTCATTGGCAATGACCACCATCAAGACCAATCGGGTTTCGTCTTTTAGAATAGTTAAAAGTTTTTTGTAGAAATCGACCACCATAAAAAATAGTTTACGATTTTCTATACAAATCCATCAAAACCTTTTCTGGCGTATACGGTGCATTTACAGCCAAATCAGCATTTGGATTAAAAGCTTTCACGGCATTTCTAATCGCAAAATACGCTCCAATGCCATACATCAATGGCGGTTCTCCGACAGCTTTTGATTTCTTGATGGCGAGTTCGTGTCCTTCGGTTTCCAGATGTTGTACGTTGATGACTTTTGGTACCGAATAAATATCCGGCACTTTGTATGTCGATAACGCATTAGAAACCAATCTTCCTTGGTCGTTATAAATGATTTCTTCCAAAGTCATCCACCCGATACCTTGCACTAATCCGCCTTCGATTTGACCGTTATCGATGTCCTTGTTCATGCTTTTTCCGAAATCGTGCACGATGTTCACGCTGTCAAAATGATAGGTTCCTTTCAAACAATCGACAGTCACTTCGTGAATCGCTGTTCCATAAACATGATAGGCAAACGGATGACCTTTTTCTTTGGTCTTGTCGTAATGAATGGTTGGTGTGGCGTAATGGGCATTTTCGCTCAACGCAACTCTTTGAGTAAAAGCCCTTGTAATTAAAGCATTCCAAGTGATATCGGTTTGCGTTTCATTAGCATAGACCATTTCGTCTTTTAACTCGATGATTTGATCAGTATATTCTTTTTGCGCGACTGCTTTTAATCTTTCCAACAAAGCGTTACAAGCCATTTGCAAAGCTTTCCCGTTAAGGTCGGCTCCTGCGCTTGCGGCTGTTGGTGACGTATTGGCAACACGTAAAGTATTGGTAGATTCTATACGAACTTTATCTGCTTTTATACCGAAAGTTTCAATTACAATTTGCAGCATTTTAGTATTTAAACCTTGTCCCATTTCCACGCCACCAGTACTTACGACAACACTTCCGTCGTGGTAAATGTGTACCAATGCCCGAGCGTGGTTCATCATCGTATTGGTAAACGAAATACCGAAACAAATCGGCTGAATGGCTAAGCCTTTTTTGAATCGTGTGTTATTTTTGTTAAAGTCTTCTACTCTTTGTTTTTGGCTGGCATAATCGTAGCTTTTCATACAGGTTTCCCAAGCATTCGTGGCTTCAACTTGTTGCAAAATTTGCCCATACGACAACTCATCGCCTTCTTTGACTAAATTGGCTCTTTGAATTTCAGCCGGATTAATGCCTAAAGTTTCTGCAGCCTTTACAATGGCAGCTTCGATTACGAATTTCCCTTGTGGTCCGCCAAATCCACGAAACGCTGTGTTTGGAGGTAAATTGGTTTTACAACTGTAAGCAGTCGCGATTACATTCGGCACAAAATACGCATTGGTGGAATGAAACAAAGTTCTTTCCATGACTGCCGGTGATAAATCGGCTGCAGCGCCGGCATTTTGATAGTGCGTTACTTCGTAAGCGAGTATTTTTAAATCTTTGGTTAAACCAATTTTAAAATCGGCAGAATACGGATGGCGTTTCCCGGTCATCCGCATATCGTCCATGCGGTGCATCGACATTTTCACGGGTTTGTGTAAATGTTGCGCTGCTAAGGCGACCATGACTGCCCAAGGAGTCGCTTGGTCTTCTTTTCCACCAAAACCACCGCCTAAACGAACGGTATCGATTTCGATTTTGTGCATTGGAATACCCAAAACTTGTGCGACCATTCTTTGTACGGCTGTCGGTCCTTGCGTTGAGGATGATATGATGATGCTGCCGTCTTCTTTTGGTCGAGCGTAAGCGCCTTGGGTTTCTATGTATAAATGTTCTTGTCCGTTGACATCGCTTCGGCCTTCGATGATATGTTCGCATTGCGACCAAGCTTCAGCGGTATTTCCCAATTTGAAACTTCTCGGCGGTATAATTAATTTACCTTTGGCTTGCGCTTCTCTTGGGTCAACTATTACGGGTAATTCTTCGTAATCGACTTTGATTAATTTGGCCGCCATTCGGCAATCGTGTTCTGATTTCCCAACAATTAATGCGATGACTTGCCCGCGAAAATGCACTTCGTCTTCGGCGAATAAAGGTTCGTCTGGAATAATGCCTCCAATTTGGTTTAAACCCGGTACATCTTTAGCCGTTAAAATGGTAACGATTCCTTTGTACTGCAATGCTTTTTCCAAATCAATATTTTTGATTTTAGCATGAGCAACTGTCGCATCAAACGGCAAGGCATAAAGCGTTCCTTGTATTTCCTGAATGTCATCCAGATAAATCGACTTTCCTTTTACGTGGTTGTGAGCGTCTATATTAATCATACTAAATCGTCCATTTTAAAGGTTTCCGGAAATAAGGTAATGAAATGCGCGAAGAACAATTGGCGTGCCAATAATCTTTTGTAAGCTTCAGTACCACGTGCATCGCTGATGGGTGATAACTCGGTTTGTAAAATGGCTTCGGCTTCTTTTAGCGTAGTTGTATTCAATTCTTTTCCAACTAAAAACTGTGAAGTTTTGTCCAAATATTTCGGAATTGGTCCAACGCCACCAATGGATACTTGTACATCGGTAATTCCATTTTCATTTACAGCAACTGTAATGGCTGTATTCACGCTCGCAATATCTAAATACTGGCGTTTACAGACTTTTTCGAAATTGAATTGGGTACCATTATTTGGGACTTCAAAAGTTATTTCCGTGATGATTTCGTCTGCTTTTTTATCTAAGGTTTTATAGCCTAAATAAAAATCTTTCAGCTTTACTTTACGACTAACATTCTCTTTGTTAGATAATTTTAATTGGGCTTTCATCGCCAAAAGAATAATCGTAAAATCTCCGATAGGTGAACCGTTGGCGATATTTCCGGCTATAGTTGCGATGTTACGAATGGGTGTTGAGGAAAGTAGTTTTAAATAGTTGTACCAATTTGGAATTGCGTTTAACAACGTTTCATTTTCCATCAAATCGGTAACCGTTGCTGATGATTTTAGGGTACAAATATTACCGTTGAAAGTGATTCCGTTCAGTTCTTTTTTATCGAATAGGTAATCCAAATCCATGTCGTGTAATTCGTCATGTTTTTGAACGTATAAATCGGTTCCACCGCCAATTGGCACTTGACCGTTGGTGTTATAGTTTTTGCTTTGTATGGCTTCTATCTTTTTGGAAACCTCTAAAAAATATTCCGGAATAAATTCATTCGCTACCAACCAATTTAAAGAATTTTGCTGGTCTTTCTTTTCTAATTTCTCTGTAAACTTTGCGGCGGCTCTTTCAATCGATTTGTAACCCGTGCATCGACAAATATTTCCGTCGATGGCACTAATCGCATTTTCTACCGTTACATCCGAACAAGTCAATGCATAACCGCTCATTGAATTGATAAATCCCGGTGTGCAGAAACCGCATTGCGTTCCCGAACAATCGACCATGGCTTGTTGTGCTTGGTTGAGTTTGTCGGGAAGATTGGTTCCTTCAACAGTTACGATGTGTTTGCCGTGAGCGTTAGGCAATGGTGTTAGACAAGAGGTTGCACTGATGTATTCCATTTTGCCCTCTTTCAACGAGCCGATTAAAACCGTACAGGCACCGCAATCACCTTCACGACAACCGATTTTGGTTCCGCGCAGGTTTTCATCATAACGAATAAAATCCAACAAAGTTGTACTCGCGGGTTTGTCGGTGGTGATTAATCTTTGATTTAAGAGAAATTGAATCATAGAGAATTTTTAATATTCTATTTTAGCGACACTTTTTGACCATAATTGAAAAGCTTCTAAAGCTTCTTCCCGCATCATTTGTTCGGTTTGTAGTTTTCGGTTTTGGTAAGGTAATTCTAATTCTTCGTAGATAAATTGGTCATCGAATTGAATATCGGCGGCATCTTTTTTGGTGTTGGCGAAATACATTTTATCAGGTCGAGCCCAATAAATCGCACCCAAACACATTGGGCATGGCTCGCAACTCGTATAGATTTCACATCCGTCCAATTGGAAAGTACCGAGTTCCTTGCAGGCATTTCGGATGGCTACTACTTCAGCATGTGCCGTTGGGTCATTGGTAGAAGTTACACCATTAGCTCCTCGGGCAATAATTTTACCGTCTTTGACGATTACCGCACCAAAAGGCCCGCCTTTTCCCGATTTTACATTCTCGATAGACAGGTTGATAGCCTCTTGCATAAATTCACTTTGTTTTGTCGTACACATAAACTTTAATTTTAAATTATTATTCGGGGCAAATTGCTAACTGCTTTACAATTTTTGACAGCCTGTAAAGATACAAATAGAAATGACTTGAGGAAAGTTTTTTGAAATATTGACGCCCATAAAAACAAAAAACCATCACTTTTCAGTGATGGTTTTCCTATTGAGCCGGCAGAGCGACATCCCGAATCTGAGTTCGGGATAAACTTCTCGTCCAGATATTCTGTAAAAAAGGAAAGCTTTCACTTTCCTTTTTGATTGAGCCGGCAGAGGGACTTCCCGATTGTTATCGGGATGAACTTCTCGTCCTAATTTGGCTAAAAACAAAAAACCATCACTTTTCAGTGATGGTTTTCCTATTGAGCCGGCAGAGGGACTCGAACCCACGACCTGCTGATTACAAATCAGCTGCTCTAGCCAACTGAGCTATGCTGGCGTCTCAATGTGAGTGCAAATATAATAGCGAAAATGAATTCTCCAAAATAATTTTACACTTTTTTATTGTTTTTTTAGACTACAAAGCGTTGATTTTTTCAACCAATTGATTTGCAGTTTGTTCTAATTCAAGATTAATTTGTTTGAAATGTGCCTTTTTATTCTCCACTTTCTTAGCGTTCACCTTTGCGATCAAACCGTCAAAAGAAGTAATCGCCTCATCGATGATAGCGTTAGATTGCTCAGATGGTTTTCCTGAAGTTGTCATTTCGTAAATGTATACTGCTTCAATGATATCTCCTAAAACAAAATTGATGTCTTTTTTTAAATTTTTAACACTTCCCATTTTTATTGTAAATTTTAAATTTCGGCAAAATTACACTAAATCTTTAGAACACCAACTACGAAATATAAATTTCTAGTATCGAAGCTTTGCCATTTAGCTGAAAATCAGTCAATGAAGCCGGAATTAAAACAGTATCTCCTTTTTGATAGGAATATGTTTTTCCGTCGAAACTCAATTCAAAATTGTCATCAACACACATGTAGACAGTGAATGACTCTTGATTTTTATGTACTTCCCTCTTTCCGTTTAGCGGAATAAAATTGGTGGTGAAGTATTGGCAATTGACTACCTCATTAGAAGTATTTTCTATTTTTGAATAGTTTATTTGTGCTTCAACCGTATTGTAATTAATCGCTTCCAATGCCAAATCATTGTGCAACTCTCGCTTGTTGCCATTGCCATCTACCCTATCGAAATCGTAAACACGGTAGGTGATATCAGAAGTTTGTTGGATTTCGGCGATGACATTTCCGGCACCAATTGCGTGAATTGTTCCGGTGGCCAAAAAGAAAACATCGCCTTTTTTTACCTTTTTAGTATCGAGTAAATCGAGTAAAGTTTTATTCTTTAAATGTTCTGTGTATGCCGACGGAGAAGATTTTTCTTTAAAACCAACGATTATTTTGGCGTCTTTATCGGCTTGCATTACGTACCACATTTCGGTTTTACCGAAAGAATTGTGGCGCTTTTTGGCCAACTCATCGTTAGGATGTAATTGAATCGATAAATCTTCGCGAGCATCTAAGTATTTGAAAAGTAATGGAAACTGTTTACCGAAAACTTTATAAACTTTGGTGCCTAAAATTTCTGCAGGAAATTCATTGATTAACTCGTTTAGTGATTTTCCTTTAAAATCGCCATTCGTTACTATGCTGACATCATTCTCAACCGTAGAAATTTCCCAGCTTTCACCAGTTATATCTGAAGTAATAGGTTTATTTAAGTAGGATTTCAATTTGGTTCCGCCCCAAATTCTTTCTTTTAAAATCGGCTTAAATTGTAACGGATAGAATTGCATTGTTTAATTTTTGGTAAAATTATAGTCTTTTGAGAATTTCGAGCGCTTTTTGGATGTGAATTTTACCTGACATACTGTTAAAAACCAACTGAACTATTCCATCTTTATCAATTACATAAGTAACTCTTCCGGGAATTAGACCCAGTAAATCGTTTGGAACACCAAATAATTTTCTCAGTTTTTTATCGGAATCTGATAGCAAAATAAAAGGCAACCGATATTGTTTGGCAAACTTTTGATGAGATTTCACTGAATCACTACTTACACCAATCACTTCAGCGCCTAATGCTTTAAAGTCTTCGTATTGATCTCGAAAAGAACAGGCTTGTTCGGTACAAACTCGGGTATCATCTTTTGGGTAAAAATAAATGACAAGAGATTTTTTACCAACAACTGAGTCACTTTCAAACTGATTACCATTGGTATCAATCGCTGAAAAATTGAGGATTTTATCTCCGACTTGTAATGCCATTATTCGCCTCTGTAGGTTACAAAATTTCGTGGCGTTTCGTATAAAACGACTTCTAAATCTTTGTTGGCCTCAATGTGTTTTCGAAGTTTGTTCCAAATGACTACGGCGATATTTTCGGCAGTCGGATTCAAATCGGCAAACTCGGGAACATCTAGATTTAAGTTTTTATGATCGAAGGCATTTTCGATATGGGCTTTGATTAAATCAGATAAAATCTTAACATCAATCACAAAACCGGTTTCTTGGTCAATTTCACCCGTAACTGAAACGATTAATTCGTAATTGTGACCATGAAAATTAGGATTATTACATTTCCCAAAAACAGCATCATTTTTTTCCATCGACCAGCCTTTGCGATACAATCGGTGTGCGGCGTTGAAATGGGCTTTTCTGGATACGGTGACTCTCATAGTTATGAGTTATAAGTTATGAATTATGAGTTAAATTTTGTGATCTTCAAGGTAATGGTAGAATTCATCAAAAATAATCTTAAACCAAACCGTATAAATATCGGGATTTTGAATCATGTCTTGGCGTACGGCTTCGATGCACATCCATTTCCAACTTTCGACTTCTTCGGGATTAATTTGAGGCTCGTCATTGTAATAACCAATCATCACGTGATCTAGTTCGTGTTCGGTTAAACCATTGTCGAATGGTGCTTTGTAAATAAAATGGAACAATTCTTTTAACTCGGTTTTAAAACCCATTTCTTCAAATAATCTTCGGCTTCCGGCTTGGATATTGGTTTCGCCTTCACGTTGGTGACTGCAACAAGTATTGGTCCACAACAAAGGCGAATGGTATTTGTGGTGCGCGCGTTGTTGCAACATAATTTCGTTGTTACTATTCAACACAAAAACCGAAAAAGCACGGTGCAAAACCGCTTTCTCGTGTGCTTCCAGTTTGTTCATTAACCCAATTGGTTCATCTTGTTCGTTGACCAAGATTACTTTTTCTTCAACCATAGTTTTTATTAATCGTCCAAAAATACGAAAAAAAATCAGCGTCTCTAATTATGCAGATAGAACAACCGTTAAACTTTCCTTAAATCACTGAAATTTGTAATCTATTAGACATTCCAACACGTAGATGTAGTGTAAATTTGTATCAGATTTTAAATTAATCGCTATGAGAAAATCGATTTATAACTTTTTAGTTTTGTCCTCACTTTTTATGTTTACAGCTTGTGGCCAAAACAATAAAACAACAACAAAAACCATTGCTATGGAAAACGTCATTTCAAAACCTGAGAATCCTTATTATTCTAACACTGATACTTCTAAATTAGTACTAACTGATGACCAATGGAAAAAAGTGTTACCGCCCGATTTATATGCGGTTGCCCGACAAGCCGATACTGAGAGAGCTTTCACCGGAACGATGTGGAAAAGCGAAACCAAAGGCACTTATTATTGCGCAGCTTGCGGTTTGAAACTTTTTAAATCCGACCAAAAATTTGTCAGCAGTTGCGGTTGGCCAAGTTTTTTTGAACAAGACAACAAAAACAGCATTACTTTCAAAGACGACAATTCTTATGGCATGCGCCGAATTGAAGCCCTTTGTGGAAGATGTGACAGTCACTTAGGCCATTTATTTGACGATGGTCCGGAACCAACAGGTAAAAGATATTGCATGAACGCCGTTTCTTTGGACTTTGTTCCCGATGGAACTGTAGCTCAAAACAAAGGAAATCTGGAAACTATTACTATCGGTGGCGGTTGTTATTGGTGCGTTGAAGCCGTTTATGAAAACTTAACCGGTGTTGAAAAAGTAGTTTCAGGGTTCGCAGGCGGAAAAGTAGAAAATCCAAGTTATGAAGAAGTTTGTACCGGTACGACCGGCGCCGCTGAAGTAGTGGAAATCACTTACGATAAAACGAAAACCAATTTGGATGAAATCTTCCAAGTGTTTTTTACTGTTCACGATCCAACAACTTTAAACCGTCAAGGCGCTGATGTTGGTACGCAATACCGTTCGGTGATTTTTTATAAAAACGAAGAACAAAAGAAAGCCGCAGAAAGTATTATAGCCGAATTGAACAAAGAAGTTTTCAATAATAAAATCGTAACAACTCTGGAACCGTTTAAAGCGTTTTACAAAGCCAAAGACAATCACCAAAACTATTACGAAAACAATAAAAACCAACCGTATTGTCAAATGGTCATCCAACCCAAACTAGAAAAATTTGAAAAGGTCTTTAAAGATAGATTGAAAAAGAAAAACTAAAAAAAAAAGCCCCTATTTCTCGGGGCTTTTTTTATTATAAAATATAATCGGTATTAATGAAATTCGATTCTTTACTGTTGAGCAATTCCTGCAAAATCGCATTGTTATAGGCATTGTCTTTTGAAGCAACGAAGGTTCGAATGGAGAACGAACGCAACGCATCATGTATACTCAAAGTTCCAACAGCCGAATCTTTTCTTCCGGTAAACGGATAAACATCCGGTCCGCGTTGGCAAGAACTGTTTAGGTTGACACGACAAACCAAATTCACCAACGTATCAATTAGCGGCGCAATGGTTTTAATATCTTGACCAAACAAACTCACTTGTTGACCATAATTCGATTCCGCCATATCATTTAACGGTTCTTGAATGTCTTTAAAAGTTAAGATTGGAATTACCGGACCAAATTGCTCTTCGTGATAAACTCTCATTTCTTTGTTAATCGGAAACAAAACAGCCGGAAAAATATAGTTTTCGGTTCTTTCACCGCCTTTTTGATTGATGACTTTCGCACCTTTATCTTGAGCATCATCGATTAATTCTTGGATATAATTGGGTTTGTCTTTTTCCGGTAACGGCGTTAAAGAAACCCCTTTTTCCCATGGATTTCCAAAAGGCAAAGCATCTACTTTTTCAGCGAATCTTCGGTTGAATTCGGCTGAGATGGATTCGTGAACGTATAATATTTTCAGTGCCGTACAACGTTGACCATTAAAAGACAACGTTCCCGTAATGCATTCTTGGATCGCCAAATCTAAATCGGCATCAGGTAAAATTATTGCCGGGTTTTTCGCTTCTAATCCCAAAATCAAACGCAAACGGTTTTTATTCGGATGCAAATCTTGCAAGGCAATGGCTGATTTACTGTTGCCAATTAAGGCCAAAATATCGACTTTTCCTGATTTCATGATGGGTGAAGCCACATCGCGACCTCGACCGTAAACGATATTGATTACGCCTTTGGGAAAACTAGTTTGAAAAGCTGTCAATAAAGGAGAAATCAACAATACACCGTGTTTCGCCGGTTTGAAAATCACCGTATTGCCCATGATAATCGCCGGAATCAACAACGAAAAGGTTTCATTAAGCGGATAATTATATGGTCCTAGACAAAGCACCACACCAAGCGGACCGCGACGAACCATCGCATTTACGCCTTGGCTTTTCGTAAAACGCGCATTATTTCGGTCTAATTCTTTGTAATCTTCAATCGTGTCGTAAATATACTCGACAGTTCTATCAAACTCTTTTTCGGAATCGGGTAACGATTTCCCAATTTCCCACATTAAATATTTTACGACTTCGCTCCTCGTGGCTTTCATTTGGGTGACAAAATTTTCCATGCATTTGATACGATCAATGACTTTCATGGTTGGCCACAACCCTTGTCCGTTATCATAAGCCGCAACCGCAGCATTAACTACTTCATTGCCTTCTTTTTCACCCATCGCAGGAATCGAGCCCAAAATAGTTGGCGCATAATGATCGGTAGAAGAAATCGTGGAGAAAACCGGCGTGGTTTCGCCTACCCATTTTTTTAATTCGCCGTTGACTAAATAAGTATCTTGGTTTAGTAAAGAAGTAATTTGAAATTCATTTGGAATAGCACTCATAAAAATGATTTTTTATAAAATTACCATTTTGGGTAAAACGCTCGACATCAATGGTCGGAAAGAAATTAACTAAATCGTTGTAACTGAAAACTTTTAGAAATTCACCCTAAAAAAAACATTCGGCATAATCCCTAAAGAGTAAAATTCCTGTATCGAATAACTTGGTGTGATAAAATCGGAAACAGTGGCGTAGTTTCGTTCCAATTCTTTGCTGATTAGAATATTGCGGTTATACAGATTGTAAACCGAAAGTCCGATTTTAAAAGTATGGCCTTTGGCATTTTGGAACTGATAACTGCCGGAAATATCTAAGCGATGGTAATTCGGCAATCTTTCGGAATTGTATGAAGTAATTGCTCCCGAATCATTAATCGTGCTAAAGGGCTTTCCAGTGTGCCAAAACCAACCGGTAGTAAACAAAAAGTTGTCCCATTTTTTATTGAAAGCGATGTTAACACTGTGTTTGATATCGGCATTTGATGCAAAATAATTTCCGTCGTTTAAAGTCGAAAACCGATTTTGAGAATCTTGATATGTGTAAGTGAGCCAAGCGCGCCAAGAAGCTGCACTTTTTTGAAGCAATACATCAACACCCTTGGTGAAGCCTTTTCCTTGTTGGATATCATTGCCGTTTTGGCCTAAAAAACCTAAAGTAAATGAAGTAATTCCGGTGATATTTTTATAATACGCATCGATATCCAAAAGCCAATTGTTCTTTTTAAAAATAATGCCCGAACTGAACTGATTGACTTTCTGAATCGGATATTCATTGTTATCCGAAAGCACCCAAACGTAGTTTTCCAAACTCAAATCGTTGGTGGCATTTTCTCGAACCTGACTCAAAACCTGACTTCTTCGTTCGTAAGAAGCTTGCCAAATCAAGGATTCAGAAATTGTTTTTTGAAGCAAAAATCGAGGTTCGACACTCGTCGCTTTCATTTGACTGTAAAAATTATAACGCAAACCTGGTTGCAAATTCCAACTACCAAAATCCTGTTTGAATTGCACATAACCGGCATGAGTAACATTGTACAAATGTTTCAAACTCAAAACAACGCCAATGTCTTGATTGTAACTGTTAAACAAATGCGAAATGTCATTTCCAAAGACTTGATATCCGAAGTCAAGAACAGATTTTTCATTGATTTGGTACCCAAAATTCAATTCGGCTCCCGAATCTACTACGCGATTTAATTTTTTAAATGCTTCAAATTTATTGGTGTCGTAGTCTTGTTTTTTGAGATAATCAAAACTGTAAAGCGAATAGAAAATCAAAGTTTTTTGAATGAATGTAGAACTGTATTTCTGTGTCCAATTCAGACTAAAACCGTAGTTTTCGATGTTCATTTTTTGGTTACTAACACTATCGGTTTTGATGACATTTCTATAATCCAAATCGTTTTTGATGACTAAGCCTGATAGTGAAATTTCAGTTTTATCATTGGGTTTAAAATTCAATTTGGCCGAATAATCGTGAAATTTGAATTGGTTATTATGGTCAAAATCTTCAAAATTAGTGTTTTGAAAAACTTTGTTTTCAAGTTGGTTAAACGTAGGCGATTGTAGCCATTCGGTATAAGATTTTCTGCCTGAAAGTTGCAAACCCAATTGGTCTTTAACCAAAGGCATTTGAACATAAACATCCGCATTCAAAGCATTAATTCCGGCGTTGATTTTGGTTTTATCCGAAATTTTATTAGTGGATTTGATGTCGATTATACCCGAAACCCTTTCGCCAAATTTAGAATTCACCGCTTTGTTGTAATAATTCACTTTTTGCTCCACATTGGGATTGATACTCGAAATCATGCCGAATAAATGTCCGGGATGATACAACCGAATGCCATCCATCAGTATCAAATTTTGATCAGCCGTTCCGCCGCGAATGTACAATCCGGTAGCGGTTTCATTGGGACTTTTGACACCAGGTAATTGTTGTAGCGATTGCAAAATATCAGCATCGGTAATTCCGGGAAGTGTTTGGACTTTTTGTGGATAAATAATGTAATGTTGGTTGGTTTTCTGAATGCCTTTCGCCAAAAATTCTTCGACTATAACTTCTTCCAAATGGGTGATTTTTTCGGAATTGACATCAGATTCAACTTGATTAATTGAATAAAACCGGTCGTTAATTTGAATGACTTTTAAAGTCGATTGTTTTTCGATTTCTGTATTGATTTCGGCTAATGAATAAAGTTTTTTCGGAACAGAAATCCTTTGCGAAGACACTACCGAATCGACATAGGAATACTTAACAGCAAAAGCTTTCTCGAGATCAGAAAGCACTTTGGTGAGTTTGGCATTGGTATAAATAAATGGCTCCTTTTTTTGTGACCAAGAATCTTGCATCCAGCACAAAAAGAAGCACAACAAAGCTATTTTTTTCATTCAAAAATGATAATTTTTCCGCTACTGTCTTCGTTAAATTTTAAATGCAACGGCAAACAAATCGTCTGCAACGCTATGGATAATGCTTCATGAGTAAAGGTTCCGGTGAATTTTATGTTTACAATAGAATTCGGATACTCGACTTCAACATTATATTGGTTTTTAAATTGTTCGATTACATAACGCATCGGCACATTTTTAAAAGATGATTCTCCGGAAATCCAAGTTGGTTTAGCCGAAGATTCCTCAGCCCAATTTTCCAAAATACCATTGTAAAAACGAATACTTTCGCCGTGGGTTAAAATGGTTGATTTTCCTTTTTGGGTGACTTGCACTTTTCCTTCGTAACATTTTACTTCGAAGAAATCTTGGAAAGCAATCACGTTAAACTTGGTTCCCAAAACAAGGATATCGCCGAGTGAAGTTTCTACGGTAAACGGACTTCCTTTTTCAACTTCAAAAAAGGCTTCTCCGTCAAGTTGTAAAGTTCTTTTGTATTCGAAAGTATTACAATACTTTAGCGTTGATTTGGCGTTCAAAGACACTTTAGAATTATCGGCTAAAGTGATGATTTGGGTATTTCCGAAACCCGTTGAGATTTCATTTTGGGCTATAAAAAAATGATAAACTCCAAAAAGAATAAGCAAACTAGCAGCAATCGAAGCATAACGCCAAAGCGGAATGACTTTAGTTTTAGTTTGTTTTTTCTCCCCTAACTTTTGTTGGATAGCACTAAAGTTTTGTTCCAAATCGGAATGGCTGATTTCAAAACCGTTTAGCGTGTTTTTGATTTTTTGGAATGCCGTAAAATCTTCCTCTGAAACCAATTGTTGTAATTGTTCATCGGTGATTTTATGGGCTAACCAATCGGATAAATACGTTTCGTTGCTCTCTTCCATTTTATAATTTTTCAAACGTTTTTCACTACTTTTCTTAGGGACAATAAGGCTTGATGCATTCTTTTTTCTACTGCTTTTACCGATAAATCTAAGGAAGCTGCGATTTCAGCGTAGGACTGATTGTCGAAACGGTTCATTAAAAATACGGTTCTTTGCTTTTCGGGCAAATCGTTTATGGCTTTTTCAAGTTGGATTTTCAATTCGGTTTCCTCCATCAAAAATTCTGGTGATTCTTTGTGTGATGATTTGGGTTTGAATTGTATCTCAAAAGTAGTAACGACTTTATGGTGCTTTATTTTATTCAGCGAAAGCCTAATCGCTGTGGTGTATAAAAAGCTTTTGGCTTGTTCGGGTTGGATAATGCCGCAATTTTCCCAAAGTTTGACAAAAGCATTTTGGGCTACATCTTCAGCGCTTTCTATATCGCCTCTGAATTGATACACCAAAAAGTTCCGCAACACTTTAAAATTAGTGTCAAATACCGAACGGAATACCGATTCGGAGCAGAGCTTTGTATTTTGGTTTTCTTCTTTCATAGCTTAAATTACAGACACAACCTTATTGTTAAGGTTGTGTCGTAATTAACTTTAATCTTTCCCAATTTTATAAATTACCATTAATTACAATTACTGATGATAGCGGAATCAAAAGCGGTTTGGTTGGCAAACACCATCGAAATTGAGCCGGTAGGAGTATTAAAATTTACCGTTACAGGGTAAACCAAAGCCGGAATACTTGACCATGACGGAAAATAATACTGTAGCAATTCTGCATTAGTATTGACAGTCACTAAAGCACCTTGATGCTGAACTTGCACCGGATAATTCATGGTAAAACAAGTACCTAAACCATTCCCGAAATTGGTCGTAATTATTGGATCACAACTTACAAAATCAGCTTGGGTAAATCCGTCACAAATCGCAAAACAAGCGTTTGAATACATTACAGTACCGGTTGTAGTTTGGACACATACCGGATTGTAATCGGCAGTACAAATACAAGAACTGCTAGGACAATCATTATTGATTTCAAAAAATTCGTATAAATCATTCACAACTATTGTCACACCATTTTGTACAAGTGAAATAGGAAATACTATATTTAATTGATACGTACTGGTTCCTGTTGGCGTCGAAATTTGCTGTATTAATTCGGCTTGCGTGTTGATAACCACCGTTTGATTATTGGCATTGACAATCGATATCGGATAAACAATATCATAACACGTAAAATCAAAAACAAAATTGTTTACTGTTTGGAAATTACATTCTAAAATCAAAGCGAAAAATTCGGCTTCGTCATCAATGGTAGTAATCGCACCCTCTTGTTGTACTTGGAAAGGAAACTGAATACCTTCAAAATAAAACGTACTGGTTTCACTGGCCAAAACCGCAATTAAACCTTCATAAGAAGAAACCGTAACTACCGTTCCATTGTTATAAGACAGATTAATTGGGAAAACAAAATTGAAACAAAACGCTTGGTCTTGGGTAGCAAAATCATTTTTTCCGTTAATATTGTTGGCTTTTTTAATCTCGTTCAGTGTAACTCTCAGCGAAATACTTTTTGAAGTTACAATCTCATTTTCTACCGGATCATTATCAGTACATGAATAGAAACCCGCAACCGAAACGGTCAATAGCAATAGTAAAATTTTAATCTTTTTCATCTTATTTATAATTTAGTGTTTAAAGGTTAGACAACACAAAATGCCATCACCCTACTTTTTTCTAAATAAAAATGAAATATAATTTATTTTGAGAGACTTAGTGCAATTTTCAAAGCACATTTTTCACCATCGATAGCGGCTGAAATGATGCCACCTGCAAAACCGGCGCCTTCGCCACAAGGATAAAGTCCTTTAATTTGAGGATGTTCTAACGATTCACTGTCACGTGGAATTCTAACCGGAGAAGATGTTCGACTTTCGGGTGCATGAAGTATGGCTTCATTGGTCATATAACCTCGCATTGATTTTCCGAATTGGATAAAACCTTCGCGCATGATTTGAGTTAAAAATCCGGGGAAAACTTGTCCCATTTCTACAGATGTTGTTCCGGGAACATAGGAAGTTTTGGGAATAGATGCCGATACTTTATTTTGGGTAAAATCAACCATTCTTTGTGCCGGTACTTTTTGGGTTTCCCCTGCCAAATGCCATGCTTTTTGCTCGATGCTTTTTTGGAATTCCATTCCGGCCAAGGCTCCGAATTGGGCAAATGGTTTGAAATCTTCGAGTTTTAATTCGACTACAATCCCTGAATTTGCAGTAGCTTGGTCTCTTTTGGAAGGCGACCAACCATTGGTAACTACTTCTCCCGGACTGGTAGCACATGGTGCAATAACACCGCCCGGACACATACAAAACGAATACATCCCGCGGCCGTTGACTTGCTTCACAATCGAATACGGTGCCGGTGGTAAATGTTCGCCACGGAAGTCACAACTGTATTGGATTTTATCGATTAATTCTTGCGGATGTTCAGCACGAACGCCTAGTGCAAAAGGTTTGGCTTCGATGAAAATCTTTTTTCTATCGAGTAATTCAAAAATATCTCGAGCGGAATGTCCTGTGGCCAAAATGACTTTACTAGCAGAAATCGTATCACCGTTTTGGGTCACGATGCCTTGCATTACGTTATTCTTCACTACAAAATCGGTTACACGGGTTTCGAATAACACTTGTCCGCCGCACTCGATGATTTTTTCACGAATGTCTTGTATAATTTGCGGTAATTTATTGGTTCCGATATGCGGATGTGCTTCGACTAAAATATCTGGTGTTGCGCCGAAACCGACTAATAATTGTAAAATTCTGTCGACATCACCGCGTTTTTTAGAACGGGTGTATAATTTTCCATCGGAATACGTTCCTGCTCCACCTTCGCCAAAACAATAATTGGAATCTTCATTGACGATGTGGTCAACGTTAATCGCTTTCAAATCACGACGACGTCCGCGAACGTCTTTTCCTCGTTCAATTACAATTGGCTTTAAGCCCAATTCAATTAATTGCAAGGCTGCGAAAAGTCCGGCCGGACCTGCTCCAACGATGATTACTTCTTGCGCATTGGAAATATTTTGATAATCGGGTAATTCAATTTTTTGTTCCGTATATTTTTCATCTATCAGATAAACCGAAACTTTAAGATTGACCTTTATGGCTTTTTGACGAGCGTCGATTGACCGTTTTAGAATTACTACTTTCTGAACCAATTTCGTTGAAACCCTAACTGATTTTGCTACATACTCATAGAGCAAACTTTCGTTGGCTGCTATTTCGGGAGAAACTTGAATGAGTAATTCTTGTGGCATGGGCTATTTTTTTACTTTGTAACGGTTCGACCTAAAGATCTCGAGTGGCAAAAGTAAGAATTTGAAAATTGTTATCGTAATTTTGCAAAAAACTACATTGAAACTAAAATGTCAAGACAAATCAAACTTATTTGGGATTTTCGCGGACCGGCTTCTGCTAAAACGGCAGAGCATCATGAAATTCATTTAAAGGAATACATTACTATCGAAAAATTGCCACTCAATATTACGGGATTTGAAATCATAAATGAGATGCATGCGATTGCCTTTATGGTCGTTACGGATGAAAATATGATTGCTGTTCGAGATACTTTGAAGCCTCATCGCGGAGAAATTTATGAGTAATCAGATTCTCGAGGACAGATCACATACTCATTATGTATTTTATCGACAAACCCAATAAAACAAAGGAAAAATTCGTTAAAATAGCTTTAGAAATTCTACCATTTTGAAAGTGTAACCTATAATATATAGGAGATAAGTAATTAGATTTGGATAATTAACTAATCCACCTATATCATTATGTTATTAAACTACATTTTTAAGAATCTTTCAAGTCGAGATTACAATCGAACCAAAATCTCAAAAGAGAAAAGTTTTATCTCTGTTGTGATGCTATTGCTTGTTGTGACAAGTGTACAATCGCAAGCGACGTTTACTTCAGTACAATCGGGGAACTTTACTGATCCTGTAACTTGGGGAACAGCAACTGCGCCAACTTCTATTGACAACATTATCATCGCAGCAGGCACAACAGTACTTCTTGACGATTTGATAACAGTAAACAACGCTACGATAGGTGGCACATTAGAAAGCGGTTCTAACTCAGCTGATTTTATAATAACCGGTAACTTGACAGTTAACTCAGGTGGTTTGTTTGATGGAATTTTCTATTATGATGCAGGCGGTTGGGGCTATGACAAAGGAACACAGCTTACAGTAGCAGGAAATATCACCAACAATGGTAGAATTGATTTGTCCATTGGTGCTAGTTACTTACCGGAAGGCGCTTTGAATTTGAACGGTTCAACAGTACAAACCGTGAGTGGTTTGGGGACTTTTGGAGGGACTTTGTATTTAACAGACAATACTAATACCGGAGCTGTTATTAATCAACTGATTGTAAATAACACAAGTACAGCTACTCCAAATATAATTTGGGGATTTAACAACATCAAAATTAGAAGTGTACTATCACTTACCAATACCCGAATTAACTTAGGCACCAATAAAATGACCATTGGAAATTATGCTACTGCAAGTTCGACTATTGCCTCTGGCAGTGGCTTTTTAAGCGGGACAATTGGAAGATGGTATAGTCAGTATGACAATCCTATTGCCATAACGCCGGGTACTGATTACTACAATAGCAATACATTATTCCCATTTATCAGTGCTAATGGTAAGAGCAGATCAACATTTATATCGAGACCGAATGATCCAAATGTTTCCGGAACATCGGGAGAACTTTCGGTAACCTATTATGACGAAACAGGAGTAGCTTCCGGGTTTTCTGTAACGGATGGGAGTTATACTGTAACCGACATTTATGAAGGTGCATGGACCATTGCTAAAGATGCTACCTATGCCTTTCCGTTAGGAAACCATACTATAGCCTTTTCTGTTCAAGACGCTTATTTAATCAAGAATGGTAATTCAAGAATTATTAAAGTAGACGGTACAACAATTGGCAACCACCAAACGGGAACCGTTACCCCATTTGCTTCAAGAAAAAACCTTTCTGATTCCGATTTAGACAATACTTTTCAAGTAGGTTATAATGCCGCATTAGACACTCCGGTGACATCAGTACAAACCGGTGATTGGAATACTACTTCAACTTGGAGTAGCAATAGTATTCCTACTTGTGGAGATACAGTAACCTTACTTTCAGGACACACTGTAACAGTTAACGCTACTAATTCGGTAGCTGGTATAAATATTTCTGCCGGAGCTACTTTAGTAAGTGAGTCTTCTACTTTAACAATTGGTTGCACAAATAACAACGCTACTTTTTTCAACGGAGGAACTTATACTATAAACGGAGGTTCTCTGGTAGTAAACGGAAATGTTGTACACGCCAATGGAAGTACATTCAACCAAATTGCTGGAGATATTATCGTTGATGGTAATCACAATGGTGACGCAGCTACAAGTACTGACCAGACAATCTTCAAAATTGAAAATGCAACTTTAAACTTAACCGGAGGTTCAATAACTATTGTTGACCCTGCGGTTTCAAGTGCAAGCATAGCAACCACTCACACAGCTACAGCCATTGTTCCTTGTACGGGATGGTTTTGTTGGTATCCTTCCAGTGTAACTTTAGATGCTATTGACGGTGTATCGGTTGGACAGGTTATAGTTGGCGACGGAATTCCTTTCGGCACTACAGTCGCTAACATCAATTTTGACGGATCTATCAACACTAACCCAAGTTTACCCGAGACTGGTTTGACTTTACCTTTAAGTTTAACTTTTTATAATGTTTCTAGTTCTCCTTCAACTTTTGTATACCAATCAAGTAGTCATTATGCAATTGGTGCTAATCACACTTTAAAAATTGGTGACGGAATATCAATCGAAAAAAGTACTGTAACTACTAACGGATTCAATTGTAATTTCAGAGCTGGAGAAGGAGTACTTTCCTTAAACAACTTAATTGTAAATGCTCCAGACGCTACCAACCGTTTTGTTAATTTAGATTCTAGTAATTCTAGTGGTAGTTCAATAATGAATGTTCAAAATGATTTTACCATTACACAAGGAAAAGTAAAAGGTCAAGGTGTTGATACTTATTTTGGTGGAAATGTTATCAATAACGGAGCGTTAAATTTATACAACAACACCTATTTTGGTAATTATATAGATGGCAATTCAGTAGCTACTGATAAAGCACAAACCATTTCGGGCTCAGGTACATTTAATGCCCAAACTGAAACCATCTTGAATACACCTGCCAATACCGGTTCGGTTTCCCAACTTAGAGTTAACAACACCAGTGCCGAAGGCGTAACTTTCTTGGTACCTTTTAATGTGGTGGTCGGATTGACAATGACTGAAGGAATCATTCATACCTCAGCAACTAGCGTATTAACTGTTGGAGCACCAGCCATGTCGTATACTGCATCTGTAACCGGTAATTTTGGGGAAACTTGTTATATAGATGGCCCTTTTGCTAAAGATATTGGTGGTGGACAGAATGCTACAGATTTAAATAGTGAATTTGATTTTGTCATAGAAAGATTCCTTTTCCCAGTTGGAAAATCATCTTATTCGCCGATTTGGGTAGCTGTTACAACTCCTGCTGGAGGTTTTGGAAGTCCGGGGACCAATTTAAAAGTAGAGGCTTTTGAAACAAATCCGGGAACACCTTCAGCAAATATTGCCTATTTAAGTCAGAACAGATGGGAAGTTTCTAAAACAGCCGGTACTGTTATCGATTTCAATATTAAAGTAGCCGATGCCAATGCTATTGAGACTAGCATTATTGTTCAAGCACCTTCAGCTGCGGGAATTTATGACAATGACTTTGGGATTACAGCAACTTTTGAGGCAGGCACTCCAAACATCTTAACTTCAAACGCTGATCCATTACCTTTTGCTGATTTTTACGGTTATTTTTCTACAGCAAGGCAAGCGGAATGTTCTGCTGTAACTCCGGGTAATACCTTATCTACAGAAACCAGTATTTGTGGTGGTAAAGCGGTAACTTTAAGTTTAGAAAATATTGTAGTTGGTGAAGGCATAACCTACCAATGGCAAAGTTCTACAACTGATTCAAACTATACAGATATTGACGGAGCTACAGACACAACTGCTTCAGTTGCTCCGGTTGAAAATACTTACTATCGTTGTAATGTTACTTGTTCATTCAGCACAACTACAGTAGCTTCAACACCAATTCAAATTACCTTAAATAATACTATTGTAACTACCACTCCGGCAACAATTTGTCAACCAACCGATACGGCTACTTTATCAGCTACTTCTTCAGTAGGTGATGTGAAATGGTATGCGTCTCAAGTTGGTGGTACTGCATTGGCTACAGGAAACTCGTTTACAACACCTGTAATCACAGCAACTACAACTTACTATGCCGGAACAGAATCAAGTACGGCAGGTACAGCAGGTATGGCTTACACTAATGACGGCTACGGTTCAGGTACATTAGATAGAGGTTTAGCCTTCAATTTATCGAATTCTATTATTTTAAATTCGGTTAAAGTTTATCCGCAACAAAACCCTGGTGGAACCGGTGCGGCACCTATAACCATTAAAGTATTCCAAAATGGAATTCAAGTACCGGGAACTGCCGATGTTATTTTCACCCCTGATACAGCTTCAGGATGGTCTCCAACCAATACAGCACAAACCGTTGCTCTTAATTATGTATTACAAGCCGGAGAAAATTATACGCTTCTAATCACTGATGGTGCTTCTTATGACAATACTTTGGCTTACGTAAGCCCGTTCCCTAGTCCTTTCCCGGTTAACACAGGTGCTGTATCAATTGTTGGAGGATATGCTTATGGTGATGTTGATACTTATAGCTACTACTTCTTCTTCGATTGGAATATTACTGAAGTTTGTTCATCTGCAAGAGTTCCAGTGACAGCCACTGTACAAACTGTTGAAGAGTGTGATTTAGGCAATCCAACTTCACAATTATTATCAAGAGTGGTGGCTTATCCGAACCCTTACAGCTCCACTTTTAGATTAGATATTCAAACCAATAATGCCGCAGATGTAAACATCAAAGTGTATGACATGGTGGGAAGATTAATTGAATATAGAACCGTTAGTCATAACGAGCTATCTAATGTTGAAATCGGAAATGGATATCCATCCGGAATTTACAATGTATCAGTAACACAAGAAGGTAAAGCAAAAACCCTTCAAGTGGTTAAAAGATAAAAACTAAACTTCATTGCAAAAAAACGGCTACTCAAAAGGTAGCCGTTTTTAATTTATTATTATCCACTTGTCTGAAAACTGTGACTGCGACTGCAAACTTTAGTTAGCCACTTCACTAATAAATTTAATTCGCATCAAACGCAATTCTTCGATATCATAGTCGCCGTCGAATTCTTTTAGTGCGTCTTCAATCTTGTCCGATTCAGAATCCATAAAATACTCATGAATTTCTTCTTGTTGTTCTTCGTCTAAAATTTCGTTTATCCAATAGCTGATATTCAATTTGGTTCCTGAATAAACGATTTGCTCCATTTCTTTAAGCAAATTATCCATCGTAAAACCTTTAGCTTTAGCGATATCATCTAAAGATAATTTTCTGTCTATATTTTGAATGATGTATAATTTATTGGCCGAATTAGCTCCGGTAGATTTTACCACCAAATCATCCGGACGAATGATATCGTTGTCTTCTACATATCTTTCTATAAGTTCAACAAACTCTTTTCCGTATTTTTTGGCTTTGCCTTCACCAACACCATGCACATTACTCAATTCATCAATAGTGATTGGGTATTTCAACGCCATATCTTCTAAAGACGGATCTTGGAACACCACAAATGGTGGAACGCCGAGTTTCTTAGCCACTTTTTTACGCAATTCACGCAACATACTCATCAAAGCTTCATCGGCTGTCCCGCTTGATTTGGCTGCCGTTACTATGGCTTCGTCTTCGCTTTCGCTGTATTCATGGTCTTCCGACATCATGAACGAAACCGGATTTTTAATGAACTCATGACCTTTATCGGAAACTTTTAAAATACCGTAAGTTTCAATGTCTTTGGTCAATAAGCCATCGACTAAAACTTGACGAATCAACGCCATCCAGTAGCGTTCATCAAAGTTAGAACCACAACCGAAAAAGGTTTGGGTGTCGGTTCTATGGGCTTTTATAGTCGCATTTACTCTTCCGATAAGCGTAAACACAATTTCTTTTGATTTGTATAAATACTTGGTATCGCGAACGACTTCCAACAGCATTTTGACTTGTTCTTTGGCTTCGACTTTGGTTTTCGGGTTGCGAACATTGTCATCCATATCGGCGCCTTCACCGGTTTCGCTGTCGAATTCTTCTCCGAAATAATGCAACAAGAATTTACGTCGCGACATCGAAGTTTCGGCATAAGCGACCACTTCTTGTAATAAGGCAAAACCAATTTCTTGTTCCGCTACCGGTTTACCCGACATGAATTTTTCCAGTTTTTCTACATCTTTATACGAGTAGTAAGCCAAACAATGACCTTCTCCTCCATCGCGTCCGGCACGACCGGTTTCTTGGTAATAACTTTCTAAAGATTTCGGAATATCGTGGTGAATGACAAAACGAACATCAGGTTTGTCAATTCCCATTCCGAAAGCGATAGTTGCTACAACCACATCAACATCTTCCATTAAGAACATATCTTGGTGTTTGGCACGGGTTTTAGCATCCAAACCGGCGTGATACGGAACGGCTGAAATTCCGTTTACTTGAAGTACTTCGGCAATTTCTTCAACCTTTTTACGGCTTAAGCAATAAATGATGCCCGATTTGCCTTTGTGCTGTTTGATAAAACGAATGATATCCGCTTCGATATTTTTGGTTTTGGTGCGTACTTCGTAAAATAAATTCGGACGGTTGAAAGACGCTTTAAACGTCGTAGCGTCAGACATATCCAAATTTTTCAGAATATCTTCCTGAACTTTTGGCGTAGCCGTAGCCGTTAAACCGATTACAGGTACATCGCCTAATTGTTTGATAATATGTCTCAGATTGCGGTATTCGGGTCTGAAATCGTGTCCCCATTCTGAGATACAATGGGCTTCATCTATCGCAACAAATGATATGGGCACACTTTGCAAAAATTCTACATATTCTTCTTTAGTCAAAGATTCGGGAGCGACATATAATAATTTGGTAATTCCTGAGGTAATATCCTTTTTAACCTGATTAATCTCGGTTTTGGTCAGTGACGAATTCAATACATGTGCAATACCATTTTCAGAAGACAAACTTCGGATGGCATCGACTTGATTTTTCATTAAAGCAATTAGAGGCGAAACCACAATTGCTGTTCCGTTTTGTATTAAGGCCGGTAATTGGTAACAAAGTGATTTTCCACCACCGGTTGGCATTATAACGAATGTATTATGTTTGGTAATAATACTTTTGATGACTTGTTCCTGTAAACCTTTAAATTGGCTAAAACCAAAATACTTTTTTAATTCTTTGTGGATGTCAATTTCGTCTAAATTCATTCTGTGTTAATGGTATTTTTACATAAATTTGCAAACATAAAGATACGACTTTCTTTCATACATACAAATTTTATATTATTTCAATTTTGATACCTAAAGAAACCATTTTAGCCTCTGCCAAGAAGACCATATTATCAGAAAGTGAAGCCATTGCGAAGCTGGTGGATTTTGTCAATGACGATTTTGTCAAAACAGTTGAAATCATATACAACGCAACCGGAAGATTAGTTGTGACAGGAATTGGCAAAAGTGCCATCATTGCTCAAAAAATTGTGGCCACATTAAATTCGACCGGAACACCTTCTTTATTCCTTCACGCTTCCGAAGCCATTCATGGCGATTTAGGCATGGTACAACCCGGCGATGTCGTAATTTGTATTTCTAAAAGCGGTAATAGTCCGGAGATTAAAGTTTTGGTTCCGTTGTTGAAACGTTTTGGCAACAAATTGGTAGCCATTACCGGAAACACCACTTCGTTTTTAGGCAAAGAAGCCCATTATGTTTTGAATACTTATGTAGACAGTGAAGCTTGTCCAATTAACTTGGCACCAACCAACAGTACAACTGCACAATTAGTGATGGGTGATGCGATTGCGGTTTGCTTAATGCAAATGAGAAACTTTACTGCCGAAGATTTCGCCAAATACCATCCCGGTGGTGCTTTGGGTAAAAAACTATTACTCCGTGTTGGCGATATGCTCGATACTACTCATAAACCAATTGTTGCACCCGATTCAAACATCAAAACAGTTATTGTGGAAATTTCCGAAAAACGTTTAGGAGTTACCGCAGTGGTCGATAATAATAAAGTAATCGGAATTATTACTGATGGTGATATCCGTAGAATGTTGAACAAAACGGAGAGCATTTCCGGTTTAGTCGCCCAAGACATCATGACCGTGAATCCGAAAATGATAAAGTCAACCGATATGGTTAGTGATGCCTTGAATATTTTAGAAGATTTCTCTATTACGCAATTGGTTGTGGTAGATAATGGCGAATACAAAGGCGTTTTACATTTACATGATATTTTAAAAGAAGGCATCGTATAATGGCAAAAAAAGAGCTTAAAGAAATGTCTTTTTTAGACCATCTGGAGGAATTGAGATGGTTGTTGGTCAGAAGTACACTTGCGATTATCATCATTGCCTGTGCTTCGTATTTTATTGATGATTTTATTTTCAATCAAATTATTTTCGGACCAAAAGATCCGAACTTCATCACCTATAAATTCTTTTGTGAAGTAACGCGTTTCTTTGGTGCAGACGATTCTTACGCTTGTGCCACTGAATTTTCTTTTATCATACAAAATACAGAAGTTGGCGGTCAGTTTTCTATTTATCTATGGATACTGATAACCACAGGATTTATATTGGGCTTCCCTTATATTCTTTGGGAATTATGGAAATTTATTCGTCCGGCCTTATATGAAAATGAGCGCAAAAAAGCTGGTTTATTTATCATTGTTTCCTCGTTGCTGTTTTTTATTGGAGTGCTTTTCGGCTACTTTATTATAGTTCCGTTGACCATTAATTTTTTTGCTACTTTCAATGTAAGCGACACAATTATCAATCAATTTACGGTAGAATCTTATATTAGTATTATTAAAACCTCTGTAATTGTAAGTGGATTGGTTTTCGAACTACCCATTATCATTTATTTTTTAACCAAATTAGGATTGGTAACTCCTGAATTTTTGAGGAAATACCGAAGAGCTGCTATCGTACTAATCCTAATCGTTTCCGCTATAGTTACACCACCGGATATCCCGAGTCAAGTAATCGTTTCTGTTCCTATCTTGATTTTATATGAATTGAGTATTTTAATTTCCGCATTTGTGGTAAAAAAAGAAAAACAAAATGGCTGATTTAGTACAAGAATTTAACGACTATCGTTCTAAAATGAACGAAAAGTTATTGGCTGACAATAACAAAATTGTAAAGCGAATTTTCAATTTGGATACCAATGCTTATGCCGAAGGCGCTTTAGATGTAAAAACCAAAGAGCTTTTAGGATTAGTAGCTTCAACCGTATTGCGTTGCGATGACTGCATCAAATACCATTTGGAAACCAGTTACAAAGAAGGCATCACCAAAGAAGAAATGATGGAAGCCATGGGAATTGCCACTTTAGTTGGCGGAACGATAGTAATTCCGCATTTAAGAAGAGCATACGAGTTTTGGGAAGCCTTAGAAGATTTGAAAATTTGAAGATGAAACAATTTGAAAATTATCTTTCGAACGATTTGTTAACATCAATTGTAAGTCATCTATTTTTTCTTAATTTTCCAAAAAATAAATTACACAAAGTAATATAGTTTGGCATTTTCAAATTTCCAAATTATCAAATCTTCAAATTAATGAAATTAAGAGCCGAAAATTTAATCAAAACCTACAAAGGCAGAAGCGTTGTCAAAGGCATCTCTGTAGAAGTAAACCAAGGAGAAATTGTGGGGCTTTTAGGGCCTAATGGTGCCGGAAAAACGACTTCTTTTTACATGATTGTTGGCTTGGTAAAACCCAATTCAGGAAACATCTATTTGGATGACATGAACATCACCGATTTCCCGATGTACAAACGGGCTCAAAACGGCATTGGTTATTTGGCACAAGAAGCTTCGGTATTCAGAAAATTGAGTATTGAAGATAATATTTTGAGCGTTCTACAGTTAACCAAATTGACCAAAGAAGAACAAGTGGCCAAAATGGAAAGTCTGATTGCCGAATTCAGTTTAGAACATATTAGAACCAATCGTGGTGATTTACTTTCGGGTGGTGAAAGAAGACGTACCGAAATCGCTCGTGCTTTGGCGACGGATCCGAAATTCATATTATTGGACGAACCTTTTGCAGGCGTTGATCCGGTAGCGGTAGAAGACATTCAAAGAATTGTAGCCCAATTAAAAAACAAAAACATCGGTATCTTAATTACCGATCACAACGTTCAAGAAACTTTAGCCATTACCGACAAAACCTATCTAATGTTCGAAGGTGGTATTTTAAAAGCCGGAAATCCGGAAGAATTGGCTGCTGATGAAATGGTGAGAAAAGTGTATCTCGGACAAAACTTTGAGTTGCGTAAAAAGAAGTTGCATTTTTAAAAGAAAAAAGAAAATAGACTTTCACTATGAAAGACACTTCAAAAAAGCATTGGAAATGGGGTTTGTTTTATTATAATAAAGAAGACGAAAGAATTTTGGTGGACAAACCCAATCCTAACTACGGTACCACTTTGAATTTTGCCCACAAGAAATCATATTTGTACCTATTACTTATTTTTTCGTTTTTCGGATTTATAGTTTATATGGTCACCAGAAATCAATAAAAAAGCTTCCGTTTAGGAAGCTTTTAGAATAATTTTTTTTTTACCGCAAATTCACAAATTAATTAATCATTTTTAAAAATTTGCGAATTTGCGGTCTTTTTTTTGATTGAAAGATAAGCGAGGTTCTACTTTCTAAACAGTAGCTTTTTTATTGACAATATTATTAAAAACCGACAGTAAAACGTAAAGCAAAATAATCAACGGAACCGCTAATATCTGAAGAAAAATCAGCATCAAAAGTGAAATTATCAAAAAGAAAACCTGCAGTTTATATTTAGCAAAACTAAAATCTTTAACCTTTAGGGAGAACAATGGAATTTCGGCGTTCATAATGTAAGCACTTAGAAGTGTCATTATCAACAACGCCCATTTATCATAAAAAATCCCCATATCAATAACCTGATGAAAATAATCGGCTATAACTGGTAAACTGGTAAAAAACAAACTATTAGCTGGCGTTGGCAAACCAATAAAGGAATCAGACTGTCTGGTGTCTATATTAAATTTAGCCAAACGATAGCAAGCACCTAATGTAATGATAAAACCTAAAAAAGGAACATAGCTTTCTATGCCAAAAGCATGATAATCACGTAAAAGCATAAACATTACATATCCGGGAACTACACCACTGGTAACCATATCCGCTAAGGAATCCAGTTGCACGCCCAATGGTCCGGCAACGCCAAACTTTCTCGCAAAAAAACCGTCAAAAAAGTCGAAAAAAATACCCAAACAAACGAAATAAAAAGCCAATTCATATTGTGCATTTGAAACAAAAACCAAAGCAACGCAACCGGAAAACAAATTAAGTATCGTAAAGAAGTTGGGAATCTGAGCTTTGATATTCATCATTGATGTTTGTTATTTTTAAAGAAATACAAATTTAATACAATAAGTTGCAGACTTCTGCGTTTTATATTCAAGATTTTTATGTGATATTTGTAAAAAGAAAAATTGCCTTGAAAAAAACGATTGCTATTCTGCTACTTTTCGTTAGCTTAATTACTCATGCTCAAGCCGTTAGAAAATATTCGAATGAGTTTATGAATATTGGCGTGGATGCTGCTTCTTTAGGTATGTCAAATGCTGTAACGGCTTTTACTGGCGATGTCAATTCAGGTTACTGGAATCCGGCCGGATTATTGAAAATTGAAGACAGCGAAGCTTCCTTAATGCACGCCAGTTATTTTGCCAATATTGCCCAATATGATTATGCGGCTTACGCCAAAAAAATAGACGATCGAAGCGCTTGGGGCGTTTCCTTGATTCGCTTTGGTGTAGATGACATCTTAAATACAACCCAATTAATCGACAGCGAAGGCAATATCGATTACAACCGAATCAGTTTGTTCTCGACCGCCGATTATGGTTTAACCTTTTCCTACGCTAGAAAATCTATACTAAAAGACATTCGTTACGGAATCAATGCCAAAGTAATCCGAAGAGTAATTGGTGAATTTGCCAATTCTTGGGGATTTGGTTTTGATGCCGGTTTGCAATTCGACAGAAACGATTGGCATTTTGGGTTAATGCTTCGCGATATTACTACGACTTACAACGTTTGGGCCATCGACGAAGACAAATACGAGCAAATTAGAGATGCGGTTGAAGGACAAAATCAGGAATTACCGGAAAGTACCGAGATTACTTTACCCAAAGCGCAATTGGGAATCGCTAAAAAATTCGAATTCCACTACGATTACACATTACTAGCAGCTGTGAATTTAAACATGCAATTTGCCCGAACCAATGATGTGTTTTCAACCGATGTTGTTAGTATTGATCCGGCCATCGGATTTGAATTTGGCTATACCGATTTGGTTTTTCTTCGCGCAGGTGTTGGCAATTTCCAAGATGTTGAACAAATTGACGGTTCTAGAAAAGTAAACTTTCAGCCTAACATTGGCTTAGGTTTCAAATACAAAGGTATCCAAGTGGATTATGCTTTGACCGATTTGGGTGACCAAAGTGCCGCTTTGTATTCCAATATCTTTTCGGTTAAAGTAGATTTGAGTATTTTTAGATAAAAATTTATGTTGAAAAAATCACTTTTTTTACTACTACTCGTTTTTAGTTTACCTTCTTTTTCACAAACTCCTAAGCTTTCTGAAAATACGCAAATCAGCATTTTTACTTGTGGCCGAGGCGAGCAATTGTATTCCACTTTTGGGCATACCGCTTTGAGAATTAAGGATGATGACAATCGATTAGACATCGTTTTTAATTATGGTGCTTTTGATTTCCGAACTGAAAATTTCTACTTGAAATTTGTCAAAGGAGATTTACAATATTTTATGAATGTGACTTCGGTTGAAGATTTTATTTTAGAATACCAAATTGATGAAAGAGAAGTCATTGAGCAAACCATCAACTTGACTTTAGCCCAAAAACAACAGCTTTTCGACGAATTAAGCGCTTCCCTTTACACTTCCGAAAGATATTATACTTATAAATTTATTGACCGAAATTGCACTACCATGGTCAACGAAAAGATCAATGGTTTATTGGGTCAAGCCCAAATTCAAAAAGTCGATGACAAGACCATCAGTTATAGAACTTTACTTTATCCCTATTTTGAGAATTACTTTTGGTACAAACTTGGAATTAATATTGTTTTTGGAGCCAAAACTGATGCCAAAGCAGAGAAGTTATTCCTTCCGGTAGAATTGATGAACAGCCTTGATAAAGCCATAGTAGATGGAAAACCATTGGTTATGAACAAGAAAACTTTGTTAACAGGAAGCACAATTGAATCAAAATTTTCTTTCTTCAACAGCATTTATGTGATTATTGCTTTCATAGTTTTGCTTATAGTAATCAATAAGCGCTGGTTGTTTATAAGCTATCTTTTTGTTTGCGGAATACTAGGAATCATCCTTTGTTCAATTGGGTTGTATTCCCAACATCAGGAATTGTTGTGGAATTATAATGCACTATTGTTTAGTCCGTTATTTTTGACATTGCCTTTCTTGAAAGAATTGAAATTAAAAAGAATTTGTAATCTTTCCATAGCGCTATTATTTGTTTATAGCATTTTCATGGTAAACAAACCGCATTTACCTATAATGTTACCCTTTATATTGGCGGCTTTTTACATGTTATTGAAAATCGACGGAAGAAATCCATTTAAATTATTGACCTCGGTAAAACAAAACCGTACTTAAGGTTTTAAACAGGATACTGAAATCCAGGAACAGACTTCGGTGTTTGATGTAATACAAGTCGTATTGCAGTTTGATCAAACTATCGTCAATGGTAGCGCCGTAAGAATAATTAACTTGTGCCCAACCCGTTAGTCCGGGTTTTATCACATGACGTGTTTCATAAAACGGCATGACTTCGGCAATTTCACTAACAAAAACAGGTCTTTCCGGTCTTGGACCAATAACAGCCATATCGCCTTTTAGAATATTAAAAAATTGAGGGAATTCATCTATCCTTGATTTTCGCATGATTTTTCCAAATGGAGTCACTCTTGAATCATTGGTTATAGCAAATACAGCTCCTTCAGATTCGGCATTTTTAATCATCGTTCTGAACTTTACAATATTAAAAACACGACCGTTCTTTCCAACTCTTTCTTGTGTATAAAATAATTTTCCTTTGTTGCCTATAAGATTGCCAACAAATACCAAAGGAATTAATAATGCTCCTATGGCTAATCCGATGATGGAAATCACTATTTCTAAAAATCGCACAATGCTTAAATACAAATGATTTTGGTTGCTTCGGCTGAAAGGGAAATACCTGTAAAAATCACGCGAAACATATTGCACCGGAATTCTTTGTGTAATGGCTTCATATACTTGAGTATATTCTCTAATAATATAACCGTTTTCGAGTAAGTGAATCAATTGATTGTAAAGTTTCACGGTAATCCCGTCGGTTTTTTGAGAAGCAATAACAACTTCCGACACAGAATTCTTCTTTACAAACGACTCTAAATCATTGATGTCAATATTTTTAATCTTAGTTGTAAAATCACTTTTTAAATTGCCACTGTCTGAATTTACAAAACCCAGAACACGATAATGAGGATCGGCCTTTTCCAAACCATCCACCAATTCTTTTAACTGTTCTTGATCACAAATGAGAATTACTTTTTTTTGAAATCGATTGGAGGCAAAAAAACGCACATAAATCATTCGCCAAGTAAACAAAGCTAGGAAGATAGCAATGAAAAAGAAAAAAATCTGGATTCGATTACTAGGTAAAACCGGGGTGTAAATTGGTGTCAGCAAATACAATAATACCGTTGTCGAGGAAGTCAATATAATACTTTTGATAACCTGAAACTGGTTACTCGCAACTTGTAAATTATACATTTCAAAAACAGAACCAATAAAATTCAAGTAAATCCCTAAAACAATAGTCCAATAAAAATTGGTTGCAGAAATATTAAAATAATCGAATTGAAAAACTATTCCTACCAAGTATAATGAAAGCAGTACAGAAATGACATCGAATAGTCTTAAAAGAATTTTTCTTTCTGAAACTTCAAAGTGTATGTCCTTGTATTTGTTCATGTTAAGGGTTACATAATATTTTAGAAGTCGCAAGTTAGTAAAATATACTTTTTATTTCAGCAAATCTATCCATTGCTTTTTTACTATTTCCCAATCGAAGTCGGCAACAGTTTCTTTTGCATTTTGGGAAATATTTTCTGCCAAATCACGATCTTCAATCAATCGTCTAATCTGTTGTGCCATTCCTTGCGCATCATTATCGTCAATTAATAAAGCATTGACTTCATGCTTTAACAAAAAGGGAATCCCACCAACCTTAGTAGAAACAACCGGTAAACCGAGTGCCATAGCTTCAATAACACTTACCGGTGTGTTGTCAAAATGAGTGGTATTGATAAAAACATTATAGTCTTTGGACATTTCAATCCATTCTTCTTTTGATAATTTGCCGGTAAAAATTACTTCTATATTATTTTTTTGGGCAAATTCAACTGTTTGATCATAACTGTCATCTTTTTTAGGACCAATCATACAAAGTTGAGCTTCCGGATAGTTTTTTTTCAAATCTATGAAGACCTTAACAGCCATTATAGGATTGTAAATATTAGCAAATGAACGGACCCATAGTAGTTTTGGAATCTTAAACTCTTTTGTATTTTGTGGATAAGCCTGAAGTTCAATGGTATTGGGAATGTATTTTAAATTATGGTAACCATTTTTTTTAAAAGCCTCATAAAGATAAAACGATGGCGCAATATTGATATAGGCATTGTTAAAAATCAAGTTGGAAAAATATTTGCTTTTTTCAATCCTATTGGGCAAATCGCCACCATGGAGTTTTGGGATATACTTTACGTTTAAAATTCTACAGAGTTGTGAAATAACAAGCGCATACCAAAAATTAACTGTACTGTAAGTATCGATCATTACATAATCAACTTTCTTGGCACACTTTAAGGTCATGTAAATCATTTCGAACATTCTTAACAGTTTATTTCTTTTCGATGAAGCGTAATAAACCGAAAAACCTTCCCCTTGCAAAAAAGAACCAAGTGTTTCTATTGAAGTGGCTGTATACCCATGATCAGATAATTTATTTCCTATGTACAGTAGGTTTTTCATTAAAATGTACTTTTAATAGTGATAATGAATAGACAAAAGCAGGTGCGGCAATTCGCATAGCTGCATGATTGATCGTCAGCAACCAAAAACATAAAAAACAAAATAAATAAAGATGCTGTTTGTTGTCAAGGTATAAAATAACCGGCGTCAAAAAAACAATCATTAAAGCAATAATCCCAAGCATGCCGTGTTCTGCCATTGACCTTGAAATTTCGTTGTGTGAAGCGATTACATCACCTCCGGTTTGTTCTTTTCGAATCTCAAGTCCTTTGGCAACACCAACCCCAAACACCGGATGGTCGATAAAAGTTTTAAGTTCACTGTCCCAAATTTCCTCTCTACCTGTAAACTGGCTTTCTTTTTTCTTACCGGTTGCATCTTGATTGGCATATCTTTTATCGATTAAACCACCTGTTTGCGTTGAAGTATAAACCCAAGTTAAAGCAAATCCAAACAAAAAAAGGATTAAAAAAATGTTCAGTTTTGTTTTTCCATAACCACTTGTATTGATGTATAAAAAGAAAATTAGAATCAATATCATCACAACCCCGGTAATCATTCCTCCACGAGAAAATGTTACTAATCCACGGTAACTGATATTAAAAAGGATAACTAAATTTACTATCAAAATCAGTTTTGATTTTGACTCTAAAATTAACCTCGAGAAGAAAACAAACATCCCTAAACCAAGAATCGTAGCCACTTGATTCGGACCAAATCCTCCTGAAGTAGCCATGTTAGAACCTGTGTTAATCAAAACTGTTTTCAGATCCGGAGTGTACGTTATCAAATAGGTCGTCGTGGCTACTATAGGCAATCCGATGGCTAATAAAATATTGTTAACTTGTTCAAATGAAATCCTTCTGTTATAGGTATAAATTGAGGCAACTCCTAAACAAGCCGGTCCCGAAATATTAAAAGCGATAGAAGTTCGAAGATCAGATTCTAAGTTGAGTGTCTCAGTAGCCACAATAATTCCCGGTATGAGCAATAACAAATAAATCCAAAATGGCATACTGTTTTTGGAAAAGCCTTTGTAATACATTCCTAATAAAAGAAAAATCATTACCCCATACTTTGAAAACTCATAAAGGATGTTGCCTCCGGTCATTCGCAAAAAAACTTCGCTTCCTACCAAATAACCAGCGACCAATAAAACCTCATTGTTAGCATTTTTCTTTTTGATGACATAAATCAAACCCAAGATTAAAATGGAAATCCCGTATATTTTTGAAACAAAAGGATAGAAATAGATTAACAAGCCAATTAAGGCGTGTAATAAAATTAATTGTATGTAATTCCTATCTTTCATTTGGCTACAAAGCTTTTATCCAATTCAAGTACTTATCAATAATACTATCTTCAGAATGATTTTCAAGAATGGTTTGATGTAGTGCTTCACCTAATCTTTGCCTCAACTTTTCGTCCTTAATTAATTGAGACAAACATTCCTCAAATTGATCAACTTCTTGAACACCTACTAAAAAACCATTTATACCATGCTGAATAATCATTGGTATTTCGCCAACACTAGTTGACACAACAGGCTTACTATACAAACCATATTCAATTAAAGCCACCGGCAAACCTTCTGACTTTGAAGTTAAAATAGCAATATCTACCTGGTTAATAATTGGAACTATATCATTTTTAGAACCGTATACGAAAACGGTTTGTGTCAATTCCATACTGACTATCAATTCCTTAATTTGTTTTGAATAGTCATCTCCAAAATCTTTTCCAATCAAATGAAATGTCCAATCCGGATTGCTTTTTTTCAATCTTTCCGCTACTTTCAAAAGTAAAAAATGATTTTTTTGATCTCTTAAATTGGCCAAACACAATATGCGTTTACCGGTAATTCCTTTCAAATGGGTTTCGACATTAACTACAGAAACCTCATTGGTAAAGTTAGGAAAATAAACCACTTTTTTACAATTCAGTTCCTTTTCTGCCCAGTTTTTCAGCTTGTAATTCACAACGATAATTCCTTTAAAAAAGAAAGAGGCTATTTTGAGTACCAATGATTTTTGGGCACTGATAAATTCACTCAAACCATTATGATCGTGCCAAATAATATTGATTTTAGGATAAATCATTTTCACCATCAAAGCGATAAAATAGGAACTGCTGTGCGGTTGCAAATAAGTAACTTGATGTGCTTTACAATATTTTTTTAATCGAATGGCTGCTGCAAAATCAACGGTTTTAGTCTTTTTCAAAAAAAGATAGGAAACTGAATTGCTTAACTGACTCTTCAAATTCCCTTCAGCTCTGGTAGCAACCAAACCGGAAAAAGCAACCTTTTTAGAAAGTGCATTGGCATAATTCACCGCCATTTTCTCGGCGCCTCCTATTTCCAAAGAATCAATTATTTGAACTATTCTCATGATTGCAAAAGCTTTTTGATTTCGGATTCAAAGACATCCAAAGTATACTGTCTGGACCATTCTAACGCTTGATGAGCCTTAAGAACATACTCACTGTTGTCTGCTAAAATCGACCTTATTTTGGCTACATCTTTCTGTAACTCCAAGTCTAAAAGTAGACCTCTGTTGCCGTTATCCAACATATTTGGCACACAAGAAACTTTGGAAGCTATAGGTAAACAACCCCAAAACATTCCTTCCGCAATCACTTTAGGCCATCCCTCGCTCACAGAAGGCAAAACCACAAAATGAGATTCACAAAAGGCTTTTCTTATGGTTTCCTGATGCTGGTTGCCTTTTAAGAATATTACAGATTCTAAATGTTGGTTTTTAATATATTCTTCTAATCTTTTTCTTTCTAAACCTTCCCCATAGAGTGTCAATTGAACCTCAAATCCATCTTTAAAAAGCTGTTCAATCAATTGAATAGCATACAAAGGTTGCTTTCCGCTAGACAATGTTCCCACAAAAACAAAAGAAATTTTACCGTTTAATGTTCTGGGTTTACTATCAACTTTGTCCTTTTCAAAATAACTGGCCGTGAAAAATGGCTTGATATTTTTAGTGCTACGCTCCCATTCACCATAAACCAAAACTTGCATGTTTTGGGTCAACAAAGTATTACTCAGAATCCATTTTTGCAACCTATAACTCAAAGGTTGTTTGGCATTCAAATCCCAATTTCCGGCGTATTTGGCCGTTTTATATTTGCTTGGAAAAAGCATTTGAACTATACAGCCAAGTAATCCCATATTTCCGGGGCAACGCAAGTGAATGTGATCGGCTTGTTGCATGGCTTTATAAATTTGGGAGACAACTTTTGGCAGCGTCAATAAAGTCGTAAAAGTTGATTTTAATGTTAGAAAATGAAATGAAGAGACTTTCCTAAAATCGATATCTTGATGATCATATGAAGCCTCAATGGCTGTTTTTTGGGATAGATGTAAAGGGGCAACTAAGATTATTTTATCGGCATATTTTGACCAAATGTTCATCTCTCTCACATAGGGCGAATAGGCAAAATATTCTCCACTTTGTTTGCCGTGCGCCACATGTGTGATGATACAAAAGGTCATTTTTAAGATTCTATTTTAGGTTGATTGAAAAACAAACTAAACCAGCCTATTACTCTACCTAAAAATTCGGTAAAAGATTCTTGACGTTTATTTGTGGTAAAGATATTGCTAAATCTAATGAATATCAACAACAAGACTATGGCATTCCATTTTACTTTTGCTGTAATCGAAGGGTTGGGGAATTTTACACGCCATACATACCAGCCATTTCTAACAACCATTTTGCCATAATGGTATTTATTAGGGCGACCCGACTCATCGTGATAATGAGCTAAACGGGCATTGGTATTGACAAATAATTTTCCGGTTTTGGAAAGTCTAAGGGTAAAATCGGCATCTTCATACAAACCGTAACCTTCAAAATAAGTTGAAAATTTAAACGATTCAAAAACTGATTTTCTAAACGAAGAAACGCCACCCATCAATTGCTCTACTTGATATATCTTTCCCGAAGGCGGCAAAAAACCAATACTTCTACCATTCGAAAACTCGGGTAAAAAACCCGGTTGGGTATCCGCATCTAATCCTAGTTTTTTTCGCATCACAAATCGACTTCCGTCTTTTCTTTTCCAGCCATCATAAAAAAACTCGTTTATTGAGGGTTTATAATCTGTTGTCGTTTTTTGCCATTCAACTTCGTTGGTAATATAACCGCCAACGCCCAAAGCTTCCGGGTAAATTGTATAAGTTTTTAGCAATTCTTCAAAATAATTGGGTTCTAAAATCGTATCATCATCTAAAAAGCAAATAATCCCTGAATTATCAGCTGTTTTAGAAATACCAAAATTTCGTTGCTTAGTCAAACCTCTGTCTTTTGGGGTTACCAAAAAATAATGGAGATTTGGAAAGGAATTTTGTTCTAAAACCAGTTCAGTTTCTCTATTGGTGGACCCATCGATTATCAAAATTTCATTAGGATAAACGGACTGTTGCTTCACTGATTCGAGTAGTTTCAGCAAAGGATTGGGTCGCATATAGGTACAAATAATCAGCGTAAAATTCATCCTACTTCGTTCTTTTCCCTATGGCCATTAAATTTTTGGCATAAAAAATTGATTTATTGAATTGTAAATGTCTGAAAGGCAATTTGATTAATCGCAGTGGCAATCCTAATTTTGACCCTTTAAACAAATAAGTGAAAAAATATTTATGACGATATTCATTGACTAAATCTTTTCCAAAATGTTTATAAAAATAATACATTATAGTTGGACTAGGGACCGGTCTAATCCATTTAACCAGATGGTTCAATTCCCATGGTTGTGTTTTTCGTTTCTTACCAAGTATTTTGGCTTGGTTTCCCCAAAAACGGTAACCACCAACCGGTGGCTTCAAATGCAAGTTAGTGGCATACGGATTTTGCAAAACCACCACTCCGATGCTAACTAAAGAAAGACCGAAATCATTGTCTTCACCATAACCACCGTCAAAATTAACATCGTTGCCAATCAATTGGTTGACAAATTCTCTTTTCACACAATTATTGGCATTATTAAAATGTGGCGCAGCTCCGCCCAAATATCTTTTATTTCCTAAACGGTCTAACTTCATTTTTAAATCAGTTAGATTTTGTTGTTGATGATCTGCTCTAACATCAAGACCATTACAAGCATTGGCGTTATAAGTTTGTAGAAAACGAATATGGTTTTCAATATAATCTTCAGGAATTCTAATATCATCATCCCCAAAAACAATATACTCTCCGGTACAAAGTTCAATTGCTTCATTTCTTGCACGACAACTTCCTTTGGTTTGTTGCCATTTTACAACCAATTCAAAAGGATAATTTGAAGGATTGTATAAAGCTTCTTCCCTTTGGTCACTTGGAGTAGCATCAACCACTACTACTTGGGAAGGTTGGTAGGTTTGGTTTTTTAAATCTTCCAATAAATGGAGAGTGAAATCTTGACGCATCATCGTTGGAATAATATAACTCACTGATGGATTTCCTTGTAAAGGCTCAAGCGTTCTTGGCTTTACAAGAACTGATTTGTTCCTTTTCTCAAACTTTTTAAGGGCATATAAAAAAGCATTCCATTCAACAATATTCCAAATTCCTTTGCGGTACAACATATAAAAAGCATGTGCTTTTTTGAAATTCTTGACAAAAAAAGTATAGCGATCTTTGACAGATATGGTTATTTTTTCCTTTGTGTCAACAGTAAACAATCCTTTACAATAAAGCGGAACGGCACCATGCAATCGCAATGCGTTAAATCCAAAATCAAAAGCCTGCAAAAATGGGTTGCTGTACTCAAAATCAAATCCGTTTAAGGTTTCCCAAACGGTTTTTCTAACAGCAAAATGATTCGGATTTATCCTCCAACTAATGCTTTGATTAAGACCATCAAAATCTTTAATATACCAAAAAAAAGTAGCGGTTTGATAGGCCAAATCCATAAACGCATTTTTATAACCTTGTTCAAAAGAACTGTGCCAAACATCTCCAAATCCATCTGCTAATTCCTCAAGCATATTGAAATTTGGTGAACCAATATAAAGAATTACTTCTCCTTTTTGGGTAATATATTCCTTAAGTTCTAACATAAAACGGTCTTATAAAAATCAATACTTTGCTTTGCCACTACTTCAATGCTGAACTGCTGGACTACTTTTGCTCTGGCATTACTGCCAAATTGCTTTCTTAAACTTTCATTTTCTAACAATGTTATTATTCTTTGCGCAAATGGGCTGTGGTCTTTGGGATGTACTAAAAACCCATTGACATTATCATCAATTAGCTCAGTTGCCCAGCCAATATTAGAAGCCACTATTGCTTTTTGCATCGCCATAGCTTCAATCCACGAAACCGGCAAAGCTTCTGCGAATGTAGGGAAAACACAAACCGTTGAAGCATTAATATGCGCTTTAATTTGATCATAAGTCACACTGCCTAAATAGCTGACATTTTGAAAAGCTTGCTCGTCAAATAATTTTTGCATCATTTGCCAAGTCGAAGTGTTTCCGGTAATAACATCCGAAGCATCGTGACCGATAAGAATTAATTTTGCGTTGCTATTATGCTTGTAAACTTCATTAAAAATCAGCGGCAATTCGAGCAATCCTTTCTTTCGAATTAAGGTGCCAAAGTATAAAATGGTATTATGCTGTGACTCATTTTGAGTGTCATCAATGGAGAATTTTTGAAGGTCAATACAATTCGGAATTACTGTAAAATCGTTTTTTAAGTCGAATATTTGCTTCGTAATGGTTGCAGTAAACTGACTCACGGATAGCCAAGCATTAGCTCTTTTAAGGGCTAATTTTTCTCTTAACTTGTTCAGAAACTTTACCGGACGTTGGTCAAGATGACAAAAATAAGTGTCAGATCCGTGAAGTTTAATAACCAAAGGACATTTCAAACGCATGGTAGAGCTAAAGCCAATCCAATCAGGAATTTCAACCAAATCGATTTCGCCTTTATCTACCAATTCATTAATTTTTCTTTGGATCTTTTTTTGGGTTAAAATCCTGGAAAGTCCTTTTATTTTGATGTTTTTTATTTTATGAAAAGTAATGCCGTCGTCATTAAAAGATTCGTCTTTGTCTTGACCATGTAAAATAATAACCACTTCATGTCCTTGTTCTACAATGCCCTTGCTCAGATTCATAATGCTGGTGCCAATCCCGGCAGCAAAACGAGCTTTGGGATGCGGATATTCTGAAGTGAGAAAGGCTATTTTCATTATCTTATTTTTTAATCCAAATACAAGATAGGTTACGGCCGTTGATTTGATTTTCGGCTATGCATTGGGCTTCTTTTTCTTGGTAACTTTCGGTTAAATCGCTTTTCAAAAATCCGTAAAAACCATAAGAACGCATTTTGATTAACTCAAAATTTTGCAATTCCTTTTTCAAAAACTGCAACGAAATTCCTTTGTTCATCGAGTCCGATTTGGTTTCTACATGAATATCGGTTACACTCCAAATTTCATCAGCTGTCATTCTTCTTTTAATGGTTTTTTCAGCCAATAATTGGTCGTTGATTAAATCGATATAATCTTTTCGATTTAACAATCGTTTGATTGATTTGAGCCATGGTTTCGGAACAAAATCGCTTATTTTTTTATTTTTGGGTAAAGCCTCGAGTTGCTTTTCGTATTCATTTTTGCGCTGCAAATATTCCGCCGAATTGATATAATCGCCGTTTGGATCTTGGAGATGAATTAGGATTCCACCAGAATTTAGCGCAGTATCAACTTGATTCAAAAAAGCTTCTAAATCGGGAATATGATGTAAAACCGAACTGATAATGATGATGTCAAACTTCTCATTAATGTCAGCCAAATAAGCATTGACCGTTTTGAATTTTTTACCCCAATTTTTCGCCTTTAGCTCCGCTTGTTTCAACATGTTAGGCGAAGTATCGAGTAATGTAACCTGGTTGATGTGTTGACCAAGTTTTGAATTGAGTAAAATTTGAGTACTCAAACCCGTTCCGCAACCAATGTCGAGTAAACTAAGTTCGTTATTTTCTATATTTTCATGAGTAAATAAATCGGCAACCAATAAATTAATTTGTTCTTGCAAACTTCCCCACATATCAGTATGCATGGCGTCGTAATGACTGGCTTCAAAATCATGAAATACTATATTGATTCGCTCCTGAAACTTTTCGGGCGTTAAAGTACTGCCGGTTTTCTGCAACAATGGCAATAATGATTGGTATGACATGAGAGAATATTTTTTAAATAAATTAATTGGCTTTATTTTGAATATAAAATTCAGATAAATCTTTATTGATAACGATGGAAGCTGCCGGCAAAACCGTTTTATGAGCAAGAATAGAATCAGTTACTACTGAATTGGCACCAATAGTAACTTTATCACCAATAGTTATGTTGCCAAAAATTCCGGCATTTGGCCCAATAAAAACTTCGTTACCAATGGTTGGCACGCCCATTTTTTTTCCATAATTACTAACACCGATGGTAATGCCTTGCGAAATATTACAATTGTCACCAATAATACTATCGCCATGAATTACGATTCCTCCGAAGTGGCCAATATAAAACCCTTTTCCGATTTGCGTTCTATAAGAAATATCAAAACCATATTTTACCCTTAATCGTCTGTACCAAAGGAAATAAAAATAGAACAATAACCTGTTTCTTCTGCGATAATGTTGCACCAAACGGAAAATGGTCATGAATTTCAAACCCGGAATAGGTCTCAAGATAAAAACATTCAATAACACGCTCAAGGATATCTTTGGAAATCCGTAACGATTGTAATCAGATAAGAGTATTTCTTTTCCCATTTACTTGATGATTTCTTCAATGGCGGTCCAAATTCGCTCTGAGGCTAATTCCGGTGGATGTTGGTTGATTTTTTCGAACCATTTTTTGGCGTTGACAATTATCTCTTTTCCTTCATTGGTAATGACTTTTTCAATACAAGACTCTATTTCATTCGGATGGTTAATCCAAAAGACTGAATCTTTACTTGGCATCGACCTGAAGTGTATAAATTTATAAATATTACTCACCGACCAATTTGGAAAATGACTATTAGGTACATTATAATTTATGTAGGCACAAGGCTTGTCAAAAGAAACATAATCAAAAACCATTGATGAACCCAAATTGATTACAAATTCCGTGTGATAAATAGTATTCATTTGCAATATCAAATCTTCCTTTGTAGGCAAAATATCATTCCAAGCTTCGCCTTTTTTCTCCCATTTTGGTAAAATACTGGTAATTACATCACTATATTTTGACATAATAGCCTCAAATCTGTTGGAAAAATCTACAGGACATCTTCTAAAAACAATACCCAAATGATGCCCTTTTTCATTGAGCTTAATTATGGCTTCAGCAGTATCTGCCAAATATTGCGGATCATTGGGCGATGTAGTGATATCGTCTCCGGAAAAACAAATGTATTTTTTGTTTAAATCCAAATTGTATTCTTTAAAAAAATCTTCTCGAGAAACTAACATTTCCTTTTTGGTATGGGTTTCAAATTGTGGCGTACCGGTAACCCTAATTTGGAATTCTTTGATGTGAGCATAATAAAATAACAATTCTGCTTTCATATGATCGCTCCAAACAAAATAAAAATCGGTTTCTACAATTTTAGTAGCTTTGGGTAAATTATCCCATGAAAAAATAAAAGTGGCTGTTGGAATTCCCAAATCTTGAGCTGCTAATATTGGCGCAACGGCCAACATAGTTCTTTGATTGGTACAAAATATAAAATCGGGTTTTTCTTTTTGTAACGTTTCTAGACTATCAAAATAAAGCTTCGTTTTACGCTCATTTTCTACAATTCTTTTGCGAACTCTTTCCAATCCCTTGTTTGAATTGTTCCAAAAAACCAATCCTTTTTTGTAACTGCTTTTCAAAGCCGACTTCAAGTTAGCATACGAAAATGGGAATCGATAATAATCATAAACAGTATCCTTAGATCTTTTAATGTTCAAATTCAACTCAATCTGAATTTGAGCATTTTTCAGCAAATCGGTCATTGGATGCGACTTTGCATTTTTAATCTTTATTTCATTAATTCCCAATGTAGTTAAATCAAAAGGTGTATTGTTCCAAAATATGACATCAAACCCTTTGTGTATACCTATTTTGTGAAAATTTGTAAATGAAAAATTTCTCAAACCAACGCCATCCGGAAGAAGTATAAATATTTTTTTGTTTTGCATTCCTAGTTTCTATTGAAGTCTCAAATATCTCTATTTTAGACTTAATATAAAAGGAAATAAGAGGTTAATTAAACCAACTTCCATCTATAGTTTCCAATAACACTCAATTTGTAGTAGTTTTTGTCAAATTAAGATTAATTCCGATAGTCAACTCACCCGAATTGAAATACTCAAAATTATACTTTTTCAAGACTGTATAAATCGCTTCTCGGCAGTCAAACTCGTCGTGAATTTCGATGGCAACACATTTAGTTTTTGATAAATAAGACACATCAGCTTTGGGTGAAGTCAGCACTTCTTTTTCAGAACCTTCGATATCCATTTTGAGAATATCAATATATTGAAAGTTATTTTTCTCCATCAAATAATTGACTGAAAAAGCTTTTAAATCTGTTGCTTCGGTAGCTTCTTCAACCCGAAAAGACCAATCGTTTTGATCTCGAAAATCGCTTACGATTTTCAAATTAGCATTCGTACTCCAAACACCGCCTTTTACTTTATGAGTTGCTTCAATTCCATTAGCAGCAAGATTATAAGACATTGACTCAAAATTAGACGTATCAGGTTCAATGGTGATAAAATTCGACCCCGGAAAAAACTTGGAGAAATATACTGAAGTCAAGCCAATGTTGCTTCCGGCATCCATAAAATTCAATTGCGTTGAATCCGGAAAATGTTTTTTAAAAACTTCAACTACAGGCTTATATTCCTCATAATTATAAACTTGACTAAAGACATCCATATCGCTCGACGGGCGCTTTCTGATTTTTATAGTTGCTTTAAAATTAGGATAATAGGCTACAAAATCTTTAGGATTGTCTTGTTTTAAAAACCCATTAAAACGAATCAGATGAAAATAGTATTCATTGATTCGTCTTTCGCTTTCAGTGGTTTTAAAATGCACAACTCGCTTGAACAAATATTGCAAAACCAATAGACGATTGGCCCAATTTAACCTATAGAGTTGTGTGATTTTTTGCATTTTATTTTTTATTATTCAAAACCTTATCGACAAAAATAGCAGTAAAAATTCTCGCTCCTTTGTCGTTCAAATGATTCGCATTGTGAAACAAGCTATCCTCTTTTATTATCACAGAAAAATCATGTAATTCCGGTATTTTAGATTGTAGTTTAGCAACATAATCAAGGTTTTTGGTATGATGGCAAAAAGGCGCACAATAAAAAACTACATTCATCTTATGCTTTTTACTAAACTGCCTAATGCTGTCAATATAATCGCTCTTTTCATTTATTTGTTTAGGCAATGAAAACTGGTGTCCTTCTGACTTAGCAAGCGGTGGTGAATAACCTTTATCCTTCATTACGTTGGTCTGCTTTTGCGCTAAATTAAGAATAACTTCTCTAATGCCTATTTTCAAATCATTTCGAGCATACCTAAAAAAAGGAATCGCATTGTACTTGTGGTAATTAATTGAATCATATTTTAGGTGATCATTATAAATACTATTTTCATGAATAAACGGTATAACTTCCGGACGAAAAATAGGTGAAACATCACTGCTATTGTAAATATAATCTACCTGAATAAAAATCTTCTCACTCTTGATGTTATAATATTGCACCAATTTTAAAATCGTATAAATATCATGAAGCTTGGCCGCCTGAAAACCAAGGTTTATAACATTCTTATGGGTTCGCTCTTCGATTACCGAGGGAACAATCCCGTTTTGAACCCTTGATGAACCAATAAAAATATAGTCGATTTTTTGATCTTTTTGGGTTCTAAAATGTTGCACTCTTGTACGAGGTTTGGCCGTTTGATAAACCTTTGTAAAACCAAAATCCAGCAAATACATCAAAACCAATGTTGCTATAAAAAAAGCGGTTATATGTAAAATAAATTTCTTCATCTAGAATTGAAAATATATAAATTCACTAAATTCAGAATAAGTGCCTAAAGCTATAATCATTGATATGACAAATAAAGCCCAAAAGTTTTTGCCTTTGCCGAAAAAAGGATGTTCATGCTCACGAGAAAACCATTCGAAGACCAAAAAAACCAAAAGCAACAAAATCAATTCCACCGAATACCTGTCGATAGATAAATACTGAATACCGCCATTGAAATTGAAGGAAAAAATATTTTTGATATAACTAAAAGCCTGTCCAACCGTTGCTGATCTGAAAAATATCCAAGCCAAAGTAGTCAAACAAAAAGTCAGAGTAATGCTAACAAACTCACTAACAGTTGGCCATAATTTCCCTTTGGCCACAATGTCAATATGAGCTCTGTTTTTGTTCGTAAGCAATAAGGGTAAAAAATAAATGGCGTTAAGCAAACCCCAAAGGATAAAAGTCCAATTGGCGCCATGCCAAAAACCACTAACCAAGAAAATAATAAACGTATTTCTAATTTTAGATTGAAGACCGCCTTTACTTCCACCTAACGGAATGTATAAATAATCCCGAAACCAAGACGACAATGAAATATGCCATCTTCTCCAAAACTCGGCAATGTCTCTTGAAAAATAAGGAAAATTGAAATTGCGCAACAAATTAATGCCTAACAGTTTTGATGTGCCAAGTGCTATATCAGAATAACCACTAAAATCGCCATAAATCTGGAAAGAGAAATAAATCGCGCCAATAACCAACGTTAGCGAATTCATGTTTTCATGGTTATCAAAGATAGCATTCGCATAAACGGCACAAGTATCGGCAATGACTATTTTCTTAAATAAACCCCATAAAATTTGATAAAAACCATCCATCGCTTGGTGGTAATCAAAATATCTTTTCTTTTTAATTTGAGGCAAAAGATGTGTCGCTCGTTCAATTGGTCCGGCCACCAACAGCGGAAAAAAACTAACAAATAAGGAATAATCAACAATATCTTTTTCAGGTTTAATTCTGTCGTTATAAATGTCAATCACATATGACAAACCATGAAAAGTATAAAACGAAATTCCAACCGGTAAAATGATTTGTAAAGTCCAAAAATGCGATTGTACCCCAAAACCGGAAAGCAAATCTTCAAAGGATTGGATAAAGAAATTGTAATACTTAAAAACCCCTAAAAAACCAAGGTTAATTATTATACTCAACCAAAACCAAAACTTTTTAAGCGACTTATTTTGTGCATGATGCATTTTCAATCCGGTGAAATAATCCAATCCGGTGGAAAAAACAAGCAAAAACAAAAACCGCCAATCCCAACAAGCATAAAAATAATAACTTGCAATAAGCAGGATAATATTCTGAAGCTTTAAACTTTTGTTATTAACCGACCAATAGAGAATAAAAACTATGGGTAAAAAGTAAAGATAAGATAGCGAGTTAAACAACATAGGCTATCGCTTTAAAATTTGAGCGGCATTAATCCATTGCCAAATGTGAAAACTGCTTTGGTTATCGCCTTTGAAAAAGTTATCTAATGCTGACTGTAACGATTTTTTGTCAAACCATTGGTTGTTTTTTAATTGTTCAACTTCGGCTGAAACCCAATCTCTCAAATCCTCCGAAAGCCATTCTCTTTGTGGTGTTTGCAAAGGTCTTTTTGGTGCCAAAACCAAATCTTTTTGCAAAAACTTTTCGGCTATTTTACGCAACATCCATTTTTGAATACCGTCTTTGATTTTAAAGTCGGTCGGTCGACTAAATACATATTCCACCAATTCATAATCCAAAAAAGGTTCGCGCAATTCGGTGCCGTACATCATCGAAATGCGATCGTTAAAACGCAACGCTCTTGGAATCTTGGTACAAAACAAATCGCGATATTGTAAGTTCAGTAAATTGTCTTCAAAAGGTTTCGGGTAATTGGTTTTTATATAATTTTTGCCAAAATCACCATCCAAAACGCCGGCTCTAAAAGGTGATTTGGTCACGCCTTGCACTATGTTTTGCGAATTGGAAATATAGTAATCATAACCTGCCCAAGCTTCATCAGAACCTTGACCATCAAGCAAAACTTTCACGCCTTTTTGACTGGCTGTTTTAAAAATATTGGAATAAGCAATCGTCGGAATACCACCATAAGGTTCGGCTTGGTGTTGGGCAATTTTCAATGCCAAATCCGGAATTTCTTTGGAAGATAACTGACAAATATTCAAATGATAAGGCCGACTTTCCAACATCGATTTTACCCAAGGCAATTCGTCATAACGCTCGTCATTAGTGATAAAAGTAAAGGCTTCAATCGTTGATTTGTCAATATCTTGTTGGTCAATCAGTGCCAATAACGTACTCGAATCCAAACCGCCACTCAAATTAAAACCGATAGGAACATCAGCTCTGAATCGGAAATTAATAGCTTTTAGCAGCAAATTAGTGATGTATTCTTCTTCGTTTTGATGAAACTGATTTTGCAGTTGGACTATGCGTTCTTCAAAGTGATACCATTTCTTGATTTGTAACTGATTGTACTGCAAAGTCAATAAATGTCCGGCTTCGAGTTGCTGAATGTCGGTCCAAAAAGTTTCATTAGGCAAACCGTAACTGCCTTCGGAAAAGAAGTTCAACCAAACCTTATCATTCGGTTTTTTATTGATTCCGGCAGCAAAAAAAGTATTAATTTCTGAAGCAAAATAGAAGTTATTTTGGTCAAAAAAATAATAGAAAGGCTTGACGCCAAATCGATCTCGCGCTGCAAATAAAGTTTGTTCTTTAATATTCCAAATCGCGAAAGCAAACATACCGTTGCATTGGTCCAAACAATTGTCACCCCATTCGCGGTAAGCGTTGAGCAAAACTTCGGTATCAGATTGTGTTTTGAAAGTGTACTTGGATTGGAGTGTTTTCCGAAGCTCCAAATAATTGTAAATTTCGCCATTAAAAACTAAGACATAATTCCCGCAATCACTAAAAAAAGGTTGGTTGGCGCCTTCAGATAAATCGATAATACTCAAACGGTTGTGACCAAAAGCCACTTTATTTTCGATTACCCAATCAGCTGTAAAATCAGGACCTCGATGCTTTTGGGCTTCAAGCATTTTTAAAATATTATTCTGATTGGCTTGTTGACCAATGATTCCGGCAATTCCACACATCTTATAAAGTCGTTGTTTTTAAAAATTGAGACACTATAAATTCTTCTGTCATCGCCATGGATTCATAAGTTGCGCCGGCTATATGCGGTGTAATGATAATATTGTATTCTTCGGTTGCGAGATCTATCAAAGGATTTTTTTTCAATTGCTTTTTATTGAATTCGTCCTGCAAAACATCGGTAGCAATACCCTTTATTTTCCCTTGCTTAAGTAAATTAGCCACTGCCTTTTCATCCCAAACATTGCCTCGAGAAGTATTGAGTAAAACGGTATTTGAAGTACAGTGTTGTAATAAATTTTCGCTTACAAAATTTTCATTTTCGATATTGTATGGGATGTGAATACTAATGATATTTGCCCAGGAAAACAGTGCTTCCGGACTTGAAAAGCTCTTGTAATTATTGGTTTGCGAAGCCACATCAAAATAACCAATCTCCAACCCAAAAGCTTCGGCAAAATGAGCCACTTGTTTCCCAACTCTGCCCAATCCTAAAATCCCGATTTTTTTTCCGCGAAGATTGTTGCCTTTAAAGTGATCGCGGTTCCAATTTCCTTCTTTTACGTCTACAAAAGCAGTTGGGATTTTTTTGAGCAAAGCCAGTAACAAAGCCCAAGTGTGTTCGGCAGTTGAAGGAATCGAACCCAAAAAATCAACTTCCCCTTTTAACGAAATGACTGTTCCGCCTCGGCTTTCAAAATAGTCAACATCAATATGATCTAAACCGGTTGTGGCTGTTAAAATGTATTGGAGTTTGGGTGCTTTTTCGAGGATTTCTTGGGTTAGCTTGAATCGGAGTCGGACAAACAAAACGTCAACATCAGCAATACTTGCCGTCAATTCCTCCAACGAAGTAAAATCATGCGGAATCACCTCAAAATGTTTTTGAAGTTCAGCTATAGCTTTTGGACTAAAATCGCCCGATTCAGTGATTAGAATTTTCATTTTTCCAGTCTTGGTAAAGTATTTCGGCTATTTTAAAATCCCTTGGCGTGTCAATGTTGGCCAACCAATCAGCATTCATCACATAAGCTTTCTTATCGGTTACCATGAATGAGTTATGCTCCAAAAAAGCAGTAGTTCTTACCGCATAAAAGCAACCATTTCTATAATAAACCGGTTCTAAATCCTGTCTTCTCGCCGTTTCTAAATCTTGTAGTAACGGAATCAGTTCATCATTGGAACTTAAATTATACATTCTTGCCGGATGCATATCATCCATCGGAATCACACTGATTACACTGTTGGTCTTTTTATCTTTTTCAAACAAAGCAATGATATTATCCAAATCGGCTCCGGTTCTCAATGGAGATGTTGGTTGCAGCAAAACAATAATATCAAAATCTTCTTTTAATTCCTGATAAACATGTGCTACTGCCGTAACCACATTACTGGTATCGGTCGCCAAATCTTCCAGTCTAAAAATTACTTCACTGCCAAATTGTTTCGACACTTCCGCTATTTCGGCTGAATCGGTAGAAACTACTATTCTTGTGGTTTTACGAGAAGCTTTGGCACAATCAATCGCATGTGCAATCAAGGGTTTGTCACCCAATATTTTGATGTTCTTTTTGGGAACGCCTTTCGAACCGCCACGCGCCGGTATGATGACCAATACTTTCATTAATAAGTGATGGTTTTATGAAACTGTAAAGGCAAATCTTTGAGCAACTGCGCAATTTGTGTTCCGGCATCACCACCGCCATAAACCGCTGATTTGGTTCTTTGTTGGTTTTTCAAAATAGTTTCTACTGCGGTTACAATTTCGTTTTCATCATAAGTCACATCAACTACATTCTCTCCGCGGTCACGGCGATTTTGACGCGAACCGATATTGACTGTCGGAACGCCGAGATAAGCGCATTCGCGAATGCCAACACTGGAGTTGCCAATCAAACAAAGCGAAGAATGCAATAAATTCAGGAAATCATCGCCTTCCATATTTTTGAAAAAATGAACGTTTTCCATCTTGTCTTTTTCCCGGAAGGAACGAATTCCGGTAGAAGTGCCATCGGCTCCGGCATCCACATTAGGCCAAAACCAAAGCGTTGGCTTGTTTATTTTTTGAATGGCTCTCAAAGTTGCTTCAATGTGTTTTCGAGAATCTTGGTATTCGTTGGTTACCGGATGTTGCATTACCACAATGTAACCGTTACTCAAATCGGGTTGCGAACCAACGCCACCGTATTTTTCATAAGGATTGAAGGTCAACGCATTATTTTTAGCAACTTCCTGCGCAATGTCAATCGAAGGACAGCCGGTATTGAAAACCATAGCTTCATTTTCACCCAATTGAATGACTCTTTGTTTGGCGTTTTCAGAAGCTACAAAATGGTAATCAGCCAATTTGGTAATGGCATGTCTTACTTTTTCATCAATATTACCGGTTACTTCGCCACCTTGAATATGTGCCAAAGGAATATTCATATACGAAGCGGAAATCGCAGTCGCCATGGTTTCAAATCGATCCGCAACCGTAACAACGATATCCGGCCGAAGATTGTCGAAAACGGTTGACAATTCCAGGATTCCGATTCCGGTTGTTTTCGCGGCAGCGGTAAGGTTTTCACCTTCTAAAACATTAAAAACTTTCGCGGCAATTTCGAAACCGTCTTTTTCTATATAATTCACAGCGCTACCATACCTGTCAAGCAAAGCCGAAGCTGCTACGATAAGTTGCAACTCCAATTCGGGATGCTTTTTGATGGCAGTTAAAACCGTTTTAACTCGGCTGTAAGATGGTCGGGCTGTAATAACGACAGCTATTTTTCGGGTGTTGCTCATGTTAAATCTTCTTCATTCAAAAAATCCCATTGGGATTTATCGGTATTCAATTGTTTGCCGATTACTTTTTCAAAATCGGCTGCAGAAATGCCATAACCTTTGGGTTTTTTGCTTTCTAAATCGGCAAAAGTCAGGACATGACCTTTGGGTAATTTTTTGTTAACCGCCAATGATTTTTCAAAAATGGATTTGAGTGCTGTAAAATCGGCATTGCTGTTTTTATTGATTGGGTTGTTTTGTGCCCAATGGATTTCGTTTACGGATTCCACCAATTGTTTGGTTTCTTCTAACGTCAGAGAAGCAATCGCATCCGGTCCGAACATCGAACGATTGAACACCACATGAAATTCTAAAATTTCGGCACCAAGTGCAACTGCGGCAATTCCGGTGGCTATTTTGGCCGAATGGTCTGAAAAACCAATGGTGACTTGGTATCGTTCTTTTAATGCTGAAATCACATTCAGTCCGTATTGTTCCGGTTTTGTCGGATAAGCGGTCGTGCATTGCAAGATGGAAAAATTCGCTTTTTTACTTTTCAGAAAATCTGCGGTTTGGTCCAATTCGGCAAAACTACTCATGCCTGAAGAAATGATAATTGGTTTTCCGGTTTGGGTAATTTTTTCCAATAACAGAAAATTATTGACTTCACCTGAACCGACTTTATAAGTATGAACGCCAATTTCTTCCAACCAATCTACTGCTAGATTGCTGAACGGCGAACAAATGAAATCCAATCCCACTGCATCACAATGTTGCTTGATGGCTTTCCATTGCTCTAGTGTAAACTCCATGCGTTTCCAGTAATCATAACGTGTCGCATCTTCTTTAGAGAATTTGACACGGAATGGCTCGTGAATACTGCTTTCTGCTTCGGCGATATGCATTTGGAACTTAATGGCCTGAACACCGGTTTGGGCTACAGCATCGATATAGGAATGTAAAATTCCCAAACTGCCTTCGTGCGCTTGTGCAATTTCGGCTATTAAATAGGGTTGGTTGTTCATCAAAATGGGTTGTAATGGAAGTAAAAATAACTATTTTTCCGGTTTCCAATATATTTTTGCTTCGTTTAATTTGAGGTAAGCGCTATATTCTTCAGAAGTTAGGGCATTTCGGTGTTTAAACAATTTGGGCACCGCCAAAAACAAATCAACCATGGCTAAAAACAAAGGTAAAACAACTTTAAATTGCCCTTTGAAAATTTTGGTTATAAATTGCATCCAAAGCGAATAAACCATTTTTCGGGGAATTTTGGTCAATGGCAAAAACAAAAAGTAATTGTACCAATCGGCGCGAATTGCCCTACGGTAACGAAAGGCAAAAGTTTTGGTGTCTTTGGCTCTTGCTTTCAAATCTACACGGTGTTGTACCAAAATTTCGGGTACATAAAGAATTTCCCATCGGGTTTTGAACAATTGCAAGGCCGCAAAATTTTCTTCGCCATAAAATCCAAACCATTCGGGATAATTGGGAATGTCTCGCCAGGCTTTCATTCGCCAAATATGTCCGCAACCTACAAAGCTTTTAACTAACTGCGAATGTTCATCGCTGCTTAAATTGGCGGCTTCCGTTTTACTCCAAAATATTCTCGTAGCAATTAATCCGCATTTAGGATTGGCTTCAAAATAATGGGTTAGAATTGCCAATGGATTTTCGGTCAAAAAATGTGCATCGTCATCTAAAGAAATGGCAAAATCAGCCTTGGTTTCATTGAGCATTTTGTTCCGACAATAAATATAACCCTTTGAAGTTTCGTTTCTGTGAATGGTGATTTGGGGAAATGCCTTTTTAGCCTTTTCAAAAGTTCCGTCAGTTGAACCATCGTCAAAAACCACACAACTTACATTGTCATTCCACAAATATTGGATTTTATCCAATGTAAAAAGCAAATCATCACAGCGATTTTTGGTGGAAATGAGTATGGTAATTTTTGGATTATCGACAATCATTTTAATAGTTTTTGGCAACCGTTTTAGGCAAACCCTTAAAATGGTAAAAATACTTCCTGAAGGTTGTATTATCGAAGATCTTGGCAAACAATTTGTTCTTGATGAAAAAAGAAAAACGACTTATTTTTTTGGCTTTTGGCTGATTCTTAAGCATTGAAACTTCAACTGAGTCAACAGCATTTTCTTGAAGCGATTCGATCATCCAATCTTCGACAACATTGCCCATGTGGTAGGCATAATTGTCATTAGTGGTCAGTCGCCAAAGTCCTTTATGCAATGGGCTTTCATCTAAATATCTTTCAGAATCGGCACCCATTTTATAACCCATAAAGGTTTTAATTTCGTCGAATAATTCTTTTTTGTAAGTCGCTACAAAATGTCCGGAACCAACTACCGCTCGGAAATCTTTATTATCGATAGAAAGTGTCCAACGCGAATAATCGAGATTATAATCTTCGCTCCAGCCAATGCTGTAATAGAACTTTTTGAAGGCTTCGGGATTTTTGACTTCGGTAAATTGCAAGTTTTTGGAGAACAACTTATCAAATATCAAATTGTTTGACAAATAAGCAAAGTTTCTGATTTGAGGCACCAAACCCACAACACCAGCTTTTGGAAAATTATTAAAAACCGCCACCGTTTCTTTTTGCCAATCATTTAAGAACAAAACATCTGAATCAGTAATGGTTACCAACGGAATATTGTTTCCGGATAAGCCTTTAAAAACAGCATTGATTTTGCCTAAATTTTCGGTATGAATGACTTCTTGAATTTTTTGTTCTTCAAACAATTGATTGAGATAATCTACAATCGTTGTACAGCTTCCGTTATTGACAACTGTAATCATTGTTTGATTGTGCACCGTTTGGAATAAGGAATGCAAACAATAATCCAATATGGTAAAAGCGTCTTTGTAATAACCTTCAAAATGAGGAATAAAAACAGGAATAATCACCTGATGAAGGTAACTACTTTGCTCTAAAGGTTTGTCTTTATGTGGATTAAAACCAACTCTCATTCGAATGTTTTTAAAATGCTAATGTATTGAAAAAGCGTTGGCTAATAGTGTTTTGCTTCCTCTTTTTTCAATCCTTTGAAGCGCAAAAAGTTTTTCCAAAAAATGTGACGGGAAAACAATATACTACCGAAAACCTTGATTTTAAACCAATTCAGAAAAGGAGAAGACGTAATGGGAACCAATTTAGGTTTAGGAATCACTTGTTTGTCATCAACTAAATTATGTAGTTTATCATACATCCAGTCTTCCGATTGATTACCCATGTGATAAGTAAAATTATGCACTGTTGACAATCGCCAAAAACCCTTTTTTATGATTCCGAGGTCGATTGGATCCATAGTGTTTTTACCCAATAATGTATCCGTATTGTCAAAGCCGTTTTGAGGTAAGGCATCTCGGCGATAGGTACAAACATAGTGTCCGGCACCAACTACAGCACTAATATTATCATGATTTACAGTCAAATATTGCTCCAGATGAATTGGTCGATAAACCCAAGGATTGCCAATACTTTCTACAAAATCGATCATCGCTTGACTGTCTTTGACTTGAGTAAAGCGCAACGATTTAGAGAAAAAATTATCAAAATAAATGTTCTCCGTTAGTTTTTTCAAAGTCCTGGAATTAGGTGTTGTACAAACCGCTCCGGCTTTGGGAAAGGCTTCCAATACTTCATAAACTGATTTTTGCCAATCGTTTAAAAACAACACATCGGCATCGGTAATCGTAACCAAAGGAAACGATTGCCCGACTAGTGCTTTATTAACGGCATTGACTTTTCCGATATTATTGGTCTGAATCAATTCGTGAATATCCCCATTCTCATACAATTTTTCCAAATAAGCTTCCACTTCGGCTGAAGAACCATTATTGACAATGGAAATAAACGTTTGGGCATGACAAGTTTTGAGCAATGAATCCACGGTAATTTTAAACACATTAAAACTGTCTTTGAAATAATCTTCGTTGTTGGGAATATAGACAGGCACAATCACCTGATGGAAATAATCAGGGGTTTGCAGTGATTTTGCTATTTGTGGATTCTTCCCTATTCTCATGAATTCAGATACTGTTTCAAGCAATGAATGTATTTGTCCTTTATCGCGGTAAACTGATAGTCTGCAAGATAAACTTCTCTGTTGTCATTTGCAATCCTATTAAAGTCTTCTTTGCTTAGATTTTCTATTTGGGCTAAACTAGCCAAAAAAGAATCTTGGTCATCAATATTAAACCAAAAATTATTGGGTGAATTGGCCAGTCTTTCTTCCATGGCGCCTACTTTAGTAGACAAAATCAACTTACCGGCTGCCATTGCTTCTAGGCCAACCAAAGGTCCGGATTCTTCTAGTGAAGGAATAACCAGAGTATTTATTTTTTGAAAAAATGTCGTCAGTTCGTCGGGTTGCATTTGTCCTATATAGTCGATATTTTTCGATTGTTTTATAGCCAAAAGGACTTCCTTCTTCAATGGACCATCGCCGGCAATTAGTAATTTTCCATTATTTGTATTTTGGTAAAACCTAATCAATTCCAAAATACCTTTTTCAGGGCTTAATCGACCTAAATAACCGTAAATATTTTGGTTTTCGATTAGTGGCAAAGCCAAAAATTTAGCTTCAAATTGTGCACATTGGTCAATAATTACATACGGCAATGCCAATTGTTGGTTCAAATTTTCGGCATTGTTTTCTGAATGATGGATGAAACAAGTTACTTTTTTCAAAAAAGCAAAAGAGTTAGTGTCAAGCGGTCGAATTGTTCCGGTGGTTCGGATGAAAAAAGGCTTATTGAGTTGATGGCAAAATTCGACTGCTTCTTTTAGATAAGAAGACGTTGGTTGCACACAAGCAATTACGGCATCAACTTTTTGGAGTTCGTTAAAAAGGATTTTTTTTCGGGCTTTTTCAAAATCGAAAAGAACCTTAGAAACACCATTTTTAAGGTAAGCATATGGTAATTTCTTTTTTTTGTTTTTAAGGTAAAAGACTTTGGATAAAGTTCTCAGAAACCAATTGGATTGATAAATTGCTCTTTCGAAAGAAGTAAACTCAACGTCTTTCAATCCTTGTAAGGCATAAGAATTTTGTGTGATATAAATACTTGAAAAGACCGACACTTGATAGTGTTCACTAATGGCTTTAGCAATAATATTGACTTCAACATCTCTGCCACCAAAATCACCAATGGGTCCAAAAAGCAGTACTTTTTTTTTCAAAATAAATTAGTCTTCGTTGATTTGATAAAGCAACAAGTACTTGTCGTTGTATTTTCCGTTGCCTTCGGTACAATTTTCAAAAATTTCATCTATAGGATTGACCATATTGAACGGTGGCAATTCTAAATTAATAGTGCGCCAAAATCCGATAATTCCGTTATCTTGATTGGTTGTGGTGTTTTTAAAACTGGTGGTCAATAAATATTTGGAGCCGCTTTTCTTAATATTTTTTAGGGCTGCTGTTATTTGTTGGTTTTTGAGGTGAACCAATAAATCTCGGCACAAAATCAAATCGACTTTAGGCAAAGTATCATTGATGACATCTATTTCTTTGAAAGAAATATTTTCGGATGAAAATTTGTTATTGTTCTCCTTAATTACTTTATCTACGATATCGCCACCGGTATATTGTATGCCTTTTAAGTCAACTTGCTGCATCCAATAAAAGTCGCCACACGGCACATCGAGGACGCTTTTGATTTGGTATTTTTCGAAAAGTAAAGGTAAGTTTTTGATGATTTCTTTGGTTTGTTCCAAATCGGAACCTGAACCTGATTTAGAAACACTATTTTCGTTTCCACTGCGTGCGTTGAATAAATCTTTTTCATAAATCTTTGTAAAAACGCGCTTGTTGAACTGTCGATTGTTTTTATTAACCGAGTTCAAAAGTAAATTCAAACGCTTTTTGATCAATGATTTTAACCTTTTCATTTTCATTTTTTTTAAATTATTTCCCAGTTTGATTTAAAGGCAACATTACCGTGAAGTCTCGGATTAATTTCTCTTATAATATTCATATTGATGGCATCCATAATTTCAATAGTAATGAAGTTTTCCGTAGTAAACACTTTTGAGGTATCATTATAATTCACCACAACTAAACTAATACTGTAAACGCCTTTCATCAGATTTAAAGAATCAATAGCCACTCTCAACACCAGGGATTTTTCTTTTTTATTAATAGCAAAACCGGATAAATAACTGGAAAGCACTGAAATAATATTCCCAAAGTTATCTATAATTTTTAATTCAAAAACGTAATGTTTAAAATCAATTTCTTGGTCTGAGGCAATATTTAAGTCTACTATTACTTTTTCACCCGAACGGAAAACTGTTTTAGGACTAAGCGAATCATCATAAACATCAGAGGTTATAGAAAAAGTATCGTCTCCGAAACTTACAACAGCATCATCATTTGAAGTTTTATGCCCTAAGTCTAAATACGTATTAATAGCCTGTGTCACCGTACCATCAAACAAAACGTGTCCTTTATCAATTACCAAACCATGAGTGCATAAACTCTGAACAGCAGCCATATTGTGACTTACAAACAACACTGTTCTGCCTTGACCTTTGCTGATATCGCCCATTTTACCTAAACATTTCTTTTGAAACTCGGCATCGCCCACGGCTAACACTTCATCAACAATAAGGATTTCACTTTCTAGATGTGCCGCAACGGCAAAAGCCAAACGCACGTACATTCCTGAAGAATACCTTTTCACCGGAGTATCGATATACCTTTCAACTCCGGAAAAGTCGATGATTTCATTTAATTTTCGGGTGATTTCCTTTTTCCGCATTCCTAAAATGGCACCATTGAGATAGATATTTTCTCTTCCGGATAATTCGGGATGGAAACCGGTTCCTACCTCGAGTAAGCTGGCGATTCTGCCTTTGACTTTGATTTGGCCGGTAGTTGGACTGGTGACTCTGGATAATATTTTTAAGAGTGTGCTTTTTCCGGCTCCATTTTTCCCTATGATTCCGACCGCTTCGCCTTGATTAATTTGAAAATTAATATCTCTCAAAGACCAAACAATATCGCTATCGCCTTTAACACTTCGATCATTGGTTTCACCGATTTTTAAAAACGGGTCTTCTTTTCCTCTTACTTTTGTGAGCCAAAAACGCTCCAAATCGCGCGAAATGGTTCCGGTGCCTATTTGTCCTATTTGATAGGCTTTGGATAGATTTTCTACTTGTATTGCGGTTTGGCTCATTTTAAATAGTGTCTACGAAATTCTTCTCAGTTTTATTAAAAATAATAATGCCCATAAATAGGATGACCAAAGTAACTATAATCGAATATCCGATACTGGATAAAGTAAATTCTCCTTTACCCAAAAAAGCATAACGGAAGGCTTCAATAATACCGGTCATTGGATTCAGGGCTACAATATCGCCATAACCTTTTTCCCGGGCGTAACTCAACGGATAAATTACGGTGGTGGAATACATTAACAATTGAACACCAAAGGTCACCAAGAAAGTTAAATCCTTGTATTTTGTGGTAACTGCAGTAATAATTAGTCCTAGACCTAAACCTAAAAGCGCCATTAAAATCACTAAAAAAGGAAAAAGTAATAAGCCGTTACTGACTTGAAAGCTGGTTCCTTCCACAGGATTCCAATAAAAATAAGCCATCAAGACTAACAATAATAATAATTGCACTCCAAAACGCACCAAATTACTGACCACTATACTCAAAGGCATGATGAGTCGTGGGAAATATACTTTCCCAAAAATATTGGCATTGTCTTTAAAAACGGTACTGGTTTTAGTGAGGCAATCTGAAAAATAATTCCAAGAAGTGATTCCGGCCAAATAAAATAGTTGCTGTGGTAAGCCATCTGAACTAATTCCGGCCAAACTCCCAAAAACAAAAGTAAAAACTATAGTAGTGAAGATGGGCTGAATAAAAAACCATAACGGACCAAGTATGGTTTGTTTGTAAAAACTAACAAAGTCGCGCTTAACAAACATCAATAACAAATCTCTGTAATGCCAAAGATCTTTGAATTTAATGTCAAAAAGAGAAGTATGCCCTTTGATGACTAAATCCCAATCATCAACGGATTGATTATCCTGTGTAATTTTATGCTTCACTTTTATTAAATTATCTTAAAATTAAAACCAACCGTCTGAAAAATATCACCAAATACTATATTACTAATTCTTCTGCGTCCTTTGCGTGATACCAATAACAAACAACCGACAACTGCAAATATATAAATTAGCAAACCTCAAGGAAAGATTTAGGTCGTTTTAATTTAGTAATTCAATTTAAATTGGTATAAACGATTTTAATTTGATTATTTTTGGAAAAACAAACCGCTATTTTGATTTCTTTTTTCAAAAATAAACCATTATTAAGTGATTTAATCCCAGACAATCACGTTGATATTCATTCTCATTTAATTCCCGGGATTGACGATGGTGCGGTCACTATTGAAGACAGTATTTCATTGATTAATAGAATGAATGATATTGGCTTCAAAAATATCATCACAACACCACATATTATTACCAATGTTTGGAATAATACTGAAAGTGCCATAACACAAAAGCATCAGGAAATCCTAAAAACAATTCATGACCACACTAACACTAAAAGTTTCACTATAGGTGTTGAATACATGATGGATGATTATTTTTTAAAAAGATTGACAACAGAGAAACTATTGACGTTGAAAGACAATTATCTCTTGGTAGAAATGTCTTATTTGAATCCGCCAATTCAATTATACGATATTATATTTGAAATCCAATTGGCCGGTTATAAACCTATTTTAGCACATCCGGAGCGATACTTATTTTACCATCAAAATTTTAAGGAATACCACAAACTAAAAAATGCCGGTTGCTTGTTTCAATTAAACCTACTTTCAACAGTTGATTATTATGGTAAAAATGTGAGGTTGGTAACCGATAAGCTATTGAGTAATCAATTGTATGATTTTATTGGAAGTGACATCCACCATCAGAAACACATTGATGCTTTCAAAAACAAAGTAAAGGTGAAAAGCCTTCCCGAATTAGAGAAGGCCATCCAAAATAACTTATTTTTTCTTGAATAGTTTGTCTTTCCAAGATTTTTTTTCTTCTTCAACGCCGTAGCCGTAACCGTAGCCATAGCCGTAGCCATAGCCGTAAGTTTTTCTCCAAATGGTGTCATTGAGTAAAATGGCCATGTTAGGCAATTTTTTCTCTTGATAAAAACTATCGGCAATTTTCAGCAATCGCTTGTCTAAGTAATTAGCCCTTACAATATAAATAAAGGCATCGGCATGTTTAGCCACCAACAAGGTATCGGTAACCAAACTCACCGGAGCGGTATCAACCACTATATAATCATATTGTTGTTTCAAGATTTCAAACATTTCATCCACTTTAGGACTTAACAGTAAATCCGCTGGATTAGGAGGAATCACACCTGATGGCAAAACAAACAAATTATCAAAGGCATCAAGCTTAGTAATAAAATCATCTACTTTTTGACCTGATTTGACTAAATAATTGGTAAGCCCTTTGGCAGGAACATCCAAATACTTATCTATTTTCGGGTTTCTGATATCAAGTCCAATTAACAAAACCTTTCTACCGGTAAGTGCAATGGTACTGGCAAGATTTATGGCAACAAAAGTTTTTCCCTCTTTAGGCATGGTTGAAGTCACAAAGATGGTTTTTGCCTTATTTTCGGGAACCGTATTCAGCATGAATTCAAGATTTGTTCGAACTATCCTTATTGCCTCTGCAGAACTCGAACGGCTACTGGCACTGATAATCTCGTCCTCTGTTTCTGATTTTGGTATGTCACCTAAGAAAGGAATATCGGTATTGTCTTCAATATCTTGTCTGTTTTTAATCTTGGTATCAAGTAAATCTATTCCGAAAATAACTAAAAAAGGAATTAACCAACCTAATGAAAAACCAACCAATAAAATAATATTTGACTTTGGTGAGATTGGAGCTCCTTTTGATTTAGCTTCATCAATTAACTTTGCTTTTGGCGCAGTAACGGCGAGTGAAATACCTACTTCCTCTCTTTTTTGCATCAAATAGAGATAAAGAGATTCTTTTATTTTTTGTTGTCTTCCTATGACATTAAGTTCTCTGGTTTGCTTAGGCACCTCTGAAATCTTACCACTCATTATATTGTCTTGTCTTTGCAAGTCGGCTCTTTTAATTTTGAGTGAGGTAATTAAACGGTTTAAACTTTCTTTAATACTTTTTCTAATGTCATCAATTCTGTTGTTGTAATTAATAACAACCGTGTTTTTTTGGGTTCCGCCACTTCCAATCCTATTTCTTTCTATAATCAAACCATTATATTGATTAATTAAGTCGGCAGCATTGTTGTTGTTGGTATTGTTTGGTGATGGAATAAGGTTACTGGGAATAATATCGTCTTTAGAAGAATTGTTAAGATAGTCGAGCATAGACGTTACTACTTTTATTTGGGTCTCGGTTTCAATTAACGCTCTCTCAAACTCAACAGAATTTTGTATAAACAAATCGGCATCTGAAGTAATATTAGTCAAACGGTTAGCCGTCATATACTTTTCGCCTTCTTTTTCTACATCCCCAAGTTCATTGGTGATGTAAACCAGTCGATCATCAATAAACTTTTGGGTATTTCTTGAAATATAATTTTTGTCATCAATGGCATCTTGATTATAGATAGCAATAATTGTGTTCAATAAATCCTCTGCTTTAGTAGCCACAGGATCATTTAAGGTAAGCTCAACAATGCTCGACTTTTCACTCAATGGAGCTAATGAAAGTCTGCTCTTGTAACTTTGAACCACTTGGTCAATAGCATTAATTGTTACGGTAATAGAAAAATCTTGTTTGCTTTGTTTATCCCAAAGCATTCTTTTGCTAACCACCATTTTACAATTACCTAATCTTATAGTACTGCCATATTTAAAAGTATTAATTAACTTTCCTTCAGCAGTGTTGAGTTCAAAAGTGCTTTCTGATTTAGAATTAATCAAATAAGACTGTCTTTTAGTATAAAAAGTGTTGTCTGACTCAAAAAAAGAAACATCAATTGGCCTGTCTTCATAAAGTTCAATTCTTTTTACCCGACCTTCCATATGGTAGGTAATGTTGAAATTTAATTTTTTAATTGCTTCTTTGATAATAGACCTTGACTTAATAATTTCAATTTCATTATCAACATTACTTTTAATACCGGACATTAATCCCAAATCGGAAAAGGCTGTCAATTCCGATTCCAAGCCTCCTTTTTTTTCATCTTTAACTAATATAGTGGCGCTGGCTTGGTATAAAGGCACAGTATATCTCAAATACAGAAACGCAATACCGAGACAGATAATGACAGACACTATAAACCAAGGCCATTGCCTTAAATACTTGTCAAATTGTTCTCTGAGGTCAAGACTTTCGTCTTTTAATTTATGTCTAAATGAAGATTGTTCTTGCATATTATCTGCTTAATATGATGTATAATGTTGAAAGGAGTGACAAAGCTGAAATGATGGTTGTAACATTAGGACCAACAACTGATGAATTCATTTTGGTCTTGTTCGGCTCAACCACAATAACATCATTTTGAGTCAAATAGTAAAACGGTGAACCTATAAAATCGGCCTTTGTTAGATCTACTCTGTTATAGGTCATTTTGCCTTCAGACTCTCTTATTAACAAAATATTATTTCTTTTACCATAAATAGTCAAATCACCAGCTTGACTGATGGCTTCTAAAAGTGTAATCCGCTCGCTTGAAATGGTGTAAGTCCCCGGCCGTGCAACTTCTCCTAAAACAGAAACTTTATAATTAAGAATTCTGAGGTTAATAGTAGGATTGATAATATATTCTTTTATGGCAGTTTGAAGTTTAACAACGGCTTCTTCTCTGGTTAGACCGGCCAACTTAATTTTTCCTAAAACCGGAAATTCAATAAAACCATAGGCATCAATTAAATAGGTTTTTATTCCGTTTTGGTTTTGGTTAATTTGATAATTACCTTGAATTTGAGGCATATTAAAAGGTATGGTAAGTTCAGGCTGATCAGCAGAAACTATAATACTCAACAAATCATCATTTTGCAATTTAGGTTCATAATTCAAAGAGGCTTTGGAGTTTTGAAGAGCATCTACATTTTGAAGATAAGTCAAATCCTTTCTCGAAGCACAAGAAACCAATAAAAGAGAAACAAATAAAAAAATTGATTTTATAAAAAGCTTAAAATTCATAAAGTAGGTTTTGTTTGTAAATATAGTATATTTTATGATTGAATATGGCGACCACTAATGGTCAAGTGTTTCAAATACCGAGTTCATACTTTTAAACTCAGGCACAATCTTCTTCATCAATCCTACGATTTCCTCATTTGAGGATTTTTTTGCGGTTTGGATTAGGGTAGAAATGAGTAAATTAACTTGCTCAAAATCATCAACGTAATCTTGTCCTATCATGATTTTTTCATTATGGGTTGGTAATGTTTTTGAAGTGTCGTTTAACAGCTCTTCGTATAACTTCTCACCGGGTCTTAATCCTATAATTTTGATTTTGATTTCATTATCCGGAACAAAACCGGCGAGGCGAATCATTTTCTTGGCCAAATCTATAATCTTAACCGGTTCACCCATATCAAAAATATAAATCTCCCCTCCGTTACCCATGGCGCCGGCTTCTAAAACCAACTGACAAGCTTCAGGAATGGTCATAAAATACCTGATGATTTCTGGATGTGTTATCGTTAAAGGACCACCTTCTTGAATTTGTTTGGTAAACAAGGGAACAATAGAACCATTCGACCCTAAGACGTTGCCAAATCGGGTAGTAATAAACTTAGTTGTTTGTTTTTTTTGATTTTCCACCAAGTGAAAGTTAAACGATTGCACATATTTTTCTGCAATACGCTTACTCGCTCCCATAACACTACTCGGGTTAACAGCCTTATCCGTAGAAATTAAGACAAACTTCTCTACTTTATACTTATTGGATAAATCAGCAAGATTTTTGGTACCAATAACATTCGTACATATAGCTTGAGCCGGATTTTCTTCCATCAAGGGAACATGTTTATAAGCTGCTGCATGATAAACATATTCGGGTTTATAGGTTTGAAAAACATACTCCATGGCTTCAAAATCTTTAACATCGGCCAATACGGTTCGAATTTTTACTGCATTAGCTATTTCTGAAACTTCTAGTTGCAAATTATGGAGTGGAGATTCTGCCTGATCTAAAATTATAATCTTGTAAGGTGAAAAATGAATCACTTGTCTAACAATCTCACTACCAATAGAACCCGCACCTCCGGTGATTAAAACGGTCTTTCCATTGATTTGTGAAGAAATAGTTTTGCTGTCTAAGACGATAGGCTTTCGATGCAATAAGTCTTCAATATCAAAGTTTTTCAGTTGATTGGAAATTTGTTTTTGATCTTCCCAATCGGTAATCAAAGGCACCGTAAAGACCTTAAAGTTGTATTCCAAACACTCTTCAACAATCGCTACTGTCTCTTCCTTAGTAAGACTCTTCTCCGCTATAATTAATGCCTCTGCACCCAAACTTCTCAAAATCACATGAATGTCTCTTGATTGATTGATTATAGGCAAGTCTAATATACTTTTTGAAGTCTTAGTTTGTTTGTATTTATCTATAAAAGCAACCAAATTAAAACGGGAAGGCTTTTCTGTTTTAAGGGCATTGGCGACTGAAATAGCATTAGCATCAGCACCATAAATGACCGCCTTAATCATTTTTCTTTTATCATCACTTTGTAAATACTTTTCAAAGATATTTTTAACCATGATTCTGAATAAAAACAACAATAAAAAAGAGATTACAAAAGTGATAAATAAGCCTGTGGATAGAAATATTTTTTGATTAGTAAGGAAAAAATACCCAATATTAATAAAAAGCAATATAAAGTAGGAAGATGCAGTGGCTACTAATAATTTAATACCGTCTATAAAAGTGGAATGCCTAATGATTCCTGAATAGGTCCGATAAACCATAAAAAAAATGGCGTTGACCAATACAATGATAAGATTGATAGAAACCTCATCCAAGGAACTTTTGTAAACCACTGAAAGAGTATTCAGAATAACAGCAGTAATAACACAAGCAACAGTGACAATAAAAACATCTATAGCAAAAATAATCCATCGAGGTAAATAACCTATATTCTGAAACTTTTTGTTAAAAATGCTGCGCTCTAATTCTTTAAAAATAGTCTTATTCATGCGTCATTTGGTCAATGGGTCAAAATTAAACTAATTTTAACATTAAGCCGTTGAATTGTTGAAAAAATCGTCAAGAGTTGTTTTTAATCTTATCCGATCGTCTTCGGTTAAATTTGAACCTGAAGGCAAGCACAACCCTTCATCAAATAAAGTTTCAGCCACATTCGTCCCATAATACGGGTATTCAGCGAAAACAGGCTGTAAATGCATTGGTTTCCAAAGTGGTCTCGATTCAATATGGTGGTGCTCTAAAAACAATCTTAATGCCTCTCGGGTTTTTCCGGCAATAGCAGGATTAATGGTTACACCTGTCAACCAATGATTAGAGAAAAAATCGGAATTGGGTTCACTAAAAACAATCACCCCTTTTTTATCGGCAAAATAAGCTTGATAAAAATCATGCATCTTGCGTCTTAAATTGACATGGTCTTCTAACACTTCCATTTGTCCTCTTCCAATGCCGGCGCAAATATTACTCATGCGATAGTTATAACCTACTTCACTATGCTGATAATGTGGTGCATTATCCCTAGCTTGAGTAGAAAGAAAAACGGCCTTGTCTTTTTGCTTTGCAGAATGGGTAACCAAAGCACCACCGCCTGAAGTCGTAATGATTTTGTTTCCGTTAAAAGATAAAACCGAGATATCCCCAAAAGTACCACATTGCTTGCCTTTATAATGACTTCCTAAAGCTTCGGCACTGTCTTCTAAAAGTGGAATTTCATATTGATGAGCAACTGCTTTGATTTCATCTACTTTAAAAGGCATGCCGTAAAGATGAACCCCTATAATCGCTTTAGGCTTTTTACCTTTAGCAATTCTATCTTTAATGGCTTCCTCTAAAGCAACCGGACACAAATTCCAAGTCTCTTTTTCGCTATCAATAAAAACGGGAGTAGCGCCCAAATAAAGGATTGGGTTGGCCGAAGCGGAAAAAGTAAAACTTTGACAAATCACCTCATCACCAGCTTGAACACCTAACAAAATCAAACCCAAATGTATCGCTGCCGTTCCTGAGCTCAAAGCGGCTACATGAACCTCATCGTTTAGAAACTTTTCAAGATCTTGTTCGAACCCGTTAACGTTGGGTCCTAATGGAGCAACCCAATTGCTATCAAAAGCTTCATTAACATACTGCTGTTCGGTTCCACCCATGTGAGGAGAAGAAAGCCATATTTTTTCTGGAATCATAATCAATATATATAATCAATACGGAGCAAAGCTACAATAATAATTGGTTTTCTAAATAGCATAATACAAACCTGTCTTCAGTTTAAATAATCATATAATAAAAAACCCTTTCAGCAATTTCTAACATTGAAAGGGTTTCTAAATAAGATTGGATAAAATTATCCTATCCTTATACTTTTGTAATCTTGATTCTATTCTCTATTTTCTATTCTCTATTCTCTATTTTCTATTCTCTATTCTCTATTTTCTATTCTCTATTTTCTATTCTCTATTTTCTAACCTATTGCTTTTTGCCTATTGCCTTTCTCCTTTTCTCCCAAACACCGTCTTCCACAAAATAACCAAATCACCCAAAAAAGACCGATTATAATAATAAGCCAAATTCATCGCTACTTTATCAGGAAATATAACCGTATCATTATAAGCCAAAGGATTTTCTTTTTGGGACAAAACACTCTCTTCATCAAAATATTTTATTGATGCCTCACAAGTAAGTCCGGGCTTTAACAAAAGAATTTTTCGGTTTTCTCCTTCCAATTGATCATAATAACCCGGTAAATCGGGTCTTGGTCCAACGAAGCTCATTTCGCCTATTAGTATATTCCACAATTGGGGAAGTTCATCTATTTTGTACTTTCTTAAAAATTGTCCTAAAGAAGACACTTTTCCGGTTTGGGAATGGAAAGTTCTTAATTTAAAAATGGTGAACTTTTTTCCATATTGACCAATTCTTTCTTGTAAAAACAATCCGCTTGACTTTGTATCAATAGCCGCCACTAACCAAAAGAGTAAAATAATGACACCCGAAAAAAGTAAAACCATCAGGGCTAAAACAATATCAAAAAGACGTTTTGTCATTATTTTTTTCTAATCGGTTTTACTTTAAGAAAAACTCAGCAACTTGTTTGGCAACTTCTTGATGTCCATAACAACTCCAGTGGCTGTCCTCGGGCATTTGCCAAGATTTATAATCATTTGTTTGCAGTTGAAAGTATTTAAAACCATTTTCTTTGGCAATGTCAATCACTTTTTTATCTGTGTCAGGGCTAAAAACCAATACAATGTTTTGAATTTGGTACTTTTTCTTGGTAAGAATAAATAAATCTTGAATTAAACCATAGTCAATCTTTTTGCCTTTTATCAATACTCTATTATTAGTTGCATCATTATTGTTGACCAACTTTAAAAGATAATTTCGGTACAGATAATAAAAAAATTTAAAATTATAAATAACATCCTTAAGCTTGCTGGATTTTAATTTAGCAAAAGTAACTTCACCATTTTTGACGGAAATCTGCACCGTTAAAGGGTTGCGTTTAATTTCAGCTATACTTTCAACAAAATCGCCATCATGAACATATAACAATTGATAAACCGGTTTTAAATGCGCTAATGCTTTGGCCCTTTCCATCATCTCAATAAAAGAAGCACCATCACGAGATGAAGGATAGAAGTTGTATTTAGTGCCCATTTGTGACAAATAATTGGCTTGATGACACTCAGGAGGATTCATAATGTTTGAAATATAAGAATCGCCTATAACTGTAACCAAATTATCCAAAGATTTTGGTTCATAACCAAACTCACCATATTTATTGATTGACCATTTATGAGTATGCGCCATATTCCCTGTTTGGTTTGGATAATTTTTTATCAAGTTATCTTTATCCAAATAAAATTTATGGACATCAATACTTAAGGAAAATACACGCACTATAATCTCACCTATTACAATACCTACAACTACAAAAAAGAACAGTGATTTTAAAAATTGCTTCATATCTGGCTATGCTTTTCTAAAATTGAAAATAAATAAATTCTTGTTCTTCACCGCCAAAATAAAAAATAGCAATAATCAACAAATAATAAAATGTCCATCTTATAACCTTTGGCCACTTTAGATTCATTCCTTCTAAAGCATAATTACGTTGCCTTCCCAGCCACTCTATAAAGACAAAGCCAATGATTAAAAATACTATTTCATAAGGGAAAATCTTAGGCATAGTAAATAATGATTCCGTGAACAAATGATTTATATAAGAAAAGGCAGCTCCAATGTTATCTGCCCTGAAGAAAATCCAAGCAAAAACGGTCAACGAAAAAGTAATCAATACTGATACTATTTCTTTAAAGTTTGGAAAATACCTGCCCTTCGCTACGACATCCAAATTATTTCTATTGGTTTTGAATATAATGGAAGGCATAATGTAAAGCGCATTTAGGAATCCCCAAGCGATAAAAGTCCAATTGGCACCATGCCAAAAACCGCTGACCAAAAATATGATAAAGGTATTGCGTACTCTAACCCAAGTACCACCTTTACTACCTCCTAATGGGATGTACAAATAATCTCTGAACCAAGTGGATAAAGAAATATGCCATCGACGCCAAAACTCTGCTATATCTCTGGAAAAATAAGGAAACGCAAAATTCTTTAGTAAGTCAATACCAAACAATCTGGCTGTTCCCAAAGCAATATCTGAGTAACCTGAAAAGTCGCCATAAATTTGAAAAGTAAAAAAAATAGCGCCCATTAAAAGTGTACTTCCGGAAAGGTTTGAATAATCGGAAGAGTCATTAAAAATCATATTGGCATATTTAGCGCAGTTGTCTGCTATGACAATTTTCTTGAACAATCCCCATAAAATTTGCCGCAAACCATCTTTGGCTTTGGCCAAATCAAAAAATCTTTTCCTCTTAATTTGAGGTAAAAGATGAGTCGCTCTTTCTATTGGACCTGCTACCAACAAAGGAAAAAAGCTTACAAATACAGAATAATCCACAAAATTTTTCTCCGGCTTAATTCGGTCATAATAGATATCAATTACATAAGACAAGCCGTGGAAAGTGTAAAACGAAATACCCACCGGTAGAATCACTTTTAGTGTCCATGGATTAACTTGAAAACCCAAATTGGCCAAACCTTCGGCAAAAGAAAGTGCAAAAAAATTATAGTATTTAAATACGCCTAAGAAACCTAAATTCACCACTATACTGAGCCAAAACCAAAACTTCCTTTTAGAAATAGTGGAGGATTCAGACATTAAAATTCCTGTAGAATAATCTAAAACCGTGGAAAACATCAATAAAAATAAAAACCTCCAATCCCAACAAGCATAAAAAAAATAACTTGCCAACAACAAAAGGATATTTTGGTATCGAAAATTCTTTTTGGCAACAAACCAATAACCAAAAAAAACCAGTGGTAAAAATATGGCAAAACTTATTGAATTAAAAAGCATGTTTTAGTTGGGTTTAACTTGAATTATAACTATTTTGTTTTCAATTCTGACTCTTTCATAACTATCGGAGCAACGTCTACGTCTCTCAAAAATATATAATCCGAATCATAATAATACCTTCCTTCAGTAATTTCTTCCGGTTTGCCTAGTAAAAATTTAATGGTATCACTTACCAAATCAAAACCTACTTGCGCCATTATTCCGGTATAAGCCATGTGGCGGATGTTGATTTCTGTCACTTTTAAATTCCCTTCTGCATCTTCCTTTAAATCAAAACTATAAACACCATGAGCTTTAACATCTGTTTCGGCTTGAATAAAATTCATAACTTCTTCACAAAACTCAAGCAAATTGTCCTCATTGATGAATTTACCATAAGAAGTGTTTCCCGTTACTTTTGAAGGGGCAATGTCTGCCATTACATATTCCGCACAATGCAAACCGGCATTCTTGATTAATTTACCATTGAGGTACAGCATTTGATTAGCCAAATGTCTTCCGGTTAAAAACTCGCTAACCGTAAATTCATTAACCTCTTTATGGATAAACAACCAGGCTTCTAATTCTCTGGCTGAATTTAGCTTCAATGAGCCTAAACCTCCTGAGCCTACCGAAGCCCTAATCCAACAAGGATAACCTATTTCACTGCCAATAAATGACAAATCCTCAGTGCCTTGCAGTAAGGTTACTGTTTTAGGAATATAGCTCGTTCCTTTAAGTAAATCAGCCATTTTGGCCTTATTCATCAAAAACTGAACATGTACTAATGGCGGAATTAAAACAGGGCAAGGATAATTACCATGTGCTTCAAAATAGATGCCCCAAGCCGTTACCTCAGCTTCGGGTTGAACAAAAGCAAAATCAATTTTATAGTCCTTGATAATTTTTAAAATAGTCGGCCAATACTCTTGGGAGTCAGCTCTCGGGATTAAGAGGGTTTCATCTACCAGACCTTTCATATAAAATCCTAAGGCCTTTTTATTGGAATCAACTCCAATAAGTTTGGCTTCACCATAATTTTTCCTAATGCTATGAGCGATTGATCTTGGTGTTGGCCCACCAATTCCGTTAATTAATATATTCATTTTTAAAAATTTTAATTCATCATCTTAATTCGTCCCATCAAAAGGAAACATTGGTCTTTCTTCTGATTGATTAACGCCTTCCGTTCTTAAAACTTTAAGAATGGTCAACCAAAATATTTTAAAATCCAAGGACAGTGAAAGGTGGTTTACATAATAAACATCCAGTTCAAATTTTTTGGTCCATGAGATAGAGTTTCTTCCATTAACTTGAGCCCAACCGGTAATTCCCGGTCTAACTTCATGCCTTCTTGCTTGGTCTCCTACGTAAAGAGGAATGTATTTAAACAACAAAGGTCTAGGGCCTATAAGACTCATATCGCCTTTCAAAACATTGAGTAATTGTGGCAATTCATCTATAGACATTTTTCTAATCCATTTGCCAAAGAAAGTAATTCTTTCTACATCCGGTAATAAATGACCTTGGCTATCTTTTCTATCGGTCATTGTTTTAAATTTAATAATAGTAAATGCCTTTTGATCTTTCCCCGGACGCACTTGAAAGAAAAAAGGTTTTCCGTTGTTCTGAAATAACAAAATAAGCAAAACAACGACTAAAATTGGGCTTAAAACTAGTAATCCAATAAAGGAAACCAACAAGTCTAAAACTCTTTTTATAATTTTTCTATACATACTTTAAAAGTAAATCTTTAAGACCTTGGCTTACGGGCAACTGCCAAACAAGCTTACACCAATCGTGGTTTCCTTCTATCAAACCCGGTCCGTCAGGTGTAACGACTATATCCCAACCAATCGATCTATTTTGAGGGTGCATCAACGCAGCGTCTTTGGCCAGTTGTACACACTCCTCCCAAAATGGCACTACAAAACCTTCAATAGGCACTTGGGTCACGGGATGAATACTTTCAGGTGTTTTGGTTATATCACTATATACGCCGGGTCCAACTACTATCCCGGTATCGGGGTGAATTGGTGCTGCTATATTTCCGGCAGCCATATTGTCTACAGTACAATTTATAGATATTCTCAATCGACAACCAATAATATCAACGCTATTAAACTCATTTAGTTGGGTAAATATTCTAACCGTATTTACAGCAGAAGGCGACAACTTCATTAGGTCCTCGTGCTGTTCAATGTAAGTTTCTACCAAATCAAATTTATGTAATGTCATATAGGCTATTAGGGAATCAGGGGTAAATGATGTAGCGTCTTTGAATTCAATCCCAACGCCACATTTTCCATCTGAAACTTTTAAAACTATTTTTCGGCCCTTAAGCATCTCTTCAACCGAAGATCGGTCATTAATCAAGGTCTCTAAATTATATACTTTGTGCTTAAAAAAAGGAGCGTACATCTTATGAAATAAGGTTTTGTCATCAAGAATATTTCGTTCTCCAATAGGGTTCATTATCTTTTGGTATTCATACATAAAACCAGTGCCGGCCCATTTTTTTCTTTCGGCTGATTTTTTCTCAAAAAAACGAAACTGAAAATACTCTAGTATGGAAATATTGTACTTAAGAGAAGCATATACAACATCACATAAAATTTTAAATTTTGAGACTTTTTTTTGAAGCGAGACAAAATTCAAGAACAGCCAAAACTTTTTTTGGTCCAATCTTTTTAGGTAATAAAAGAAGTATAGTATTCTTTTCATAATGAACTACTTTTTAAAATTTTAAACAAAGACAAACCCAAAAAATTTGATTTAACCCCATAAGAATTCAGTTGAAAACCAACACCTTCTGCTGTAGATTTGGAAGCCTGATTTGAATCATCCGTTACATACCAAACAGCGTTGTCTCTATTTTGATGCTGCAACATGAAAAGTACATTAGTGATCATTTGCTTGCCATAACCTTTACCCCTATATTCTTTGTAAATTTTAACGTAAGTTAATTGCACATCATCCTTGTGCATAAAAGGCCATTTAAAATACTTCGGCACAACCAACAATGAACCGACCAATTCATTTTCTTTGTAAGCAAAAAAAGCGCTGTAATTCTTGTTTTTAAAGATTCCTAAAAAACTAAACAAGCTGTATAAAAAATACTTTGCTCCATACCCTTTGGGATACCACGAAAAAACAGACGGCTTCCATTCAGCAAGAGTCATTGAGGTTTCTTCTTTAAGCGGTATGGCCTCTCGGTTTAATTTATAAATCAGGATCAACGCTTAGCTATTTCATTACACAATTCGGCACTGGACATAAACTCTACCTCCGGCCATTTTTCTACAATTTTTTTCAACAACAGTCTCAAACCTTCAATCCCTTTCTTTCTGTTAAACGGATCTATATTGCCACTGAAATTTACCCTGTGTGAACTTATTATAGCAGGTTTATTTAACCTAAAAGCAGCCTCGATACTTTGAAGAGCCTGCTCTGTAGCATTACGGTTCTCTGTAGGTTCAAAAACTACGTTTCTAACTAAAAAAGTTAGGTTTTTGTTGCCTTTTTTCCCCGTATAATTGAAAGTAGTTTTGTATTGACCAAACCCTTCATGTTGTTTATGGATTAAACCTCTATCCACAAATCTCAAGTTGAGTTCTCCTATTTTGTCTAAAATCGCATCAGAGATTTTCGAAGTAGGCGGCATAAAATGCACTGCTTTATATCCATATACTTCCTCGAATAAACTAACACCATCTTTTACAATGTCAAATAGCTTTTCATTTTCTGTTGGATCCCAAAAATCAAAAGCAGCTGTGTAATTTATGGTTGGATAGTCAGCGGCTGAAATACAAGAGAATGAACGATTTTTTAAAGCGGTTAATATATCGGAATCTCTTTTCGAAATCTTATCGTTAAATACTTTTAAATTTAAATGCTCTCTTCCGTGAAATTGAGGTTTCATTAATCCTTTAGCAATTCCTTCCTTCCACAATTGCCAGGTGCCTTCATACGCTTTAGGTTGTTGTTGACTAAGCTTTTCAAAGGTTACCGGTAAAATCTCATTGCTGAACACCTCATAATTTTCACCCGCCATTTTTTCAAAATTGATATTACAAGATAAAGCAAATGGTGTAAAAACAGCATAATTTCCGTTTTTATCTTTCACAGAAGACAATGCCTCATAGAGCATTTCTAAATCTTCTTTGGTTTCGAGAGAATCAAAAATATCAAACCTGGATTGTGCTTTTAGTCCGGCTGCGCTCATTCGCTCAAAAGCCGCCTTTGAATCTAATCTTACATTACCATAATCATCCACAGCAATAACGACTATCTTCCGATTGGTTTTCCAGCCCCGAAGGTTTTTTAAGTGATTGAGTATCTTTTGTTTCATGAATTGGTTTGTGCTTCAATAAAATCTAAAAATTGAGCATATACTTTTTTAGAATCGCCTTTGGCTAGAAATAAATTTTTAGCATTGTGGCGCATTTCATTGTAAAGTTCGGTATTTTGCTTTAACAATAATATACAATTAGCCAAAGCTTTGGCATCGCCTGATGGGTGATGAAAACCTACTTTATTATCAACTATAATATCTCTCATTTCACTCTCAAGCGAATTGATAATGGGCAAGCTGCAAGATAATAAATCGAATAATTTATAGGTTACTGATTGGGTTGCGCCTTTGGTATGTTGGGTTAACCCAATATTAGCCGTATAATATTCTTCCATCAATTGCTCTTTGGAAAGCCTTCCCAAATATTTGAGATTAGGCAACTGTTTGACTGCTTTTTCAATCAGACCTACTTGTGGTCCGAGACCGGCGATGACAAATTCAACACCTATTTCCTCTTTTAACAATTCGGCCGCTGCCAATATGCAAGGAATATCATAAGAATACCCTAAGCTACCGGCATAAATTATTTTAAAAACTTTAGGTGTTGCTGACTGCGACTGGGAAGCCTGTAATAATTGTGCTTCTACTGTTGCGCCATCAATAGCAGGATAAAAACAAGCGGTTTTAATTTGGGATGCATACGTTTTAGCCCAATTTAAATACTGATTAGAAATTGCTGTTACGGCTGTAGCCTTTTGAAAGACATATTTTGCTTTTTTATTTTGTCCTGAAAAAATAATTTTAGACAAAGGTTGGGGCAACTTTTTTAATTTCTGCTCAAACAATTCCGGCCATGGATCTATAACATCAACTATTACGGGAACGGTATTACTTTTACACCATTTTACTACTTCATAAGCAGTTGAAATAGGCGGATAAGCAATGACTACAACATCAGGCTTTTGGGTAGCGGCTGTCATCGCTTTTACGATGTCTTTCCCTAAAACATAATGCGAATAAAGTCTTTGGATACCAATGTTTTTTTGGTACGGTTTAGATTTAACAAACTGTAACGTTAATCCTTCTTGAATAGCCAAAGTTGTTTTCTTATCAAACCTTTGCGACTTGGTATTGTGCTTAAAAGTAGAAGCCCAAAAAGTAACCTCGTGACCTCGTTGCATAGCTTCTTTTACGAGCGAATTGTAACGGGTATTTTGGTTATCATCAATCGGAGTGTTTTCAAAAAACGAAATAAGCCAAATAGTCATTTATGGTAAAGGAAATTAAATTAGCTATTGGATTCTCTGTTCACCCAAGCGGCGTAAATTTCTTCGAAAGTCGTCTGCAATGATTTGGTAATATCCCAATTCGGATAATGCGCTTTCATTTTTCGCAAATCGCTGTAATAACAGATATGATCGCCAATCCTGTTGGTTTCATCATACTTGTATTTCATAGGTTTACCACTAATCTTTGAAATGATATCAAAAGCTTCCAAAACAGAACAAGTATTATCTTTGCCTCCGCCCAAATTGTAAACTTCAGCTATTCTTGGGGCATTGATAAACTCTTCTATAAAACGAGCTACGTCATAAGAGTGAATATTGTCTCTCACTTGCTTGCCTTTATAGCCAAAAACAGTATATTCTTTCTCTTCCAGATTACACTTGACCAAATAGCTCAAAAATCCGTGCAATTCAACACCACTGTGACTCGGACCGGTAAGACATCCACCTCTTAAAACACAAGTCGGCATATTAAAATAACGTCCGTATTCCTGTACCGAAATGTCGGCTGATACTTTAGAAGAACCAAAAAGCGAGTGCTTGCATTGGTCAATTCTAAAACTTTCCGGAATGCCGTGTTCATAGGCTTTGTCGGCATAATCCCATCGGGTAGCCAGTTCTGCCATTTCAATTTCATTTGGTGCATCACCATAGACTTTATTAGTCGACATATGAACAAAAGGCACTTGAGTACTGTATCTTCGGGTGGCTTCTAACAAATTAAAAGTCCCCACAGCATTCGTATCAAAATCTTCAAAAGGAATTGCCGCGGCTCGGTCATGACTGGGTTGAGCGGCAGTATGAACAATGGCATCCGGGGCAATTTGGGCAATCAAATCAATTACACCTTGTCGGTCCCTGATATCCAATTCGTGGTGATGAAAATGGGCTAAACTGGTTTGCAAACGATTTTGATTCCATCTCGTATCACCGTTTTCACCAAAAAAAACCGCTCTTTGGTTGTTATCTACCCCATGAATTTCCCAACCTAATTTGGAAAAATGCACACAAACTTCAGAACCGATTAAACCCGAGGAACCTGTAACAAGTAATTTTTTCATATGTTAATATCTCTTATTGTAACTTTTTTTCCAAACCTCAACCTTAAACTCATTTAGTCATTCCCAAAAAGGCGTGAGGCGTGAATCAACCTCAAACTCAAACTCAAACTCAACCTCAAACTCTTTTAATCATTCCCAAAAAGGTGTGAATCAACCTCAAACTCATTTAGTCATTCCCAAAAAGGCGCCAACTAAACCTCAACCTAAATTACTACCATAACTTTGACAAAGGTCTATATATTTTTTGGCTCTAACCTCAGCCGTATCAAATTTTTCTAATTGTTTTTTTCCTTTTGCTGTCAAGGAGCGCCAAAGATTTTTATCTTCTATCAAATTTACAATACAATCGGCGGCGGCTTTATAATTTTTAGCCTGGTAATACAACGCAGCTTCACCACAAATACTTCTCGCAAAACCCAAATCAGTGGTAATGATAGGCTTCTCCATAACCATAGCCTCCGGATAAGAAGCTGAAAAACACTCAACTAAGGTGGGCAAAAACATAACATCACACTCCTTGTACAAACTTGGACAGGCTTCCGGTTTAACCGGGCCAATGTTAACAATAAAAGGATGTGGCTCAAAATAGGCCTCAAAATCGGAGGCCTGTAATGTCAATACAAACTTGACATTTAAAACACCTCTTTGCTCCAATTCTTTTGCGATTAAGGGAATTATTTCTAAATTTTTGTGAGAGTAATAACTGGTCAAAGTAAGCAGCCTAATTTCAGGCAAAGGCTTTTCCGGTAAACGCTTGGGAAATTCTTTTAAAGAGTTGAAATAATTATTATAAGTATTGGAAGCTGTATGAACATTGTTCGTGTTTAAGGCTTGGCGAACCCTTGTATTTACGTCATCGGTTTGAACCACATAAGCAACAGCATCTCTTTTGAAATAGTAAAAATGAACCATTCTCTTTAGATAGAGTTTCAATTTTGGTTTTAAAGGCAACTCCCGTAAAAAAGGGGAATCCGGGTATATGTATAATCCTAAATTAAACCCCATGATTTGAGGTGCAACCGAATGAAAATAAGAAGGTCCTGAGGTTGAAATAATAACATCCGGTTGGATGGTCAATTCAATTGGAGCTAAAGTCTTTTGTATGGTCTTTACGTTTTTGAAATGAATTACTCCAAAGTCAAAAAAATAAAAAGAAAAGTTGGAAGGAAACTCATTTACAACTAAAGACTTCCCTACGCCTGAACCAACCCACACATGATAGTCATGCTCCGGAAATTTGCGGCACTCATTGATAAAAGATAAGGCCACTTGAACCGCACCACCAAAACGTTGATGAGCCGTATTAATTACTATTTTCATTTATAAAAGCCATGAAATCATGGGTTATTTTTTCTTCATTAAACGATTTGACCGATTCGACACCTGCATTTGCTAAAGAAGCTCTCCACTCGGAATCCGCAATCAGTTTCTTGAGTTTGCTGATATAATCTTCATGTTGACCATTGGGAACCAATATTCCATTCTCACCATCACTTATCAAATCCGAAGGGCCGGCCTCGCAATCAAAAGAAATACAGGCACAGCCACCTCTTAAGGCTTCACCTAAAACGTTAGGAAACCCTTCGGAAGTAGAAGTAAAAGCAAAGATGGATGCTTCCGCATAATACTTTTCAACCTGTTTTTGATTGCCAAAAAAACAAATCTGCTCTTTTTTTGGCGATTCCTGAGCTTTTTGGATCACGGAATCCAATAAAGGACCATCGCCAAGAAACCATAATGACCAATCATCGGTATCAATAGCATTAAAATAATCAATTAACCAATCTTGGTGTTTTGATGGGATAAATCGCCCCACATTGAGTATGACTTTCTTTTTTGCTGTATTTGGAAAAGAAAATTCTTTGACTGGATTACCAATAACTTTGATGGTTTTGTGTTTGGTTTTTTGGTACAAATACTGTTGCGCCTTTTCGGTTTGGGCAATAATACCGGCAGCAAGTCGGTAAACAGAAGGATTGATACTGTTTAAAAAACGACCGTAACTAATTCCCGGACGGCTTCGCTCAGAAATAAAAGTCTTAATGCCTAAACCCATGGATCCTAACAACACAAAAGCATTGTATTTGCCGCCAAAAGAGAGACTGGCATATGGCTGAATTTGCTTTAAGGTTCGCCTTAAAAACAACAAGATTTTAACCGTAAAGGCAAATCGGCTTAATTGCTTATAATCAAAAGACGGTTGGTAAACTTTAATGTCTTGATGAAGTTCATAATAGCGTTCCCCACCGGTTAAAATAATCAAATGCACCTGCAAATCGGGGAACTCTTGAAAACGATTGGCTAAAGTAGCCATTACTCTCTCTGCACCGCCGGCGGTAAATGATGGAATGATTAGGGCAATTTGTTTTTTTGTTTTCAATTAATTTTTTTCAAAATTTAATGAGTCTCATCTGATAATTAAAACATAACCCTCAATTAATAATGTTTTATAGAATTCATATTTAAAGACTTTTCAAAACTCATTCTACATTCACACCTACATTTTCTTTTAACGCTGAATCAATCATCCATCCAAAAGGATTAAATGGTCCCTTGATGAATTGATAATTTCTATCCCAATAGCCATGATGTTGTAAATCATTAAACCCATAAAAACAACTTACCTCTACTAAATAAATTTTATCATTACTGATTAAAAAATCAAATGCGGCACTTTTTAAAGATAATTTCTCTGCAATTTCAAAAGTTAGTTTTAGTATTTCTTGCGGTATTGCATCATCTGTATAAATATAACTATCCGAGCCACTTCCCGAAGCTCTAAAATCACCCTCGCGCACTAATCGTTGATATCCCCAACATTTGTCTTCAAAAATCTTAGTGCGATAATCGCGGTCTAAATCAGGAATAAAATCTTGAAAATAAACATATCCAAAATCCTTTCCTTTAACTTTTAAAAAATTGGGTTTAAAAACTAACCTAGCAATTCCTGCTAGTACATGTTTTAAATTTGACCTACCAGTTTTATAATTTCTCCATCTTTCTTTTAAGTTCTCTAATGAGTCGTGATTACTGATACCGCTACCAAAAGCTTTATGACATATTTTAACAGCTTCATGCTTAGTCTTTATAAGCTTTACGTTTTTAGATCCTGCTCCGCCTCTTAATTTAAATATTTTGGGAAACGTCTGGTTTGAAATCCAATGCAACGCATCTTTTTTATTTAAAAAAACATAAGTAGGGACTAATGGAGCTCCTATTCGCTCTAGTAGAAACTTCTGGGCAACTTTATCATCAAAATGCCAACCTGTTTTAAAATCAGGAAAAACTTTAAAACCGGTATGTTCAAGTGCGAAAAGTAATTGTTTAGCAATCAAAATATCTTTGGTCCCATTGTGATGGTGATGCCAAAATAAAACAAAACAATCCTCTAATTGCTCAATAATATCATTTGCATAACAATCAACCACCTTAAATGGTATATTTAATTTAGTACAATAATCAATCCAATGAGGATGAAACCCTTTAGTGCTATTGTGTATGGCTATTTTCATTTCGTATTGTTTTTGACAACTCGTTGGAACTTAAAAATTCCACATCGGGCCATCGTTCTAAAATCTTCTTTAATAAAATATTTAATTTATCTTTAGAGTCAGCAGCATTTTTTGGGTCAATACCTCCAACATAATTAACCCTGTGAGTAGTAACGATTGCAGGCTTTTTGCATCTGAAGGAAACTTCAATTTCTTTTAAAGCTGAAGATACCCAATCATAATTTTGATTTTCGAATGGCTCGAATTTCACATTTCTAACCGTGTAAACTTGATTAAAGTCGTTAAACTTTCCTGTATAATTTCTTATTAAGCTTATTTTTCCATTGAGTGAAAGTATTGGACATTTTTGAGTGTAATTGCCCTGAATCCCTTTTATTCCGAATTGATTTAAATAAAACTCCAATTCTTTTGGCCACAAATAATTACAAGCGATAAAAGTTTCCGATTTAAAACCAAATATTGTTTCAAAAAGTTTTAATCCTTCCTCTAACACAATAACTCGCTCTTTTAAATCCTCCAAATTTTCTGCATAATAAGCTGCCAAGTAGCTTTTTTGATAAATAGAAGAAGTTTTGGTTTTTACTCCAAAAAAACCGTGATCAAAAGCTGTTTTTGTTTCTTGATTACCGTTTACTATGTCCCTCATTAACATAGTAACATTGAAATGCTCCTTGGCATGAAATTGCGGGTAAATCAATCCTTTATCTATGCCATAAAACCATAACGAAGTTAAATCTTCTTGATAATATCTTTTATAGGAATCAAAAAAGATTTCATGATGATAAGCCGTATATTCTTCAGACTTTATTTTATCAAAATCAGGATTTCCCATCACAGTATTGAAAGTAAAAATAGGAGAATTACCCTTTTGATCTTTATAGCTTTCAAGAAGCTCCAACAATTGTTCTAAATCAAAGTGTCTTTCTAAACAGTCAAGACTATCATACTTTGATTTATCAACCGGTATCCCTTTTTGTAATAACAAATTAAAAATTTCTTTAGAAGGCATTCTAATACTGCCCCAATCATCACTTTCAAAAACAACAATTTTGCGATTAGTTCTCCAGCCGGGTAAGTTTATCAAATGTCTTTTCAGACTGTCTTTCAAGTTTGAAATCATAAATATTAATGTCCTATTAAAAATTCTGAAAGACTAACCGGCGATTGAACAAAAAGTAAAGCCGGTGAGGGACTGATCAGCAAAAAAGGATCAACATAGTAAAAACCGGCTCTGAAACTAACAATGATATGCAACAACATTATAGGCACAAAAAAGTAGCTCAATCTGATCATCTCATCATTTTTGTTCACTGCTTGGTACATCAAAATTCTTATAATAACTAAGAAATAAAACAAATAAACAAACCTTCCTAAAGAACCCAGATTAAAAGTAAATAAGGCTAAAATAAAAAAGAAGCAATAAACCGTTTCAAAGCTTTTGTTTTGTTTAATCTCTTTCCACTTATTAAGACGAAAAAAGTCGAGGATAAAAAAACTAAAAAAGAAGGCATTAATCAAATTTGAACGCCAAACCACATACCAGTTTTTAGTAGCTAAATTAGTTGACTTTTTTATAATCGAATCTTCATCTACGTAACCTGAAGTAGCATTACTAATAGTGTCATTCTGAAAAAAGGATAATGCATTCTTAATGAAATCTAACGAACTGGTTGTAGAAGACAATAAAACATAAACTATCCCCATAAAAATGAGCAGTTTAAAAATCCTTCTGTTTACTTTAACAGTAACTGCAATCATTGCAATCAGACAAGGAACTATAAAAGTGTAGTGAATCAATACAGCGGATAGAGTATAAAAAATATACTTCTTTTCTTTTGTATTAAAGTACCGCAATAACATTATTCCAAATAAAAACAAGGCCGGCCAAAAACGAATCCCTGTAACACCCACATAAAAAGGCACTATAAAAACTAAAGCCGCAAAATATATTCGCCATCCTTTGGTATTGTGTTTTCCGGTAAATCGAACGACTTCATCTAAAAACTTCAGGATGAAATACACATAAATTACCGACACTATGGCAAAGAACCATCTGGGATTTTCGGTAAAACGAGAAACTAAAAAACCTAAAGTAACTGCAAAAATATCCGGTTTCGAATTATAGGTAGTCCGCTTCAAAAAAGAAAACTTTAATGATTCGTCACTAAAATTCACAATCAAATGCCACAAATCACTCCAACTGTATTGTGCAAAAAAACTAAAATCAGAAGCATACCTCGTAACATCACCGCTGTATTGAAATACACTATAACCAAACCAAAAAGCAAAAAACAATATACCATAACGATACTTAGCACTAAAGAAATCTTTGACTCCTTTATAAAATCCTAAAAATGGAAAAATGAAAAAAATCAACTGCATAATCTAGGCAAGTTCGTTAAACAATTTAACCCAATCTTGGGCAATCTTGGCCGGCATAAACTTGTCAACTGCAATTTGCGCTTGTTCCGCCATGGCATTTCTTTTGACCTCATCACGCATAACTGCTGTAATTTTCGCTACGTATTCTTCAACCTCAAAAGGAGGAACCACAATTCCTGTTTGACCGTCTTCTATGATGGAGCCTAAAGCACTAAAAGAATCAAAAGCAACCGGAACTACACCATAAGCTTGCGCCTCAACCAGCACCATGCCGTATCCTTCAAAACTAGAAGTCATAGTCAAAAATTTGGCCCGATATAAAAAAGGTCTCGGGTCACTAAAGCCATGAAAGTGAATATTTTGCAAACCCATGTTTTGCGACAAATCACGCAACTCGGTTAATTTTGAACCGCCACCCACTATATCAAAATGCCAATCAGGAAAATCGGCTTGTATTTTTTTCCAAAGCGGTAATAGCAAGTCGCATTGTTTTTGGGTGTATTCTATTCTGCCTACATAAAGCAATCTGTTCTCTTTATGGGACAAAGCTTCTTGGCAAACTTCAAACGGAACCGGATTGGGGATGGCCGTTACCTTTTTCATAGGCCAACTCGAAACATAAACACCCAATTCAGGGATGAAAGCTTTAGACAAAAGTACTAGTTTATCAGATTTTTGAATGGCAGTCTGAAATAAAGCGCCATATTTTAAATGGTTGCGTTTGAGCAACAAATTCCAAAACCAACCATAATCAATAAACCGAATCAGTTTACCGTATTTTCCGCCTCTGAGTATGTTTTTAAAATTTTCTTGTAAGCAACTGATGCAATTGTGATGAACAGTAATCAACTTAACTTTCTGCTGTTTTCTTGCCGATAAAAAATCTATGACCTCTTTGTAAATTCCACCTTGATTGATAATGAAATCAATTTGATTATTCATCAAAAAGTCATTAAAAAAGGCCAAATTTTCTTCCAAAGAGATGGCTTTTCCATCAGGTAAAAAAAATTGAGGAATGCCGTCAATGACACCATCATTGCCTTGATCTAAAATCAAATAACAAACATTCAGTTTTAAAAATCGAAATGCCTCAGCTAAAGTAGCCGTAACGCGTTGCACACCGCCTTTATCTTTAATTACCGGAAAACGAACTACAAACAATATATTCATGATATAAATCCTACTTTTTTAGACATATTACTATAACTCTTGTTCAGACTTACACCGTATTCATCGGGAATGTATTGGTAAATAGAATAGGTAGCATGCCCGATTAAATGAGCATAAATGAGTAGTGACGAAGCAATGCCGCACACGGTTAAATGCTTGTATTGTAAAAACACCAACTCCATGATTTCATGAGCCGGAATCATTACTATTGTAAAATGGTATTGTGAAAGATATTGTAAGGTTAGGTCTTTTTCTTCTTTGCTTTCAGAGCCTCTGAATTTGACATAAATGACACGTGCTTCTTTGTTGGGATTTATTTTTTCAACCCATTGCGCCATGGCCGATTCATAATGCGCCATGCTGATGCCGTAACTTTTACATAAAGCATCGCCTATCCAAAACCAGCTGCCGTCTTTGTAATCTGATGGTTCCAAGTTGACATAAGTAGTCAAAGCATTCCAATTTAAAATTTGTTTTTGGGATTTCGGGGTGTATTGAAACGCAAAATCACTAAAACAATAAGCGTTTACGCCTTTGTGCAAAGTATACAGATTGGGATGAATAGGCATGGCCAAAAGACGCAAGCTTCTGCCTCTTAACAATCGAATACAGGCATTAAGCATTTGTTTGCTATCGCCAAAACCTTTCCATTGCCATTGAAACTGACGCAAATCAGCCGTCCACAACCTAAAATCATCATAATCGGCATAATTAACAATGCCTTCTTCTATAATATGAAACTGTTGGCACTTCGGATGCATGACCAAATACCGATTAAAAACCGTCATGGTGTCAACATAAGCCCTAAAATCATCGGTTCCGATTAATTGGTTGATATAACGATGGACACTTTGGGTATAATTCCAGTTTTTAATTTTATCGAGTAATGAATAGGACGCTTCCAGCGAATCGTGGGCTTTGACAACTTTTCCTTTAAAAGCAGCACTCAGTTTTGGTTTGTATCCACTACCGGTGATGAGAATGACTTCTTCCGTAGCTATATTTTCATACACTATCGTGCCCATAGCGGCTAAAAAAGTAATGTGACTGTGTATGGTAAAAAGATGTTTCAAATGGGTAATGGATTAACCTTTGATTGGTAAAGAATCTCTTTTAAGATAAAGAAAATAAAAACAAAAATCACAAAAGACAGTTGCCATGTATCCAAACAATAAAGCTTTACTAAAAATTACTAAATCAGCAACTGTAGTAATAGAATGATATAAGATATAAAGCAACCAAACTGTCATACCGATGATGTAAGAGATTAACCTATGATGGTTTTTTTTAATTACCATATAAATATTAGAAAAAATATTTAAAGAACTTACCAAGGCAACAACAAACATCCATTGTGCGGCTTCAACTCCTGATTGGTAGTTAGGTAAAACAATTGCAACAACTTTTGGAAGTAAAGGCCAACCAACTAACAAAATAAATGTATAAATCAATATTGAAACAATTATAAGTTTAAAAGGCATCTTTAATACTTCTGTGATAGACTTGCCTTGACCGTATGCCAAACTCATTTTTGGAAAACTAATACTTGAAATTGCTCCATTAAAAGTACTTAACATATTCTGAACAATATTTGCCAATGCATAAATCCCTAAACCCTTCGCTCCTAACATACTCAAAATCATTGTCCTTTGGAAAGTAGGCCAAAGACTATATACATTAGCCACAAAATAAATAGGCATCCCAACTTTTGATAATTCTTTGAAATTCTTCCAATTAAATCTAGCTTCAGTATGTATTGGCTTCCATTTTTCAGTAAAGTACCAATCAACCATTACCAAAATTATAGCACGCATACAAAGACCATAAAACAAATAGTGATAGACCAAAACAATTGAGACTAAATTTACTAATGTATTAATTAAGGTAATGTTAGATAACTTATTAAAATGATTATCAGAACGATATAATATCTTTAAGTACTTTGTAGTATAAAAAGTTTGAGCAGATGTTATTCCAACAACTAAAGAACCTATTGCATATTCATACTTGGCAATGTAAAAAAAGTAAACACTTGGAATTATGCATAGTCCTAGAATTGCAAAAGATAATGCTAACATAAAATATTTTGCTGTTGCTGCTAAATCAATAGCATAATCCTCTTTTAACTGCCCAAAATAAAAAGGTAATTCTCTACTTAATCCACTAGGAATTCCTAACTGCATCAAAATTACATAAGAAGTAAAAATTGAAAATGCATTAAAAAGACCTAACTCTTCTGGTAACATCCAACGAGCTATGATAAGGCCAGAAATTATTGAAACAACATTTCCAATTAAATTAGATATCGTTACCATAGCAATTGATTTGCTTCCTGAACTCATCCTTTTATCTAAAAATTGTTTCATTAACCAGATATATATTTTTGGATTTGTATAAAGATATATTCTTGACCGGTTCTATTAATGTGATGAAAATCGTCTAAAATCCCTTCTCTGGGCATTTCATTTAAATTAATAAATTTAGTATGCCTTTTTAAAATATTATTGTATTCGTTAATACTTTTAGAAATTCCAGGCAATACTCTTTCATATGCTGTACAAGAAGGCAATATTCCGAGTGTATAAAATTGTTTTGCCGTCAAGGTCATTTTTATATCTAGTAAAGTCTCCTCAAATTTCTTTGGTGAAGCATAATGATGACTTCTAAACTTTCTTAAAAAAGAAACAAAAGGCTTAGTCAACCTAAAAAGTTTTAACTTTTTTATAATATCCATTTCAATCCTACCAAAAGCCCTTGGAGCTGCATCAACAATACCACATTGAAATAGCACAATTTCGGGATTCAGAATTTTATAATAATTTATTTGATTTCGTAAGTCTTTAATAGAAGCTCCACCAATAGAAACATTTATAACATCAAAATTTGGATAGGCTATTTTTATCTTAGCAATATAAGTTTCATTCCACAAAACGAATCCTGACTCGTGTTTTCTGGGCAAAGCAACTGAGTCAGTGATAATTAAAAAAATTGGCTTTTGATTCATTATTTAATAAAGTCCAAACTAAAACGTTCTCCTTTTTCTAAATCTTTATTGGCGGTTTTGCCCAGGATTTCCGAGTAATATTTTGGGTGTAATCCGAATCCGGGACGAACCGATCGAACATTATCAGTGGTAAAAATTTCGCCGGCTTTAACCGCATTAGTAACATACAAGGAACGACAAAAATCTTTGCCTTTCACTTGTTTGTCGGTTAAAGCGTAATCAACCACACCTATCGCTGCTTCAGCTTCTCTAACTGATTTTACCATAGCGGTAAACTCGGCTTCATTCATCGAAAAAGAAGCATCAGGACCGCCAATAGAACGGTCGAGTATAAAATGTTTTTCAATGATTTTAGCACCAAAACAAGTGGCAACTATCGGAACTGTGCTGCCCATAGTGTGGTCAGACAATCCGGTGATTACACCAAATCGCTCAGCCATATCTTTGACCATGACCATATTGGCTTCTTCAATGGGAGCGGGATAACTTGAAGTACATTTCAATAAAGCAATGTCATTATTCCCCATTCTTCTACAGGCGGCTAAAGCCAATTCGATGTCGCTTTCTTCTGCTATTCCGGTAGAAATAATCACCGGTTTTCCCTTAGAAGCTACCAATTCGATTAAAGGAATATCGGTAATTTCAAAAGACGCAATCTTGTATGCGGGTGTATTTAAACTTTCCAACAAATCAACAGAAGTTGGGTCAAATGGCGAGGAAAAACAAACCAAACCTTCAGCCTCTGCGGCTTTGAAAAGGGTTTCGTGCCATTCCCAAGGCGTGTAAGCTTCTTGGTATAACTGATGTAATTTTTGACCATCCCAAATGGTGCCTTTGATGAGAAAATCATCTTTGTCACTGTCAATAGTTATAGTATCTGCGGTATATGTTTGCAGTTTGATACAATCGGCTCCGGCTCTTTTGGCGGCTTTTATGGTTTCCAAAGCCACATCAATACTACCATTGTGATTGGCAGACAATTCGGCGATGATGAAAACTTTAGAAGTTTTATCGATGATGTGATTTTTAATCTTCATATTAATAAATACTTGGATGTTTGATTAGGGCTTCTCCTTTGATAACTATCTCATTAAGTTCATCTAATATTGATGTGGTTACCTCAGCCCTGTTTTTTGCAGAATCTGTTTTAACAACTTCAAATTTGGCCACATATTTTGTATTGGTAAACATGGGTTTAAAAAATGACAAATCTTGTTTTAGATAAATCGTTCCGTTACCCGGAAAAATCGTTCCGAATACCTTCGAAAAAACACTTCCTCCTAAAAAACCATGAATAATAGTTCTCTTAAAAATAGAATTTTTAGCATATTCTTGGTCTAAATGTATAGGATTGAAATCTCCCGAGGCATCTGCAAACTTCACTACGTCATCTTGAGTAAAAGAAAACTCGTATTCGTAACTACTTCCAACTGTAATTTTATTGTCCATATATTTTATTTTTCATGAAGTCGCTGATTAAATTCCATTCACTTTGTAAAATGGCTAATCCAACCACATCGAGTTTCTGACCATTTTTAATGCAATGTTCACGGTAATAAGCTTCTCTTCTAAAACCAAATTTTTCATGCATTTTAATTACTTTATCATTGGTAACAAAAACTTCGCATCTCAATTTATTCAATTTTAGTTCATTGAAAACATATTCTAAAACATTGTACTCAATCTTAGCTCCTATTCCACCACCTCTTACAGATAAATCACCTAAATAAAAGGCCCAATAACAACTACTCAGCGTTCTGTCGATTCCTGTTACACTGGCTAAGCCCAATTTTTTACCATCATATTCTATAATCCAGTAAACACAAGTACTGTCATTGCTGATTTTTTCAAACCATTTGATTTGTTGTTCGGCACTGATGGGTGTTTCATTATACATATACGGAGCAACATCGGGACTGTTTCTCCAATTTCTAACTAATTCTATATCAGCTGCGGTTAAAACCCTTAAGGAAATATCACTCATAACTATTTGATTTTACTGTGTATTACTACGTCTATAAATTTGTTTTCAAAAAAACAATGTTCTTTTAATCTTGCTTCTTCCTTAAAACCGGCATTTAAAAAAGCCTGATACAAATGTGGTCTCAAATCGAAGGCATAAGTATATATTTTGTGGAATTTCAAATCGGCAAAAGCAACTTCTTCTAACAAAGCCAAATAAGCACTCCAAATTTCTTGAAATCGGTTGGCTTCTAACGCTGTGTCCATGATAAACGAAATTTCGGCATTTTGATCAGTCCAATTGATGTGAACCAAACCGCCGTAACCAATACAAACACCATCTTCTAAAAACGAAAACAAGATTTGATTGGGTTGTGTTTGGTCAAATAATTGAGCAACTACATGATTAAAATAATACTCTTGGTCTTCTGCCGTCAATGGTTTTTGCTGACGCAGATGATAAAGTTGTTCGTTCCGCCATTTCATGATGTCCATTCGATCTTCCATTCGAATAGGAACAAGTGAAAAAGCACCTTGTTGAACGGTATTCTGTTGTAGTACTTTGTAAGTCATGATTTTAAACAACCGCATTCATTTTAACCACCACTTTTTTCACATTGGCATGACCTTCATACAAAGCCATGTGGGCAAAATTATTTGGGATAATACAAAAATATCCTTCTGGCACTGAAATCGTTTTGATGGCATCAGATTGTGCCAATAAATAATCATTGACTTCATCATAAGCTTTAAAAGATGTGGTTTCGCTCTCTAAATCGGCATAAGCAATCACATCGGTTCCTTCAAGTGTAATGTGAATGTCCATCAAGGTTTTGTGTGCTTCCAGAACACTCGGATCAAAAGTTTCAGAAACGGCCTGACTGCTAATGGGAATCAAAGTAATTTCGCCATGAGTTTCTTTGGCTGTAATAGCGTTCAAAGATTTAGACTGAGAAACTTTGACGAACTGGTCAATCCCTGAAAACAGTGATTGGTATTGCTGGATATTTTCTAATCGATCTGTTATCATGAGGCTAAAGCTTAATTTTGGTCTTTTCGTTTAAGGTATCAATCAAAGCTTGGTCTGTTTTGTACTTGAGTTGAATGTGACTGTTGATATTTGCCACTTCAGGGTTTTCGTCAAGGTATTTGAATATCGCTTTTAAATTAAAATCCGGGTTTTGTTTAACTTGTTCGTCATGAATTTTGTTGAACATCACCAAGTCTTCATCGTAATCTAAAGTCAGGCGATAAGACCTAACCAATGCTTCCGGTAGATCAACCAAATTGATTTTAAAATGCTCCTGATTGTTCATAAAATACCATGTCATGTATTCCGAATAATCAGCGCTTGGGAAATAGCTCTTGACTTTTCGTAGTGCTTCGGTATTGATAATTTCTAAATTGGTTCCTACGGCTGCTGTTACTGCGCTGGTATAATCGGCACCACTTTTAAAATGCGAGTCTAATAACAGTTGTAAAATTTCATTATCTATAAATGGCATATCGGCTGTGACTCTTACCACTACATCAATTTTCAACAAATCAATGATGTCTAAATACCTTTTGATTACATCATCCGGATGTCCTTTGTGAAATACTACTGAGTCGTCATAAGTATAGTTGGCCAAATCAGCATCACTTTCTAAATCGGAAGTCGCTAAAATCACATGGTGCATGCCTTTGAATTTCTTAGCATTCTTGATGCAGTATTCTACCGAAGTCAAGTCGCCTATTTTGAGCAAAGCTTTTTCTTTCAACCTAGACGATTTTAATCGACAGGCAATGATAACAGCAATTGTTGCGGCTTTAAAATCGGCTCTTTGCAACGTTTCGCCTTTTTTCTTAGGGGTTGAAATGATGGCTTGGCTATACAATAGCTTTTCGATTTCTCTGGTATTTAATCCGCCTTGAGGTGACCTTTTATAATCAAAATCTTCCGTGAGCGAGAGCCCTTTACCAGCGGTGATGTCTTTATTGAGTATTGGTTTTAACAGTGATTTATCGAGATAATTTTTTTCTTTTTCGTTCAAAAAAGAAGCCGAAGCAAGATTATCACGGTCTTTCATCAAACCAACCAACTGCTCAAACTGTGTGCTATTGATACTGGAATAAAAATCATATTTAGTTTCGCGAGTAGTCAGCATCACGTGTTTTTCAATAATATCTGCGCCGTTATTTAAGGCAATAATGGGCAACCAAACCGCATAATCGGAAGTGGCGTCCACATGGTCGGCAAACACTATACGTTTGTTGAATTTTTCTTTTACTGCTCTAATTTTGGAAATACCCGAATCAAGTAATTCTGTTGGATAACCTTGAAATCCTACTTCTAATAACAACTCTTCGGCTTGAATCTCGCGGTTGAATTTATCGACAAAAAAATTAATCTCCTCAAAATCCAAAGAAGCGATGTTTATGATTATTTTTTTCTTTGATAAATCGATGGCTTTTAATCGCTCAAACAAAACATAATTGAACAAAACCGATACTTGAAGTTTTATGCCATCCACCAAATCGAGGTTTTCTTTCAAAACATCAACGCCATAGGTGTCAAACAAATCGAGCCAAACCATTTTTGTTTCCTTCGCCTTTTTGATGATAGACTGCCATTCTTGATGATTAAAAGACAATTGTTCGTACACCGGAAACCATTCAAAATCCGGGGTAGACAAAGCATCCGCTTTTAAGGGTTGGAATTTAATGGCATAGCCATCATCATACTTCGAAAAAGTATCGACTAATTCTAACATATAATTTAAATCTCCTCCGTGCGTATTGGCTACTTCAATGATTACCTTCATGCTATTTATAATATTTAATTATGGTTTCAATGACAAACTGTTGTTCCTCATCAGTTAAAGTCGGATACATAGGCAAACTGATACAATGCTTATAATAATTTTCCGCCTGAGGCATATCGCCTTCTTGCCAACCCAATTGTCGGTAATAAGGCATTAAATGACAAGGGATATAATGAATCTGAGCAAAGATGTTTTGGGTTCGCAAATAATTGTAAAGTCCTAATCGGTCTTCAACTTCCAACACATACAAATGGTAGGCATGACCTTCAACAGCTCCGGATTGCCCTTTGATAAAAGACAATCCTTGAAATGCTTTTTCATAATTGGAAGCAATGGTTCTTCTTCGTTCCAAGCCTTTTTCGGCGCGTTGCAATTGGCTTAAACCCAAAGCTGCTTGAAAATCGGTTAGTCTGTAATTGAATCCTAAGTCTTGCATTTCCATATACCAACCCGGATAATTGGTATCGCCACCGGCAAAGGCTATAGAATTGGTATATAAATCTTCCGATTTCACAATCCCGTGCGTTCTGAGCATCAGCAGTTTTTTATAAAGCTTTTCATCATTAGTGGTAACCATACCACCTTCTCCTGAAGCAATATGTTTTACGGGATGAAAAGAAAAAATAGCCAAATCGGCAAAAACACCATTACCGCAATTTTGACTATCACCATTACTATCGGTAAAATATCCACCGGGCGAGTGGCACGAATCTTCAATTATCCAAAGGTTGTATTGGTCGGCTAATTTTTTAAATTTTTCCAAGTCGACTGCTCTTCCGGCAAAATCAACCGGAATGATTCCTTGATAAGTTCCGGCAGGAGCGCTTTCCAACAGTTTCACCACCGAATCATAATCTAAAAGATAAGTTTCGGGGTCAATATCTGCAAAAACAACTTCACCACCACAATAACGAACACAATTCGCGGAAGCCGCAAAAGTTATCGGTGTGGTAATTACCTTTTGTCCCGGTTTGACCTCAAGCGCTAAAGTACACAAGTGTAGTGCTGCAGTTCCATTGGCTACCGCAACGGCATATTTTGAACCGATATAACCGGCAAATGCTTCTTCAAATTCGGCAATTTTAGGTCCTTGGGTAAGAAAATCAGATTGCAAAGTGGTTATAACAGCCTCAATGTCATCTTGGGTAATGTGCTGTCTACCGTAAGGAATACTTTTATTCATTACTTATAATTTAAAAGTTGGATCAACATGGGTAACGATTAACTCTCTCAAACCTTCTACCGTTTCCCATTCGGTATTATCACCTGAATTGTAGGCAAATCCGGCCGGAACTTTAACGGCATCAAAAGTGGTGATAAACTCTTCAATTTTCCACTTAGGCGTTGAAGGCAAGATCGTATAATATTTTCCTAAATCATAAGTATAAAAGGAATCCGAAGGCGTAATCATTTCTTCATGCACTTTTTCTCCGGGTCTGATTCCGATAACTTTGTGTTCACATTCAGGACCAATGGCTTGGGCTACATCTAAAATTCGGTACGATGGAATTTTCGGCACAAATATTTCTCCACCCCAAGCGTGAAATAAAGCATGCATAACCATATCTACACCTCCTTGAAGCGAAATATTGAAACGCGTCATATTAGGCTCTGTGATAGGAAGCACCCCGTCTTTCTTCTTATTGATAAAAAAGGGAATCACCGAACCGTTTGAGCCCATCACGTTACCGTATCGAACTACTGAAAACTTTATCGGGTTCCAACCGGTGATATTATTAGCGGCAACAAACAGTTTGTCTGAAGCCAACTTCGTAGCACCATACAAATTAATGGGTGCACAAGCTTTGTCTGTAGAGAGTGCTACCACTTTTTCAACGGTTGAGTCGAGGCAAGCATCAATAACATTTTGAGCGCCGTGGATATTGGTTTTTACACATTCATCCGGATTATATTCTGCAATGGGAACATGCTTCATGGCTGCGGCATGAATTACATAATCAATGCCTTTCATCGCTCTTTTGAGTCTTTCTTTGTCTCGCACATCACCAATAAAAAACCTGATTTGAGGATATTGGTCATGAGGGTATTCCTGTGCCATTTGAAACTGTTTTTGCTCGTCTCTTGAAAAAATAACCAGCCTTTTTATTTCAGGATAATTATGCAATATATGAGACGTTAGAGCTTTACCTAAGGAACCTGTTCCTCCGGTAATCAAAATAGATTTACTGGTAATCATATTGTTTTAGTGTTTTTTTATCACGGCTTCGCCGCGTCAGTCACACAATAGTGCTAACTTAAATTTAATAAAATTCAAACCAAACAGAGCTAAAATGCCGAAGGGCAATTTACACTGCTATTATTCTTGCTCGTAAACCAACAAACCGCCCTTATCATTGTTTTGGGTTAGATAAAACACCACTTTCTTTTGAATGGCTAGTTCTATTCTTTCCGCCAGAATTACGATATAATCTTCATTTAATTCATTCCCTTCCAAAACTACTTCGATGGTACCGCTGTCAATTCCTTTAGCATAATCACCAATGATAAATACCCTGCGAACTTCTCCCATACGGTCAAGAACCAATTCTACAAGAGTATCTAGTCCGATATATTTATGGACTACTTGCTGCAGTAAATTAAAAAAAGGATGTTTTTGATTGGCTTTGTAAGTAACTTTATTTTCTGTGTCTTGGCGAATCAGATAGCCGGCCTCTGAAAGATTATTCAACTCTTTCCGAATCGCATTAGTAGATTCCTGCATTTCTGTGGCCAATCCTCTTAGATAACCTTCGTTAGCAACATTGATGAAAAACTTCACCAATAATCGCAATCGCGTTTTCGAGGTTATCAAATTTTCAAGCATTGGAAAAATTGTTTGAGTAACAAAAGTACTCGTTTGTTTTAAATTGACAAACTATTTGTTGAAATTTAAAGTTAGAATAACATCTAATCTTTATTTGTTTTGATGAATAGTAATTGCCTTTAAAAAAACAACTTATCCATTTATACTATTGAACCTCCATAATCACTACGATACCCAAGGATTCCAAAATCAATTGGACTTTTTTACCTCTGTGTTCCTTAACTACGGCATCCATCCCGCTAAACAAACCTTCTTTTAAAGTAATTTTAGTTCCGCGTTGTAACTGCTCAACTTGAAGTTTTGGAGAATCGCTTGAGAGCCAAGAGCGCAATGTATCAATTTCTTCCTCCCTAACCATAGCCGGTTTTCCCAACCAATAAAGATACCTTACAATCCCGGCTACTTGAAAAACTTGATCTCGATTTTTTTCCTCGAGTTGTACAAAAACATAAGAAGGGAGCAAAGGCTCTTCAACCCTTTTCTTCCGATCACTCCATTGCTTTACTACAGTTACTAAAGGACAATAAACAACAAACCCCAACTCTTGAAGTTTTACCGTTACTTTCTTTTCATTGCGAGGTTTAGTATAGAGAACATACCAAGACATAAAATCTATTTAAGTAAACAAAAATAGCGCAATTAAAACAAAAACCTGAAACCCAAAACAAGAATTAATTCACAATCCCCTTAACCCATCTTAACTTCTTAATGGTAAAAATTTAATTGCGTCTTTGCGTGAAACCTCATCCTCAAAAAAAAAATCCCTGTCTCGTTTTACCGAAACAGGGATTAATCCACATTTTTTTGTCATTCTCGCCAAGGCGGGAATTATCGCTTCACAACTCTCAAAGTTTGTACCGTTTCATCCTGTGTAACCACTACATTGTAAACACCACTAGGGTATTGCTCACCTATAGTTAAATTACTCATATTCGATACTTTTGATTCTCGTTGCTCTACCAATCTGCCAACCATATCATAAA
>NZ_JBKBOL010000007.1:0-189764 GCF_046293665.1 Flavobacterium sp.
GTGATAACAATAACCCTGGCGATATGCAAGAAGTATTCAATTTAACGTTAAATGCGAATTACATCTTAAATGGTGATCCAAGTTTGACATTGCATTATTACCACAGCCAAGCAGATGCTTTGGTACCGCAAAATGAGATAATGAACCCTACAGCTGCTTTAGTAGGAGATGTTGACCCAGCCGAGCAAAGTGTATGGATACGAGTAGAGAATAATAGAGTAGACTCTTTTGGTAATCATTGTTTTGTACTAGTGGAACAACCTTTAACGGTTAATCCTTTGCCGAATGTAGCTATTATAGTAGATTATCAAATTTGTGAGGCGGATCCATCGGGTGTGAATGATGGCTTTGAAGTTTTTGATTTAACCACACAAACAGCGTCATTATTGGCCAACAATCCAACTCCGCCAACTTACAGTGTGGTGTTTTATGAAGATGCCGCGATGACTATTGAAATAACCAATCCAACGACTTATACCAACCTTAGTAATCCACAGACGATTTATGTTCAAGCCACCAATGATGCTACTGGCTGTCAGAGTGTAGTAGGTCAGTTTAACATTTTGGTCAACCCAAAACCGAGTATCAACATTGTTATGGGTGATATGAGAGAGTGTGATAATGTTGATGGGGTGAATGATGGTATGATGTTGTATCTCCAAAATCCGGCTAATGCCCAGGCGAGTTTGGCCGGTTATATAGATGATTTGTTAGGACCGACGCAAACAGCCCCAACTTACATTGTAGAGTTTTATTATAACAGTCAGTCAGATGCTGAGTCGGGTAACTCTGCCAATGCACTAACCGGTTTAGATACTTATCAAGTGCAAACGGGTACTTATTGGGTACGCATTGAGAATACCATAACGGGATGTTATGTATTGGATTCTTTTGATGTTATTATTGAGCAATTGGCAGAGCCAATTATCACGAGCAACACGGGTAGTAATATAGCTTGTGTTGTCTACAATACTGTAGCTGTAACCAATAATTTGATATTAGACAGTGGTATTACGGCGCCTAACTATACCTTTAATTGGTATGCAGACGGAGTATTGATTCAGGGCGCTAACTCGAGTACCTATCCCGTAACGGATATTGCCTCAGACAGTGTTATTTACACAGTTGAGGCAGTTAGTATTGACCCGCCATTGTTGGGTTGTACTTCATTGATTGATGCAGAAGCGACTTTTGAAGTTGTTCGTTCAGGACCGGCGACAAATATTAGTTATACTGTGACTAATGCTTTTGCAGAGAATCAGATAATTACGGTGAGCTATGAAGGTTATGGCGTTTATGAATACAGTTTGGATGACGGACCAAGACAAGTGAGTAATGTGTTTGAGAATGTTCCTATAGGAGAACACACTATCTATGTTTGGGATGTTAGAGATTCAAGCGGTTATTCTTGTGGAGTAGAATTTATCTCCGGAGTTCAGGTGATTGATTATCCACATTACTTTACCCCGAATGGTGATGGTATCCATGATACATGGAATGTGAGAGGATTGGAGAGCTTCTCCGGGATGACTAAGATTTACATCTTTGACCGTTATGGCAAACTGTTGAAACAAATCAGTTCGGCAGGAGAAGGATGGGATGGTACCTACAACGGACAGCCATTGCCTTCAACGGATTACTGGTTTACGGTGGATTATCCGGAGCAAGGCGGTATGAAGCAATTTAAAGCACACTTCTCGTTGAAACGATAAGAATTACACAAATAAAGAAAGCCACTCAATTGAGTGGCTTTTTTGTTGTGATGCTCTTAAACAAGCTTAGGATGACAAAAAAATACTAAGAAGCAATTATGTGATGATTAGCCCCGATTGCAGAGGAAATCCTTTTTATTGATTTGAAGAAAAGCCCTTCGACTGCACTCAGGGTGACAAAGCAATAAAAAGATTGTAGCGGAAAGCGGGAGCAGTAGTGAAAGAAAGCAGGATGGTTTGCTCCTAACCTGAGCGAAGCGAACTGACGTAATAAAATAAAAAAACGCCACATGATTTATTTTTTAACGTTTTTGTTTTATTGAAATTACTGCTGAGCACTTGATAAAATTGAGATTTTTAAAATCGTATAATAAATTTTTAAAAAAAAATGTTAATTCTGAAACAACCGTTTCAGAATTAATTATATCTTTGTCCCAGAAATTAAAATACCATGGCACGCAGTGTTGAATTTAATGAATGTGAGATAATAGAAAAAGCTATGAACGTCTTTTGGGAAAAAGGCTATCACGGTACTTCTATGCAGGATTTAGTAGATGCCATGCAGATTAACCGAAGCAGTTTGTACAATACCATTGGAGACAAACATTGTTTATTTATAAAATGTGTAACTGTTTATGCCGAAGCCGGTTTAAAGGAAACACAAGAAAAAGTAGCTAAAGAAAAATCGGCATTACAGGCGTTAATCAATATCATTCGTGATAAAGCAGCCTGGGTTGTAGATTCTGAAAAAGGGTGTTTGGGGATTAAAACGGTTTTTGAAATAGCTCCCGAAGATATAGAGGTTAGGAATGTGTTAACTAAAAGTAGCGTATTATACCGAGAGTTAATGACCAACCTAATCCAAAAAGCGATAGATGATGGTGAGTTGGATGGCAGTGAAGATGCCTCTTTATTAGCAGAATATATCATGACGACATTTACCGGTTGGAAACAGGCTTTTATTTTAAACCAAGATCCAATTATTATCAAAAAAATGTCTGAATATCTTATTAAAAGTATTACCCGATAATACTTTTTTTTAACAATAATTCTGGAACAATCATTTCAAAAAATGACTGTTCAGAATAACTATAATAATTATAAAAAACAGCTTTAATTCTGGAACAATCGTTTCAGAATGAATAGTTTAACAGTAACTAAATTTTTAATAAACAGCTATAATTCTGGAACGTTTATTTCAAAAAGAGCACATGAAAGCAACAATAAATAAGAATCAAAAACAAAAAACAATAACTATCAAAACAATCATTATGAAGAAAGTAATTACCTTGAGCTTAATGGCTCTATTTTTAGCCAGTTGTGCCGACAAAAATGCAGGCGCACCTGCAAGCGCACCGGCCACTTTACCGGTTTTAGATATCGCTTACCAATCAACGACTACTGATACTGAATATCCTGTTGCCATCCAAGGCAAAACAGATGTTGAAATTAGAGCACAAGTTAGCGGTACTTTGGATAAGATTTATGTGGATGAAGGGGCTTATGTAACTGCAGGACAGCCTTTATTTAAAATTAATGATAATCCTTACCGTCAGCAGTACAATAATGCAACGGCTAGTTTAAATGCTGCTGAAGCTGCAGCTATTAATGCGCAATTGGAAGTTGAAAAACTTTTGCCATTGGTTCAAAACAAAGTGGTCTCAGACTATCAGTTGAAAACCGCTAAAGCGAATTTGGCGATTGCCAAAGCAACGGTAGCACAATCAAAAGCGGTTCTGGCCACAGCCCAAATCAACTTAGGTTATACTGTCATTAAAGCACCGGTTAACGGATACATCGGCAGATTACCAAGAAAACAAGGGAGTTTAATAAGCCCGGCTGATCCAGAAGCTTTGACCAAATTGTCTGATATTAAAGAAGTGTATGCTTATTTTTCATTAAGTGAAAATGATTTTATAAACTTCAAATCACAATACAAAGGCAATTCAGTGAATGACAAATTAAAAGGATTAGCACCAGTCTCATTAGTGTTATCCGACAATACCATTTATGCCGAAAAAGGAAAAATCGATATGGTTGATGGCCAATTTGATAAAACTACCGGAGCCATTACTTTGAGAGCCAAATTCCCCAATGACAATGCACTATTGCGTTCCGGAAATACCGGAAGAGTAAAAATCAGCATGCAACACCAAAATGCTATTGTGGTTCCACAAGAAGCTACGATTGAAATTCAGGACAAAATTTATGTATTCTTAGTGGATAAAAAGAATGCAGTTACCAGACAACCTGTAGTTGTTTCTGCTAAAAGTGGAACCGATTATTTAATCAAAGAGGGCATTGCCACCGGAGACCGAATTGTACTTAAAGGCTTTGAAAATCTGCCTGACGGTGCAACCATCATTCCAGAGAATTCTAAAAAAGTAGTCGCCAAAATTTAATAAGACAAACTAATTCATCCTTATCATGTTACAAAAATTTATTGACAGACCAGTGCTGTCAACAGTCATCGCTATACTTATTGTGATCCTAGGAGCCATAGGCTTAAAGGCTCTTCCGTTGCAGCAATTCCCCGATATTGCGCCACCGTCAGTGCAAGTTGTTGCCCTTTATCCGGGTGCCAATGCAGAAACAGTTTTACGTTCGGTTGCGCCTTCTTTGGAAGAAGCCATCAACGGAGTTGAGAATATGAGTTATATGAGTTCAACGGCCAGTAATGATGGTTCGCTCGTAATTACTGTCAATTTCAAGTTGGGCACTGATCCGGACCAAGCTTCGGTAAACGTACAAAACAGAGTTTCGCAAGCAACAAGTCAATTACCGGCTGAAGTGGTTCAGGCCGGAATACAAACTACCAAAAAACAAAATAGTTTGTTGATGGTAGTCGATTTATATACCGAAAATGAAAAACAATACGATCAGACGTTTTTGACCAATTATGCACAAATCAATATTATCCCTGATCTTAAAAGGATTCCGGGTGTAGGACAGGTTATCACTTTTGGAGGAAACAAGGACTATTCAATGCGTGTTTGGTTGAATCCGGCCAAAATGGCCAATTATAATTTGACACCAAGAGAAGTAATTGGCGCCATTCAAGATAAAAACTTGGAAGCAGCTCCGGGTCGATTTGGTGAAGCTAGTAAAGAAGCCTTCGAATATGTAATCAAATACAAAGGAAAATTAAACAATTCCGGTGAATATGAAAACATTGTAATTCGTTCTAATGCTGACGGTTCTGTGTTGCGTTTGAAAGATGTAGCCCGTGTAGAATTAGGTTCCTACACTTATGCCAGCAGCACCAGAATTGATGGAAAATCAGGTTTGAATATAGGTATTTTCCAATTGCCGGGTTCTAATTCAAGCGATGTGCAAATTGCCATCAAAGAAATGATGGAAAAAGCCTCAAAAGATTTTCCAAAAGATGTAAAGCACTTAATTCTTTACAATACCAAAGACTCGTTAGATCTTTCCATTGCTCAAGTAAAATCAACTTTAATTGAAGCTTTTATTTTAGTATTTATTGTTGTGTTCTTATTCCTTCAGGATTTTAGAGCGACTTTAATTCCGGCCATTGCGGTTCCGGTTTCTATTTTAGGAACGTTCTTCTTTATGCAGATTTTTGGTTTCTCCGTGAACCTTTTAACCCTTTTTGCCCTTGTATTGGCCATTGGAATTGTCGTCGATGATGCTATAGTCGTCGTCGAAGCAGTACACGAGAAAATGCACAGTAAGAAATTGTCAGCCAAAGCGGCTACAACTTCGGCGATGAGTGAAATTACAGGCGCGATTATCTCGATTACTTTAGTGATGTCGGCGGTATTCTTACCAGTTGGATTTATGGAAGGTTCTACCGGAGTTTTCTACCGTCAGTTTGCCTTTACTTTGGCGATTGCGATTGTGATTTCTGCCGTGAATGCATTGACTTTGAGTCCGGCGCTAGCTGCTTTATTCTTAAAAGATGTGCCTCATGATAACCATCATCACGACGATGAAAAGCCCAAAAACTTTAAAGAAAAATTCTTTATCGGATTCAACAGCGGGTTTACAAAATTAACTAACCAATATGTAAACAGCCTTCGCTTTTTAATCAAAAACAGATGGGTAAGTTTTGGTGGATTGGCTGTTGTGATTGCTGCAACGGTTTATATGGTAAAAACAACGCCAACCGGTTTCATTCCTTCAGAAGACCAAGGATTCATTGCGATTTCGCTATCAATGCCGGCCGGAGCTTCATTGGAACGAACTCAAAACGTAATGAAAGAAGTAGAAGGTCAATTAGGCAACATGCCATCCAAAAAAGTACTGAATGTCATTTCAGGTTTTAATTTGTTGACTTCGTCTACTAGTTCTTCGGCCGGAGTTGCGTTTATTTTATTGAAGCCAGCCAAAGAGCGCGGCGAACTTCAGGATATCAATGACATCATGAACGATGTTCGAGGTAAATTAGGAACCATAAAAGGGGCGAATTTCTTTGTGTTTACGTTCCCAACTGTACCTGGTTTTAGCAATGTGGATGCTTTGGACATTGTATTGAAAGATAAAACCGGAGGAAGCATCAGCAAGTTTAGTGGTATCAGCACACAGTTTATCGGCGAGTTGATGAAACGTCCTGAAATAGCGTTTGCCTTTACCAGTTTCAAAGCTGATTTTCCACAATTGGAAATGGAAGTCGATGATGTAAAAGCCGAACAATTAGGCGTGAATGTTAGAGACATTCTCCAAGCGATGCAGACTTATTATGGTAGTGCACAAGCCTCAGATTTTAACCGTTTCGGAAAATATTACCGTGTAATGGTTCAGGCAGAAGCGGGAGCAAGAAATAATCCTGAAACCATGAATAATATTTTTGTCAAAAATAGAGCAGGTGAAATGGTACCGGTAAATTCACTGGTAAAACTAAAACCGGTAAACGGTGCTGAAACGGCTTCAAGATATAATTTGTTTAATTCTATTGGAGTTAATGCTATAGCCAAACCCGGATTCAGTTCTGGTGCTGCCATTAAAGCGGTACAGGAAGTGGCCGAAACCAAGTTGCCAAAAGGCTACACTATCGAATTTTCGGGCTTGACCAATGAAGAAATCACTTCTTCCGGACAATCAGCCGTAATATTCGGATTGAGCTTGCTATTTGTCTTCTTCTTATTGGCAGCACAATATGAAAGCTATATCCTTCCGGGAGCGGTATTGTTGTCGATACCAACAGGAATCTTTGGAGTATTTGCAGCCATTGGTTTGACCGGCATAGAAAACAATATTTACGTACAAGTGGCGCTAATTATGCTTATAGGATTGCTTGCCAAAAATGCCATTCTGATTGTAGAATATGCCGTGCAAAGAAGAAAAGCAGGAAAATCACTTTTGGCTTCCGCTTTAGAAGCCGCCAAATTACGTTTGAGACCAATTATTATGACTTCATTCGCCTTTGTAGTTGGATTAATTCCGATGATGCGTGCGACAGGTCCATCAGCTTTGGGTAACCATTCGATTAGTATTGGTGCTGCAGGTGGAATGGTTTCAGGAGTATTGTTAGGGATATTTATTATTCCGGTGCTGTTCATTGCATTCCAGTATTTACAAGAAAAAGTGACAGGAAAACCATTGGCAGTTTTGAATAATGAAAAACAAGCTCAAGTATAATTACAGAAAAATTAAGATTATGAAACTATATATAAAAATAAGTGTGTTGGTTATGCTAATGATGGTCAATTTTACCTCATTGGCACAGCACTCGAGCGAAAGCGAACTGGCGAAGCAAACCGCTAAACCTGAAGTTCCGGAGAATTTCAGAAATGTTACCAAAGCAGATACGACCAACATAGCCGATATCAAATGGAAATCTTTCTTTGGAGAAACTGATTTGGTCAAATTAATAGACGAAGCTTTGGCTAAAAATAACGATTTGCAAATAGCCGAAAAGAATATAGCGATAGCCAATTTGCAATTCAAGCAAACCAAATGGGGTAATGCACCACAAGTAAATGCTTATGCGAATGCCACAACTACCAGACTTTCAGACAACAGTTTGAACGGGATTAGTACCAATCTGTTTTTAGGCAAAAGTCATATTGAGGATTATTCAGCAGGCTTAAACCTGTCTTGGGAAGCTGATATTTGGGGCAAAATCCGAAACAGAAAAAAGGCAGCGCAAGCGGCATATATGCAAACGGCTGAAGCAAAAAAAGCATTACAAACTACAATAGTAGCTTCTGTTTCGAATGGATTTTACGACCTGTTAATGCTCGATGCGCAATTGGCTATAGCCAAAAAAACATTGGAACTAAATGACAGTACTTTATTTGCAGTCAATTTACAATATGAAGCAGGAAATATCAATTTATTAGGTAAACAACAAACCGAAGCACAAAGATTAATTGCGGCTCAATTGGTACCTGAATTGGAGAAAAATATTCAATTACAAGAAAATGCTTTAAGTGTTTTATCCGGCACTTTTCCGGAAGCCAAAGCAAGAGCCAGCAAGTTGGAAGCTATTGAAGTAAGAGAAAACTTGTCTGCAGGAATTCCATCGCAATTGTTGAGCAAAAGACCGGATGTGAAAAGTGCGGAATTGGCTTTAAAAGCAGCGAATGCTAAGGTTGGAATTACAAAGGCCAGTTTGTATCCATCGTTAAATATTACCGCTGTTGGTGGTGTGAATTCTTTTGAATCGAGCAATTGGTTCAATATTCCCGCTTCTTTATTCGGTTCGGTTGCCGGCGGATTAACAGCACCTTTGTTAAACGGAAAAAAACTAAAAACGCAATATGAAGTAGCCAAATTGGAACGTGACCAAGCCGTGATTCAATTCAGACAAACGGTTTTAGCAGCTGTTGGCGAAGTGTCGAGTGCTTTGGTAAAAATTGACAAACAAACACAACAATATACAATTGTAACTGAGCGAGTAACTACTTTACAAAAAGCGGTGGAGAATGCGAATTTGCTTTTCAAAAGTGGTATGGCGACTTATTTGGAAGTGAATATTGCCCAAGGCAATTTATTGCAAGCCGAATTGGAGTTGGCTTCCATCAAGAAAGAAAGATTAGCAGCCAATGTCGAATTGTATCGTGCTTTAGGCGGAGGCTGGGAATGATTTTAAGTATAAACCAAAACAAAATTAACTATGAAAAATATAACTTTTTTTGACCACATGAAATGTATCGTGAGAAATGATTGTAGCCCGATTGAGAATCAAAAAGCCGAAATTAAAAAGCAAGGCTCGAGCCTAATGGGCGAATTGGCAAAGCCAATCAACACTGAAAATGTAAAACAAGATACAGTATCAAAACTAAATGTTTACTTATTTGATATAGACCAAGTCTTTGCTAATTGATTTAAATAATAGAAAAAGAAAATAGTCCGTTGAGAATGAAACCGTTTGTTAAGTAGCGGTTAGAAAGATTGATAGGTGATTATTTTTTGTTGGAGTCCCGGCGTGATGAACCGGGGCTTTTTTTTTGTTGAATTAGAGAGTGAAATATATTCGATAACTTTGTGGCTATAGTCAATGCAAAATAGTGTCTTATGAAAATATATATTGCCCTTCTTTCCTTTTTTCTTTGCAGCTGTCAGGAAACGCATTCTGAACTAACCATGCTTTGTAAACTTCCCAAACACCTCAAAGAGGTTTCGGGTATGCAATATGCCAAAGACGGAAACTTTTTTTATGTGATTCAAGATAGTGGAAATGGCAGCTTTTTATATGAAATCGGTTTGGATGGAAAAGAAATTAAGGATGCGCTTATTGGTGTTGAAAATATTGATTGGGAAGATTTAGCGTCGGATAAAGAAGGTAATTTATATTTTGGAGATTTTGGCAATAACAAAAACAATAGAAAAAATTTAGGCATTTACAAAGTCAGCAAAGCAGCCATTCAGGATGAAACTATGATGCCCTCGCCGGAGTACAAAGTATCGTTTTATTATCCGGAGCAAACCGAATTTCCACCATCTAAAAAGGAATTACTTTACGATTGCGAAGCTTTTTTTGAACTCAATGGTTTCTTCTATTTGTTTACTAAGAATAGGAGCAAAGGCTTTGATGGTACAACCTTAATTTATAAAGTTCCTAATAAAGAAGGCCATCACGCCGCGCAATTATTAGGCAAATACAAAACCGGAGAAGACTATAACGATAGCGCCATTACCGGTGCAGCCATCAGTCCGGATGGTTCCAAATTTGTTTTGTTGAGTCATAGTAAAGTTTGGTTGTTTGAGAATTTCAAAGATGATGATTTTTTGAACGGAACAATTTCCGTGTTGGAATTGAACCATTATTCTCAAAAAGAAGCTGTTTGTTTTAAAGATAATAATACCCTTTTAATTGCGGATGAAAAAGACAAAAAAACCGGTGGCAATGTTTATGAAGTCAACGTGGAAAGTTTAAAAACCAAACCCTAAACCAAAAGCAATTCGGGCATTATCAATCTCACTTTTGAAATAAGTTATTCTAGCCGTTACAACGCCTAAACCATTCAGCCATAAACCGCCGCCATAGGATTTGTGCCAAGTGTTGGAGTTTTCGCCATCGAGCCAAACTCTTCCATAATCAAAACCGCCTAAAATGCCGTAAGACATTGGCACTAAACTACCACTGATTTTGCCTAAACTCAATCGCAAATCGCTGCTGTTAAAGAATGATTGTTGGCCTAAAAAACGCTCGTTTCTAAAACCTCTCAAATCATAATCACCACCCAAAGTAGCACCTTGATAGAATTCGAAATTGTCATTTAGAATCGCTTTCCCTTTGAAAAGTGTTGCGAAAACCAGTTTGCCGTTTTTGTCGATTTTGTGATTAAAATTCCATTTGGCTTCCAGTTCGGTGAAGTTTTTTCGACTTTCGTTTAAATTCATTTTCCAACCTCCGGAGATTAAGAAGCCCATCCCTAAGGTTGGATTCGAAACATTGTCATAATTTTCAAAACTGTATTGCAATTTTCCGCCTGCGAATTGTTGGTAGTCAAAAACTTCAGGATTTACAATACCCGGAATATTGACAAAACGATCGGTAGTTCTTTCGACTTCTATGTTTTCAAATGAAGTTTGCAATTTGATTTCACTACCATATTTTCCAACTTTCTTGATTGAAGGTTCAACTTTGATCATTTGTATCCGTACTCGGTTGTAATCCATGCCTAAATCATCGTCATTATTAACCGTTTCGTTTCCGTAGCCAAAATAATTGATGGCAAAATTCGGACTTGTAAAACGCGTGTCTAAATCAAAATCCCATTGGCCTAAAACTTTCGGGAACTTGGCAGCATAATAAAGTTCAAATCCGTTAGTGGCAAAGTAATAAAACGCTTTAAAAGTGTGCTTTTGCGTATACGGATTTTGCTTGAAACTGTAATTCGTATAGTTCAACATTCCGCCAATTTTTACGCCATCATCCGGATTAAAACCTATGCTAGGCAAACCGGTCCAAGCATTGAAACGCGGTTTTTTGTAGTCGTACAAATTGGTTTCATAATCATCGGTCAAAATGGTTTTGGTTTTCGAATCGGTTTCGAAAGTGTTTTGCTTTGATTTAAAATCATAAATCACCACTTTTCTTCCTTTTTCAACCTTGTAATTATCATGATTTTGTCCGCCGATTAATCTGATTTTAATGGTTGACTTTTCGTTGCCGTTTACTACAAATAAATCATCATCATCCAAACCGTAAACCCAAACTTCATTGGTTTGCTTACCCGAAATGGTTTTAGTTTGCACCAATTTTTCGCCTTCTTTTCTCAGTCGGAATTGTTTGATTTTGGTTTCGTTACTGGCTTGGCGAGTGATTTCAAATTTGTCTTTGTCTTCAGTGCCGACAATTACAACGGTTTTTTGCAATACATTATAATATTCTGAAGCATATTTTTGCAAATCGTTCTTTCTGATTTTTAATTTGGCCTTGATGCTTTCAATCGTTTCATCTTGCATTTCCTTTGGCAGATTTTGGAATGCGTTGGCTATGTCATTTTCGGATAAATGGTCTTGAATGTATTGGGCTTCTTTAATCCAATCAGCTTCAGTTGCCGTTTTCAAAAACGTAATATCCAAAGGATAAGGTTCGCGGTTGAACCATTTTACATTTTTTATTCTTTCTTTGAAAGTTTGCATGTGACGCAAATCGGGAATGTTCATTACAATCGCCAATAAGGCTCCGTCATATTTGGTAAACGCTTGATCTCGGTCACGCGGAATCGGTTTGTAAATCGTTTTGTTGTCGCTTTTGTATTCACCCCAACGCCATTGGTCAAAATGTCGATCCCAATCGCCAATCAGCATGTCAAACAAACGCGCACGGATATAAGCACTTTCATCGACTTGGTTTTTTTCGCTCTTTTGTAATTTTTTAAGCAAGTCGTTGGTACTGATAATAGCGTCAGGATTACCAAAGGATTTTAGGTCCTTTTGCGAATCCGTTGGACGTTCTTCCACCATGTACAATTCATCACCAAAATTGTCATTGAATTTACCTAAAGTATTTTGTTTCGGAATGAAATAAAGCTCCGGATTACTATGACTGACGCCAATTTTATCGGCTAAATCAGCTACAGCAAAAGGTGTATACGGATGCGAAGTAGTATAAAAATCCAACAAGAAATTCTCCGCATAAGTATTCTCAAATTCCTTTTCTACATATTGGTCTTTAAACGCGACTGATTGTAAAAAACGCGAAGCACTTTTTTTCAAAGCACGCATTACATATTCTCTATCATTTAGATCTTTAAGGCGAAGGGATTTGGATTGGTGTCCGCCACCGGCTTGCATGGGTTTTAATCCGCCGAATAAAGTATCTAGGTTGACTGTTTTCACTTCAATTGGAATACTGTAATAATCTTTGAAATGTTTGCCTAAGAACCAATTGTGAAACCAACTTTTCGTAGTCATTTCTTTGGTGTAAACTGAAGCCAAAGTCGTTTTTGGAAATTGATTTGGGTAATTGACTTCCGAAGTTTTTGTTTTTTTGTGGATAGATGTTTGCCACAACAGTTTTTCGGTTTTGTTTTCAATACCAAAATAACTAATGAACATTTCTTCGTTTTTGTCAATAGTAATCTGCGCATAACCATTGCCACCATAAGAGAAATCATTCTTGCCAACCGCTCGTGCCGCTTCGGTTTTTGAACCTGAACCGCTGATGATTTGCGTGATGTTGTTTTTCTCTAAATATTGCAAATTATGGTCATGACCCGAAACCACTACTACATTGTCTTGACCTTGTAATAAAGCGGTGATTCGTTTGATGTAAACTTGATAAGCTTTATTCTGCAAATCTTGTGGACTGATGCCTGAAGTTTTTCGAGTGAGGTTTAAAAAGCTTCCTAAAATTGGTAAAGGAAACTTACTTTCAAATGGAAACAATTGTTTTTCCCAAGAAAATTGACCGCCATGCGTTCCGTTACTGAGTAATGGATGATGTAGTGCAATGATTTTAATCTTATCTTGATTTTTATTCAGTACATTTTCGAGTTCTTCAAAAAAGCCTTCTCGGGTTTTGATTTCGCAATTGTCATTAATCTTCGGATGGTTTTCCCAATCTTCTAAAAACCATTGGCTGTCAATGGTAATCAAGACAATATTTTTAGTGATTTTTAGGTCATCAATAGCGCAGAATTTTTTGGGTTGAAAAGCGTTTTTGTCCTTTAAAAATTCATTCACAAATTGGGCTTCGGCTTCTAAACCTTCTAAACCGCTGTACCAATCGTGGTTTCCCGGAATGAAAATAGTTTTGCCTTTAAAATTTTTGGTGATTTGCAATTGGCTGTTGATTTTTTTGGCAGCCGATTCATACTCGGGATGATTTTGGTCTGCAGGCATTCCAATAGGATAAATATTGTCGCCTAAGAAAATTAGTGTGCTGTTAGTGTTTGCTTTATTTAACCTTTTTTCTAGGTTAGAAAGCGTTGCATTGGTTGTGCTGTCGCCGGCATTTCCTGCATCGCCTATAAGGTAAAAAGTATGGGTTGCATTTATACTATCAGTTGTTTCGACAGTAACTGATTTATTGCTATTTTTGTTGTATTGTGGTTGCTGTGTAGCACAAGATTGTAGTAATGCCAAGAAGCATACTACGACAAAAAATATACAATATTTGCTTGTATCACTGTTGATACAAAACAATTTCATAACTTGGATTTTACTTTTGCCAATGACCATTTTAGAACAAGCCGAAGATTTTGTCTACAAATTACTCAAAGATAAGTTATCTGATTCATTTTTGTACCATAATTTTGACCATACTTTATCCGTGGTAAATGCGGTGAAAACTATTGCTATCGCTCAGAAAGTTAGCGAAAAGGAATTGGAATTATTGCTTCTCGCCGCTTGGTTTCATGATACAGGATACACGAATTGTTGTGATAATCATGAATCGGTTGGGGTTAATATTGCTGAAAGTTTTCTAAAAGAAAGAAATTATAATGAAGCTGACATTGCCAAAATTTGTTCTTTAATCAATGCGACCCGAAAGAGTGCAACACCGACAACTGATTTGGGAAAAATCATACGAGATGCCGATTATTTTCATTTGGCAGACAAAGATTATTTATCAAGTGCGGAGTTTTTAAAACAAGAATTAAAATCTACTTTAAACATTGATTTCACCGATTTAGAATGGGCCAAAGAAAATTTAAATTTTCTCACCAATCACCATCGGTTTTTTAGTGATTATGCACTACTGCATTGGCAACCCAAAAAAGAAAAGAACATTCAAAAGCTTCGAAAAAGAATCAACCAACTTGAAAACAACAGCATGGAAACAGCACCTAAATCCAAAAAGCAAAAAGAGAAGGAAGAAAGACCTGATCGGAGTATTGATACCATGTTCAAAATCACGCTGACGAATCACATTCGATTGAGTGAAATTGCCGATAGCAAAGCCAATATTTTATTGTCGGTGAACGCAATTATTATTTCAATTGCGCTTTCGACTATTGTGCCCAAATTAGACAGTCCGGGTAATGTACATTTGATTGTGCCGACTTTTGTTATGGTGTTATTTAGTGTGATTTCAATCATTTTTGCGATACTTTCTACCAAACCTAAAGTTACCTCCGGCAAGTTTAGCCGTCAAGATATCGAAGACAAAAAAGTGAATTTATTGTTCTTTGGTAATTTCTTTAAAATGCCATACGAAGAATACCAATGGGCTGTGAGCGAATTATTGAAAGACAAAGAATATTTGCACAATTCGATGATTAAAGACTTGTATTATTTGGGTATAGTGTTAGAAAGAAAATACCGTTTATTGCGTATTACGTACAATATTTTTATGGTGGGTATCATAGTATCGGTGATTGCTTTTGTACTTGCTTTTAGGAATGCGCCTATGTAGTAATCTGATGCGCCACTTTTACGCGTATGCCTTTTAAGCCGGAAACTCCTTGAAGTTCTTCTACTTCAAATTGTTCTACCGTTGGTTCTAAAATCTCTTTAAATTGTAAATATTTGATGTAATCCATGTATTCTTTTTTCTCGCTGGCGTGAGAATAAACTATGGTTATCTTTTCTTTTTCGGTAATGCGTTCCTGGGTTCCTTTGATGAAGGCTTTGTCGATTCGCTTTTTTACGACTTCATATCTTGCATTGTAAGTGCCGTCAACGTCAAAGCGTTTTTCATCCATACGGAAACGAATAGAAATAGGTGAACTAAAGACCAAGATCAGTGACGTAACCTCCAAATGATAAGGCAGTTCAGCTTTCATTTGATGGTGCTCTAATTCCATTTCGCACATCGTTTGCAATTGCCAAAGTCTTAAATTGTTGAGATAAATTTTGTCGAAAGGCTTGTCAGGAGCAATAGAAGCACCGATATAGAGATTATGCTCAACGCCATCAGTTTTGAATCGTTCATAATAATGAGGGAAAATTTGTTGGGCTTCTAATTGTTTTTCGTCCAAAATAGATGCTAACTTTTTGTTGACTTTAGTTAGTGCGTTGTCAAATTTCTTTCGCGCTTGGTAAAACATGCCGGTTTTTTCGTCAATCTTTTCAAAATACTTTTTGATTAATACTTTGCCTTCTTCTGAGGCAATATCCGGGTTGATAATCGGATGGATTTCGCTCTCAATATAGCGCTGCATGATTTGCTCTGAATCTGCTTTTAAAGGCAAATTAAGTTCCTCAATAAAAGAATTCAGTTCAAATTTTCGTTGTTCCAAAATCATTAAGTTGGCTTGAGATTCTTGGCTTTCAATAATGGCAATTAAGGAATCTAATTGTTTTTTCAAATCCAGTTTTACGGTATGATTTCGGTGTTCGGAAGAACCTTTGATGTCTATTTCGCCAAACAAAGGATAAACTTCTTTAAAGACTATTTCTTTAAAGATATACTCTTTGGATTGAAAAGCCGTTCGGATGTATTTTTGCGCTTCTCTTCTGAATTTCCAGTAAACGCTTGAGTGAATTGCGGTATATTCTTTTTGGATTACGGCTTCAATTTGGTTTTGTAAATCGAGGCGATATCGGCTCATGGTATCGACCAGATAAGGCAATATCAAATCGAGTTTATTGGCATTGATGCTATTAAGTGCTCGTGGTTTTTCTGAGGCTAATTCGAAAACGCCCAATAATTCATTGTCTTTGACTACCGGTGCCAATAGGCAACTTTGAATGTTTTGACTTTTCAGGTGCTTCCCTAGTCCTTCGTTTCCTTTTTTAGTGGAAAACGTATCTATGTTTGAAATTATGAAAATTTCCTTTTTGTCAATAATAGCTTTAGAAAAGCAGTCGTAAAGTTTGTTTGAGCATTCGGCTTCTTCGGCTTCATTTAGAATAAGGCTTTGAATTTTGTCCTTGTTGGCATTAGGTCGAATAAACTTTTGCTCTTCCGGATCAAAAATGGTCAAGCCTATCCTTAAATCGGGGATTCTGAATATAGACCTAAAAATAGATTGGAAGTCTTCTTCTAAATCTTCCTCATGGTTATCGTTAGCTTTTAATAAATTGGTCTTCAATGTCGAAACTGAACTTTCGGTCGTGGCATCGTACAGTTGCACAATACCAAATCCTTTTAATATCCAACTGTCTGCAGGGAATTTTTCTTTCCAAAGGGTAATATCATCAAAATTATCAATCAGTTGGTCGATGTCTTCTTGAGTTAGTTTAATGGCTCTTTCTGTGGGAATGATTTCGATAAAATCAGCATTGTATAAAATGCGATAATGTTTCATGATGCCGTTGCTATCGGGAATATCGTAAAATAAAGGATTTGTGAAATCTATATTTTGTTGGTAATGATCATTTAAAATCAGACAACAATTCATAATATAGAAAAGATCATCTTCAAAATCACGGATATTCATGTCAAAATCGACTCCGGCCGCGTTTAAAATCTTTTTAAATCGTTCGGTATAATTAAAGGTGATGTTGTGAAACGGAATGGCTACCGCTTTGATTTCATTGTGTGTCAATGCCGTTGGAAACAAATCGGCTAAAAGATTTTTGATTAAATCTTGATGGTCGTCAATCAAGGATAAATCTTGAATTCCTGTTCTGAATTCAGGTAAACCAGCTATTTCTTTTAGTAAAGCTTTAGCATAGTTAGCTCTGTAATCTACATTAGAATTGGCAATGCTTTCGAGTGTTTCAATTAGTTTGTGAAACGAAATTTGAGTGATAAACGGGCTGTCGTATTGTTCTAATTTTCTTTTCATTTTGACCTACTAAAAAGTAGTGTAAAGGTATGGTAATATTTGAAAACTGACAATTGAAGTTTAAATGTGGTTTGAATGTAACTCAGCCATCATTAGTTATATTTTATTGTTGCAAGTCAGATTAAACTATTTGTAAACAAGTGCGGATTTTTTATCAATTTAGATTAGTTATTTTACACAAAAGTCAGCATCAGTTAAAAAGTTGGTATCACTATCGGTTGAAAGTTCATGTAGTTTGGTAGCCAAAATCATATTGGCACATTTGGCAATTTTGTTTGCGGGGTAACTAATGCCAGAAAGTCTTTGCATTGCGATTTTTGCACTATCTCCTTCATTAGAATTATTTGATGCTTTGTAAGATTATATTCTGGTAAAAAACGGAGAATAGTGTAGTATTCCAATCAATAATTTGGTCTTTTACCTCTTTTAAATCTATTCCTAGAGCTTCTAAATGATCAATAGTGTGGTAGTGTCTTTTAGGTTTTGAATATTTAGTAAATATTTCCAACCAGGGGTTATTGGCTAATTCGTGGTCTTTGCAGTGTTTACTAATGAGCTGTAGAAATGTTTTTATTAACAAGGTAAGATAATGAGCAGGCAAATATAGATCGAAATCTGTTGCTTGATTCAATTATCAGAAATATTGAAAACATTTACTTTTCTCTCACATATTTACCAAGTATGTAATCAGTAACTGGTTTCAAACTTTTTTTGGTTATGGGATGGAATCCTGGATTATTAAAAAACTCTAGTTCTTCTTTAACTTTACAATACCAAACTACTGCTTTTCCACCCTTAAAGAAAGTAGTGGTGTCATATACTTCAATCTTTCTTAAATCTAACACTTTATGGTCTTTAGGTTCAATCACAGCCTCCGAATAAAGACCATTAATTTCACTATCGCATTCCAATAATTCATAATGGTCATTTTGCCATTGCATGCATTGCTTTTCAGGCAAAACCAAATCATTCGCTGTATAACCAATAGAGAATAAAGCAGTAAAACCAAGTAACCAGAAAATTAATTTCTTTTTTCGTTCTGATTTCTTTTTAGTAGATATCTTGATTTCTTCATTTTCGTCTTTTACATCTGCTACAGTCTTCTCTTCAATTACAGCATCTTTTTGTCCATTAATAAACCTTACGAATTTCAAAAAAGGTCTTGGTGAGAAATCGACCAAAATAGCGGCTAAATTTATTACTTCTACATCATTACTATCTGTAATACCTTTTATAAAATTCTCTATAGTTCTGAAACGATCTGTTTCGTCTTTTAACTTATTTCTATTTTCAGGTTTAAACTCAAATCCCATAAAAATTTTAAAAGTGTTGAGATCGTCAGAGGTTACATTTTCTTTCAAACGCTCTACACACAACTTTCTCAAATTAGCCCTACTGGGTTGTAATAAAAAACTAGAATAGTAGCCTTTTTTTTCTTTTTCATAATGCTGTTTGACAGCCTTTTTATATGATTCTAAGTCGTTTTGTTTCATGATTTGTCAGGATTTTTCAGGAAAAGTTGGGAAACATAGGAAATACCGGAATTCCCTATAAACACTTATACAAAAACCCCATTCCTTTGTCTCAGAATTAGTTCTTGTTCTACATCGCGATAGAACAAATGTACAAAACTACTTCTTAAAAAGTGACGCTTAACAGGACTGAATTTTTATTCGGGAAGTATAATCAAACGGTTCTGTAATAGCGCACTTCACTTCCCAAAATAGTATTTCGAATACTCAAAATTCCGCATCGGTTATAGCCTTTGCAAGGGCTTCGGGCAGTACCCGAATAGCCACAACTATGTCCAATTTTAAAATGTCAAAATCATGAAAAAAATACTTTTATTTTCGTTTTTTATCCTGTCGTCAATAGCGATGACATCTTGTACTGCTGATGAAATGCAGGCACCAACTCAAAACCAAACTGCCGATGATACCGGAGGTCAACATGGTATTCCAACACCACCACCGCCACCACCACCGCCACCGGCAATGGGAGGTGGTAAAACAATGTAATTTAAAGATTTGCTTTGCAACTTAAAATTATTTAATAACTTCGGGAAATGATACGTGAAAAGTTACATTTCCCGATTTTGTTTTTGTTACTGCTCGCATTTACAGGTTCCTGTATAGATTCACCTGTGAGGAACTCCGAAAAGTATTATACAACAAAGGATAAGGCAGAAGCCTTTTACTCAAAAGCACAATTAGATAGTGCCTATCTTTATTACAATCAGGCAAAAGAAGCCAGTCAAGACAAAACCGGTGATGAATATGGGTATGTTTTGCTTCAAATGGCAACTGTTCAACAATATATAGGTGATTTTTATGGAGCTGAAGAAACCATAACTGAAGGATTGGCTCATTACAAAGGAGAGATTTACAAACCTTACTTTTACCAACTTTTGGCTGTCACTTATGATAAACAAAAGAAATATGAGGACGCTTTACCTTATTATGAGAAAGCTTATGCAACCTTTAAAGATGATACGGCAAAAGCCATAACAAAGAACAATATAGGGCTCAATTTTCTTGAAAGAAACCAATTTGTAAAAGCCATCCAGTTGCTCAAACCGCAATTGAAAGATCCTTTTCTGCAAAATAAAAAAGTTGAAGTTGCGCGTGTTTTGGATAATATTGGGTATTCTCAATTCAAATTAAATTCTGACGAAGCATACAGTAACCTTTTGAAGGCTTTCCAGTTAAGAGATAGTTTAAGCGATTATAATGGACTGATAGCTTCAAACCTCCATTTGTCTGAATATTTTAGTAACGATGAAGCACAATCTAAAAAGTATGCTGTCAATGCACTTATTGCTGCTAAAAAAGTGAACAGCCCGGATGACATACTCAATGCCCTGCGATGGCTGATTAAAAATAGTGAGCCAGTAACTGCAAAAAAATATACTGTTTCTTTTTTGAGATTGAACGATAGTTTATCATCGGCAAGGATTTCTGCTAAAAATCAGTTTGCAAAAATAAAATATGATTCTACTACAGCTCTTAAAAACCTCGAAATTCAAAAACAACAAAAGCAACTCTATTTTATTCTTTTCCTATCAGTGGTTTTACTGAGTATACTATTGTATTTCTTAATTCGTTCGAAGAATAAGAATAAGTTAAAAACCATCTCCTATGCAACAGAAACACGAATCTCGAAAAAGCTTCACGACGAACTCGCCAACGATGTCTATAATGCTATGACCTTCGCTGAAACTCAAGATTTACAACTTCCGGATAAAAAAGAAGTACTGATTGATAACCTCGACAAGATTTATAACCGAACACGAAATATTTCCAAGGAAAACAGTAGCGTCAATACGGACGAAAAATTTGAGAATGATTTAAAAGAAATGATTTCAGGCTATAGTAGCAGCGAAGTAAACGTCATAACTAAAAATCTAAATACTATTTCGTGGTCAAACATAACTGTCGAAAAAAAGATAACAATTTATAGAGTGTTACAGGAATTATTGGTTAACATGAAAAAACATAGTGAAGCCAATTTAGTGATGCTTAGTTTTGAAAGTACACCAAGATTTGTTGAGATACAATATACAGACAACGGAAAAGGAATTGACAATGATCATTTTTCAAAAAAAGGACTGCAAAATGCGGAAAACCGTATTCACGCCGTGAAAGGAACTTTTATTTTTGACCAAGAAACAAGTAAAGGTTTCAAAGTCACTATTCAAATACCAAAGTAAATTACTATGTTTAAAAGAGTATTAGTTGCCGAAGATATAGATAGTATTAATATTGGCGTAATTCAGGCACTGAGTGAATTAGGAATTGTCCATATAGACCATGTTAAATATTGTGATGATGCTATTTTAAAAGTAAAAAAAGCAATTTTAGACAATACACCTTATGATCTTTTTATATCTGATTTGTCTTTTGAGCAAGATCACCGTGACGTAAAGATTAAAACGGGTGAAGAAGCTATACAACAAATCAGGATATTGCAACCCAAACTAAAAATCATTGTCTATTCCGTTGAAGATAAAAGTTTCAGAATTAAGACTCTTTTTGAAGAGTCACAGATTAATGGCTATATCCAAAAGGGTAGAAGTAGTATTGACCAGCTTAAGATGGCTGTCAATCATATAATTCATAGCCAAGAACCTTACCTTTCCCCAAGTTTACAACACATTTTTAAAGATAATTCTAATCGCGAAATTGACAATTATGATGTTCAAATCATCAAACAATTATCCATTGGTATTACCCAAGACGAATTAGAATCAAGATTCAAAGAACTCGGAATAACTCCCAACAGTAAAAGTACTATCGAAAAAAGAATCAGTAAACTCAAAGACCACTTCAGAGCCAACAATACGGTTCATCTCATTGCTATTGCCAAAGATTTAGGAATAGCTTAATTATCCCTTTTTATTTTTTATGGCCTTTACGGAAATCCGTAAGGATTGCAATTGTATTGAATTTAATTTTGACAAATAGATTGACTGCATTTCGGTTGCAGACCTATGGGTTAAAATTGTAAAGTTTTGGACATAAGAGTAATCATAAAAATACATGAGCTTTTAAAAGCGAATAGAGCAGGTAATTCCATGGATATTTCATTGAAGTTGGGAATTTCTGTTCGTTCTGTATATAATTATTTGACCTTTATGAAAACAGAACTCAATGCCCCAATTGCCTACAGTCATCAGACTAAGAATTATTGCTACGAAAGAGAATGTGAATTAAATTTTAGAGGTTAGTTTGTAAGATAAATTTAACTATGTTTGTATGATAAGTTAGGTTAAATCTAATTTATTCATTCACGTTGCTCCCCAAAGCTATTAGATCAAACAAAAGGATACTCATAAAAATTCATTATGAAACAAAATTATATTGCCATTTTATTACTGTTGGTTTGTCAGTTTGGGGTAGCCAATGAAAAAAATAATTTATTAGTGCCTTCGGCAACGATAACCGGGACGACAACGATTTGCCAAAATTCAGCTAGTCCTTTAATAACTTTTACTGGTACTGGAGGAACAGCTCCGTATACGTTTACATATAAGATAAATAACGGAAGTAATTTAACTATTACTACTACTGGAAATAATAGTACAGTTACAGTTTCTGTTAGCACTATAAATCCAGGAGTTTTTAATTACAGTTTAGTAAGTGTTGAAGATTCAGATAATCCTCCTGGTTCAGTTAATGTCTTAGGAAATGCCATCGTTACGGTAAATCCTCAAGCAAACGCAGATTTGAATTCATCCGCAAATTCAATTGTTTTCAATGGTTTTACCACTTTCAGAGAATGTTCAAATCAAGCCGCCTCGATTGATTTTTTTAATGCTTCAACTACAACTGCAACAAATACAAACTACACAATTAATTGGGGTGATGCTTCTCCTAATTTTACTGGTACATCATGGACAAGTTTATCTCATACCTACCAGGTAGGATTATGGACATTGACATATACAATAACAGCACAAAATGGGTGTAATATTGTCAAAATTTATAAAGTATTCGTGGGAAATAATCCAGCAGTTGGATTAGGAAATCCCGGCAACACTGATATTTGTATTTCATCTTCTTTAACGTTTCCTATAACAGGCACTGATAATAACCCTCCTGGCACAACCTACGTTGTAACATTTAATGATGGTTCTGCGCCAGTTAATTTTAATCATCCGCCTCCAGCTTCAGTAACTCACAATTTTTTAATTAGTTCCTGCGGAACAACAAGTACATCAGGCAGTACTACTTATCAAAATTCATTTTTTGCTAGTATTGCAGCAATAAACCCATGTGATCAATCTTCTGCTTCAGTTGTACCAATCAGAATATCAACACCTCCGGTAGCTAATTTTAATTTACCACAAACTACTGTATGTATTGGTAATCAATTATGCTTAACTAATACTTCTACAGGAGGAGACTCAGCTTCTTCTGCAAGTTGTTCAACTCCTAAATTAATTTGGACAATTTCTCCCAACACAGGGTATACTTTAAGTAGCGGTACATTAGGAAATGATTTTGGTTCACCAAATACCAATTCTTGGACAAGTGGAAGTGCCTCAATATGCCCTGTTTTTTCAATAAATGGGACTTATACAATTAAGTTAAAGATTGGAAATAGATGCGGGATAGATGAAATTACAAAAACAATATGTGTTCAATCAACATTAACTCCACAATTTACTTTAAATACAAACTCAGGTTGTATTCCATTAGCTGTAGTAGCTACAAATACAACAAATTTGACGAATCAATGTTCGGCACCAACTTACCTTTGGGCAGTTACATATACGCCCGCATATTGTGGAACTTCAATAACCCCTATCCCAAATCAAACTACGGCAAATGCTTCCTTTAACTTTGTAGAATCAGGAAGCTATTTAATCAGATTGACAGTTACTAATTCATGTGGCAGTACAAATACAACTCAAACAGTCGTTGTCAAAAAACCACCAACAGTTACTATGACTCCCATCAGCAACACATGTGGCTCGGCAAATATAACCCCAACTGCTAATGTCACTAATTGTGCTCCAACAGGAGGAACTCTAACGTATGCTTGGAGTTTTCCGGGAGGAACGCCTGCGAGTTCAAATACATTAAATCCGGGATCTATAAGTTATCCTACTGGAGGTCCTTATACGGTTTCTTTTACCGCTACAAACGAGTGTGGCGTTTCAAATACGGCTACTCAAAGTTTCTCAGTCAATACAGCACCGGTTATCACTAATACGACTTTAAGTCAGACCATTTGTTCAGGTTCTCAAACTACATTGGTAAACCTAACAGCTAATCCACCGGGAACTACATTTTCTTGGACTGCAACAGCAACTGCTGGTATCACAGGATTTACTCCTTCAGGAACGGGGAGTACAATTCCTGCTCAGACCATCACAACAACTAATCCCAACGCAGGTACAGTTACCTACGTAATCACACCAACGTTTAATAATTGTGTTGGGCCAACGGTTAGTTATGTTGTTAATGTCAATCCGGCTCCATCAATAACAACACAACCTGCTTCCAGTTCAGTATGTTTGGGTGGAACACCGACAGCTTTAACAGTTACTTTGAACAGTTCTGCAATCACACCAACCTATCAATGGTATTCCAATACAGCTAATAATACAACGGGAGGAACTTTAATTCCTGGAGCTATAAATGCTACATTTAGTCCGCCATCTACCACAGTAGGAACTTTATATTACTATTGTGTAATTACTTTGTCATCTGGTGGCTGTTCTAGTTTAACTTCTTCAATTGCAACAGTTACTATCAATCCATTACCAACTATTAATACGCAACCTCAGGCTACACAAAATATCTGTGTTGGAGGAGCAATAAATGCATTAACAGTGTCTCACACAGGAGGCAATGGGACAGCATCTTATCAATGGTATAGTAATATTAATAACTCAACTACCGGAGGTACACCGGTTGGGACAAATTCACCATCTTATACACCATCGGTATTTTCTACGGCTGGTACATTTTACTATTATGTTATTGTGAGTTTAAGTGGAAATGGGTGTGGTACTGCGACGAGTAATACGGCTGAAGTAGTAGTTTCGCCTGATCCAATTATTTCAGTTCAACCCTTAGCTACTCAAACCCAATGTCAGAATGCAACTGCTGCTCCGTTAACAATTTCGGTTAGTGGTGGAGTTGGGACTTTCAGTTATCAATGGTATAGTAATGCAAATAACAATACAACAAGCGGTACGATAATACCCGGAGCAACAAGTAGCACTTATTCACCTCCAACCACAACTATTGGAACTAGATACTATTATTGTATAATAACGCAAACCGGTTTGGGATGCTCAGTTACCAGTGCGACTGCAGCTGTAGTTACTGTTCCGGCACCATCAATATCAACTCAACCATTGGTTAGTCAAACAGTCTGTTTAAATGGAGCAACAACTGTTTTGACAATTAATTATATAAATGGTATTGGAACACCTTCTTACCAATGGTACAGCAATATTTCCAATTCAAATGCTGGTGGAACATTGTTGTCTGGAGAGACAAATAATAACTATACGCCACCATCTTCACCTGTAGGAACTAATTATTATTACTGTATTGTAACATTTACTTCTGGTGGTTGTACAAGTGCTACTTCAAATACAGCTGCAGTAGTGGTTAATGATTTACCTGTTATCAATACCCAACCACTTTTGACTCAAAATATCTGTGTTGGAGGCATTATTAGTGCTTTGACAATTTCTTATAATGGAGGTGTTGGAACTGCCGGTTACCAATGGTATAGCAATACTTCAAATAACAATTCAGGAGGAACATTAATAACCGGAGCAACTTCAGCAACTTATACACCACCTGTTTTCAACAATGCTGGAAATTATTACTATTATGCTGTAGTGACTTTGAATGGAAATGGCTGTGGAACTGTAAATAGTAATACAGCAGAAATAGTAGTATCACCAGACCCTACGATTAATAGTCAACCATTAACCACTCAAACACAATGCCAGAATGCAGTTGCCACAGCTCTAACAATTACAGCTTCGGGTGGGATAGGTACTTATAACTACCAATGGTATAGTAATACTAATAATAACAATACCGGCGGTACTCTAATATCAGGAGAAACGTCAAGTACATTTACACCTCCGACAACAACAACAGGAACAAGATATTATTATTGCATAGTAACACAAACCGGATTGGGCTGTGGAGTGACTAGTGACGTATCTACAGTAATTGTAGTACCAGCCCCTATTATTACTACCCAACCTCAATCGGCAACGGTATGTGAAGGTTCAGTTTTATCCCCTTTAACGATTGCTTATAACAACGGAACAGGAACAGCAAGTTACCAGTGGTACAATACTAATGGTTTGATTCCAGGAGCAATCAATAATACTTATACGCCGAGTAATACAGTTACGGACACTTATTACTGTGTAATTACTTTTTCTTCTGGAGGATGTACCAGTATTACTTCAAATTCAGCTGTCATAACAATTAATCCACTGCCTATAATAGATGTCCAGCCATTAAATACTCAAAGTATTTGTGTCGGAGGTTCAATTACTGCTTTACAAGTCTCTTACAGTGGAGGAGTAGGAACACCAACCTATCAATGGTATAGTAATACCTTGAACGCAACTACAGGGGGAACCCCAGTTGGAACCAATTCTTCAAGTTATGCTCCACCTGTATTTAGTTCGTCGGGTAGTTTTTACTATTACGTTACTATTAGTTTAAATGGAGCAGGTTGTGGCCTTATTACAAGTGATGTTGCAGAGGTAATAGTGGTGAATGATCCAATTGTAACTGTACAGCCAATGGCAGTACAAACACTTTGTCAAAATGAGTCAGCCACTGCATTGTCAATTTCAGTTTCAGGTGGAATAGGAACTAATTACACTTATCAATGGTATGTTTCTTCAACTAACGATACTTCATCAGGAACAGCAATTTCAGGGGAAACAAATCTAGTATACATACCTCCAACAAGTAACGCCGGAACATTGTACTACTATTGTATAATATCCCAACCAAATGGAATTGGATGTAGTGCAACTACTAATATAGCTGCTATTACAGTTAATTTAGCACCAGCTATAGCTGATCAGCCAATTTCAAGTATAATCTGTCTTGGCCAAAGTCCAACCCTTTTGTCTTTTACTATTACTAACGGTGTTGGTACTCCAACTTATCAGTGGTTTAGCAATAGTAGCAATTCAAATACAGGAGGCACTTCAATTCCGGGAGCAACAAATGCTACTTACAATCCACCGGCAAATGTTTCAGGAACCATCTATTATTATTGCATAATAACTTTCCCTTCGATAACTGGAGGATGCTCTGTTATTTCAACTGATACAGCTGAAGTAACCATAAATCCAAATCCCGAAATTGCTAATGAAGCTGTTACGATCTGTAGTAATACTTCTTTTGCTATAACTCCAATAAACTCAGGAGCTAATATAGTTCCGGTAGGCACAACTTATGTTTGGTCAACTCCGGTGGTAAATCCATCCGGTTCTGTAACAGGAGCAACTTCCCAAAGTATTGCTCAAAATCAAATCAGCCAAACTCTAGTAAATACTACTACAAGTCCGGCTACAGTTACTTATACAGTTACCCCAACTTCGGGTATTTGTATCGGCAATGATTTTACAATAACTGTAACAGTTAATCCTGCTATTAATCCTAATGTTGTGGCGACAAACAGCACTTGTTTCGAGATTAATAATGCTTCTATTACTACTAATATAACCGGTGGTATACCTTTTTCAACAGGATCGGCATATTTAATCAATTGGACCGGTCCAATTGGATTTGTCTCATCAGCAAATAATATTACTGATTTAGTACCGGGGACTTATAATCTTACCATTGATGATGCAGGAGGTTGTCCTTTTACAAATTCTTATGTTGTTACTGAACCAACAGATATTGTAATCACAGTTGATAGTGAGAATGATATCACTTGTTTTGGAAGCGCTAACGGCAGTGTTAATATAACAGTTACAGGAGGAACTGGTAATTATACATATACTTGGACGCAGAATGGAGCTTTTTATGCAAGTACTGAAGATATTACTAATCTTAGTCCCGCAACTTATATCGTATCAGTGACAGATGCCAACAATTGTGGTCCAAAAACAGCAACTTTCACTATAACACAACCTCCATTATTAGTAGTTAGTTTATCAGGTCAAACGAATGTTTTGTGTTATGGGGCTGCTACAGGAGCTATAACCGTTACTGTTTCGGGTGGTACTCCGGATCCTATTACATCAGACTACAACTACTCATGGACAGGTCCAAACGGATTTTCAAGTACAACGCAAAATTTAAGCAATATTTCCGCCGGCACATACAGCCTAACAGTTACAGATAATCAAGGATGTGTTAAAAACCTAACCGTTGAAATTAACCAATCCACCGAGATAATTATCAGTTATACCACTACACCTATAACCTGTTATGGTGCTAATAATGCCTCCCTAACAGCAACCATCTCAGGAGGTAACGCACCTTATCAATACCAATGGAACAATTTGGCTACAACGTTAAATCAAACCAATTTGTCTGCTGGAACCTATATTATAACGGTTACTGATGATGTGGGTTGTATAAAAGTCCAAACCATTGTCATCCCCGAAGCACCTGTCTTTACAGTAAACCCTATAGTGACTAATGTTACTTGTTATGGAGCTAACAATGGAAGCATCAACCTAAATTTAACAGGTGGGATTGCACCCGTAGCTTTAACTTGGAGTGATGGAAGTACTTCGGGACTTATTAGAAACAATCTTCCTCCTGGGACATATACAGCAACCATATCCGACGGCACTCCTTGTTTTATAGTTCGAACATTCACTATTGTACAGCCGCAACCTTTGGTTCTTTCTGCTAACATTACCCATCCACTGGATTGTAATGTAGCCAATAGTGGAGCAATAAATTTAATTGTATCCGGAGGTACTGCACCATTTAATTATAGCTGGAGTAATGGTTCAACTATAGAAGACTTAACAAGTCTAAATGCCGGTAATTATTTGGTAACAGTAACCGACGCAAACAACTGTGTCGTTTCTGGACAATACTCACTAGTGAGACCAGCTCCAATTCAAATTGCAGTTACAACTCAAACCGATTTTGACTGTGCCGCCCATGAAGTAACTCAAAATTTTGTTGCTCAAGCTAGTGGTGGTGTTCCGCCATTTCAATACCAATGGTCAAGCGGTAATGTTAGTGGAGCCAGTGGACAAATAATGAATTCAGACACCAATGGAACAGTAATTTTAACTGTAACAGATAATGTGGGCTGTACCGCAAATTATACGGTAGATATTGATAATCCTGAAATAGGATATGCATCGTTTGAGCCAACATCGTTTGGTTATACAACTTACGGTATCTATTCCATTGGCGACCCTATCCAATTTAACAGTACCATTACAGGAGATTATATCTCGGTTTCTTGGGATTTCGGCGATGGTACTTTTTCAACTGAATTAAATCCGGTGCATACTTATCTTATCCCAAGAGATTATGTAGTCACTCAAACAGTAACTTATCCTTTTGGATGTGTTTATATACAGACCATTACTTTAATAGTTGAAAAAGGATATTTATTAGTAGTGCCAACAGCATTTACACCTAACAACGACACTGTAAACGACACTTACCGTCCGGTAACCAAAAGACTTAAGGAAGTTCAGTTAGATATTTATGATACATGGGGTTCGCTTATTTATACAGAGAAAGGCGATGTTCTGGTTGGTTGGGATGGCAAAATAAAAGGATTCAATGCCGAAAACGGAAACTATTATAGTAAAGTGACAGCAGAAACATTCTATGGAACCATTGTGAATGAGAATCAAACTTTTGTTTTAATCAAGTAAATGCCAAAATGATATGAAATTTAAATTTATTCTAGTTACAGCATTCACTTTGATTACAACTTTTAGTAATGCTCAGGACCCAATATTCACTCAATTCTATCTTGTTCCTGAGACTTTAAATCCTGCATTTACCGGGATTTCCAATACATGGAATGCAGGTATAATTCACAGGCGTCAATGGCCGGATGGCAATCGTAAAATAGACACTCAGTTTGGCTTTGCCAACAATTTAATAAAAGATGAAATTGGCGTTGGAATAACCGTCTTAAATCATAATGAAATATTTACAGGTTACAATTATTTTAAGTTCAATGGAACCTTCTCCTATCGCATTGATTTGGATTATGATTGGAGATTAAGATTAGGGCTCGAAGCAGGTTATGGTCGGAAAGACTTTAATTTTAATAATCTTTTATTGGAAGACCAAATCAATATCAATACAGGAGCTATTAGTCCCGGAAGTGTTGACCCGGGTGTGATGGATTATAGCAATAAGATTAACTTCATGGATTTCTCTGCCGGGTTTGTATTTGATCAGGAAGATGCATGGTTTGGAGTAGCAGTAAAACATTTAAACAGGCCAGATATTTCTTTCAGAGAAAATGCCAATGTACCCTTAGATTTATTCATATCTGTTCATGGGGGATATTTTTATGAATTTTTCAATTCACCTTCTAAACTAATACCTGAAGGTACAAACCTGCTGATAACAGCCAATTATATGAGACAAGGACAATACAATAGATTGGACATTGGAACAGTGATGGATTTCAGTCGATTTAGTTTTGGACTAATTGCTGTGACAAATCCCGAAGGAAGAGCCTCAAATAGTCATTTAATCACTTCTCTAAATCCTGTTCTTTCATTTAAAAGTAGTGAGTTTACTTTCGGGTATTCTTATGATTGGAATACTTCAAAGATTGGTAGAACCCAAGGAGTTCATGAGCTATCCCTAACCTGGCAGTCGAGTTATCGCTGTGATCGTTGTGATAACTATAAAGTTAAATTAAAACGCAACGGAGAGTCAGGCTATCAAAAAATGTAAAGTTTTAAGAACTATTTATAAACACCCTTTTGGGTGTTTTTTTTTTTTTTTTGGCTTTACGGAAAACCGTAAATAACTCATTTATAATGGTTTTAAGTTTGTTCTACATCTAACTCAAGACAAATGGAACTACAAATACAACTCAAAGCCCTAGCCGATAAAATCAATTTGTTGAAAGATAAAATCGAAACCGAGGAATCAACAAAACATGCATTCGTATTGCCGTTTATAAATATACTAGGTTATGACACCTTTAATCCTACCGAAGTAGTTCCTGAATTCACAGCTGATTTAGGCCTTAAAAAAGGAGAGAAAGTAGACTATGCCATAATTCAAAACGGAGAACCTATTTTAATCATTGAATGCAAAAACTGGAAAGAAAACCTATCTGTTCATGGCTCGCAATTGTTTAGATATTTCCACGTATCAAAAACCCGATTTGCATTATTGACCAATGGAATCACTTATCAGTTTTTTACTGATTTAGATGAGAAAAACAAAATGGATCAAAAGCCTTTTTTAGAGTTTGATATCACTAATTTAAAAGACAACAGCATCAATGAAATAGCCAAATTTCATAAATCAAGTTTTGATGTAAATAATATAGTCAGTAATGCCAGTTCCTTGAAGTATATCAAAGAAATTAGAAAGCAAATCGACAATGAATTGACGAACCCATCTTTTGAATTTATTAAACTTTTTGCCAATAAAGTATATTCCGGTAGATTAACCGAAAAAGTAATGGAAGAATTCAAAGAGCTTGTTAGTAAAGGTTTTAATCAATTCATCAATGAGAAAATTAACGACCGACTAAACGCCGCGCTGAATAAAGAAGCCCAAAATCAAAGAGCCGATCAAATTGAAACTATTGAAGATGAAAGTAAAATTTTTACTACCGAAGAAGAAATGGAGGGATATAGAATTGTCGTTGCCATTTTACGCCGAAAACTGCCGGTTGATAGAATAGTTTGTCGTGATACCCAATCCTATTTCGGAATTCTTTTAGACGATAACAACCGCAAACCCTTGTGTCGTTTACACCTCAATGGCGGTAAAAAGTATATTGGACTTTTCAATAATGACAAAAATGAAAAGAGAGAGCTCATTCAATCGGTAGATGATATCTACCAATTTGAAAAAGAGTTACTGGAAACCGTTAGGTTGTATGAAACTGAGTAATTAACAATTTAAGCATAAAATTATGGCAACATCGCACGAAATTAAATGTATTAATAAATCAGACAGAACGAATATTCATGAAAGAATAGTAAATGTTGGAGGAATAAATTCAGATGGAACTAGATGGAAAATAACCGAGACTGAAGCAATTAACGGAATAGAATCTGGAACATGGTTATTTTATGTTAGTAATGGTGTTAGTAGAGTAAATGTTATTATTGCAAAAAGTGCTGCGGGTTATAAATACCTGAAAACTGAAGCTGACAATTCTACATCAAATAATTTACTTTACTTGCCAGAATGTCCATAATCCAATAAATTCTTTAAATTAATCAAACACCTTGACAAGGTGTTTTTTTTATAAAAAAAAGTCCCGCCGAAGCAGGACTAAAGATTTTCATCTACGGCATATAGCCTTATTGTGATAAGATTAAAGATTAGAAATTTTAATCTAAAACAAATATAAGTAAAAAAGAATTAACCTACTTTACGGTTTTCCACATTAAGGCTAATATTATTTTTTTAACTTTAAAAATTGATTTAATAACAAGAAGTTATGGCAAAAATATTAGGATTAGATTTAGGTACAAATAGTATTGGATGGGCGTTGATTGATGATAAACTAAATAAAATATTAGGGGTTGGGAGTAGAATATTTCCGATGGGAGTAATTGATTTAGGTAATGGTGAAAGTGAAATGTCTAAAAATTCAAGCCGAACTGGGGCTAGGGGTGTTAGAAGGCAATTTTTTAGAAGAAGATTGAGAAAGAAAGTTTTATTGAAAGCTTTGTCTGAAAATAGAATGTGTCCAATGATAGCTCAAGATTTTGAAGATTGGAAAAAGACTAAAACGTTTCCTTCAGAAAAGTTGGCTTCATGGTTCGCTATAAATCCTTATGAATTACGTTATAAAGCATTGAATGAGAAACTTAGTCTTGAAGAAATAGGACGTTTGTTGTATCATTTAATTCAAAGAAGAGGTTTTTTAAGTAACAGCCGAAAAGGAGGTAGTGATGATGGTGCTATTTTTAAAGGTAATATTAAAGAAGGGAAAATAGGGATTGATGATACATTGGAAAGTATTGAAGGACAAACTTTAGGCTCTTATTTATATTCTATTTATCCAAAAGAGAATCAACCGTTCAAAGATGGTTTGGAACGCATTAGAAACCGGTATACTACAAGAAAAATGTATGTAGATGAGTTTGAAATGATATGGAATAAACAAGCCCAATTTCATACTGCTTTAAATGAAGATTTGAAACAACTATTTGGTGGTAGAAAACAAGATGGCTACAAGGAGGATGGAATTTTATTTCATCAACGACCTTTGCGTTCTCAAAAGCATTTGGTTGGGAATTGTTCTTTTGAGCCAAATAAAACAAAATGCCCTATAAGTGCGATACCTGTTGAATTGTATAGAATTTATCAATGGGTTAATACTGTTGAATATAACGGAAAGAAAATATCGAGTGAAGAGAAAGATAAGATAATTGAGCAGTTGCTGTTGTCTGATAAAATTGAGTTTAAAAAACTTCGAAAGGCAATAGGAAAGGAAAGCGCAGAGTTTAAGTTTAATTATAAGGATGATGATAGGATTGTGGGCACCCATACCATATCACATTTAGCGAATAAGAAATTCTTTGGACAAAGATGGTTTGAATTTACAGAGAAAGAGCAAGAAGATATATGGCATGTGTTGTATTTTTTTGATAGTAAATCTAATTTGAAAGAGTATGCGATAAAGCATTGGGGATTTACTGAAGAACAAGCAGAAGCTATTTCTAAGTTTAATGTAAAGGATGGTTATGCTAGTTTAAGCCGTAAAGCTATTGGTAATATCTTACCATTTTTGAAACAAGGTTTTGTTTATGATATTGCTGTGGCATTAGGCGGAATTAAAAATGCTTTTGGCGAGCAATGGGAAATACTTGATGATAGTCAAAAGAGTTTTATTATTGATAATGTTCCTGATATAGTGAGAGCTAAAATAACGGGCGGTTATATTGATACTATTAAAGACTTGCTTCGTAAAGAGTTTGGCTTTACAGATAAACAATTAAAAAAACTTTATCATCATTCTACTACTATAGATGCTCAAGTATTATTAGATAAACTGCCTGTTGGCAAAGATGCCGATAAAGAGTTACAGGCTATTAGAAATCCGATAGTTATAACGGCTTTGTTTGAGTTGCGTAAATTGGTTAATGAACTGATTGATGAGCATGGCAAGATTGATGAAATTAAAGTGGAAATGGCAAGGGATTTAAAAATCTCTAAAATGCAGCGTAACAAAATTAGAAGAGAGCAAAAACGGCTGGAGCGTGAAAATGACAGAGTGAAAGACCGTTTGAAAGAAGAAGGACAGCGAATAACGCATGATAATATATTATTATATAAACTGTGGGAAGAGTGTAAAAAGACTTGTCCTTATACGGGAAACCCTATACCGTTACATAAACTTTTTAGTGGTGAAGTACAGATAGAACACATTCATCCATGGAGTCGCTCATTGAATGATAGCTTTAATAATAAAACTTTATGTTATGCTGATGAGAATAGAAGAAAAGGTGATAAAACACCCTTTGAGTTTTATGGCGGTGATGAGCAAAATTGGAGCGCTATAAAAGAACGTGCCTTGAAATTATTTTCGGACACTAAAGAATATCCAAATGCGTATCAAAAATTCAAGCGATTTGTACAACAAAAATTTGATGAAGATTTTAGCACACGACAGTTAAACGATACTCGTTATATAAGTAAAGAGGCCAAAGAATATTTGTCGCAAGTATGCAAAAATGTTATTGTTTCTCCGGGGCAAGCTACTTCGAATTTGCGCCAAAAATGGGGAATGAATAATATATTGAATGATGAAAATGAAAAGACACGTGAAGATCATCGTCACCATGCTGTTGATGCTTTGGTGATGGCTTGTACTAAAGTTTCTTATGTTCAGGAATTGTCAAAATGGAATAGGTATAATAGAAATTCTGAATTAAAGGAATTTCCTTTGCCTTGGGAAGGTTTTAGAAGAGATGCCGAAGTGGCTGTTGAGAAAATATTAATTTCTCATAAGCGAACTACTAATGATATAACTGTTAGAACACATACGGTTGAAAAAAATGGGATAAAACATAAAAATGTCGGTGTTGCTGCTAGAGGACAGTTGCATTTAGAAACCGTTTTCGGACAGAGAAACTTTAATGGAGTAAGTGCATTCCACGTCAGAAAGCCAATAGAATCAAGACAGACTGAAAAGCATATTCATAAAATTGTAGATGAGACAATTAAGTTGTTGATTTTGAAAAGAGTCAAACAGTTGGGAGGTTTTATAAAGGGTAATGTACCACCAAATACCTATTTTATAGTAGATGAAAATGGTAAAAACCAACCACAAATATTCTTACCAAACAAAAATGGTGATTCAATACCAATTTTAAAAGTAAGAATTAAAGAAAATATTGGAGGAGCTGTTCAATTGGGAAATAACATAAACCAATGGGTAAATCCAGGAAACAATCATCATGTATTAATTTATAAAAATGAAAAAGGAAATTTTAAAGAGGAAGTTGTTACTTTTTGGACAGTTGTAGAAAGAAAGCGACAAGGTTTTCCGGTATATCAGTTGCCAAGTGATGGAAAGGAAATTGTAACCACTTTACATATTAATGATATGTTTTTGTTGGGAGTTAATGAAGATGAGGTTAATTGGGAAAGTCCGGATTATGAATTGTTAGTTAATCATTTATATAGAGTTCAAAAATTAACATCAGGAGATTATTTTTTCAGAAAGCACAAATCTTCTAATGTAACTGATGATGATTATAAACAAATAAGAGGTTTTGGGGAAGGTAAAACGGGATGGTTTACTTTTAATCCAATTAAAGTGAGAATTTCAGTTACAGGAAAAATACAAAAAGTGTCAAGATAGTTTTGTCATTTCGACGAAGGAGAAATCACATAATATTGAATAGTGTAATCAAGTTACTCATTCGTTAGCATCACAAAAAGAACAGTCAAAAATAATAAAGAAATAAGTTAAACGATAACAGGAAAAGTATGAATAATGACATGATAGAGTATAATGAAGGTCACTAAACTTTTTATGTTTATATTATCACAAATAAATATCGTTCTACATATTATATTGGTATGACTAACAATCTCGGTGAACGATTAAAGCAGCATAAAAAAAACATTGAGGAAGGAATTAAGACTTTTGCATCGAAATACAACATTGAGTTTTTAGTGTACTATGAAAAGTTTACTTGGGTACAGGATGCAATCGCTAGAGAAAAGGAATTGAAGACTTGGAGAAGGGAAAAGAAATTGGATTTAATTAGGAGTTTTAATCCTGAATTTGAATTTTTGAATGATAGGTTTGTGAATAATAAATAGTTTGTCATTTCTAGTTTGTCATTTTTAGTTTGTCATTTCGACCATCGGGAGAAATCACATAATCTTGAATAGTTTGATAAAATTTCTCCCGATGGTCGAAATGACAAAAATGAAGCAAAAATTAAAGAAATAGAAGTTCTTTGACATAAAACTTTTAATCTTAAACAACCAAACCACAACGGAGTTTCGGCGATAGCTCACTCAGTTGTGGTTTGATTAAAGATTAGAAAACACGATATTAAGGTTGGCAAATGGTTACTGCCTTTGACCGTTGTGGTTTGATTAAAGATTAGAAAACACGATATTTTACCCTAAACTTTAAACCATGGAAATTCAGTTGTGGTTTGATTAAAGATTAGAAAACACGATATTGTAGAGGTCTTTTTGATTTTATCAAACAACGTTGTGGTTTGATTAAAGATTAGAAAACACGATATTTTGGTATAAAAACAATATCATAAGTTTTTAGTTGTGGTTTGATTAAAGATTAGAAAACACGATATTAGTACCTACCGGAATGTTAGTAGCAACCGTGTTGTGGTTTGATTAAAGATTAGAAAACACGATATTTATTAATCAAAAGGTATTTGACGCGAGTAAGTTGTGGTTTGATTAAAGATTAGAAAACACGATATTTAAATTTGAAAGATTATGACACCACAAGAGTTGTGGTTTGATTAAAGATTAGAAAACACGATATTCGTTATCGACGGTGTTTACTCTTTAGATGGTTGTGGTTTGATTAAAGATTAGAAAACACGATATTTCTACAAAAAGAATATGCTCAAAAAGTAGCGTTGTGGTTTGATTAAAGATTAGAAAACACGATATTGGTGTAAGTATAGATTTTCAAGTCCCGAGCGTTGTGGTTTGATTAAAGATTAGAAAACACGATATTCAAATCTATTGCAGATGTAGATCCTAACATGTTGTGGTTTGATTAAAGATTAGAAAACACGATATTTTGAAAGCTGCAATTAAAACAGCTGAAGCCGTTGTGGTTTGATTAAAGATTAGAAAACACGATATTCTAAAAATTAATTATATTTGTTTAAACTTTGTTGTGGTTTGATTAAAGATTAGAAAACACGATATTCTAATAAATCAAAGTATGAGCAATAGATAGTTGTGGTTTGATTAAAGATTAGAAAACACGATATTTTAACGAACATTTATCAACGTTAGCGATTAGTTGTGGTTTGATTAAAGATTAGAAAACACGATATTTCTTTATCAAATAGCATTATACAATGTGAGTTGTGGTTTGATTAAAGATTAGAAAACACGATATTCCATTTCCTCCATGCATCTTTTAGAGGTTGTTGTGGTTTGATTAAAGATTAGAAAACACGATATTTCTAAAAATTAAATTAACACCTATTAATATGTTGTGGTTTGATTAAAGATTAGAAAACACGATATTATCTATATTAACGGTCAGATAGGGAGCTTTGTTGTGGTTTGATTAAAGATTAGAAAACACGATATTAGATTTAACGCAAGGGCGAATAAGGTAGCGGTTGTGGTTTGATTAAAGATTAGAAAACACGATATTCAACAAATAATATCCATATTTGACTGCAAGTTGTGGTTTGATTAAAGATTAGAAAACACGATATTAACAATTCAAAAGGCTTTGAAGTTTTGACCGTTGTGGTTTGATTAAAGATTAGAAAACACGATATTTATTCCGATTTTGTTAATTTAAGGGCAACAGTTGTGGTTTGATTAAAGATTAGAAAACACGATATTAGGAGCGCTAAAAATAGTTCCGGATAAACTGTTGTGGTTTGATTAAAGATTAGAAAACACGATATTTAAACTTACCGTCCAAAATATCAGCATACAGTTGTGGTTTGATTAAAGATTAGAAAACACGATATTATTTTGTTTGAACATCATCTAAAACATCGAGTTGTGGTTTGATTAAAGATTAGAAAACACGATATTATCTTAAAAAACTTCTACTTATAGCCTCGTGTTGTGGTTTGATTAAAGATTAGAAAACACGATATTAATAATCAAATTACCAGTCATAATCGCCTCGTTGTGGTTTGATTAAAGATTAGAAAACACGATATTTTTCTTGCCCAAATCAACCTTCCTTCATCCGTTGTGGTTTGATTAAAGATTAGAAAACACGATATTTCAAGCATTAATTAGGATTGGAATTGACTAGTTGTGGTTTGATTAAAGATTAGAAAACACGATATTAAAAGGGATTCAGGAAAAAATATACAGCTAGTTGTGGTTTGATTAAAGATTAGAAAACACGATATTAGGAATCGCACCCAAATCAAATTGATAACTGTTGTGGTTTGATTAAAGATTAGAAAACACGATATTCCTTTGTAACTATAAATCGAACCTCATTAGGTTGTGGTTTGATTAAAGATTAGAAAACACGATATTTTTGATTTCGTTTATAGTGTCCGACATCAAGTTGTGGTTTGATTAAAGATTAGAAAACACGATATTTAACTATTTGTAAAACTTTATTATCTTCGTGTTGTGGTTTGATTAAAGATTAGAAAACACGATATTAATTGGCAAAAAAAGCCAGGGCAACGAGTCGTTGTGGTTTGATTAAAGATTAGAAAACACGATATTCTACGATATCACATTGCTTTTTGATTGGGTGTTGTGGTTTGATTAAAGATTAGAAAACACGATATTCATACAAAGATAAAGTAAAATATGATATAAGTTGTGGTTTGATTAAAGATTAGAAAACACGATATTTCTAGAACATAATACTTGCTGATTTCCTCAGTTGTGGTTTGATTAAAGATTAGAAAACACGATATTCAACTATAGCCGCCCATGGAATACCCAATAGTTGTGGTTTGATTAAAGATTAGAAAACACGATATTTTCTCAGGCGCATAGTCAAAGGTTAACCCTGTTGTGGTTTGATTAAAGATTAGAAAACACGATATTGTTGTTGTACGTCTGAAATTCTAAGCCCTGGTTGTGGTTTGATTAAAGATTAGAAAACACGATATTTATTGTTTTCTTCAGATGGCACAGAACCGGTTGTGGTTTGATTAAAGATTAGAAAACACGATATTTTTTGGTTGATGAACTACAATTGCTTCAGCGTTGTGGTTTGATTAAAGATTAGAAAACACGATATTAAACCGTTTACAGCCCAATAGACCAAAACAGTTGTGGTTTGATTAAAGATTAGAAAACACGATATTTTTTCTTTCTTTACTTGTATTTGCCATTCCGTTGTGGTTTGATTAAAGATTAGAAAACACGATATTCTTTTTGCGCTTGCGCTGAAGCTTTTAAGAGTTGTGGTTTGATTAAAGATTAGAAAACACGATATTTGGACTAGGAATGTTTGAAATTAACTGCGAGTTGTGGTTTGATTAAAGATTAGAAAACACGATATTAGTTGGCCCGTTACCTTCTAATAATCAAAGAAATAAAGTATTATATCGTGACAAAAAATGCCTCTTTTATGGACTGATAACCCATAATTGAGGCATTTTTTTATTTCAAAACAACTCCAACTGTGTGGGTTGTGGCTCTTTTGGTACTTCAGCCTTGCCCCAAAAGTTGAGAATATTGCCAAACTGTTTGTCAGTTATTCGCAGGACGCTTACTTTTCCCAATGGTGGTAATAGCTTATGAATTCTTTTTTCGTGAACATCAGCACTTTCTCCACTAGCACAATGACGAACATAAACAGAATATTGCATCATGGCAAAGCCATCTTTCAAAAGGCTGTTGCGAAAGCCACTTGCATTTTTTCGGTCCTTTTTAGTCTCGGTCGGTAAATCAAAAAATACAAATAGCCACATAATTCTGTACCCGTTTAGCTCCATAATTTTGGATATTTTATTTTCTTCCGCTCACCAGTGTAGCATTGTTGCAATGAACTGGCCGTTTTTTGTAATGCTACCATCAAAGGGCTTTTTTCTTCTTTAAAGTAAACCGTTCGGGTAAGTATTTGTAAAAGTTCAACTTTAATCGCGGTATTCAATTCTTGTTCATCAAAATTTTGCATTATTTCATAAACCTTTTCATCAACTATAGGTCGAAAAGGTTCCATAATGTCATCTGCCAAAGCAAACGCATTGTATTTACTTTTATGATGAATACCAAGAGTATTCAATAATCCACTTCCCGACAAAGCCCTTGCCGTAGCAGCTCTTAAAATAGCATAGCCATAATTCAAAAAATTATTGGGATAATCCCCAAATCGCTCACGCTTAAATTTTATCTCAAAAAAAGATTTCCAATATAAATTGGCAGCAACTCCTTCCATATTGGTACTGTCACCACTAAGTACTTTTGAAGCAAGAAATGGGAGTGTGTTTTTTGTCTTTGTGATTTGCTCTAATAAGATACCTTGATTGGTTATTTTTTCAACTATGGTTTGTTGCCATAATTGTTTTTTTAATGGTATGCTGGCATCTATTTGATTTTTAAAAATTTCTTGTTGAATGTGATGGCTGTTGAGGTTGAGAAACATACCATTAGGTAAATGATTGTTGCCACAAATGATAACTGCGGTATTATTTTCAATCAATAAATTCATGGCCGGAATGCTTAGATAGGTTTCGGCATTATCAATCACTAAAAAACCAATGTCTTCTATAGGAACTGTACTTTCTCTAATTTCGGATTTTAGAACAAGTTGTAAATTTTTTGTAGAAATGGTTGTTTTATTTTCTATTAATAGGCTTCTTTTAATCATTTTTTTCTATCTAAACTAGACATAATAAATTTTTACTTTTTACGGTTTCCCGTAAAGAACTCGCTTTTAATGGTTTTAAGTTTGACCTGTGTAACTATTAAATAAGATAATCATGAAAAACTATTATGTTAATAAAAATGCGCAAGCAAACGGAGATCACGAAGTGCATGATGAAGATTGCAAATATTTGCCAACTTATGGCAATAGAAAGGATTTAGGTGAGCATTCAAATTGTAAATCAGCGGTAACGGAAGCCAAAAAGACTTATTCAAAATCAAATGGCTGTAAAACCTGTTCGCCGGATTGTCACACAACTTAATCAAAAAAATAATTGTGGTGGTATTTGTCTCGGGACTAGCTGGCATATAGCTGTTCCGGGAACAAATACTAAACAGATGACATTGACTTGTTAATAAAAACCAAATGACTGCATTCTGGTTGCATTCTCAAATTGTAAACTTGCTATAAGTTGGATATTCGCATTATCATAAAATTACACGAGCTTATTGAAGCCGAACGTACGGGACCGCCAAACGAACTGTCAGGCAAGTTAGGTATTTCAGTAAGGACGGTATTTAATTATATCAATTTTATGAAGGCTGAACTAGAAGCCCCAATAGTATTCAATTCACATACTAAAAATTATTATTACAATAGGTTTTGTGAGTTATGTTTTAAAGGATAAGTATAATTTAAATATGGTATTATGGGTTTCCGATTTTCTAGGCGATTAAACCTCGGCAAAGGATTTGGTATTAATATAAGCAAATCCGGAGTATCACCAAGTGTAAGAACTAAACTAGGCTCTTTTAGTACTAAAGGATATTCTCTTAAAACCGGTGTAACCGGGCTATCATACAGAAAGACAGCAAATTCAAAAGGATGTCTGTTAAGTTTTGTTTTTTACATAGTATTGGGAATTTCAATATACCAAACCCTTAAATAGAAAATTATGAAAACATTTTTATCCATTTTCATTTTACTCATGATTTCTTGTAATCAAACTAATGAAAACAAAATTGAGCAAAGCATTGCATCAACTTGCGAAGCACGTGGCTGTTCTGGTTCAGATTACTGTAGCGCTTGCAAAAATTGTACAGGATGTAAGCATTGTGCTAAACAAGGGGGAAGTTGTGGGGTGTGTAAAAAACCTTCTAAGAAGAAGAAAAGGTAAATTAATAATCCTTTTTGTATTAAAAAAATAATTATTTTTATAAATCTCTAACAATAAGCAGGTTATTTATGAAAGGAATACTTTTAATAGTCGCAATTGCCCTATTGTTAGCTTTAGCACCGTTACCAATCGGTTATTATACCTTCTTAAGAATTCTTGTAACTATCTCATCAATATTTATTATTGCTAAAGAATTAAAAACAGGAATAACTATTTGGTTTATTCTGTTTGGAATTACAGCAATAATTTTCAACCCCATCATACCCATCTACCTTTACCAAAAATCACTATGGATGCCTATAGATATGTTGGCAGCAATACTATTTCTTAGTTATTCATTTAAAAAACAATAAGGTTGTTTTCACAATATTTTAAATATTTACTAGAAAAGCTACAATTTGGTTTTATTGTAATTGTCAGGTTTATGAAGATTCTCTTTCGATGGAGGAAAGGGATTGAATTATTACACCTTGACTTCGCAAAAGAACATCTCTTCGATAGTAGTTTTATAGTGATAAACTACCGTTTTAGAAATGCTTTATTTTATCGTTTTGGCAAACACCTCACATTAGAAAAGCAAATCAAAATTTTCAATCTTAAAAACTTTGAATCCGAATTTGATTTAATTGTATATGGTTTCTTTCGGACGAAAACGTACAAACTGAAATTTGAGCCACAATGGCAATTAGACAATTCAAGTTTCAAAACTTCTTTTTCTAACTTTTACTTGAAATTGGAGCAACAACCAGTTCCTAAACTAGGACAACATGCAATTTATTTAACGATGGACAATCCTATTATCGAAACACCAAAAATTGCAATTGTACACAAAACAATAAAACTAAAAACAAGTACCTATAACCAAAACGAATTTATATGAAAAGAGACTACTATGAATTACCACAATCAGGAGCCATTATGCGCTTTCTATGGAAATGTGCAGGAGGAGATCGTTATCTTTTAGAACGCTCAACTTATTCTGATCAGATCAAATATATGTGCTTGGGAGGGATTGTGTTTGCAACTGGTGCAATGGCAGGATTAGCCGGAGGTTATGCTTTTTACACCATTTTTGAAAAGAGAGGCTCAGCCATCGAAAACCCAGTCGACTTAAATACCGTTTTCTTAGCATTATTTTTTGGGATAATTTGGGGGTTAATGATTTTTAATATTGACCGGTTTATTGTAACCAGTACCGGAAAAGGTGATGGAACTGAAGCTATTACGGTTGGTGAATTGAAAAGTGCATTACCTAGAATATTGATGGGAATGATTATAGCACTTACAATTTCTAAACCTGTGGAAATAAGAATGTTTAAAACCGAGATTGATATCAAATTAAGAGAAAAACAGTTAGAACAGCAGGCAGAATATCAAGCCAAAGTTGATAAGACTTTTGCAGACAGAGAGAAATTATTGGATAAAGAATTTGGTTCAATAGCAGAACAAAGGAAGGCATTAATTGGTAGAATTGAAGCTGCGGAACAAGCTTATACAGATAATTTGATGGGTAAAGGAGAAAAAGTTCCTGCTGGAAATGGTCCATTGTCAAAAGCATTAAAGTCTCAATTGAATGATTTGGAAAGACAATTAGATGATTTTGATAAGCAAAATGGTAAAGATTTAATTGAATTGAATAAAAGAAAAGATGAGTTGCGTGTCGCTAAAGAAAGCGAAAGAGGGAATAATGAAAAAATTGCAAATGGGTTAGATGGTTTATTAGAAAGAATAAAAATTGCTCATGAAGTTGCGGGCTTTTGGATATCTCTTTTCATCACATTATTATTTATGGCAATCGAACTAACACCAATTTTCTTCAAGCTAATGTTAACTAAAACTACCTATGATTATCTGGCTGAAAATCGAGATGAATTATTAAAAGCGGATAATGGCATTGAAGTAAAATATGATTATTACAAAGATAAACAAGGAGTAGAGAAACATCTAACCATTAACCATGAAGCTGAAAGAATAATATTTGAAAAAATTAAAGTTACTGAAATCCAGAAGGAACTAACAGAATACGCTATTCAAAAATATAAAGAGCGTGAAAAGAAAAAAATTGATGATAATCTAGATGATTTTATAAAGCCCGTTGAGTAAAAATGAATAAAGTAGTTAGTGATATAAGGCTTTTTCTTTTCACTTGTTCAGGTGAGGATAATTATATACTGAAAAGATGCAATTGGGGAATCCAAAAAAGATTTGCTCTGATTGGCTTTTTTGTGTTGCTTATTTTTATTGGATGTTTTTTTAGCGCTACATTATTCAGTTATTCATTATTTCAAGGCGCCAGATGGACTAGTGTACCAATTGGTGTTCTATGGGGAGCTATAGTAGTTAATATGTATTTATTACTGTTACACACTATCTCACCCGCAATCATACCGCTGGCATGTAAAAAGAAAAATAAAAAGGAAAATTTTTCAAATACTGATGAAAAGCCAAGATTTTTTACATTATCTATGTTCTCTCGCTTAGGCTTTATGATGCTACTCGCCATCATTATTGCACAGCCACTAAACTTTTCAATACTGTCTTCAACCGTAAAAACACATTTAGAGAAACATAAAATCCAAGAAAGAGTAAAACTTTACTCTTTGACAAATGCACATCTGGTTAAGTCTGAGATTCAAAATCAAAAAGATTTTAATGATAAAGTAATAAGTCGCTTAAAAAGTGAAGAGCTTCAATTGTTTGAAGGTCATTTGAAAAGCATAAATATTAAAATCCAAAATGACAAAAGGTTTATTGCTACTGCATCAAAAAGAATGCAACAGCTAAGTGAAATTGATAGTCATGTTTTTTTGAACAAAAAAGAGAATCAAAAGAAGACAACCTTAATCAATGAAATCGAAGCGCTATTAGACGCACAGATTTCATCCGATGAAGATTTAATTAGCAATCTGAATACTATTCAAGTTTCTGGTATGCTAAAATCAGATTTTGATAATTATAAATCATCCTTTGTTAAACTAGTAACAGAGAAAGTTGAGAATTATAATAAGTTAAATAGTCTATTGGAAAAGAGTAATTTTTACATCAAAACAATTCAACTATTACTAATTGAAAACCCAATCTCATGGATAATAACTATCATAGTTTGTTTAGTATTCTTATTGCCAATATATTTTAAATACAAAGCACGAGATATATCTGCCAAATTATTCATTGAAAATCAAAAAGACAAACCCGAACTAATTAGACTTAGGGAAGAATTAATAAACACTAAGGATTTCACTTGGTTAGAAAGGAAGATAAAAACGATAAATATAAGAGAGATAAGAACATCAGATTATTATTTTCAAAGAATGTTAATTGAACATAAAATAATTTTGGAAGAGTATGACGAAACCAAAAAGACTTTTTCAAAATTATTGACCAATAACATTAAACGGTTTAATAGAAACTCATTATCTAGATTATTACCATTATTAGAAAAACTAAAAAGGATTGACTTATTAAAGTATCAAGAGTTGTCACGAAAAATTTTGACAGAGTATAAAGATGAGGTTGTAATTAAATATGAATATTGGTTAGACTGTCCTTTCAGAACCAAAAGAGTTCATCAATCAACGATCGTTGAAAACCAAGTAGGTCTTTTAGATTTTGTATACAATTCTGAAAATGAAGAAGAAATTTAATGGATAAAATAATCATAAATATTATTAAAGAAGAACCTTTTGTTGGTGAGGATGGATTGGACTATGTAAAAGTTACCAAGGAAATTTTAACCCCACGAAAGACCTACCTAAAAGGAACAATATCCGGTAAATACAGAGGTGATAAAATACCTGATGATTATGACAAAGCTGATTTATACGATTTTGAAATATATGAAGCCGAGGTTTTATGTAACTCTATTGATGATTTTGGCAAAAACAAGCCATTTGTTTTTCCTAACGATTTTAAAAATATTGACAATCTCAAGACTGTAAAAGGAAAAGTATTCCCAAAAAGTAAACTTCCCGAAATTCTTCCTGTAAATATCACTGCTAATTCTAAAACATTTCCCATTAATGTTTTAGAGCCTAAACTGTATGAATTTGAAATCAATCGCAAATACCATCAAACAGAAGGAGATGAGATTTTTGGCAGTTTTAGTGCTTATGTAACAGGTTATGTCTTCGATTACGAAAGAGAAGTAGTTGAAGAAGTTATTGGCCCGATATTATATGATGATGTTGAAGAAGGTGTAATTGAACCGACTATTCCTCCAAAGCCTATCTTATGTATGCCAAGTAATATTGAGACAGGAAAAACAGAAACCAAAGGCAGCTATATCCGTAAAGAATTTAAATGCAGAAATCATAACGATAATGTTTGGGGAAAGTGGGAGTATTATGGCAGTAAAACAGGTTACAACACATTTTATAGCAACACAGGATGCTTGGGTGATTTAATCTCGCTTATTGGAGTTTTAATATTCTTAGGATTCCTAATAGCTATTCTCCCAGGCTTAGGATATTTTATACTATTTTATTTGGCCATTTTAGTAATCGGTCTATTAGCGCCATACTTAAAATGGATTTTTAGAACTATTGGAATAGTTCTTCTTATTGCATTTATTGGATCGCTTATTAATGCTTTTAATGATGGTTCTGTTAGATATAATCCACCACCAACTACAGTTGACACCCAGGAAGAGACAACACAAACAATAGAGCCAATAGTAGATAATAAGATTGATAATTCAAATACTCAAAAGAATAATGAAAATGATTACCTGATAAAAAAATACAGAGAATGGATGGATTATGATGGTAATAAGTATAATGGTTATTATACACTCAAACAAAGTGATATAAGAAAGGCAGGTTTATATAAGACTAATTTACAAATCAGCTCTGCCAACATTAGCAGTTATGATGAGATTGTATTTAGTCTGAAAGAAAATGATAAAACCAAATTAGATGGTCTATATAAACTATTTGACAGTATTCAATCAAATAGAAAACTATCCAATATTAAATTTGCAGAAATGGTGGTATCGTTTGTACAGGATATTCCGTATGTTCTAATTTTAGAGGACAATTGTGACGCAAATCTTTATAGCGATAATTTTACGAGAAGATACCTCTCTAATCCTAAAGCAAAATGTAGTGGCTTCCAAAGATTTGGAATTAATACACCTGTAGAGTTTCTATATAATCTAAATGGTGATTGTGATACAAGAACATTATTGCTTTATACAGTACTCTCACACTATAATTATGATGTAGCATTAATGAGTAGTGAATTTTATGGGCATTCAATCTTAGGCGTTAATCTTCCACTTAATGGCTTATCATATTCATATAACAATCAAAAATACATTCTTTGGGAAACTACCTCACAAAATGTCAAACCGGGATTAATTCCAAATGAAATTTCAAATCTTAATAATTGGAGAATATCCTTAAAATCAAAGTAAAATGAACAAACAAAGCTTATTTTTTACATGCCTAGTAGCGGTTGTAGCAACAGCTCTAATGATAATGGCAATTCAGTTTCTAGCAAAAAAACTAAACGTAAAATCTGAAACGGAGGATAAAATTAATTTGTCCTATGCTGTTTGGTCAGCTTCTATTTTTATTACTTTTTTTATGCTTTTAAAAGTAGCTTTAGAGCAAACAGAGAATGCAATTGAAGTAATTATTTATTCCAAAACAATAGAAAATACTTTTCTGGAAGTAATGCAGCGAATAGCTATATTTACTGGCTTTACGTTCTTTTTTACGTTTTTGTCTTGGTATGTCGTAAATGCAATATTCAAATTCTCTATGGGGAATAGGGTTGATAGTTATGAGATTGAAAAAAACAATATTGGCTACTTTATTTTGAAAGGGGTAGTTTTAGTTCTTTTAGTGTTTTCACTGATAAGTATTTTCGAGCATTTACTTCGTTGGTTTGCGCCGGTAGTTGAAACACCTTTTTATCATTAATAGAATGGGCAAGAATCAGGATGAAGTAGAAAAGACCACTTTTGAGTCTTCATGGTTTTTAATAGGGTCTAAAAGCGATAACAATGAATAATATGAAAACAAAACTATTTTTAGGGATTGCCTTCTTGTCAATACAATTTTTAAATGCTCAAAATACCATTGATGTCACCGAACAAACAATAAAAGTAAAAGCATTGAGTGAAGAAGTAATGTATTTTGGCTTTGCTGAAGGAGATCAGATAATCTTTAATTTAAGTGAGATAGATGGAAAAGAATTAAAGGAAGTAGAAGTAATTGAGTTTCCCTCGGCTTCAAAATTTTCAGATTTCAAAACATCCAAAGTCACAAACAAAGTGATTAATGTGAATACAAAAGGAGTATATAAATTTCGTTTCTATAATAGCTCTTTAGGAGGTAGAATATGCAAAGTTAAAATTCAAAGAATTCCGTCGGAGGATAAATTTAAAGGTTTCAATACTGCTGTAAAGTGGATTAAGGAACAAGATACTATATGGAATTCTTATACTAAAGATGTTATAATTGGGTATGATACGTTAAAAGTTCAAAAGACAAGAAAAGTAATTTCATTAGAGGAGAAAATAGAGGACTTATTTATGGATAAATCCGAAAGAGTCCATTCAACAACCAATAAGAATGGTAATAAAACAAGTGTATTCTTTACCCTTCCTCAAAACCAAATTAATGAGTATGAATCAAGAACGGTAATAGCTTGGGCATATTGGATAGGAGTGGGAGAAGAGTCTAATCAGGCTTGGCAACAAAATAAAAAAGCTATTATTGGAGCTGTAAAAGGCTTTGTTGGTTCAACATTATCTCCGATAGGTGCAATTGCTTTAGGAACAGTAGCTAATCTTATTTTACCATCTAGTGGAGAAGTTATAAGTTATGGCTTGGTAGATGAAGCGAATAAAAACTTATTTTATTCTGGGCTGCAATACAAAGGATATGATTTTGGAAAAGGTGTAGCTGGGTTTAAAAGATTTACAAATGGTTCAATACTACAAGGAACCTATTTTATTGTAATGAGTAATGAAAATATGATGCTAGGTTTAAACGTCAACGTAAAAGTTTCTGCAATTATTGAGCACAAGAAATTTAAAGATGAGGTTTACATTGAAAAACAAGTAACTCCAAAGTATGAAAAACAAATCATTAAAGAGCCGGTAATAAACACAAGAGAGTTGCCGGTCACGTTTGATTACAGGAGATAAGTATGAAAAAGTATATCATATCAATTTTCCTGTTTTCATTCAGCCTCAATGCCCAAGTTAAAATCCTAACCTGGAACGTTGAAAACCTCGGTAACTCTAAATCAGACAGCATCATCACCTACATAGCCAATACCGTCAAAGCGTATGATATAGTGGCTCTGCAGGAAGTAGTTGCCGGTGATGGTGGAGCACAAGCGGTTGCAAAACTAGCAGACGAACTCAACCGAAAAGGAGCCAAGTGGGATTACGCCATCAGCGACCCAACAAGCAGCTCTGCCTACAAAACAGAACGTTATGCTTTTCTTTGGAAAACCGCGAAAGTCAGGTTGGTCAATAAACCTTGGTTGGAGAAAAAATATGGTTTACTAATTGACCGCGAACCCTATTATGCAACGTTTGAATACAATAAAAAACAGTTCACCCTAGCGAACTTCCACGCCATCACCAAAAGTAAACAACCCGAAACCGAAATCAAGCACTTCAAAAACCTTCCCGGTCAATACCCAAACCTCAATATCATTTTTATAGGTGATTTTAATTGCCCGCAATCACATACCGTTTTCAATCCATTAAAAAAGATGGGATACAAACCGGCTTTTGAAAATCAAAAAACTTCTTTAAAAAGAAACTGTCAAGAAGACAATTGTCTTTCCAATGAATTTGACAATATATGGTACAACAGTAATAAAACAGTAGTTAGTAATCCCAAAGCAATTCATTTCTACAAAGATTTTAATGATTTTGCTAAAGCCAAAGAGGTTTCAGACCACATTCCTTTAACAATAGAACTAGAACTTAAATAAGCGATTAATTATGATAAAAACACTACTTAAAAAGACGCGAGTAATTCTAATTATTGCCGTTGTTAGTCTAAGCAGTTGTAAACAAAAGGAACAAGAGCGTCAACAAAATTTTGTCCCGGCTAATGCAGAAGATTTAACAACAGAAGAATTAAAAACGGTTCAGATAGTCACTACTAATAAATACGAATACAGAACTGGAACCAGTGGCGACTATGGCTATAATTATGACGTTTCAGGCTATGATGATAATGGAAACGAAGTTACCGGTAATGTTAGCATGGAAGACAAATACGGAAACGGCACACTAACAAATGCTCAAGGAGATGAAATTAATGTCACTGTAGAATGGATTGGTAAAGGAGAACTAGAAGCTACCGATGATGATGGAAACGAATACGAGCTCACGGTTGATTAAAAATTCGCTATCTTTATAAAAGTCTAAAAGTCGTCCAATGAAAAAAGTTACCTTGCTTGTAGTGATCTTATTACTAACTTCAGTAGTAACTAATGCTCAAAAAATCTATAAAACACCTTCAGGTGCTAAGTACCATTTGGGCAATTGCAGTATGGTGCAAAATGTTTCGGAGGAAATATCTTTTGAAAAAGCTGCCGAATTGGGCTTGCAGCCCTGTAAAATATGTAAGCCAAAAGATTATGTAGCTTTGGGTTTAACTTCTCAAAAAAATCAGGCTCGCGGCCAGTCTCAAACGGTTCAATGCAAAGGGACTACTAAAAAAGGGACACGATGCAAGCACATGACCAGTATTGCAAATGGGTATTGTTTTCAGCACAATCCGGATAGATAAGATAACGCTAATGTTAATCCCGATAGTGAGGCTTTGTACACGAGCGCAGCGAACGGATGAAATTAACGGCTGTTAGGCAAAGTTTTTGGACACTACTTTCGAACTCTTATTCCTTGTTCTTGTAATTTTAATAGCTCACGGGTTTCGGACATATTTTTTCCTTTAGAAGAGCAAAAATCGATCAAATCATATTCTATCACACGCTGAATACTTTCTGCATTATTCGAAACAGATTTAATTTTATAAAATAATTCCTCCATGATATTACCTGCATTTAAATCTTCTTCGTTTCCACAGATAACTTTATGAATTAACCAATTTCTTTGCTTTAAAAAATCGTTTAATTCATCTTGTAATGACGAATTATATAGTTTCTCTTTAATTGCAATTTTAATGGCGTGACCGAAAGTGTAACTCTGGTTTTGTTTTAAAAACTCGTCAGCTCGTTCTTTTGTTTCGGCGTGATTCATTTTAAGAGTTATCGAATGACTTAAAGCTTGTTCGGCCATTTGGGTTTTCAATAAAGCTTCTCCGAGAAAACAATACAAATTTATTTCGCTATTGTTGGCTGGTATTTTTATAACATTGTTTTTCATATACTTTACTTTACGCGTTTGTAAAATTTCGCCAAATGTGCTACGGCTTGCCGCAGTGGCGACGATAGTAAGGTTTAGTTGTAAAGTTAACAAAATTTAGCTTTGTTCGTTCGCCTTAGGCTCGTGTCCGGCTGTCGATTTAACTTCGTTCCGAGCGCTAGCGAAAGGATGAAATAAACTGCTGTTATAATAAGTTTTTATAAGCTTTACGTTAAATTAATTTCTACAATCAATCATAATCGTTCCTGCTTGGCAGATATAAACATCATTTACTTTTGCATTACCCTCATAATGGTCTTTCAAATCCTGTTTTAGTTCTTCGTATTCCCAACTTTCGGCAACTTTTTGAATTTTAACATTGATTAGTCTTCCAACTGGCATAATTGTATATAATCCATCACTGGTTGTTTTGGCATGTTCTGAACCTCCAAGAATTCCATAACTTTCATAGGTTGTATGTAAAGATTCTACAAAAGAATCAGTCTCTTTAAACAATTCACTTTTACTTTTAGAACAACCGGCTATTACAAATAAACAGATTGACAGTATTAAAATTTTATTTCTCATATTTTATTTAGATTTTGTATTGAAAAAACTTTAAAAACCACTCCGCAGAGTGGTTAAAATTATAATCCTACGAATTCATCTGCATTAACTGCGACTGCTTTTTCCAGTGTAACTCTTAAATCGGCACATACTTTTTTCATATCGCTCATGGCTTGGTCTGATGATTTTGTTTTATGCCATAAAGTAGTATTGGGTAGTTCATATACTCTTGAAGCAGACCCCAATGTAAAATGATCATAATAATTTAAGGCTAGTAGAGCAGCTTTAACCTCCGGATTTTTTGCACTAACATCATAAGATATTAATACTTTTGCAACTGTTGTTCCCATTTTTTAAGATTTAAAATTATGGAAATTTACATTCTTGTAATTGTAAAATAGTACGGTTTTCCGTAAAGAGTTGAAATTTTATTATGAATTATTGTAGACTAGAGTCGAATGCGACTATTATTATTTTCTCTGTAATAAAACTTAAAATACTGTTAATAAGTTGTTTGAAATAATTTCCTGATAGATGTGATTGGGAAAATTATAATATCTACTTTTACTTTAGATGAAGCCCAAATTTATTATGAACTTTAAAACAAAAATTATGGATTCTTTAGAAATTACAAAATGTAACAATGAGAGTTGCATTACTGCAAAAGCAAGTGGTGAATTTGCGATAGTCGTGCTTGGACTTGTTGCTCTAGGGCTTGGTGCTTACTGTATACATAAGCATTATGAGTACAAAAAAGAGATAGCTTTATCTTCTTTAAATCGTTCCATTTATACACTAACACTTCAACAAGCGGCATAATCACAAAGGAAAATATCTATTTATCAATTTCTTTTCGATTTTACATCAACCAAAAACAAAGCCTATCTAAAAAAGATAGGCTTTCTTACTTTTTAAAATATCATTTTTTTTTCGAGCTTTTGGACGGTTTCAACGATGGTGTATTACCTGGCGTGCTTTTATTATCACGTTGACGTTTGTCCGGCTCTCCTGTTGTTTTTGCAATTCGTTTTGGTCCTGGTTTAAGTGCCATAATATTAAATCTTAAGTTGTTATATATTCAAATTTATAAATGAAAAATTCAATCAAAGCTTTTCTAGTAGTAATAAGACTAATCCAATTTTGGACGGTTACTTATAACTTATGCCTTTGTCGCAAAATGTGATAGACAGAACTAATTATGGTGCTATCCAGTCAAAATCGATCAAATGTCCTAAATTATCTGTCAATTTATTATCAGGGTTTGATCTCAAATATTTGCCGCTACTACCATTAACGACATGAACAGTTTCGCCAATGTTCCATTCTGCAGTTGAATAATTCCATATCCATGTAGTTGCAGAGTTGCCAGTAGTTTCTAAAAGCGTTATAGCCTGTGCTTTTGTTTTTTTTACGGCTCTTCCTGTCCCCGTTTCTTCAACGGTATGAAACGCATAAGCAGTAATAACATTATCGCTGTTTTTCCATATTCCAGAAATTCTATACTTTGCCATTTATCTAATCTTTTTTGATTCGTATATGTAAAGATATATTGTAAGATTAAAAGATAATTACGGTTTTCCGTAAAGAGCTGAAGTTTTATTTTGAATTTTCGAAGAAAATTGATGATAATCCAAGACGCCAAATAGTTGTAAACAACTCTTAGTATTAGTTTTTGGTTTAATAGGTAACTTATTTTAATATCCGTAAAAAAATTACGGCATGTTGTTTTATTTTGTAACTTTGATGAAATTTTAATAATAATTTAAAATGTTAACTAAATTTAGTGTAGACAATTTTAAAAGTTTTAATGACAAATTTGTATTTGATTTGCAAAATACAAATGGTTATAACTTTAATAAGGAGAGTGTAATTGAAGGTACAGTTGAAAATGCAATTGTATACGGTAAAAACGGTGTTGGTAAATCTAATTTAGGCTTAGCAATCTTTGATATAATTGAGCATCTTACTGATACGGAGCATGGTGATAACCAGTATAATAACTACTTAAATGCCTTAAATTCGTCGAAGTACGCTACTTTTCATTATGAGTTTTTAATTTCTTCCAAAAAGATAACTTATGTTTATAAGAAAACGGAAAATAGGAATATCGTTTATGAGAGTTTTTCAATTGGAGAAGTATTAATTGCTAAAATTGACAGAGAAATTAGCAATAAGGCCATAATTAATCTTAAGGGAGCAGAAAGTTTAAATAATGATATAAAAAATGCTAATTTATCTTTACTGAAATATATAAAAAACAACTCAGTTTTAGCTGAAGACGATGTTGTTAATAAAGTCTTTTTATGTTTTTTTAAATTTGTTGAAGGGATGTTATTTTTTAGATCCTTAGAAGGAAATTCATATTTAGGTATTGAAGTCGGAACAAGAGACATTCAAGAAGACATAATCGAAAGAGGAAATGTAGAGAATTTAGAAACTTTTTTAAACAAAGCAGGAATAGAATGTAAACTCAAAGTTGTTAAAGAGTCAGAGAAAAATATCATTGCATTTGATTTTAATGGTAAAACAATCGCATTTTATAAAATTGCTTCTCAAGGTACAAGAGCATTAGGACTTTTTTATTTTTGGTTACAACGTTTACAAGAACAATCAAGAGTTACATTTTTGTTTATAGACGAGTTCGATGCATTTTATCATCATGAATTATCTAAGTTGATAGTTGAAGAACTTAAAAAGTTGAATATTCAATTTGTGTTGACCACTCATAATACATCAATAATGACAAATGATCTTCTGAGACCAGATTGTTATTTTATTATGAATAAAGATTTAATTAAGTCCTTGTCGAAAAGTACTGATAAAGAGTTGAGAGAAGCACACAATTTGGAAAAAATGTATAAAGCTGGTTCTTTCGATGTCTAATATTTTATTTGTTTTCGAAGGTGAAAAAACTGAAGAACAATTGGTTAATAGTTTGACTAAATTTTTTTTCAATGAAAAAACTTTGGTCAAATGTGCTTTCTGTGCTGAAATCTATCAATTGCATAAAGCTATAGCTACGGATAGTGACTTAGATACTTTTACACTATTGAAAGAAATACCACAAAACAAGGAAATTTTGAGGGAATTCAATAGGGATGATTTTGCAGAGATTTATTTGTTTTTTGACTATGATGGACATTCGACATTAGCAGATGATGATTCGCTTGAAGAAATGTTAGGATTATTTAATGAAGAAACCGAATCAGGAAAGCTGCTAATTAGTTATCCAATGGTTGAAAGTCTTAAACACTTATCCGAAGAAATTGATTTTAAATTATTGAAAGTAAGTGCGAAAGAAAACATCAAATATAAACAAATCGTAGGTGCTGAATGTGATAACCAATATTTACAATTTTCAAAGTACTCTAAAGAAACTTGGAGAAAATTATTAGAAAATCATTTAAAGAAAATGAATTATATAATAAACAACGAATTTCAATTTCCAGATAATAACTACAGTCAACATATAATATTTAAAAACCAAAGAAATAAGTATATCAATATTGATTCTACAGTTGCTGTTTTAAGTGGATTTCCTGTATTTATTTTTGATTATTATGGGAGTGAAAATATGATTCAAATTGTCTTTAAAGACTAGTTTTGAGAGAATTACCGCTATTATTCTGCGGCTAATAACAATTGAGACTATTTATCACTACCGATTCCAAATATAAACTTCCTTTTTGAATTTTTAGAGAAAACTCGTTATAAACGCAAGCTTCTCAATTGTTACAAACCGCTGTTATATGCCGTTTATTCTTTTTTAATTTCTTGATGAAACTATAGCATTCCAAGTTCTTTTCTCCATTTGACAATTGTCGTACTTAATTCTTTCGTAAAATGGGATATGATTGCTTTTGATTCATTAAGTTTCTGTTTGTCATTAGTAACAAAATCTTCTTCATCAAGTAAATTAAAAAATTTAGATGCTTTTCCCAATGATTCTATTAACTCAGTATCATCAGAATCTAAATCAATAAGTTCAGTAGCTAATTCATCAAACTCATTTCTAAGCTTTGACAACGAACTGAATTTATCGATATTCATTTTAGCTAACTTTTTTGTTAGCGCTTTTATGGTTTTAATATCTACTTTCATGTTTAGAAATTTTGAATTGCCGTTTATTTTAATATCGAATATTTCAATTTTTTCTTCAGTCCATACTTTTCCATTAAATTCTCTATCATCATAAAATACCATGGTTCTGCAAAAGGACTTAACACAATTTCGTCTATGAGGTAATCAAGGTTGATTTTTAAACTCTTTCCATTTTTATTTTTTTCAGAATCCCAATCATAATCCCAACTGTCAACCTTACTTACTGTGTGCAGTAAACGAATTTCTTCTTCAAAAGAATAGGCTATGTGCTTATGTAAAACTGGCGAGTTAAGATTTCCCGGATTGGGAATAAAATCAGTTTCGTGATTTATATAATCAATTTTGGTCAATTGCACTATTTCAGGAGTTTCTTGAAATGCTTTGTACAAGTTTTCTATGGAAGAAGTAATCATTATTCCTTTATTCATGTCTGAGTAAATTTTCCACATTGCATAAGATTCATTTTCAAATTTATTCCAACATGAAATACAGCATAATTTTTTAAATCGATTTTCCATATCAATCCTTTCATGCAGGCTCTTCGTAACAAATTCCTCTTCGCTCTCATTATTAGGTGATAAATGTCTGTATATATCACGAAAATAGTTTTCATGGTGTTCTCTATTCGGTTTAGGAGATGTTCCCTCAAATTTGTCTTCAAGCTTATCCAACCTACAAAAGAAAATAGATTCATTTTGTAGCATTGATAAAAATTTTATAATGTCAAGATATCGTACAATCTTGAAATCTTCAGTAATTTCATTTACTGGTGCAGTTTGGTGTGTCGGTTTTTCGATTGGCATCTTTTTCATCAGGTTTGTGAATAAATGGCATATAACTAATTTTCACATATGATTTCCATTCACAGTTGAAATTGCTAAAATACAAAAAGGATTACAAACTGTTTATTGTAAGGCATAAAAAAAGTGCCAGAGGCACCTTCTATTTTTTATCTGTAATTTTAAGTTTCTTGTCAACTTCTTCAACTCTTTTAAAGAAGTTAGAAATAGAAATTTTATAATATTCGCATAAAAGAAATAAAGTACTTGGAGATATATTTCCAGTGCCGGTTTCAATCCTGGCTAGATTGATAGTTACATTTTTAGAATCAAATATATCTGTTATAATAGCATCTTGTGTGAGTGCAGTTTCTGCACGTAGGTCTTGTAAAACCTTTCTTATAGCTGCTAAGAGTTGTATATTTTTTATCTGTTTCATTTGAATTCAAATTGACATAGAAAAAAAGTTTAACACAACGACATATATGTCGGTAATATTATTTATATTTGTCAGCATAATGCTATAAATAGTATTAATTTTGCGATTCTTCAAATACAATATTGAAGCATTCGCTTTGAATCTCGTATCAGAAAACTGGTAATTTTTATAGGAACGAGAAGATAAGTGCCAATGCTCACGCTCCAGGGCGTGGGCTCACTTATTGTTCCCCGGTATACCAGTACCTCTGATACAATAAGCTGAGTTCCATGCCTTTTTTGCGTTTACTCCGCTCATAGATTCACCATTTTTTATTAGTAACAAGTAATTGAGGGATAAGTTATGTTTACTTCTCTCGTAGTCTTGATTGTTATATATTTTTTAAAGTCTGCCCTGACAACCATAGTAATAATTACAAATGGTTTAGTTGTTTCATTTGAGTTTGGTTATTGGAATTAGTAATCGTTAGGGCAGCTTTTTATCAAAGATGAATTATACATCTAATTCTTAAAACAAGTAGTAATCAGTAAACCCTATAGCCTATGGTATAACAAACACAATTAAACAAAAAAAAGACTTCCTACCTCGTCGCCAAACTAGTATAGGAAGCCGAAGCTTATTAAACTATTGTTCAATTAAACTAAACCAATATTATGAATAAATTTTCATTATACAAGGGTAGGACAGTAATTGGCTATGCCTTTTTAATATGGGTATATCTTTTCTGCCTCACTTGTTTGGCTCAAAGTCCAAAACCTACTACACTACAAACCATTAGTGGTATCGTATCAGATGCCAACGGAGCACTGCCCGGCGTTACCGTTACCGTGAAATCCACTACACAAAGTACAATCACGGACACAACGGGAAAGTATTCAATCCAAGCGACCGAAGGAGATATACTTATTTTTAGCTACATAGGCTACAAGGAAACCACAGTAGCCGTTACAACAAACAGTGTGATCAATATTACGATGACGGAGGACGCCACTACTTTACAAGAGGTAACCATAAATGCAGGTTACTACACCGTAAAAGACAAGGAACGCACCGGCAGTATAGCCAAGATAACGGCCAAAGATATAGAGCAGCAACCGGTGAGCAATCCGCTGGCAGCCATGCAAGGGCGATTATCAGGGGTTAACATTATTCAAAATTCAGCCTTGCCCGGGGGGCGATTCAGCATACAGGTACGCGGATTAAACAGTATCCGCTCCGATGGTAACGACCCATTATATATTATCAATGGAGTGCCTTACTCGTCACAATCGCTTGGTGACAATACGGTTTCCTCGGCTGCGATTACTGGCTTGACCAATCCGCTTAATAACATCAATCCGGCCGATATTGAAAGCATCGAAGTATTAAAGGATGCCGATGCTACGGCCATTTACGGATCTCGCGGGGCTAATGGGGTAATACTGATAACGACCAAAAAAGGCAAGGCAGGAAAGACAAGCTTTATGGTAAACGCATTTTCAACAGTAGGCAAGGTTGCCCTAGAGATGGACATGATGAATACGCAACAGTATTTAGCAATGCGTACCGAAGCCTTTGCCAATGATAATATAGCAACCTATCCAGCCAATGCTCATGACATTAACGGAAATTGGGACCAGAGCCGCTATACCAACTGGCGCAAAGAACTCATAGGAGGCACAGCCAATATTAGCAGTGCACAGGCGTCGGTATCTGGCGGTAGTAATAACACCCAATTCCTGGTGAGTGGCACCTACCGCAAGGAATCAACCGTTTTTCCGGGGGAGGCGCACTTTGGCCGAGGTGCAATACACAGCAGTATTAACCATAAATCGGAGGACAATAAATTCAGTATAAACTTTTCGGCCGACTATACCGGTGATAAAAACACCTTGCCGGGAAGAGACCTAACCTCGCGCGCCTATACCTTAGCACCCAATGCCCCGGCACTGTACGACGAAAACGGCAACCTAAACTGGCAGAATGGCACGTGGATCAATCCCTTGGCTACGATTGAAGGCGCCTATATTACCGCGAATCAAAACTTAATTGCTAATACGACATTATCCTATAAAATAATGCCCGGTTTGGAAGCCAAAGCCGCTATAGGGTACAATGAGATACATACCTCACAAAATGTAACGGTACCCTTGAGTACTTACAGCCCCTTTGATACGGCAAACCACGAAGCTTTGTTAATGGTGAATGCAGGAAACGGACGTTCCTATATTGTCGAACCCCAGTTAAACTATGGTAAGAAATGGGGTAAGCTAGACAGTAAAATTTTAGTTGGTGCCACGTTCCAAAGTCAGAAATCGACCAAATTGGCGCAGACAGGTTCGGGCTTTACGAGTGATGCGCTAATTAATAGTTTGGCTGCCGCTACTACAGTACGAGTGCTGAGCCACACGGTTACTGATTATAGATACAGTGCACTTTTTGCGAGACTCAACTTGGATTGGGACAATCGTTACATACTAAACTTTACCGGAAGACGGGACGGCTCAAGCCGATTCGGGACGGCGAACCGCTTTGCCAATTTTGGCGCTATCGGTGCTGCTTGGATTTTCAGTAACGAAAAAGGACTGAAGGACAATAAGCGCGTTTTGAGCTTCGGCAAGCTACGAGCCAGTTATGGCACCACGGGCAATGACCAAATAGGGGATTACCAATATTTAGATACCTACCAAGTCTCACCTTATTTGTACGATGGAGTAGTAGGATTAACTCCCGCACGCTTGTTCAATCCCGATTTTGGTTGGGAGACCAATACAAAATGGGAAGTAGCGGCCGAACTTGGATTTTTACAGGATAGAATTTTCCTCTCAGCGGCTTATTTTAAAAACCGCTCGGCCAATCAGTTAATTGGTGTTCCGCTTCCGGGGACTACAGGATTCCCAACAATACAGTCTAATTTTGATGCAACAGTAGAGAACACAGGCCTTGAACTTGAGTTGCGAACAGAAAATATTAAAAGCAAAGACTTTTCCTGGACTACCAATATAAACTTTACGGCACCTAAAAACAAGCTTGTTGCGTTCCCTAATCTTGAATTGTCCACTTATGCCAATTTACTGGTTGTGGGCGAATCATTGTTTATTACCAAAGGATACGACTATACTGGTATAGACCCGGTGACAGGCACTTATACCTTTAGGGACTATAATGACGACGGTCAGATTTCTACTCTCGATAAGCAAGCCATTATGGATACAGCACCCGAATTTTATGGAGGTATTACCAATCAGTTGAATTATAAAAATTGGAGTCTGGATTTCCTTTTCCAATTGGTAAAGCAACAGGGCAGAAATTACTACTTAACATCACCGCTGGCTGGTACTATGGCAAATCTTCCTGCCGATTTTACCAGTCATTTTCCATCTAATGGTACTGCGAGTGCCTCACAGATATATACTACCGGACAGAATGGTTCAGCGGTGGATGCATACTATAATTTACTCGACAGTAATGCAACCGTAAGTGATGCTTCCTATGTTCGATTAAAAAGCATGAGTATTGCGTATACACTGCCTTCCAAATGGTCTAAAGCACTAAGCGCTAAAATTTACCTGCAGGGACAAAACCTCTTGACTTTTACAAAGTACAAAGGCATTGACCCCGAAAACCAGTCGATGAGTTCTTTACCACCGCTAAGACAGTTCACACTTGGAGTACAATTGGGATTCTAACTTTAAAAAACAAACGATGAAAACACAAATTTACAATAGTCTAATGGCAATCCTTCTGCTTTGCAGCAGCTTAGGTTGTTCCGATTTTACAGAAGTGGATACACCACAATCACAACTGACGACACCCGATGTTTATCAAAATGTGGAGACTGCAGAAGCGGCTGTTTCCGACATTTACGCCCATATCAGAGAACTAGGAATGGTCAGTGGCACACTGGGTGGGGTCTCGGTATTGCTCTCCTGCTATTCGGATGAAATGCAGTTCACCGCTCAAAACGCTGATATTGCACAATTTTATGACCACACCATGGTGCCGTCAAACGGCTTGCTAAAACCATTATGGGCCAACACGTATACAGAAATATATGCTGCCAATATGGTACTGGAAGGATTGGCAGGCGCTACGGCAATCAGCACGGCAGATAGGGAAAGACTGACCGGTGAAGCGTACTTTTTAAGAGCGTACCTCCATTTTTACCTGATCAATGTTTTTGGCGACATTCCGTATGTGACCACCACCAATTATGTGACAAATGCAACCATAGGGAAAACACCTGCCTACGAGGTGTTGCAAAAAGTATCGGTCGACCTTTTATTGGCAGAATCGTTGTTAACGAACACCTATCCATCCACAGAGCGGGTTCGTGCCAATAAAGCCACTGTGCAGGCATTACTGGCAAGGGTGTATCTGTACCGAGAAGATTGGACGAATGCCGCCGCTAAAGCAACAGCCGTTATTGACAATCCAACCTATGTTTGGGTGAACAATCCTGCCACGGAGTTCCTGCGCCAATCAACTTCCACCATATTGGCATTGCATCCCGGTACTCCGGGCTTAAACGCCAAAGATGGTCGTACTTTTATTTACTCCAGCGGACCGCCATCTAAACCGTTTTTGTCGCCACAGTTCGTCGCCTCCTTTGAAACCGGAGATTTACGACGAACCAATTGGGTACGCACAATCACTACCGGCGGGGTGAATTGGCACATGTCCTACAAATACAAAAAGACCGGTGCCACGGCAACATCAGAAGAATACACCATTTTGTTCAGACTGCCCGAACAGTATTTAATCAGAGCCGAAGCCTATGCACAGCTTAACAATGTAAGTGGAGCGCAAGCTGACATTAATAAAATAAGAACTAAAGCAGGATTGCCGGCCACAACAGCAGTAACACAAACCGACCTGCTGGCAGCCGTAGCCAAAGAGCGAAAATACGAACTGTTTACAGAGCAGGGGCACCGTTGGTTTGATTTAAAACGAACAGGGCAGGCTGCGGCCGTGCTATCCCCAATCAAACCCAATTGGGAGGCTACCGATTTGCTTTTTCCGCTACCGGCGACCGAACTGCTTTTAAACAATAACCTATTACCCCAAAATCCCGGATACTAATGAAACAGACTATGTATGTGTTGATGATGATGGTGTCGCTTTTACAGGCGGTACCCTCTTTAGGTCAAAATAAGACCAAAAAACAGCTAACCGTGGCCGACTATGCCAAATGGAGTAGGTTGGTGGACGAAAAAATTTCTGCCGATGGCAAATGGGTAAGTTACAAACTCAATTATGATTACGGAGCAGACACCCTTTTTGTACAGCAAAGCCAAGGAAAGAAAAGAATCGCATTTCCTGAGGCTGAGGAGGGTTCGTTCAGCAAAGACGGGAAGTATTTGGCGTTGGTAGAAAAGGAAGGCAAACTCAGAATACGGGACCTTGGTAATAATCAAGAAAGGACCTACTTAGACGTAATAGACTATGAGTTTACCGAAAAGGATTTGGCGATTGTAAGTAAAACCGAAAAAGAACAGACGCTCACGGTATTCAATTTGGATACCGGTCGTGAAACCGTTTTTGAGGACTGTAGCGAGTGGGCAATCAGTAAAGACGGCAAAATTGCCATGGTGTCAAAGCAAGCGGTGCAATACTACCATAAGGCAGCAACAACCAAGCTGCCATTTTCTGATACAGGCTACAGAAAGCTAACGTGGAATGATGCGGCAAATGCCATTTGTTTTCTGGAACCGATGACAAAAGCCAATGATATTGTCTCTTTCAAGATTTACCACTACAATTTAGAAAGCCATAAAACTAGCGTACTAAATCCGTTTGAAAGTCAGATGCTAAAAGGCCAGGTGATTTTCGGAGAAGGAAACGCCGCGCTACGATTTTCAAGTGACGGGAGTCAGGTTTTCTTCAGCTACAGCGAACCCAAAAAGAAAGAGGTCAAACAATCCTTTGAAGTTTGGGATACAGACACGGTGTATGAATACGGCTGGAACAAGTTGTATGGCGACCCCAAACCCTTGAACAAAGTAGCCTCATGGATTCCGGCAGAGAATAAAGTGGTGCTGATAGGTACCAATGAACGTCCGAATGCCATGCTAACCATTGATGGCAAACATGCCGTTTGTTACGACCTCAAGCAGTATGAACCCCAGTATGGGCATGTAGCTCCGGCGGATATGTATTTAAAAAATATGGAGTCGGGAGAAGAAAAATTATGGTTGACCAAGCACACTACAGCACCCGGCATGACCGGAGTCTCGCCAAAGGGCAACTACCTGTATTATTACAAGGAAAGAAATTGGTGGATTTATGATATTCGAAAAGGTAGGCATCAAAACGCAACCGCAACTATCCCTATTGCCGTTACTGACCACCAACGCTATGAAGCCGGACCACCTTATCCGTATTATAGTCCGGGCTGGTCGGCTGACGAAAAGTACTTTATAGTGTATGACCGCTACGACTTGTGGCTTATTAATGTCCTTGATTATTCTGCAAGAAGGATTACACGAGGGAAGGAGATGAACGTGCAATTTAGAATGTGTGAAGAATTGTATCCGTTAGCAAGAAAACAATATAAAGACGAATACTTGGTCAGGGACATTGATTTCTCCAAGGGATTGCTTTTATACGCAAGGTCTGATAACGGTGAAAGTGGCTATTACAAAATGAACCCCGATTTTTCAGTATCAAAAGTCCTCTTTAGTAATTCGGGAAAAAACAACGTGCAAAAAGCAGCGCATACCGAGGATTATATTTTTGTGGAGGAAACTGCGGTAAACCCGCCAAAGCTAATGCACTTTAAAGGCAGTCAACCGGCAAAAACTGTTTTCCAATCCAATCCATTGGCCAAAAACTACAGCTGGGGAGAGGCGGAATTAATATCCTATCAAAATAAGGAGGGTGTACCGTTAAAGGGCATTCTATACAAACCGGCTGATTACGTTCCGGGTCAGCAGTACCCTATGGTGGTTTACATTTACGAAAAGCAATCTTACGAATTTCATGATTACATTGCTCCAACCGAATATGATGTTATAGGCTTTAATGCGGCCAACTATTTTCTGGATGGATATCTTGTGTTGTTTCCGGATATAGTTTATACTCCGGGTGAAGTAGGGCTGTCAGCATTAGATTGTGTGGTGGCTGCTGTAGATAAAGTTAAAAGTAGGGGTATAGTCGATGACAATAGGATTGGACTTATTGGTCATTCCTTTGGAGGATATGAAAGCGCCTTTATCATTACACAGACGAATGCTTTTGCAGCGGCAGTCAGTGCCTCCGCCAACACCAATTTGACCTCGAGTTACTTTAACTATTTGACAGAAGGGCGACGCTATAATGCTTGGCGCTACGAATCGCAACAAATGAGAATGGGTTTTTCACCCTTTGACAACTGGGAGGCCTATACTAGGAATTCTGCATTCCCCAATGCAGCAAAATGTCAAACACCTTTGTTAAGTTGGGCAGGAAAGAAAGACAATAATGTCCTTTGGACGCAAGGATTGGAATTTCATTTGGCTTTGCGAAGACTAGGGAAGAAGAATATTTTTATTGCTTACCAAAATGAAGGGCATACTGTAAAAGACCCCAAATTGCAAAAGGATTTGACAAGGAAAATTAAAGAGTGGTTTGATTTTTACCTAAAAGAAAAAGCACAGTAGAGAATTAGTAAAGAAGCCGAAACGATTTCGTTTCGGCTTCTCTTTTTGCTAATTTACTTTTCTGTACAATTCAATGACACAGTCGGTTTGGCCGTTCATATCATAAAGAAAAGCACCGCTGGTACCTATGCGGCATTGCGGTTTGGTATCGTCATCAGTACACAAAGTACTGGTTACGTCACAATCGTCTTCCGGGTTGTGTCCCCAGATATCGACCACTGCACCTGCTTCGGGAGCCGGACTAAAAGCAAATGCTGCAAAAATGGCAAAAGCCACAGCAAATAAAGAAAAAACGGGTTTTAAAAACGTTGTTTTCATAATAGTAATATTTAATAGTTGATGACCTACTCTGTTACAGGTTTTCGGTCTTCCCCTGATACTGCGCTGTATATTGTCATAAAGGAATTTATAATGACCAAGGTTTATAATAATCAGTTTTTAATCGTTCCACGGTGAGATGTTTACCGTTGAGGTTGACAACATAATCGTTAATTACAATAAACTCATCCATACTTATATTTTGCTTATGGTAGATATAGAAACTGAAGGCGTAAGTGTTGTTTTTAAGATGATACACATCAATGATGGAAGCCTTGCCCCACATGATTTTAGGCTCATATTTACCCATCAGAGCTGAATTAACAAAAAGATAATTACCATAGCTAGCCACGAGCCGATTGACCAATAGTGGCTGTTCAGCCAATACATTTTGATTTTTCGATTTGATTTTAGCCACTTTAACCTGAGCTTTGCTGATGGTATCAATAGTTTTTCCTGTCGTTTGAAGTGCAAGATTTGGATTCGTAATCAGGAATTGATTGCGATAAAAATAAGTATAAATAATTTGATGGGTTTGTCCATTGTAGGTGAGCAGCCCACTAGTATCAAATAAGCCATCGACTTGTTTTTGAAGAAGATTTTGGTGTAAGGATAATTTATTTTCTTCACCAAACGACAATAACCCAAGCACATTTTCTTTTGTTTTGGAACTTATAGCCCTTACCACGGCAGTTTGCTGGTTAATAGGTAAGAAGGCACTGAAATAATCATTTTGATGACTTTTCAATTCAGCTTTCCAGGTTAGAGTATCGCCAACAAAAACACAAGGAACAGTGCCATCAGTAAAGTAAAAGTAGGGTGGCTTAATAGTCAATCTGGGTGCTTTGTATTGAAAATCCATTCGGGGTAAATCAATACGAACTTCTTTCTTTTTAGTCAATTGAAGATCGTAAACCGTCACTAATAGTGGTGCTGTGCGATTGCCGAGGTAAATATGTTTGGCATCATATCCGGCGATGTAATAGGAGGAATAGGGAAGTTCTATGCTTTTTTTGGCTGTAGTCGGATGTTTCGGAAAGCGTCTTATAAAGTTATTACGATGGTGAATAGTATTCTCAGATAATAAAAACAATACCACCACCACGACAATCCCCAAAAACATACCGGCCAAAGTAGATCCTCTTTTAAATAGCAATCCTTTTCTTGGATTGTCGTGTAGTAGTAAAGCAATTATATTTAGTATGAAAAATGAAACATTAAAAATCAAATGTTGGTTCCAACTGAGTTTCTCAAGTATCCCGCCACAGGAGCAAGGCACAAACGGACTAAAATGTAGCATGATAAATATATAGGTGGTAAACATCACCATCAAACACAAAGAAGCATACAAACCCAAATACCGTGTCCCACCAAAAAACAACAACCCCACAATCACCAACTCAATCCCCGGAACAGCATAAGAAACAAACCCTGCATAAGCACTCAACAACGGCGACTGCCCCAACTGCACCTGAAAATTCTCAAAATCCAATATCTTATTAACCGCCGCATACACATACAACACCATATGCAACAGCACAACAACATAAATAAACCCGGATTTAAAAGAAGCAGAAAGTTTCATCACAATAGTGTTTTGATATTTACTGTGGTAAAGTTTTGAATTTAAAGCCTTTACAAAAGGTTAATTTTGGAGTTTTTTCAGGTAAAAGCGGAGTGTGCTTATGAAATCAGACCTGAACCGTTTTCTTTGGTTATGCTACTTGGGGAATAGTGGTATTTTTTCTTGAATGCTTTTAAGAAGCTGGGATAATCACTAAAGCCGCAACTAAGGGCAATATCTTTAAAAGGAAGTGAGGTATCCTCAATAAGCAAATGAGCTTTTTTCAGCCGTTCATCATTGTAAAATTGATAAATGCTCGTCTTTTGCAGTTTCCGGAAACTTTCTTTTAAAGCAAATTCGTTGGTGCCAAACATTCGTGCCAGTTGCCTTGTAGAGGGCAGGGGTTCCTCTAAGTTATTATAAATGTAGTCAAGGACCTTTTGAACCATAAGTAATTTGGTGTCACTTGAAATCGCCAAATCAGTCTTACTAAGACTATACGGATGGGAATAATTCATTTCCTCTAGTTTTTCCGCCACCTGATTGAGCAGGGTCACCAAAGCATTAAAAGAGTCATCGGCACCAACCAACACCATTCGATACCTCAAGTTACCATTAGCAATGGCTAACAGCATACGGTAAATGGCTTTAATCCGTTCTTGGTTTTCTGACGGGTGCATAAATATAAAGAGATGAAATAGTCGGAGAGAAATCAGGAAAGTAGAACCAAAACTAAAAAATAAAATTACCGAAATAAAACACTATAGTGTGCGATTCGGGAATTACCTACCCTAATTAGCAAGCAAAAAGCCAATAAATAAAATATTTCACAGAAAAATTCTCAACATGTAAAATTCAACCTCCACAACATTGTCTTACTGAGCTTGCAGAAGGAAAATCACTAATAAAAAAGTACAAAATAAAATTCTTTGCGCCTCCGCGGCTTTGCGAGCCAATTATAAAAATCGTAGGAAATTGCCACCCTGTCCCGATAGCTATCGGTAGTCAAAGCGCTGCTTCCAACTCACAACTCACAATTCACAACCCATAACTCCTAACTCTTAACTCCTAACTCTTAACTCTTAACTCTTAACTCTTAACTCCTAACTCACAACTTACAACTCACAACTCCACAACTAAAAAAAGCCCCCAATGAGCAAAAACTCATCGAGGGCAATTTCTGGCAACAATACCTTAGTTAAACCTTGCTAACCTTCACCACAGCAGAACTATTATACGAACCATCTTGTAAAGCATACATTTCCCCGTTAACCTCTTGATAAAACGCCAAGCACAAAACCAAAAAAAGGGGATGAGTACTGGCAGCCGTTACCTGATGACTGTGATTTAAAGCCACAGTAGGCAATCCATTCCACGGCAACACAGCACTTTCATTAGTGTCAACCACAAAAGTCCGATTCACAAAATCAAGCTCAGCGCCACCGCTGATGATTTTATAATGCGTAGCACCATCTGGTGCCATAATCATTTCCGTCGGAACATAAGCCGGAATCTCGAGTGTTAGAGTTCCGCTCATTCGGTCTATAGTCCCTGAGTAGGGTGCATAAAACGTCGAACCCAACGGAGACCTACTGTTAAATTCAAAATCAGTAAGCAAACCCAAATCACCATCAACAACATTTCTTTGTCCTCGAGCACTACTCATGTCAGCATGAAGTACTTTCATCATTTGTCCATGCAACCTACTCACAACGCGGTTATCAGAATTCAGCAGTAGTGGTCGCACCGCCATTCTCAATAATTTACCGGCCCGTGCAGCCCTGCCAAACTCCATCGCATTTTCTCTCGACCTCTGAAAAACGGGGTCCTTCTTAATTCTCTTTCCGCTCACACCGCCTTTTTCGCGGATAAGGTAACCATCCTGACTTTTATAAAAGTTGATGTCACCCAAGGTGCCCTGCACCTTTAATGGTCCTCTTTGTCTGGCCATAATTTTAAATTTTTACGATTAATATTCATTTTCATTGATCCTCATTCCGATTATCGTTGCAACTAAAATCTAAATAATGAACACCAAAGATTACACTAAGAATCTAATTCTCAAACAGAGAGTGTAAGAAATCGTCTATAATTACCAATAAATACCAATAAATACCAATAATCATTTCTATTGATCTATAACCATAATAACCAAAAACATCTACTGTTAACAATAGAATTGAGTATCCTAGGCAAAGGGTATTGACTAGAGTTAATTACTGTTTTACACTATAATAGGATTTATTTAATAACCTATGTAGTTATTTTAGGTTTGATATTAAGAATTTGATATCAAGAGGACGAAGCCCGGTGAGCTTCAGGCCTGCCTGCCGGTAGGCAGGTACCCGAACTTTAGTTCGTTTCAAATCGTCACATTTTCACCTCCCTGAAGTATAGCTAGTGTATAGCTAGTCCATAGGAAAGCCCTACTTAGTGTATGAGTAGTGTATCAAAACATGCATTATGTCAAATAGATTTGACCCTAGCGAAGCGAAGAAGTAAATTAAAAAGTTGACATTAAAAATTTGATATTAAGAGGAGGAAGCCCGGTGGGCTTCAGGTATGCGAACTTTAGTTCGCTTTAAAATCTTAGCAGGAATGGATTACCTCCGGTGATCCCGTTCTGGGTTGCCCTAAACGATAAAAACCAAAACACGGCAATCAGCCGTGTTTGTTTTTTTATTTTCTGACCATTTACAAAAGCGAACTTTTGACATGGTCAGAAAATAAAAAAACCGAAACGAAAGTTTCGGTTTTTCTCGGTGGGCGATGAGATTTGATATTAAGAGGAGAATGTCCAGTGGACATTCGGCATTACATTTTAAATACTTGTGAGTGATGAGGATTACCTACGGTGATCCCTTTCTGTGGTGCCCTGAACAAAGAAAACCTGTGGCTGATGCTCAGCCTTGTTTTTTTATTTTCTATCCGCTTACAAAAGTGAACTTTTGACACGGCTATAAAATAAAAAAACCGATTAGTTTCCTAATCGGTTTTCTTTGTGGGCGATGAGGGATTCGAACCCCCGACCCTCTCGGTGTAAACGAGATGCTCTGAACCAACTGAGCTAATCGCCCGTCTTGCGCTTGATTGCGAGTGCAAATATAGACCGTTTTTTTGATTCTGCAAATTAAAATGAAAAAAAATTACAAAATTTCTGCAACGACAAAAGTGCTTCCGCCTACATAGATGAAGTCATTTGAGGAAGCTTTTTTTGTAGCGTTCTCATAAGCGTTTGAAACAGAATTATATATTTGACCCTTAAGTTCAAAATTGGAGGCTTTTGTTGCCAAAATTTCAGCTTCCAATCCGCGAGGAATATTAGGTTTGCAGAAATAATATTTTGCATTTTTTGGAAACAAAGGCAGAATGTCGCCTAGATTTTTGTCATTCACGACACCCAAAACAATGTGCAATTGGTCAAATTTTTCCTTTTTCAATTGGTTTAAAACAATCGATAAACCATGGGCGTTGTGAGCCGTGTCACAAATAATCTTTGGATTTTCGCCTAATTGTTGCCAACGACCTTGTAAATTGGTGTTTTGGATCACATTCAAAAAGCCTTTTTGAATATCTACTTCCGAAAAGTGAAGCAGTTGTTTTTCTTGCAATACTTTCAAAGTTTGCAATACCGTTTTTTTATTGTGAAACTGATAATCGCCCAACAAAGTCGTAGGATAATCTTCCTGAACCAAATCGGAAGCAAAGTAAATCTCGGATTGCGTTTCTTTGGCTTTCGCTTCAAAAACCGGTTTGGTTTTGCTTACATATTCGCCGATAACCACGGGAATATTCAGTTTGATGATTCCGGCTTTTTCAAAGGCTATAGCTTCGAGCGTGTTTCCTAAAAACTGAGTATGGTCTAAACCAATATTGGTGATTACAGAAACCAGCGGCGTGATAATGTTAGTAGAATCCAATCTGCCGCCCATACCAACTTCAATAATATTAATGTCAGTTTGTTCTTTAACGAAGTATTCAAATGCCAGTCCAACACTCATTTCAAAAAAGCTCAATTCATGGGCTTCAAAAAAGGATTTGTTTTTGTTGATAAAATCACAAACATAGTCTTCTGAGATAGGTTTGCCATTAATTGTAATTCGTTCTCGATAATCTTTTAAATGTGGTGAAGTGTACAACCCAACTTTATAACCTGCTTCTTGTAAAACCGAAGCGAGTAGGTGAGATGTTGAACCTTTGCCGTTGGTTCCGGCTACATGAATGCATTTTAACTGTCTTTCCGGATTACCTAAATGATTGGCTAATAAAACGGTATTGGTGATGTCTTTTCGATACGCCGTGGCACCCTGCGTTTGGTACATCGGTAATTGGTTAAACATCCAATCAAGTGTTTCTTTATAAGTCATAATAAAAAAAAGAATAGCTTTCGCTATTCTCCTAATTTGAAATTGATAACAATGAATCCAATTTGAGTTTCCGGAGCGTTACTGTCGGGTTGCCATTTGAATTTTCGTGCTGCTGAAAGAGCAGGATTAACTAAACACGGATTGGTATTGGTTGTTCCTTGTGCATATTTTGCCGCTATCACGTTTCCACTTCGGTTAACCGTAACTTGTACTACAACCCTTCCTTCCTCGTTACAATCTTGTACTTCTTTGGCAGGCGAGCTTAATCTTCTTCCTTTTAAACCCCAACTCGTTCCGTTTCCTGAACCATTTCCGGTTCCACTACCATAAAAACTATTGGCATAACGGTCGCCATTTGGGTCACCTTTATCGCCCGGTAAGTTGTCATTACCATGACTGGCTTCAGCACCGGTTGTTTTTGGGCCATTTATTAAACTTTCCAAAGCACTAGTGGTACTTTGTGATAATTTTGGTTTGGGTTTAACGACTTCCTTGACTTCTTTCACAGGTTTTTTAGCGTCTGTTTTCTTGATAACAGGAGCGTCTGAATTATCCTGTGTCGCAACTTCATCTTCTACCGCTTTTTGTGGCGGTGTATATTCCGGTTGTGGTGAAGATTTTACCGGTTCAAGTGGCTGTACTTCGCCTTGACCAACCTCAGAGGTGCCAAAGTTGATGGCTATACCATTTTCAGGTGGCGGATCCATGTAGGTCAATCCGAAAAAGAAGCATAACAAAAGCAATATCACAAAAATTACTGTTGTGATGCCAAATGATTTTTTCTCTTCTTCTGTTTCTAAAAACTTCATAATTGAGTTATTTAGGTCTTACGGCCAATACAATTTTCATTTGATTTCTATTGGCAATATCCATTACATAAACGGCTTTTTCAATAGGCACGCCTTCTTCTGCTCTCAGAATAATTGGCATGTCTTTGTCTTTAGCGGTAAGCGACAATAATTGTGCCTCAATTGAACTTTCTTCCACCGGAGTTTTGTCGATGTAGAATTTCAAGTCTTTATTGATACTTACCGAGATACTTTTGTTACTATCGGTTTTCCCTTTTGCTTTAGGCAATACTAAATCCAAAGCATTAGTGGTGACCATAGTCGATGTCAACATGAAGAAGATCAACAATAAGAATACAATATCCGTCATAGACGACATATTGAATTCAGGACTGACTCTATTTCTACCTCTTAAATTCATCTTATTTCTTTTCGTTTAGTAAGTCAAAAAACTCAACACCGTTCAACTCCATTAAGTGAACTACTTTGTCTGTTTTTACCACTAAGTGATTGTAACCAATGTAAGCAATTAAGCCTACAATTAGTCCAACAACAGTTGTGGTCATAGCAGTGTAAATTCCTTCTGCCAAAGCGCCAACTTCTATTTGTCCACCACCGCTTGCCATTTTATGAAACGCCATTATCATTCCGACTACAGTTCCAAGAAATCCGGTCATTGGACCAGCTCCGGCAATAGTAGCTAGCATACTGGTGTTTTTTTCTAACCGGTAAACTTCTAATTTTCCAGCATTTTCAATGGCTGTATTGATGTCTTCTAATCTGTTACCGATTCTGGAAATTCCTTTTTGGATTAATCTGGAAACTGGTGAGTTGGTGGAAGCGCATAACATCTTGGCCGAATCAATTCTCCCATTAGAGATGTGGTCTTTAATCTGCATCATAAAATTATTGTCTATTTTAGAAGCCGCATTGATGGCCATTAGTCTCTCAAAATACAAATACAACGCAAAGAAAAGCATCACAAATAAGGCAATCATAACGATTTGTCCGGCTAAACCGCCACTGGTTAAAAGTTCCCAAATAGAAATGGTTTTCTCAACGGGTGCTACTTCTGTTAAAGCATCTTTGGCTACTGAAAGTGAGTCGGCTTGAAGAAATAAACTCATGTGATTAATAGGTGTTAAATGGTTATTGGATTGATGTAAATATATTTATAATCTTTTGATGTAAAACAATATTTTAGTTTTACTTTAACTTCTTAAATGTATAACGCAAAAAAACTTAAAATATTATACCAATTGTTTTAAGGCAATTTCAAAAGCAGTTGCGCTGATATTCTTCTTGTCTGAATTCAAAGCGTAGGCTTTATCCAAGGCTTTTTTTATCGTTTCCGAAATGTCATAGAAGATGGCTTCGTCTGTCATTTGTACTTTTTTCTCCATGAAGTAAGCAAAAACTCTGGCCATACCACAATTGGATATAAAATCCGGAATCAAACTTACTTTGCTGTCTGTCTCCTCCATAATCGAGCCAAAAAATATTTCCTTGTCGGCAAACGGTACATTGGCACCGCAAGAAATTACTTCTAGACCATTGGTAATCAAGTTGTCGATTTGGTTTTTGGTTACCAATCTTGAAGCGGCACAAGGCGCAAAAATATCGGCACCCAATGTCCAAATTCTTTCGTTGATTTCGGCAAACGGAATCATATTTTGGGCAACCAATTTATTACCGTCTTTATTTAAGAACAACATTTTAATTTCTTCAAAAGAGAAACCTTCTTCTTTAATCACACCACCATCGCGGTCGATGATGCCGACTACTTTGGCACCCATTTCAGCCAAATAAAAAGCCGCAGCCGAACCTACGTTTCCAAAACCTTGTACAATCGCTTTTTTGCCTTGTACATCACCACCGTAAATATTATAGTAATGACGAACCGCTTCAGCAACGCCAAAACCGGTAATCATATCGGCAACAGTATATTTTCGCAATACATCCGGAGAAAACTTAGGGTTTTCTATTACCTTAATTACACCTTGACGCAATTGGCCGATTCGGTTGATTTTATCGGCTTCTGTCGGTTTGAAATGCCCGTTGAAAACGCCTTCTTGCGGATGCCAAACACCGCATTCCTCGGTAAACGGAATAACTTCGTGGATTTCGTCTACATTCAAATCACCACCGGTTCCGTAATAGCTTTTTAACAAAGGAGAAACGGCTTTGTACCAACGTTGCAACACGCCTTTTTTGCGTGGATCATTCGGGTCGAAATTAATACCGGACTTTGCACCACCGATTGCCGGTCCTGACACTGAAAATTTCACTTCCATAGTTTTGGCCAAAGACAATACTTCATTCATGTCTAAGCCTTTTCTCATTCTCGTTCCGCCACCGGCAGCACCACCGCGAAGGGAATTAATTACGGTCCATCCTTCGGCTTCAGTTTCAGCATCTTTCCAGTTGAATACGATTTCAGGTTCTTTGTTTTCGAATTTTTTTAATAAGTCTTTCATTGTTTTGTTTCATCTGAATTGGGTTCAGATTATCATTTTAGTTAGAGTCAATTTAGTTTGCGGTGCAAATATAGTAATTATGAGTTAGGAGTTATGAGTTAGGAGTTGGGATTTGTTTTTAAATATTTATTTGATTTACTCGGAATTGTATCTTTACTTTTTGTGACCTAAAAGTTTTTTTTTACTTTAGTAAGGTTATAGTTACTGACTTTTTAATAGGTATGAGAAAGAGAGATAAGCTGGCCATCATTAGACAATATTATCCCAATGCTTCCACTACTATAGATAGTGTAAATCGGTTAATAGATTTTGTAGAAGAACAATTGGATTTAGAACCTAATCAAGTTATGTTGGCCGACAGTATTTGTAGTGATGATGTGAATAGTATTCAATATCCGGTTAGAACGCATGAATTTTTAGGGCCGTTTAAAATGGGCGGACTAGATGGTTTTCCATTTACCGGTTTGACCGGAATGGGCGCTTTTGCCAGCCATGTTCCTGACGAAGGCGCTGTTTTTATTTATTATGGTCCGCATATTGGCATTTCAAAAGAAGGATAGTTGGTGAAATACATCGTTTTGGTCAATCTAAAAATTCGGGATGTTGTGGTGCAGCTCGAGCAGCTTTGGGTAAATTACAAAATAATCAAATCCAAGAAGGTAATATCACCGAAATGGATTATCAAATGAATACTTTGGAACAAATTGTCCTCAAAGAGAAAAACAGAATTACATCGGCAACAGTTCCGCTATATGAAACTACTGAGGTTATTTATGAAGCCATAGATAAGCGAATAAATGAATTGGTTGAGGCTACAACTTACAATTGTAAATATGTAATATTGGTAGGAGCCATTCTCATTAATAGTGATACAGATATAGGTTCGTTTAGTGCTACAAAGCGCTTTGACGTGATTGAACTGGCTACTGGCAAACGAATTGATTACCTTAACAAATATCTTTTATAAGCTATGTATACTAAAAGAAATTATGGTTTTTGGCAAACCTTTAATTGGTCGAAAATGCCTTTTATTTATGGGGCAATTTATGCGGGTATTGTTTTATTCGTCTATTATTGGTTAAAAAAAAGTTACGAAATAGACATTTCCTTACCTTGGCAACCCATCAGCGTATTGGGTATTGCTGTTGCTTTTTATTTGGGATTTAAGAATAATGCCAGTTATGACAGAACATGGGAAGCCCGTAAAATTTGGGGTGGAATTGTCAATAATAGTAGAACTTTTGGAGTGGCAGTAACGGCTTTTATTCAAGGATCAAAAAAGGAGGAAATCCAAAAAAGAATTATTTACCGCCACATTGCTTGGATGACTGCTTTGCGCTACCAATTGCGTTTGTCTCGTGAATGGGAACATCAAGAAGAAAGAATCAAAGGCATCTATTTTCCGGAGGCTACGGATAAGTATTTTGACAATCTTGATGGGGAACTTTGCCAACTTTTGGCTAAAGAAGAACTCGAGGATTGTATGGGTAAAGCCAATATTGCGGTACAAATTTTAAAACACCAAGCGAATGATTTACAAGCTTTGCGTGACCAAAATTACTTTGATGATTTCAGACACATGGAGTTTCACAAACTAATAGGTACTTTTTATGACGACCAAGGGAGAAGTGAACGGATTAAAAACTTCCCTTTTCCAAGGCAGTACGCTTCAGTGGCGTTGTGGCAAGCCCTTATTTTCTCCGTCTTAATTCCTTTTGGGATGTTGAATGTTTTTGCAGATGCTAAAGAATGTTCTCATTTATTGGTAGTGCTTTTTTCAGCCTTAGTGATTTGGGTTTTCTTTTTGATGGAAAAAATTGGAGATTACTCAGAAAATCCTTTTGAGGGTTCGTATAACGATATTCCGATTACGGCTATTTCCAAAGGTATTGAGATTGATTTGCGCCAAATGATAGACGATGAAAATATTCCTGCGCCTTTGAAGAGCGAGAATGGTTTTTTGATGTAGTTAAGGTTGAAATATTATTCCACTACTATGATCCTTCTTTGCACCTGTAACACTACTCAAAACATTAATCTCTTTCCTTAATTTCAATACGCCGAGTAACCCAAAAATCAACGCTTCTTTGTATTCTAAAGTTTTAGCATCGGGAACAATTAGTTCTAATTCGGGTAAGTAATCTTGCATGCTTTCTAATAGAAAAGTATTGTAAGCACCGCCGCCGGTTATGAGCATATTACCACTTCTGTCGGGTAAGGCAAAGGCTGTTTGCTTGGCAATGTGCTTGATAAAAGTATGCATTTTGTCTTCAATACTCAGGTCGTAACTTTCCATCAATGGCAACACAATCGTTTTGACAAATTCAAAACCCAAGGATTTCGGATAAGGTTTTTGGTAATAAGATAGGTTATCCAATTCTTCCAATAAAGTCATATCGGTTTCTCCTGAACGAGCTATATCTCCTTTGTCGTCATAAGATAAGCCGAGTTTGTTCGCATAAAAATTCAAAACCGTATTCACAGGCGAAATGTCAAAAGCAATTCGTTTTCCCTCTTGTTCAAACGATACATTGGAAAAACCTCCCAAATTCAAGCAATAATCATAATCGGAGAATAAAATTCGGTCACCAATCGGTACCAAAGGCGCACCTTGTCCACCGAGTTTCACATCTTGCACTCGGAAATCACAAACGATGGTTTCGCCAACAATTTGAGCAATTTCTTTTAGGTTGCCAATTTGCAAAGTGTAACCATTTTGCGGTTGGTGTAAAATGGTATGGCCATGACTGCAAACGGCATCGAGATTTTTGATTTTATGTTTTCGGATAAAATCTTTGATGATATTACCTAATAAAAAGGTGTAATCTTTGTTGAGTTGGGTCAATTCTTTTTTTGAAAAGTCAACCGCTGTTCGCAATTTGTTTAACCAATCGTCGCTATAAGAAATCGTTTCACTTTCAAGGATTTTATATTGCCATTTGGCACCAATTACCCTAAAATGAACATGTGCCAAATCAACGCCATCCAACGATGTGCCCGACATGACGCCGATAACGGTATAACTTTCTTTCAACATTGGCTAAATTTACGAAAACGTTTGAAATTGTAACTTTTAAATCCTATTTTTGCACACCAAAATTAAAGAAACAACAAACATAATCGTTACAATTTATGGATTTTAATTTAACCGAAGAACAGTTAATGATTCAACAAGCTGCCAGAGATTTTGCTCAAGCGGAATTGTTACCCGGCGTAATAGAAAGAGACGAACATTCTAAATTTCCCACCGAACAAGTCAAAATGATGGCTGATTTAGGATTCATGGGAATGATGGTCGATCCAAAATACGGTGGCGCCGGTTTAGACAGTGTTTCTTATGTTTTGGCAATGACCGAAATTGCTAAAGTAGATGCTTCGGCTGCGGTAATCATGTCGGTGAACAACTCTTTGGTGTGTGCCGGAATGGAAAAATACTGTTCGGAAGAACAAAAAATGAAATATTTAGTGCCTTTGGCCAAAGGAGAAGTAATCGGTGCGTTCTGTTTGTCTGAGCCGGAAGCCGGAAGTGATGCTTCTTCGCAAAAAACTACGGCCAAAGATATGGGTGATTACTATTTGTTAAACGGTACCAAAAACTGGATTACCAATGGTGGAACAGCTTCGACTTACTTAGTAATGGCGCAAACCGATGTCGAAAAAGGACACAAAGGCATCAATGCTTTTATTGTTGAAAAAGGTTGGGCAGGTTTCGAAATCGGACCCAAAGAAAAGAAAATGGGTATCCGCGGAAGCGATACACACTCGTTAATGTTTACCGATGTAAAAGTGCCGAAAGAAAATCGTATCGGAGCTGACGGTTTCGGTTTCAACTTCGCGATGAATGTGCTGAATGGCGGAAGAATCGGGATTGCTTCTCAAGCTTTGGGAATTGCCACCGGTGCTTATGAATTAGCGTTGAAATATTCGCATGAGCGTAAAGCTTTTGGGAAAGAAATTTTCAAACACCAAGCCATTGCTTTCAAATTGGCCGATATGTATGTGAAAATCACGGCTGCCAAAATGTTAATCATGAAAGCAGCTTGCGAAAAAGATGAAGGTAAAGACATCGCACATTCCGGAGCTATGGCGAAATTATATGCTTCTGAAATTGCTTTGGAAGTGGCCAATGAAGCAGTACAAATCCACGGTGGAAACGGTTACGTAGCCGAATACCACGTAGAAAGAATGATGCGTGATTCAAAAATTACTCAGATATACGAAGGTACTTCAGAGATTCAAAGAATTGTGATTTCGAGAGGTTTGGTTTCTTAATCAAATCGTTAACAAATAGAGAAACCCTTTTAGTGTAATTACTGAAAGGGTTTTTTATTGGAATAAATTTATACATTTACACTATGTATGAAGAATTAAAATATTGGTATCTCCGCGATCACAAATTGTTTTGGACACTAAGCATGTCACAAATCAAGCAGTTGTGCATCATCACGGGTTTTAAAAAAGCCAAAAAAGGCGATGTGATTTATTTTTCTTCTTCGGATTTGCCTCGCGTTTTTTTACTCAAAAAAGGCAATATCAAAATTGTTTCCATAGATGAAGACGGAAACGAAACCATCAAAGATATCATCGAAAAAGGCGATTTGTTCGGTGAACTTGAACTCGATAGTGATAGAAACTCTAATGAATACGCCAAAGCACTGACAGATGATGTCGCTATTTGTAGTTTTCTCTTGTCGGATTTTGAAGATTTGTTGTTGCGTAATCCGAGTTTGGCGCTGTCTTACACCAAGTTTGTCGGCTTGAAATTAAAACGCATCAAAAACAACTATGCCAATTTGGTTTCCAAAGATGCTAAAACAAGACTACTAACTTTTATTAAAGATTGGGCGGAACGCGATGGCAAAAAAGACGGCAATAGAGTAACGATTCAAAACTATCTTACCCAAAACGATATCGCTCAAATCATTTGTACTTCACGACAAACCGCTACCGTTTTATTAAATGAATTAGAAGAAAGCGGCTTGATGCATTACGGCAGAAAAGAGATTATCATTGAAGATATTTCGAAGCTCTAAGGTTTTTTGTCCCAATTGTAAACTAACCGACAAAACCGCATTTCATGGTGTTATACTTTTGCTTTATCAAATTAGATAATTTAAAATTAAACACATGAAATCAATTTTAATTCTCGTTGTTACTTTTCTTTCTTTAACAACATCAGCGCAAAATTCAAGAGCAACTCATTTCAATTTAGATAAAAAAGTAGCCATTCAAGGGTATGATCCTGTTGCTTATTTTACGCAGAAAAAAGCCGTAAAAGGCAAAAAAGAAATCGCTTCCACTTATGAAGGTGTAATTTATTATTTTTCTTCTCAAGCCAACAAAGAAGCTTTCGCCAAAAATCCTTCCGGTTATGAACCACAATACGGCGGTTGGTGTGCTTTTGCGATGGGCGATTATGGTGAAAAAGTAGAAGTCAACCCGGAAACTTTTAAGATTTTGGATGGCAAATTGTATTTGTTTTACAATGCTTTTTTCAACAATACTTTGAAAAGCTGGAACAAAGACGAATCCAACCTAAAGAAAAAAGCCGATGCCAATTGGAAAAAGATTAGTGTTCAGTAATCAGTAGTAACTTCTAAATAGTCTAGTAATCTGACTTTCTAATAATCTAAAAATGAAAAACCCAATTATATTATGGATTATCAAACTCACCGCCGTGATAATCCTGTTACAAACTTTATACTTTAAATTCACCGCCGCCGAGGAAAGTGTGTACATTTTTAAAACCTTAGGCATTGAGCCTTTTGGTCGAATTGGTTCGGGTGTGGTCGAATTAATCGCTTCGATTTTAATCTTAATTCCGAGAACAACTTTACTAGGTTCATTTTTAGGATTATGCACGATGTTGGGAGCGATTTTTTCTCATATATTTGTTTTAGGAATAGAAGTGCAAAATGATGGTGGAACGTTATTTATTTTGGCTGTAATTACATTAATAAGCTGTTTGCTTTTGGTGTATGCAGAACGAAATAAAATTCCGGATTTGTTACGATTTAAATTGTAAAACTATTTTTTGATCAAAATCGTAACTAATGAATAAACAAACAACAACTAAAATATGCTTATTCCGGCCATCAACAAAACCCTAAACGAACTGTCAAGCTTGGTCTCGCAACTTTCAGATGACGATTATTGTTGTCCATGTCACGACTTGAGCAATGCCACGATTGGTGAACACACACGACACATTATCGAAATGTTTCAATGTTTGGAAAACCAATACGAAAACGGCATTGTCAATTATGATATTCGAAAACGAGATTACTTGATTCAAACCAATACGACTTTCGCCAAAGAATGTATTGATACTATTTTGAACCAAGTCGATAAACCCAATAAAGAATTACAATTGCAACAAATTGTCGATGGCGAAGAATTGCTAATCGACAGTAATTACCAACGCGAATTGTTGTACAATTTAGAACATTGTATTCACCATCAAGCGTTGATTAAAGTGGCGATTCTTCAGTCGAAAACCATTGAAATTGATGCCAATTTTGGCGTAGCGCGTTCTACCATCGAATACCGAAAACAATGTGCACAGTAAGTTTTGTCAAGGCCAATGGTAAAATTATCATTTCGTCAAACCGTGATGAGCAAATCATTCGCCCGAATGCCATTGAACCCAAAACGTATCACCTCAATAATAAAAAAGTCATTTTTCCCAAAGACAACAAAGCCGGTGGCACTTGGTATGCCATTGACGAACATTCTAATGTGTTGGTTTTATTAAATGGTGCCGAAGAAAAGCATTTTTTAAAAGACAGTTATCGCAAAAGTCGTGGTTTAATTGTACTCGATTTAATCGCTGCCGAATCGCCTTTGGAAGCTTGGAAAACCATTGATTTACTCAATATCGAACCGTTTACTTTGGTTTTATTCGAAAGTCAAAAACTATATCAATTGCGTTGGAATGAATCGGAGAAAAGCATTTTAGAATTAGACACCAATCAAAGTCATATTTGGTCATCATCGACTTTATATTCAAAAGAAATCCGAGAAAAAAGAGCGAATTGGTTTTATACTTTTCTCGATATAAAACCTGAAGTCAACGAAGCAGAATTATTCAATTTTCACCGTTATACCGAAGAAGAAAACAACGAACACGGCTTAGTCATCAACCGAAATAATATTTTAAAAACACTCAGCATTACACAAACCATTTTGGAACAAAACAAAGTAACAATTCATTATTCAGATTTAATTGCCGAAAAAGAATATGCTAACGTTTTTATATCCGTATAAATCATAAACCTGAAACCTGAAACCTGAAACTTGAAACTCTGAACCTGAAACTTTGAAACTCTTCCTCCACAAACTCTTCCATTGGGAATATTGGCCGTTCAAAATTGTTTACATCCCGATATATTTTCTTTGGGCTTATTATGCGTTGAAAGCTCGGACGATTTTCTTTTTCAATACTTGCAATCCAACCATGCGAAACGGAGGTTTTATTATGGATAGTAAAAAGGAAATCTATGATTTAATTCCGCAACAGTTTTATCCTAAAACCAGTTTGGTTAAAGAACAGTTGCCTTTTGAAGAAGTCGGAAATATTTTGAGTAATGCCAAAATCGAGTTTCCTTTTATCGCCAAGCCTGATATCGGTTTGCGTGGTTCAGCAGTGAAAAAAATTAACACGCTTGACGATTTAAAAAGTTATCACAACAAAGCCAATTTTGATTATTTAGTGCAAGATTTGATTCCGTTTCCGAATGAAGTCGGGATTTTTTATGTCCGTTATCCGCAGGAGAAGAATGGTAGAATCACCGGAATAGTCGCCAAAGAATTCCTAATCGTTGAAGGTGATGGTTGTTCAACGATTGAAGAGTTACTGAAAACCAATCCACGATACGAATTGCAATTAAAAGCCTTGCAAAAAGAATACGGCAACCAACTCAAAGACATTTTACCCAAAGGCGAAAAGCGCAATTTGGTTCCTTATGGCAATCATGCTCGCGGAGCGAAATTTTTAGATTACAGTCATTTAATTTCTCCGGAATTGACCAAAGTGATTGACAATATGTGTCTGCAAATCGATGGGTTTTATTTTGGTCGAATGGATTTGATGTACAATAATTGGGCAGAATTGGAACAAGGTAAGAACTTTTCCATTGTAGAATTAAACGGCGCGGCGAGTGAACCAACCCACATTTATGATCCCAAACATTCATTGTTTTTTGCCTGGAAAGAATTGGCGCGACACATTACGTATATGTATGAAATCAGCGTGGAAAATCACAAACGCGGTTATGATTATTTGCCGCATAAAATCGGGATGGAACAGTATAATTTACATTTGGAACAAAGCAATAAGATTGTCAACTTTTAATGCAAAACTTAAAAAACATATTCGTTGGATTTATAGTAAGTTTCATCGGGTCAATTCCTTTGGGATATTTAAATGTTGTGGGTTTTCAGGTTTATCAAAAATCGGGTTTGTCGCCAACAATCTTGTATTTATTAGGTGTAATCATTATAGAATTTTTCGTGATTTATTTCACCCTGATTTTTGCAAAACGATTAGCTGAAAATAAAAAGTTAACCAAATATATTGAAGGCTTTTCGATTGTTTTCATGTTTGTTTTGGCCTATATTTTTTATTCTAGTGCCGATACTAAAAGTAATTTTTCAATAACTTTTAATTATGTGCCATTTCTTCTGGGAATTGTATTAAGTTGCCTCAATTTTATCCAAATTCCGTTTTGGACCGGCTGGAATCTTTGGCTTTTGAATGGCCATTATATTGAAATCTCGGGTTCGAGAAAGTATGTTTTTGTTTTGGGAACTATTGCCGGAACTTTTTGCGGTATGCTGACCTTGATTTTGGCACTGCATTACTTTGCTTCTAATGTTGGCTTTTTGGCCAAATATTTAATGCAAGTCATTATTCCGCTTGTGTTTATCGGATTTGGGATTTGGCAAGGATTTAAATTTTGGAAGAAATATTGCTAATGGTTTTCAAATCCTTACTTTTAGTATATTTACGACAAGAAAGAAACTCATGAAGAATATCATCATCACAGGAACTTCGCGTGGCATTGGTTACGAATTGGCTTTGCAATTTGCCCAAGCCGGACACCAAGTTTTAGCCATTTCCAGAAAAACACCACAAGCTTTACTCGAAAACGAAAACATCACCTGTCTTTCGGTAGATTTAGGACAAGAAGAAGAATTGTCTGAGGTTGAAAAATTCCTTTCAAATGCTTGGAAGCAAGTCGATATCATTATTCACAACGCCGGAATTTTAGTCAATAAACCGTTTGCTCAAATCACACAATCCGATTTTGAGAGTGTTTACCGAGTAAATGTTTTTGGTGTGGCCAATTTGACGCGAATTTGTTTGCCATATCTAAAAAAGGGCAGTCATGTGGTTTCCATCAGTTCGATGGGTGGCATTCAAGGCAGTATGAAATTCCCGGGATTGGCGGCTTACAGTTCGAGTAAAGGCGCGGTAATTACGCTTTCAGAATTGTTAGCCGAAGAATACAAAGAACACGGCATTGCTTTTAATGTTTTGGCACTCGGAGCCGTGAATACCGAAATGTTGCAAGAAGCTTTTCCGGGTTACGAAGCCCCAATTTCTGCAGCAGAAATGGCTAATTACATCTTCAATTTTGCTCTAACCGGTAATAAATACCACAATGGTAAAGTGATTCAAGTGTCTTCTTCAACACCATAATTTTTTAACCTGAAACTTGAAACCTGAAACACTTTGAGCGAAGTCCTTTCCAAATATTTACCCGAACACGCAGTGTCGTTTTGCTTTGAACTAATCAAAAGCAACAATGTGCATTTGAAAATCGTCAACGAACGTCAAACCCGTCATGGAGATTATCGCCGCGCAGTAGGAGGAAAGCATGAAATCACGGTGAATGCCAATTTAAATAAGTATCGTTTTCTGATTACTTTGGTTCACGAAATTGCACATTTGGTGGCTTATGAAAAATTTGGGAGATTAATCAAACCGCATGGCAACGAATGGAAGCATACTTTTCAAAGATTGATGGTGCCGTTTATTCGACCTGAGATTTTTCCGCATTCGGTGTTGCCTTTGGTGGCCAATCATTTTAGAAATCCAACCGCAAGTAGCGACACTGATGCCCGATTGGCTTTCGCCCTAAAACAATTCGACGAAAGAAAGCCTGATATTCATTTTGTTCATGAAGTACCAAGCGGAAGTTTATTCAGAATCAAAAACGGCAGAATTTTTCAAAAGAAAGGCTTACGGGTTAAGCGTTACGAATGTTTGGAAGTCAAAACCGGAAGATTGTATTTATTCAACGCCAACGCTGAAGTTGAAATAATTCCTGGATAAGATGATAAAGAGAAAGCCTTATTTGTTGTTGTTTGTGGTTATTGTAACACTAATGATTGGTTATTTTTTGACCGATGCAAAAGCTACTACAATCTTAAATTGTCATGACATTTATTTTGTAACATTAAAGAGGACTATATTCCTTTTTTTTATTTTGCTGTTCGGAATATGTTCTCTCATCTATCTTATTCTGGATATGCTAAAAGTTCAATTATGGAAGAAGAGCATTTGGATACATATTATAGGAATTATTCTGTCAACTGGTTTATTCTTTTTGATAGATTATCTTTCGGAAATTTATGAGTATAGGCAAAAAACAGTTGAAGATTTGATTAGTCCTCCGAATTATCAATTATATTTTGGTGTGTCAATTTTGATTTCAATTTCACTACAATTGTTTTTTTTAATAAATATCTTTGCATCCATAATCAAAAAACTCAGAACCTCGGATTCTCAGTAACTCAGTACCTTAAAAATGAACAACAATTATTACGCAATATTAATGGCCGGTGGCGTTGGTTCCCGATTTTGGCCGGTAAGTACTACCGATTTTCCAAAGCAATTTCATGATATGTTAGGTTCGGGCGACACTTTGATTCAAAAGACCTTTAGTCGTTTGGCTAAGTTGATTCCGGCAGAAAATATTTTCATTTTGACTAATGAACGTTACAATGGTTTGGTTTTGGAACAATTGCCCATGGTGAAGCAAGAGCAAGTGTTATTAGAACCGGCAATGCGTAATACGGCGCCGTGCATTTTATATGCTTCGCTAAAAATTCAAAAACTAAACCCAAATGCCGTAATGGTTGTCGCGCCAAGCGATCATTGGATAGAAGATGAAATAGAGTTTACCAATAATTTACAACAGTGTTTTGATTTTTGCCAAAAAGAAAATGCTTTAATGACTTTAGGCATTCAACCGACTTTCCCCAATACAGGTTTTGGTTATATAGAGTTTGATGAAAAAGACTTAAATCCGATAAAAAAAGTCAGTCAGTTTAGAGAAAAACCCGATTATGAAACCGCCAAATCGTTTTTAGAAGCCGGAAATTTCCTTTGGAACGGCGGTATTTTTATTTGGAGTGTGAAGTCGGTAACCGAAGCTTTTGAAAAATTCCAACCACAAATGAATGCTTTGTTCCAAAAAGGTTCAGACAGTTATAATACTCCAAACGAAAAGCAATTTATCAACGACAATTACAGTAAAGCTGAGAATGTTTCAATCGATTATGCCGTAATGGAAAAAGCCGACAATGTTTATGTTTTGCCGGCCACTTTCGATTGGAACGATTTGGGAACTTGGGGTTCGCTTCATGAAAAACTCGATAAAGACGATCAAAACAATGCCGTCGTAAATGCGACAGTAATTTTGGAAAATGCTTCTAATAATATCATTCGTTCCGATGCTAAAAAGCTTGTTGTTATTGATGGTTTAGATGATTATATTATTGTTGATAATGAAAATGTACTGATGATTTATCCGAAAAGTAAAGAACAAGACATCAAAAAAATCACAGCCAGGGCTAACGAATTATAGATGAAAAGACCTCAATACTCATCTAGAAGTGTTAAAAACTAAGAATTTACGTAACCGCAAAGTTTTTATTGTATCTTTCCATTTAGTTTTGTCAGAAAAAAATAGTGCTAAATGAACGGTTTTAAATTGAAGTTTACTTTTGTCTTTTTGCTTATTACACAGTTGACGTTTGGTCAATTATCCAATTTTACTCTAACAGTCACCAGAACCAATGAAACTTGTACAGCCAATGGAACGTTGACATTCAATGTTTCAGGAACGACAACAGGATCAACTATTTTGTATTCCATATATCGTTTGCCTAATGTTTCCACTCCGGTATCGATTCAATCAACAAATAATTTGGCCGGGCTAATTGCCGGAACTTATAGGGTTATTGCCACTCAGTCTTTAGGCGGTGATAACGGAACGCAACAACAAGATATTGTTATAGAAGATTTGGTTGTTGACTTAACTTATCAAGTAAGTAGTGTTAGGGAAACTTGTGGAAATGATGGAACAATAAGCGTGAATGTTTTATCGGGTACCGTCGCAACCAACGGATTGATTTACGAATTGTTTTCCGGGCCAATGATCAGACCGTTGCAAACCTCCAATGTCTTCAATAATTTAACAGCCGGTGAATATCTGATTAGGGTTTTTGACAATTGCGGAGAAGGTGTTGTACAAACGTATAATTTGCAAAGTGCTGATACCGATTTAGTATTTGATTTATTTCCACCTAATTTAGCCAGCTGCACAACGGTTAGAATAGGCGCCGGTTTTGAATCTGTTTTGCCTTATCCTCAAGGGGTTGTGAAATTTCCTTTGCAAATAGTGACTACGCTTATTCCGCCTTCAGGACCAGCCATAACATATACGCAGACGATTTCAAATGGTATCGAGTTTTCGCAAATAGTTCCTTTGTTTGCCAATCAAAATTACAGCTATACTTTCACAATAACCGATGGTTGCGGCACAGTTTACACGTTAAATGGCCAAATAGATGATTTATCAGTCGAAGCCAGTTACCAAGTTTTACCTGAAGATTGTACGCACCAACAAGTTACTTTCTTTAGGGTAACAGATGTGATTTTAGTTTCAGCACCATCGGGTTTTTCGACAACATTGCCACAGAGTTATACTGCTTCTATTGTCAACAATTCCGTTACAATTGGGGGGTTAATTGCCGGGACTTATGTTTTTAATACCATAGATACTTGTGGGAATCCACAAGAATTTACTATCGAGGTTATAATATCTGAAGTAGCGCCACCATTTACTTTTTTATACAATGTAAATTGTCTTACAGGCTCAGTAATCATCAGCGGAATATTAGAATTGGTGATGATTTCCGCACCACCAACTTATAACGTTCCTTTACCACATGACTATACAAGCTTGATAAATGATGCCAATTATGCCACATTTGAAAATATCCCGGTTGGAACTTATGTTTTTGAGGTGTTGGATTTGTGTAACCAACCACAGCCAGTAGTAGTAGTTATTGCGCCGGTTTCTGTAAATCCAATTCTAACTGTTGCTGAAGGATGTCAAGATGGTTTTGGTACGATTCGATTGACAGGACAATTTACTTCAATTTCAATGACTGCTGCTCCCACATCCTATGGTGTAAATTTGCCGTTAAATTTGATGGGAAATCTAATTTCCAATGGAACTACACTTGTTTTAGACATGTTGCCTGCCGGAAATTATGTCATTCAGTCGATGAATCTTTGCAATGTTCCATACACTACCAATATCACGATTTTGGGTCATCAGGATATTACTAATGTTACGGTTACACCAAATTGCGGCTCATTTAATCTTAATTTAAATAACACAACAAATACTGATATAACAACCTCTTATTGGTTGCAAAAGTTAAACACTGCGACTAATGATTGGGGTCATCCTCTGACCAATGTAGTTTATGACAATGGGACGTACCCAAATAACATTAATTCTGTTTTATTAACGAATAATAGCATCAATTATAATTTAGCTTACCAAGGTCATTTTAGAATTTTAAAAGTATTCGAAAGTTTTGAGTTGAATAATCCGGATCCTGTGAATTGTTTTAAAACGATTTATGAATTTGATTTCAACGGATTACCGCGAATTAATGATGTTTATGCTGTTTCTTGTGGTGGCACTTTTGAAGTTATTGTAATGGCAGAAGGTTTTGCCCCATTGCAGTATAGGATAACTACCAGAAATGGTGCGTCATTTGTAGTTGAGAACGGCAACTCCAATATTTTTACAGGTTTACAACCTGCTACTTATAACTTTCAAGTGGAAGATGCGTGCGGGAATTTTTTAAATAGCGCTTTTGAGATTTTGAGTCCAAATCCACTAACCATTTCCGCTAATGAAATCAATTGTGACGGAGAGAATCTTACATTGTCGGCACCTAATTTTTCCTTTTTTCAGTACGAATGGTGGAAAGACAACAATACTACAAATATTCTCAGTACTACAAGTTCATTAAGTTTTGCGCCTTTTAATTCAGCTGTCAATAACGGAACTTATCATGTTAGAATAACTTATGCCAATAATCAGAATTCGTGTTTAAATCAAGTGCTAAGTTATACGGTGACGGTTACCAATGTTCCTCCGGATGCAGGAATCGGTGGTTCGTTTACCTATTGTGGTCGTCAAGGCAGTATCGATTTGTTTACTCTTTTACAAGGCACATTTGATACCGATGGCATTTGGGATGAAATGACTTCAAGCGGTGCACTTACTAACAATATTTGGGATTCGAGCAATGTCGCTTTTGGTAGTTACGAATTCAGATATCATGTAGATGGTAGTTGTAATTTCTTTGAAGAAGCTTTTATCAATATTACTATAAATGAAATCCCAACAATTCCGACAGCTAGTGCAGCTAGTGTCATTTGCGAAGGCGGAAATCTTCAACTATATGCAACCAATGTTCCAAATGCCAATTACCAATGGACCGGACCAAACGGATTTACTTCAACAGTACAAAATCCTATTTTCAATACTATTTCTCCAAGTATCAATGGAACCTATACGGTTACAGCTTCCCAAAACAATTGTCAATCCGGAAGTTCAAGTGTGGATGTTATGGTGAATGCTTTGCCGGAATTCGAGTTAAATCAAAATTGTATTGAAGGCGAATATGTAGTAACGGCAACACCGGTCAACAATTCATTCGATCCTTTGACCGCTAATTATACTTGGACAGGGCCAAACAGTTTTACGTCCGCTCAAAATCCGATTGTCATTACTCGTGGTGAAATAGGTATTTATAATTTGACAGTAACAGATGGCAATGGTTGTTCGGTGGCTCAATCGATAAATGTGATAAGAACGATTTGCTTTATTCCGAATGTGATAACACCGAACGATGATTTTACTAATGACAGCTTTAATCTTGCCGGTTTTGAGGTAGACAGAATTGAAATCTACAACCGTTGGGGCCGAAAAGTATATGAGAAAAACAATTATATTGATGAATGGCATGGCCAAAACATGAAAGGAGAAAGACTGCCTGATTCGACCTATTATTATATTCTCAGTTTAAGAACCGGTGAAAATAAAGTCGGTTGGGTTTTTGTCAGCAACAATCAGTAAGCTATAAATCGCCTTTGTTCTGCGCTTTTCTGATTTTTTTGAAAAGATTGGAAGAATACACAAAATCGGTTATCGCTTCGTTATCGGTTTTGAAGATTTCTTTCTTCGTTCCTTCCCAAGCTAGAACGCCTTCTTTGAGGAATATGATTTTTTCGCCAATTTCCATTACGGAATTCATATCGTGCGTATTGATTACTGTGGTGATGTTATATTCTACCGTAATTTCATGAATCAAGTTGTCAATGACAATCGCCGTTTTTGGGTCAAGTCCTGAGTTAGGTTCGTCACAAAAAAGATACTTCGGATTGTTGACAATCGCTCTGGCAATCGCTACCCGTTTTTGCATTCCACCTGAAATTTCAGAAGGTTTTTTATGATTGGCATCGATTAGATTCACACGGTTGATTACAAAATTGACACGTTCTTTAATTTCGGCTGCCGACTTGTTGGTAAACATTTTCAAAGGGAAACCAACGTTTTCTTCTACAGTCATACTGTCAAAAAGCGCACTGCCTTGAAATACCATTCCGATTTCGGTGCGCAAAGCTCTTTTTTCATCCGGAGTCAAATCAGAATAAATTCTGCCGTCAAAAGCAATAGTTCCTTTGTCAGGTGTATGAATTCCTAATAAACTTTTGAGTAAAACCGTTTTTCCCGAACCACTTTGGCCAATTATCAAATTGGTTTTTCCGGTCTCAAAAACGGTAGAAATCCCTTTTAAAACTTTGCTTTCGCCAAATGACTTTTCGATGTCTTTTACTTCTATCATTAGGTTAAAAGTAATTGTGTTAATATATAATTGGCCAAAATAATAGTTACCGATGTCCAAACAAAGGAAACCGTACTGGCCTTTCCAACTTCTAAAGCGCCACCTTTCATATAATAGCCGTGAAATGAAGGAATCGTGGCCAATAACATAGCAAAGACAAAGGTTTTGATAAAGGCATAGGCAATATGAAACGGAATAAATTCTTGTTGAATTCCGGTGACAAATTCGTTGCTTGAAGCAAATCCGCCATAAACACAAGCAATATAACCACCAAAAACTCCCAAAAACATCGAAATTCCAATGACAAAAGGATAGAGTAAGAGGGCAATGATTTTTGGGAAAACCAAATAGTTCAAAGAATTAACTCCCATAACTTCCAAAGCATCAATTTGCTCGGTAACACGCATCGTTCCTATACTTGACGTAATAAATGAACCCATTTTCCCCGCCATGATAATTGAAATAAAGGTTGGCGCAAACTCTAAAATTACTGATTGTCTCGTTGCAAAACCGATGAGGTATTTCGGAATCAAAGGATTGGTTAAGTTTAATGCTGTTTGAATAGCCACTACACCGCCTACGAAGAAGGAAATAAAGCAAACAATTCCAAGCGAATCAATGATTAAATCATCAATTTCCTTGAAAATCAATTGCCTCATGGCCGACCATTTTGTGGGTTTGTTAAATACTTCTTTTAACATCAAGAAATATTTTCCTATTTGAGATAAATAGCGAACGAGCATCATAGGCTTAAAATAATGTCAAAAATAGTGATAATAATGTGAAAATATACCAATTAATGAATGTAACAATTTTTGAAATGCATTAATACCATTGTTATATTACTACATTATTTAATTGTTACATTAATTTTTCTTTCATTTTCTTCCAACGGTAATTGCGGATGAATTGCGCTTGTTCTCTGGTGACTAATAATGGTTTTTTGGCTGATTTGGCTTTCCAAAATCCTTTGATATAATCAATAAAGAGTAGCAGTTTTCCTTTTCGCATCGCCAGTTTTAAAGAAGCAATGGCTGTGATGAAAAATCCGTAACCCAAAGAATAAAATGCTTCGCCTTGTTTGTAACGCGCTGTTTTGTTATAGTTCGCGCCGGTTGGTTTGAGGTGTTTGACTTTTAAAGATTCATCGGTAACGACTTTCCAGTTGTAAAATTTACAAAGGAGTTCGTCCACCGTGTCCCAACCCATAGCCGGTTTCAAACCGCCAATTTGTTCGAAAGTAGCTTTTCGATACGCTTTGAAAGCACCGCGGATGTGGTCTTTATCAGTCAGGTTTTCCAAAATCCAGTCGCCGTTTTTCTCGATATAAGCAAAGCCGCCAACCATTCCGATTTGGTCATCCGATTGGAAATGTTTGATTATCGTTTCAAAATAATTCGGAGGAAAAATCAAATCGGCATCGGCTTTCACAATGATGTCATAGTCTTGATTAATAAAATTCAGCCCAAAATTAAAAGCATTGATTACTTTGCTTCCGGGTAAATGTTTAGCATCTGATTTAACGAAAACACTCGAAAAAAGTCCCGGATATTCAAAACAAAAAGAGTCAATGATTGTCTTAGAGTTATCAGTTGAATTATCATTTATAACCATTACATTTTTGGGCAAAACGGTTTGTTCCAACAAGGATTGTAATGTTAAGCCAATGAATGCTTCTTCATTATGAGCCGGGATGATTATTTGATAATTCATGTTTGTTTTTATGAGACTGAAAACTATTTTCGCTCTGCGTAAACCATATAATATCTCGGCGTGAAATACCTCAATAACGGTCGGAAACCTAATTTTTTTACAGGATGCGTAAACTTCACTCGGTCTACAATTTTCCAGCCGGTTTTTTCTAATAACCAATCGAGTTGCCAATCTTCAAATTCGTGGTAATGTCTGTCCCACATATCGGTTTTGCTTCGGTAAGCAGGAGAAAACCACAAACGCAGCGGAATAGAGATTAAAATTTTATCGGCTTTTACGTTTTCTAAAACGGTATACGGATTGAGCAAATGTTCGAAAATTTCAAACGCGGTAAACACTTGGTAGTTTTCGCTTTGCAAAGCTTTTTGGTCATTGTCTACGTCTTCACCTTTGGTATTGATAACAGTATAACCATTGTCTTCCATGATTTTGGAAAATGGGTTGGGTACGCCTAAATCCAAAATAGTTTCAGAAGTAGCAATGTGTTTTTTTAAAAACTGAAGGGTAATGTTAAAGCGTTTACTCGGATAGGTCTTCTCGTACATGTAAAATGGTTTCAGGTTTCAAGTTGAAAAAAATTGTCTGTAAAATTAGTAATATAACCTGAAACTTTGAACTTTAAACTAGAAACAAAAACTTTTTATGTTTACATCTGATACACAATCGCATTCACATTCATTCCGGCACCAACAGAAGCAAAAAGAATCACATCGCCTTTTTGAAGGGAATGACCTTTCAATTCTCCTTTTACCAATAAGTCATAAAGTGTTGGAACAGTAGCCACACTTGAGTTTCCTAATTTATGGATACTCATCGGCATGATATCATCGGGAGTTGTTTGCCCGAACAGTTTGTAGAATCTTTGAACGATGGCTTCATCCATTTTTTCGTTGGCTTGGTGAATCAAGACTTTTTTGATGTTGCTGATGTCAATACCGCTGGCTTCTACGCATTCTTTCATGGCTTTGGGTACCTGACTTAAAGCAAATTCATAGATTTTTCTGCCGTGCATTTTGATATAACGCACATCAGGATCATGGTCTTTATTGAAAGAGTTGCCAAAGAACAAATAATAAGCTTCATCATAAGTGAAAGTGGCAGAAGCATGGGCTAAAATTCCGCCATCATCTTCTGTAGCTTCAATAATTGTAGCACCTGCGCCATCGGAATAAATCATGCTGTCGCGGTCGTGCATGTCGACTACACGAGATAAAGTTTCGGCACCGATAACCAGGCATTTTTTAGCCATTCCGGCTTTGATAAAAGCTTGTGCTTGGATTACACCTTCCACCCAGCCCGGACAACCAAAAAGCATATCGTAGCAAACACATTTTGGGTTTTTGATACGCAAATCAAATTTTACTCTCGTAGCCAAACTCGGCAATAAATCGGTTTGAATGGCGCCTTTTTTTACGTTTCCGAAGTTGTGTGCAAAAATGATATAATCTAAAGTTTCAGGGTCAATGCCTGAGTCTTCAATGGCTTTTCGTGCAGCAATAGTGGCAATGTCCGAAGTTTGTAAATCATCCGTTACATAGCGGCGTTCTTCGATACCCGTGATGTCGTAAAATTTCTCAGTTATGACTTCATTCGGCAGCGGAAACGGTGTGCCATCATCATTAAGGAAAACGTGCTTGGTAAAGTCTGTATTGGTAACTATTTCAGTAGGGATATAACTTCCTGAACCCGTAATTTTTATGTTCATTGCTTTATGATTTCATTACTAAATTATTAATAAATTTTTTCAAGAGTGACTGTTTTTTTGAAATTTTGAAATAATTATGAAATGTTTATCAAAAGTTGGTTAAAATTATAAATACGATAATTAATTGGTGTTCTGCTGCGCAATTTTTATCTGCATGACGGTAGCAATACTCAAGGCTTGGGTTTTAATTTGTTCCGCTTTTTGACCTTTGAAATTCTCATCTACCGTGTTATAAAAATGGTTTAGCCAAATCTTGAATAACTCAGGTGTTAACTGTTCTTTGGTGTTGATATCTAAATGAATTTGGGTTAAATTCTTGGTATAGCCACCGGTCCCCAAAATGGCTTGCGACCAAAAGGTCACTAAAATAGGCAAGTGCTCTTCGATTTTTATTTTGACTACGTCGGTGAAAATATAACTGATGGAATTGTCAGCCAACAGTTTTTTGTAGAACTCATCTACCAATAAGTATAGGTCGTTTTGGTTTTGGATGTCTTGCATCATTTCTTTATTTGGCACAAAAATAAAACTTTACAAGTTCAGATTTCCTGACTAAAATCAGTTTTAAAAGAAAAGGTTCCAAATTCAAAACTTGAAACCTTTTATTAATTACTAGTCACTAATGACTAATTACGCTATTACATATACGCTTCAATCGGCGCACAAGAACAAACTAAGTTTCTGTCACCGTAAGCATCATCTACACGACGCACGCTTGGCCAGAATTTGTTTTCATGAACATAATCTAAAGGATAAGCCGCTTGTTCGCGAGTATATGGGTAAACCCAAGTATCATCGGTTAACATAGCTAAAGTATGAGGCGCATTTTTCAAGACATTATTACTGTCATCCGCTGAAGCCGCTGCTATTTCTTTTCTAATCGAAATCAAAGCATCGCAAAAACGATCTAATTCGGCTAAGTCTTCAGATTCGGTTGGTTCTACCATTAAAGTTCCGGCTACCGGGAATGAAACCGTTGGTGCGTGGAAACCGTAATCCATCAAACGCTTAGCGATATCTGTAACTTCGATACCGTTTTGTTTGAAAGCACGACAATCTAAAATCATTTCGTGTGCTGCGCGTCCCATTTCTCCGGAATATAAAACCGGATAATGTTCTTCTAAGCGGGCTTTCATATAGTTAGCATTCAAAATCGCATGTTCTGTCGATTTTTTTAAGCCTTCAGCACCCAACATGGTGATGTATCCATAAGAAATTAAACACACTAAAGCCGAACCATAAGGTGCAGCAGAAATAGCTGTAATTCCTTGTTCGCCACCAACTTTGATAATAGGATTGGTTGGTAGAAACGGTACTAACTTTTCATTGACACAAATAGGACCAACACCAGGTCCGCCACCACCGTGAGGAATTGCGAACGTTTTGTGCAAGTTTAAGTGACAAACATCAGCACCAATCGTGGCCGGATTGGTTAAGCCAACTTGCGCATTCATATTGGCACCATCCATATAAACCAAGCCACCATTGTCGTGGATGATTTTGGTGATTTCGCAAATAGCGCTTTCAAAAACACCGTGAGTAGAAGGGTAAGTTACCATCAGTGCCGAAAGATTATCTTTATGCTCAATAGCTTTGGCTCTTAAATCTTCTACATCAATATTACCGTTTTCCATGGTTTTGGTTACGATGATTTGCATACCTGCCATAGCCGCAGAAGCCGGATTGGTTCCGTGAGCTGAGGATGGAATCAAACACACATTTCTGTGGTTATCGCCACGAGATTGGTGGTAAGCACGAATTGCCATCAAACCGGCGTATTCACCTTGTGCACCGGAATTCGGTTGCAAAGTAGTTCCGGCAAAACCGGTCACAACATTCAATTGTTGCTCTAATTTTTTAAGCATCGTGATGTAACCTTCAGCTTGTTCGATAGGAGCAAATGGGTGAATACTGTTCCAATTCGCCATAGATAAAGGCAACATTTCTGCGGCAGCATTGAGTTTCATCGTACAAGAACCTAACGAAATCATCGAGTGGTTTAACGACAAATCTTTGCGTTCTAATTTTTTGATATAACGCATCAACTGAGATTCAGAATGATGGTTGTTGAAAACATCGTGCGTTAAGAACTCTGATTTTCTGATTAAAGTATCAGGAATCATTTTCAAATCTTCAAATTGACTAATTTTCAAATTAGATTTTCCGGTTGCTTCTGCAAAAATCGCTATGATTTGGTTCAAGTCGTTTAAGGAAGTGGTTTCATTTACAGAAATTGAAATAGTTCCACCATCTACATAGAAGAAATTTACTTCGTGTTTTTCTGCAATTGCTCTTACTTTTGAAGCATCTGCTTTTACGGAAATCGTATCAAAGAAAGCAGTATTCGTTTGGTAAACACCTAATTTATTTAACGCATCGGCCAAAGTCACAGCTGAAGCATGTGTTTTATTGGCGATGTATTTTAATCCTTTTGGGCCGTGATACACCGCGTACATTCCGGCCATAACGGCTAGTAACACTTGTGCTGTACAAATGTTTGAAGTAGCTTTTTCACGTTTGATGTGTTGCTCGCGAGTTCCTAAAGCCATGCGCAAAGCACGTCTTCCGTTAGCATCGATAGAAACACCGATGATTCTTCCCGGCATGGAACGTTTGTATTCTTCTTTCGTGGCAAAGTATGCCGCGTGTGGTCCGCCGTAACCCATTGGAATACCAAAACGTTGAGTAGTTCCAACTACCACGGCAGCGCCCATTTCTCCCGGAGAAGTTAATTTGGCTAAGGATAAAATATCAGCAGCCACCGCTACTTTAATTTCGTTTTCATTGGCTTTAGTAATAAAAGCACTGTAATCGTTTACTTGACCATATTTCCCCGGATATTGTAAAATGGCTCCGAAGAAGTCAGTCGAGAAATCAAAAGTTTCGTGGTTGCCCACTACTAATTCTACTCCGATTGGTGTAGAACGTGTTTGTAAAACCGATAAAGTTTGGGGTAAAATTTCTTCAGAAACGAAGAATTTACAAACATTATTTTTCTTTTGGTCACGTGTACGAACATCAAACAACAAGGCCATAGCTTCTGCTGCAGCCGTTCCTTCGTCTAACAAAGAAGCATTGGCAATTTCCATTCCGGTCAACTCGATAACCATGGTTTGGAAATTCAAAATCGCTTCTAAACGACCTTGAGCAATTTCGGCTTGATAAGGCGTGTAGGCAGTATACCAACCCGGATTTTCAAAAATATTTCTTTGAATAACGGCCGGAACAATCGTTGGATGATAACCCAAACCGATGTAGGATTTGAATACTTTATTTTTTTTGCCCAATTCTTGAATATGCGTTAAATACTCATATTCGGTCATGGGTGCGTCAAGATTCAGGTCGTTTTTCAAACGAATGTCATCCGGAATGGTTTCGTAAATTAATTGGTCAAAAGATTCGACTCCGATAGTTTTGAACATGTGGTTTAGGTCGCTCTCACGTGGACCTATGTGGCGTAATGCAAATGCGTCTGTTCTCATTAAATGGTAAGTTCTAAAAGTGTGTTTAGTTGTGCGTGTTTTGTTAGAAAACGAGTTGGTTTTTTAACGCCAACAAAAGTAATTATTAATGTTCTAATTTTGTGCTAAACAAAGTCTAATATTTTGAGAATTTTTTAACCAAAAAGGCCTCTTATTAACACTTTGCTTACTTTTGAGTTATGCTATTTTTAAAACGACTTCTCGACTTTTACATCAACAGCAGTATTCATGTGGGTTTGGCTTTGTTTTCTTTGACTTATGTTACGGCCTTTTCTAATGAATTGTGCCGACACATTACTTATCCCAGTTGTGTTTTATTTGGAACAATTATAGGGTATAATTTTTTGAAATATTTTGAGGTTTTTAGAACGGGTAAATTCTATTCTATTAAATATTACGGAATTGTTTTGGTTTGTCTTGTCTCTGTTTACGGATTTTATTTTTTCTTTAAAAGGATGGTCTATCCGATTCAGCTTCAAATTTTTATTGCCGGAACATTGGTTTTGATTTATCCGCTGCTGAGAAAGTATGGTGTTTTTAAAATGTTTTTTGTCAGTTTCGTAATCGCTTATTTGACCGCTTTTGTTTTTATCAATGATTTGCCTGCTTACAAAGGAATCGCTGTACTTGAGTTTTTTAAACGATTTGTTTTCATCAGTGCTTTAATGATTCCGTTTGAAATTTATGACAGCCAACATGATGATAAAACGCTGAATACTTTACCTCAAAAATGGGGTATCGCTACTGCAAAAAAAGTTGGATATTTATTGCTAATATTGTTCGTTGTTTTAGAGATTGTCAATTTTAATATCAATAACAATGTCAAATTTCAATATTTGTTGATGGCTGTTGTTATTGCTTTTTTAGTTGCTATGGCCATTCGTTTTTCAACTACAGAAAGAAGCAGGTATTTTACTTCCTTTTGGACGGAAAGTATCCCGATATTGTGGTTTTTTTTAATCTTGATTTTCAGCTAAATTTTTCAGTATTCTATTTCTTTTCGATAGTAAATTTTCCAAATGTTTTCGGAGAAGTATTTTGTTGAATAATTTGCCGACAATTCCAAATGGAACTTTGTATTGCAAAAAATCAATCATTGCAGTATGGCCGTTTTGAGTCACAAAAGTATGCTCGTGGCGGAAGTATTTAAACTGACCTTTGATCATCTCATCCACAAAATAATTGGGCGATTCCATTTCGGTAATTTGGCTTTGGTGTTTCAGATAGAAACCAAAGTGTTTGCCTCGAAAAGTAACCGTTTCTCCGAGTTCAATCAAACCCGAAGTTCTTCCGGCAATGGCCTTTTCATTGGATTGCACCATTGATTGTTGGTGTACATCAATGTTTCGGGCCAAATCAAAAACAGTTTGAATCGGTGCGTTTATTTTGGTGATGAGACGAATGGTGGTCATGGGTTTAACTTTTAGGCAATCACATTTTGTTGGATTTGATTTTCTCTGGCTTTTCTTTTACCTCTGAAGAAGAAATACAGATTTAGGAATAACATTAAGCCAAGATAAATAGTAAAGCCTCCGATTTTATAGCTCAGTTTTTCGATTAAAAGTTGATAAGAGTTATTGTAAAGATTCATTTCTAAAATCATCAAAGCAAAGCCAAGATTGAGCAAATAAAATCCGGTTTCAAAAAGTTTGTTGGTGGCATTGGCAATTTCTTCTCTGCCTTTAAAAATGTCCAACATGTATATTTTACTGTTTTTGAAAAGTGTTTTAGAAACATAATAGGTAAGAAACAATACGATAGGTAAATAAATTGCGTAACCGATTAAAATTTTTGAAGTTTCCATGATAATGAGTATTTAAATTATTTTTTGAATGTATTTGGTAAGAACGTATAGGTTGATGTAATGCATAAGGGCAATTGTCCCGATAATAATCGCCGATTTTAGGGCAATGACCTCAATTAGTTGGTCGAAAGTCACTATTTTTTCCCAAGAAATTAAGGTCATGGCACAGTAGCCAATGTTCAGTAAGTAATAACCCAACAATAATACTTGATTGATTTTATGACACAACTCTATATGGTCGGGAATGAGTTGGGCGACATAAATATTGCCATTTTGGTAGCAAATTCGGCCTACTTTGACAATGATAACAATGGTTATCGATAAGTAGATGGCGTAACCAATGATGTTGAGGTTCATGATGCTAATTTTTTATAAATGATAAAGGATAAAAAAGCGGCTAAAAGTATCGGAATTAGGAATAGAAAATATGTTAAGTAATCTGAATAGAAACAATTCATATTAAAATACCACAAGGAGAAGAATAAGATAACAAGTGATAAATAAGTTATAATAAATTTATTTTTGGGTTCAATAATTAAGATAAATAAAGATAGGATTACCTGAATAAAACCTGTTATCATGGTAGAATAAAGAGAATATATTATTGAAACCTCTTTGTATATAGGATATGTTATTAGAATCAAAAATGGCAATCCAATTGCAAATGAGTTTAAGTGTTTAATGATTTTCATAATTATTTATTATTTTAAACTTTCAGAAAAAAATGAAAGTTTTGATTAAAAAAAAGGTTATTTAATTCGTTTTTTTTCTATTGTTTTTTATCTGTCTCATTGAATAGCCAATACAACTTCTTTTTTAATATCTAATTTTTGAATTGGCTATTTCATAAATTTTAATAAAATTTGTGCCAACCAGTTGTCTTTGTATTCGGTCATCTTGTCTAAAACGTTGTCGGCTTTCAAAACAAAATCATACAATTTGGTGGTTTGTTCTACGAAATGTCTTTCTTCCGCTGTACCGTCAGCTTCGATAGAAGAGACTTCTTTCAGCACTTTTAAAGCTGGTTTGATTTCTCGTTTGCTGCGTTCTTTGGAGATTTTTACGGCCAATTCATCTAAGTCTTTTTCGGCAGTGAAATATTCTCTGCGTTCCCCGGTTTTGTATTCTTTGTAAACAATGCCCCAATCCATCAAAGCTCTTAAGTTCATGCTGGCATTGCCACGAGATATTTGCAATTCCTCCATAATGTCTTCCATTGAAACGGCTTCGTTTGAAACCATCAATAAGGCATGAATTTGCGCCATGGTTTTGTTGATGCCCCATTGCGAACCTAATGCACCCCAAGTTTGAACGAACTTATTTTTTGCTTCTCTGAATTCCATAAATCAAAGGTAAATAAAAGTTTTTAAACTTTCAAAAAAAAATGAAACATTCTGATATTTTTTTATTTTTCCCTAAAATGAAGCTTTGTTTAAAAAAAGAAATGTTTTTTTTATTTAACGATTTTCTTGTGTAAAAACCATCAAGATTGTAAATTTGTTGAAAATAAATCACTCTTAGAGTTAAATAGGTTTTATTGGTTTTTAAAAGCTGTAAAACAGCATAATTTAGCTCTGTTAACTAAAAATTATTAAACTATGAAAAAAACTACTTTACTAGCAAAACAGGGAAACTCTGTTTTTTTTAAAAGCTGGTACTCGGTCTTTTTGTTGTTGCTGCTTTTTGTTTGTAGCAATACTGTATCGGCTCAGATAACCAATTATTCTTTTACGCAAACGGCAGCAACTTATGCGCCCATTTCAGGCGGTACTGTGCTTTGGTCCGGTTATGACGGCTTTGATGACCAAACGGCTACTGTTACATTGCCAAATTCGTTTGTATATCAAGGTGTAACTTACACTTCAGTTTTTGTTAGTGCTAACGGATATGTTTTATTCGGAAGTACAACCACAACGAATACCCCAATTTCGGCTGGTCGTAATGCTGTAGCAGCTTTTGCAGCAGACTTAGATGCTAAAGCTGCAAGTGCAGGTACAGGGGTTCCTGAAGTAAGATGGGAACAAGTGAATAATGAATTTGTGCTACAATGGGCAAATGTATGTAGGTATGCTGCTACAGGTGCTGGAGCTACATCAGCAGAAAACTTGAATTTTCAAATTCGTTTAAATACTTCAACCGGTGCAATTAAAATTGTTTATGGAGCTTGTGTTGATAGACTTGTTCCATTGACTAGCGTATACCCTCAAGTAGGTTTAGGTGGTGGTTCTACAACTGTTTACAGCAATAGAACTATTCTTGCCGGTGGTGGCGATTGGATAAATTCTACAGCAGGTACTGCTAACAATAATACAATGGCGTTCAATGGTACTACTGTACCAAGTGACGGTTTGACTTACACATGGACACCACCAACTTGTATTGCGCCTTCAGGACTAACATCAGGTAATATAACACTGAACAGCGCTACTATTTCTTGGACAGCCTCAGTTTCAGTTCCAGCAAATGGATATGAATATGAAGTAAGAACCTCAGGGACTGCCGGAAGTGGTGCTACCGGATTATTTACCAGTGGAACTACAAACGGACTAACTTTACCATTGTCGGGATTGAGTGCAAATACCGCTTACACCTATTATGTAAGAGCAGATTGTGGTTCTGGTGATTACAGTACTTGGGCTTCAGCAAGTTTGTATACAGGACATTGTATTCCGTCATCAACTTCGGGTGCAACTTACATCAATAACTTCTCAACTACAGGAGGTTCAACTAATATTTCAAATTTAGCTTCAGGTTATACGGCAACTGGATACCAAAATAATTATGATACTGCAACAGTTAGTCAATATCCAACTGGGACAATCAATTTTGCTTCTGATATTGTAGGTGGTACTGTTGGAACTTCTATTTGGGTTGACTGGAACAATGATTTAATATTTGATAATGCTACAGAAAGAGTTTTTGTTACTACAGCTTTTGGTGGTAACCAAACAGGAAGTTTTGTAGTGCCAAATGGGACTGCTTTAGGTGATTACAGGATGAGAATTAGAATTGACTTCAATGCTATTGCTCCTGATGCATGTGCTAGTACCAATTTAAGAACAGAGGCAGAAGACTACAAGCTTACAGTTGTTGCACAGCCTGCCTGTTTAGCGCCTTCAGGTTTATCGGTTAATGCTGTTACAGCTTTTACGGCCACACTTAATTGGACAGCATCAGTTTCCACTCCAAGTGATGGTTATGATTATTATTATTCGACTTCTAATACTGCTCCAACTTCTGGAACAGCTCCTACAGGAAGTGTTGGTGAAGGAATTATTACGGCTCCTATTTCTGGTTTAACACCAAGTACTGATTACTTTGTTTGGGTAAGAAGTAACTGTGGTTCTAACGGAACAAGTGATTGGACTTTATCTCCGGTTACATTTAAAACTTTATGTGATCCACCGGTAATTACCGGAACTGCTTCTGGTTCAGTATGTGGTCAAGGAACTGTAAATTTATCAGCAACTTCCAATGAAGGAACTATCACATGGTATGCAAATCAAACAGGAGGAACTGCATTAGCTACCGGAGAAAATTTTACAACGCCAAGTATTAATGCTACAACTTCTTACTGGGTACAAGCAGCTACTGGAACAACACAATCTTCAGGTAAGCCTGCTCCACCAACAACAGCAACAGGGACGTCTATTGTTAACTGGGGAATTGTTTTCAATGCTACCGAAAGCGTTAATTTACAAAGCGTGTCATTATATTCAACTACTGCAGGTACGGTTAATATTAAAGTAACTAATGCAGCTTTAACGGAGTTGTATTCTACAGGTGATATCGCTATCGCTGCTGGTGGAACTACCACCCCTAATATTGTTCCTCTAAACTTTACAGTTCCTGCCGGAACGGGTTATAGAATTTTAGTTAAAGCTTACACAGGAGTTACCCTTATTCGTGATTCATCTACCTTGGCTTTCCCTTACATTGGAACCGATGGTATTGTTAGCGTTACTTCTTCTGAATGGGGCGGAACTACAACAGGTACTTATTATTATTTTTATGATTTAAAATACAATACTGGATGTACTTCTGCCAGAACAGAGGTTGTGGCTACGGTTGCAACTCCTCCGGCTATAACATTAAGTACTAACAGTACTGCAGCAGTTTGTTCAGGTGAATCAACAAGTCCTGTTACTATTACTACAGGCGGTGATGATTATGATACTTATGTTTGGTCTCCGACTACAGCTGTATCAGGTGACGCTTCCAACGGTTGGGTATTTAATCCAACAGCAACGGCAAGTTATACTTTAACCGCTACACAATCTACAGGAGCATTGTGTTTAAACACAGCGAATGTAACAGTGAATGTTAATCAAAATCCGGTTGTAACGGCTTCAGCTTCTAATCCAACTATTTGTGAAGGAAGTTCAACCATGTTGACAGCATTGACCAATACATCCGTGCCGGGTTCTTTAGCGGTTGGAACTGCTACAACATTAACAGGTGCTACGACACAGCCAACTGCATTTTGTAATCGTTGGGCTCAATATTGGAACCAAACTGTTTTCACAGCCGCTGAACTTCAAGCATTAGGTTTGAGAGCCGGTAACATCAATTCGATAGCTTATGAAATTACAACATTAGGATCTGGAACTAATGTGACTAATTTCTCTGTTAGAATAGGAACTACTACCAATTCAACCATGACCACATTTGTTACAACAGGTTTAACAACAGTTTATGGTCCGGCAACTTATGCTCACGCTGTGGGAGTAAATACAATAACTTTTGATACACCTTATGTTTGGGACGGTGTTTCTAATATTATTGTCGATATTAGACAAAACGGTGCTGATAGTACAAATAATGCGATTACTTATTATACAGCTACAACAAGCAACATGACCGTTTCAGCTATTACCAGTACAACTTTTGCAACAAATCCAATTCAAAACTTAGTGGCAGCAAGTACTGTAACTCCAGCGCTATCATTACAACGTTTGAATGTTGTTTTCGGTGGACAAGTAGCGGCCACTGGTGCAGGTGATTTGGCATGGACATGGAATCCGGGTGCTTTAACCGGCAATTCAGTAACTGTTACGCCAACTACAGATACAACTTATACTGTAAGAGGAACAAATACTACTACAGGCTGTTACACTGAAAACACCGTTGCTGTTGTTGTAAATGCAGCACCGGCTCCAACAGGAAATGCTGTGCAAACCATAGAAGTTGTTGATGCAGCTGACGCTACGGTTGCAGATTTAGTAGTAGTTGGAAATGATATTGCTTGGTACGCTTCTGAAGAAGACGCTATTGACGATGTAAACCCATTAGCATTGACTACTCAATTGATTAGTGGCGCTACTTACTATGCTGTAAATACTTCAGTTGAAGGTTGTAGAAGTGTTGCTTTTGCAGTAACAGTAACCGTAACTTTAGGAAACACTTCATTCGATTTGGCTGGATTAAAACTATATCCAAATCCAACAAGTAATGAATTGAACGTTGAGTACACAACGGCCATTACTTCTATTGAAGTATACAACTTGGTGGGTCAAAGAATCGCTGCTAAAAATGTAAATGCCATCAGCACTACTGTTGACATGTCGCATTTAGCCAACGGCACTTACTTTGTAAAAGTTCAAGCCGAAAACGCTTCAAGAACCATCAAAGTAATGAAAAACTAAACCTAGTTTATCACTATAGAGAAAGCCACCGAAAGGTGGCTTTTTTGTTTTAAATAAGATTAGGGCGTTCCCTTCGGGCCGCGCTTTCCGCAGTACACGGTACTTGCTCCAATCGCTAACGCGAACCACTGTGCATAAAAAAAAACCGAAGCCTAAACTCCGGTTTCTAAAAATCTAATGATCTAACAATCTAAGCAGTCTAAATCAATCCCGCGCGTTTCAACAAAGCTTCCGGTTTCGGTTCTTGTCCGCGGAAACGTTTGTATAATTCCATCGGTAATTCGGTACCGCCTTTGGAAAGGACGTTGTCTTTGAATTTCGTCGCAACTTCTTTATTGAAAATGCCTTTTTCTTGGAAATACGCAAAAGCATCGGCATCCAAAACTTCCGCCCATTTATAACTGTAATAACCCGAAGAGTAACCACCTTGGAAAATGTGCGAGAACGAAACACTCATACAATTTTCAGCAACATCAGGATACAATGCGGTGTGGTCCATGGCGGCTTTTTCAAAGGTTTTTACGTTGTCAATGGTTTGCGGTTTCGCATGATAAGCCATGTCTAATAAGCCGAAACTCAATTGGCGTAATGTCGCCATTCCTTCTAAGAAACTCGCGCTTTCTTTTATTTTATCTACATATTGTTGAGGAATGATTTCTCCCGTTTCATAATGTTTGGCAAACAACGCCAAAGCTTCCGGTTCGTAGCACCAGTTTTCCATTACTTGACTCGGCAATTCCACAAAATCCCAATAAACAGAAGTTCCGGATAAACTCGGATAAGTCGTATTGGCCAACATGCCGTGTAAAGCGTGTCCGAATTCATGGAATAATGTCGTTACCTCGTTAAAGGTGAGAAGTGAAGGTTTGGTTTCGGTTGGTGGTGTAAAATTGCACACGATAGAAACATGCGGTCTTTCATTAACGCCGTTCTTTATATATTGCGGTTTAAACGATGTCATCCAAGCGCCGTTGCGTTTGCCTTTTCTCGGGAAAAAGTCGGAGTAGAAGATGGCAACCAATTTTCCTTCAAAGTCTAATACTTCAAAAGTTTGTACATCGGCGTGGTATTTATCGATGTCGAAAACTTCTTTAAACGTGATTCCGAATAATTTTTCAGCCACGGTAAACGCACCGTTTAATACGTTTTCCAATTGGAAATAAGGCTTTAAAATCTCGTCGTCCAAACTGAATAATTTTTGCTTCAATTTTTCCGAATAATAAGCGCCGTCCCATTTTTCCAGACTTTCTAATCCGTCGAGTTCTTTGGCGAAAGCCGTTAGTTCGGCAAATTCTTTTTGGGCAGCCGGTTTGGCTTTTTCCAATAAGTCATTCAAAAACGATTGTACTTTTTCGGGGTTTTGCGCCATTCGTTCTTCCAAGACAAAGTGCGAATGCGAGTTATAACCCAACAATTGTGCTCTTTCGTGACGCAAAGCCACTATCTTTTTGACATTTTCTTGGTTGTCGTATTCATTGTTTTGAAACGATTTTTTTCCGGCAGCGATTGCCATTTCTTTTCGCAATTCTCTATTGTCAAGATAAGTTACAAAAGGCAAATAACTTGGAAAATCTAAAGTAAAAATCCAGCCTTCTAAATCTTTTGATTTGGCTAACGAACGCGCCATTTCTTTAGCACCATCACGTAAACCTTGTAGATCGGCTTCGTTGGTGATGTGCAATTGGTAATTGTTGGTTTCTGCCAAGACATTTTCACCGAAAGTCAATTTAAATTTGGCCAAATCAGCGTCAATTTCGCGTAAGCGGTTTTTTTTATCTTCTGAAAGTAGCGCTCCGTTTCGGGCAAAACTTTTGTATTTTTTGTCTAATAAAGTCGCTTGTTCAGGCGTTAAAGACAAATTATCTTTTTGATCGTGAATGGCTTTGACTCGTTTGAATAAATCTTCATTCAGCGCAATATCATTGCCAAAAGCAGTTAATAGCGGAGAAACATCTTGGGCGATTTTTTGCATTTCGTCACAAGTCTCGGCCGAGTTTAGGTTGAAGAAAATCGACGACAATCTGTCCAATTCCTGACCCGAAAAATCCAAAGCTTCAATGGTGTTTTCAAAAGTCGGCGCTTCCGAGTTGTTGATGATGGCATCGATTTCGGCTCTGGCTTTGGCAATATTTTCTTCAAACGCTGGTTGGTAATCCTCCATTTTGATTTGAGAGAATGGCGCAGTATTGTGTTTGGTTTGGAAATTTTGAGTGAGTATTTTCATTTTTTTGTTTCACAGAGTTTCACAGAGCATCTCAGAGATTCACAGAGTAATTCTTTGTGTAGCTCTGTTTTTTCTCTGTGTATCTCTGTGTAATAATTTTATTTTTTCAGTTCATCCGATGATTTGTTCACCGCTTCTTTCAAGCTTTCTTTGTAGAAAATAATTTTATCGAGTACGCATTTGTCGTGACTTCCGATTATTTGTGCGGCTAAGATACCCGCGTTTTTGGCACCGTTTAAAGCCACAGTCGCCACCGGAACGCCGCCGGGCATTTGCAAAATAGACAAAACCGAATCCCAGCCGTCGATAGAATTACTCGATTTTACGGGAACGCCAATCACCGGCAAAGGCGACATGGAAGCAACCATACCCGGCAAATGCGCAGCGCCACCGGCACCGGCAATAATCACCGAAATCCCGCGATGGTGTGCGTTTTTGCTAAACTCGAATAATTTTTCAGGCGTTCGATGGGCCGATACGATATCGACTTCTGTTTCGATGTCAAATCCTTGAAGGATGTCGATGGCTTCTTGCATTACGGGTAAATCTGATTTTGAACCCATGATGATGGCTACTTTGCTCATTTTATTTTTGTTTCAAGTTTCAAGTTTCAAGTTTCAAGTTGTTTTTAGTGTCTATTGAACACTGATCACTCTGATACTATTTTTTACTTCTTCCGCAATCTTTCTCGCTTCAGTCATATCTTCATTGACAATGGTAACATGTCCCATTTTTCGGAACGGACGGGTTTCACGTTTGCCGTAAATGTGTGGCGTTACGCCTTCAATGGCCATAATCTTTTCGATATTTTCGTAAACGACTTGTCCTGAAAAACCTTCTTCGCCCACCAAATTTACCATAATTCCGGCTACTTTGCTAGCGGTGTTGCCCAAAGGTAAATTTAAAATAGCGCGCAAATGGTTTTCAAACTGCGAAGTGTAACTCGCTTCGATGCTGTAATGACCCGAATTGTGTGGTCTTGGCGCGACTTCATTGACCAATATTTCATCGTCAGCAGTTTGGAACATTTCTACTGCAAGCAATCCAACGTGGTTAAATGCTTCTGAAACTTGTAGTGCAATTTCGGTGGCTTTTTGCGCTACTTTTTCATCAATTCGTGCCGGACAGATTACATATTCTACTTGGTTGGCTTCGGGATGGAATTCCATTTCCACTACAGGATAAGTTTTTACTTCACCTGAAACCGAACGAGCAACGATAACCGCTAACTCATTTTTAAAAGGAACCATTTGCTCGGCAATACATTCTACATCGGGTAAGTTAATTAAATCAATAGCTGAACGCACAATTTTTACTCCGTTGCCATCATAACCAAATTGGGCACATTTCCATACAAATGGAAATGCTAATTCGTCTTTTTCAATGGATTTTTTCAAATCGTTTAAATCTACAAAACGTTGGTGTGGTGAAGTTGGAATATTGTTAGATACGTAAAAATCTTTCTGCTTTCCTTTGTTTTGGATCATTCGCAACGTTTTTGGCGAAGGGAAAACCGGTAAACCTTCGGCTTCCAGTTTATCCAAAGCATCGAGATTGACATTCTCAATTTCGATAGTTAGTAAATTAACCAGTTTGCCAAATTGGTACACGGTATCAAAATCCATCAAACTGCCTTGGTAAAAAGCGTGTGCACCAAAACGACTTGGTGCTTCTTCGCTGGAGTCGAGTACATAGGTTTGAATGTCGAACTTTCGGGTTTCGGCCAAAATCATTTTGCCTAATTGTCCGCCACCGAGGATGCCGAGTTTAAAATCGGAGGAAAAGTAATTCATAGTGTTGTTGTAGTTGTGGCGCAAAGATAAGTAATCCGTAAAACTATCGCAATCGTTTTAAAAGGTCTTTCACTGCGGAGCGATATCCGGGTGTTTGGTTTTCGAATTCTCGGGATAAAATGAGTTTCAATTCTTCGTTTATCCAGGAATATTTTTTACCCAAATAGTATAAAGCTCTCATGCTGTAAGCAGCATTAGCAGCTTTGTCGGTTTGAATCAGCCAGTCTAAACAAGCTTCGATAATCTTTTCTTCTTGGGTTTCGGTTAAGGTTATTTTTTTACTTTGCGCCAAAAACAAACAAATTTTCGACAAAGAACGGATGGCAGAATCAGAAGTATAGCACTTTAAATTTTGGCAAAAATCTTCCAGATGAGGTTGGATTAGTTCAAGCTTTTCTTCAAAAACCAATTCTAAAATCCAACAAGCTTTGTGGTGGTTTTTATCCTTAGTGTTAAAGCTGATTTCGAGTAAATCTTTTAAATATTCAGGGTTTTGAAAGACAAAATTCTTATTATCGTCTCTGCTTTTTCGATGAGCTGTACTGTTGGCGATGGTTTTATAGTAATCGGGATTCATTTCGTAAATATACCAATTTTGCAAAAAAGTTAAAATACTTGCTACTTGATACTTAATACTTGCGTAAATTTGCACCTTATTTAAAATTCAATCCAAAATGATACACCTACACGATAAAACTTTCGAGCCGTTTATTTCTTCAGAAGAAATTGATTTTGCGATTGCAAATATGGCCAAGCAAATGGACGACGATTTTTTTGACGATGTTCCGGTTTTTATAGGTGTTTTGAATGGTGCTTTCATGGTTTTGAGTGACTTGATGAAGAAGTATCGCGGGATGTGTGAAGTGAGTTTTGTGAAAATGGCTTCGTATGAAGGCACGCAAACCACGAATGATGTAAAACAATTAATCGGTTTGAATCAAGATTTAGAAGGTAGAACGATGGTAATCGTAGAAGATATCGTTGACACAGGAAACACTATCGAAGAATTAAAAGTCATCTTCAAAGAAAAAAAAGTGAAGCATTTAAAAATAGCGACCTTATTCTTCAAGCCGGAGGCTTATAAAAAAGACATCAAAATTGATTACGTTGGGATCAGAATTCCAAACAAATTCATCGTTGGTTACGGTTTAGATTACGATGGTTTAGGGAGAAATTTGCCCGACGTTTACCAATTGGCACAATAAAAAGTTGTCAGTTATCTGTTATCGGTTAAAGAATAATCGTAACAAGCTGATATTTAATTCATAACTTATAATTCATAACTCATAACTACTAAAATGATTAACATCGTTCTTTTCGGAAAACCAGGTGCAGGAAAAGGCACACAAGCTGAATTTTTAAAAGGAAAATACAATTTGACTCATCTTTCTACAGGAGATATTTTCAGATTTAATATTAAAAATAATACTGGATTAGGCCAATTAGCCAAGACTTTCATGGATAAAGGTGATTTGGTTCCCGATGAAGTAACGATTCAAATGTTGCAAAGTGAAGTGGATAAAAACCCAACATGTGCAGGATTTTTATTTGACGGTTTCCCGAGAACCATTGCGCAAGCAGAAGCTTTGGACAAATTCTTAGCATCAAAAGGACAAAACATCACCGCTACGGTAGCTTTGGAAGCTGATGATGAAATTTTAGTGCAGCGCTTGTTGGAAAGAGGAAAAACTTCGGGCAGGCCAGATGATCAAGATGAGGAAAAAATCCGTAACCGTTACCAAGAATACAACGAAAAAACCGCACCTTTGATGGATTATTACGATGCGCAAGGTAAGTTTCACGCCGTAAACGGAATTGGTTCAATCGAAGAAGTAACAGAGCGTTTAAGCAAAGTAATAGACAATTTATAATTGAAATTTTTGGTTAGAAGGTTATATACTCATAACTTATAACTTATAACTTATAACTCAAAATGGAGATACTCATTATTCTTTTTTTAATCCTGTTAAACGGTGTTTTTTCGATGTCGGAAATAGCTCTGATATCGGCACGCAAAAACCGGTTAGAAACGGCGGCGAAGAAAGGAAATACGAATGCTAAAGTCGCTTTAGACTTAGCCAATTCTCCCAATAAATTTTTATCAACCGTACAAATCGGAATTACTTTAATCGGAATTTTGACCGGTATTTATTCGGGCGATAAAATCACCTCAGATGTTCAACTATTTGTTGAGAGTTTTGAATTTTTAAAACCATTTGGTCATAGTGTTGCGGTGGGAATTGTGGTGGTTATTTTGACCTTTTTCTCTTTGGTTTTAGGCGAATTATTGCCCAAAAGAATAGGGTTGAATTATCCCGAAGCCATTGCCAAAGCAGTAGCGGTTCCAATGAAAATGGTATCTATAGTTACTATGCCGTTCATTTGGTTACTGACGGTTTCAACGGATTTTATTTTAGATGTTTTAAAAATTAAACCAACTGCCGACGGGAAAGTAACCGAAGAAGAAATCAAAGCCATTATCAAAGAAGGAACTGAAGGTGGCGAAGTACAAGAGATTGAACAAGATATAGTGGAACGTGTTTTCCACATTGGAGATAGAAAAGTAAACTCTTTAATGACACATCGAAAATCGATTGTATATCTTTCTTATGACGATACAATCGAAGAATTAAAGGCTAAAGTGTTAGACGAATTGCACTCGGTTTATCCGGTTTGTCATGAGAATTTGGATGATGTTGTGGGAGTCGTTTTGCTGAAAGATTTGTTTGCCAGTTTTGAAAAAGGGCCATTCGATTTAAAAAATATTACTAAAGATCCGGTGTATTTGATTGAGCATACTTCAGCGTATAAAGCGTTGGAAAATTTCAAAAAATCAAAAGTGCATTATGCTTTGGTAACCGACGAATATGGTGTTTTCCAAGGGATTATTACGCTGAATGATATTTTAGAGGCTTTGGTAGGTGATGCCGCCGATTTTTATGAAGATGAATTCAAATTAATTCCCCGAGAAGACGGAACGTGGTTGGTTGATGGACATTATTCGTTACACGATTTCTTGACGTATTTCGATATGGATGAATTGATAAATGACTATGATGTAACCACACTTAGCGGTTTAATTATGACCGAATTAGGTAATATTCCCAAAACAGGTGAGAAACTCATTTGGAACAAATTTGAATTAGAAGTCATCGATATGGATGGCGTAAAGATTGATAAAGTGCTTGTGAAAGCGATTAAAGAGTGAAATAAGTTGACAGTCCCAGTCGCAGTTTGCAGAAAGTTGTAAATTAAATAGCGAAACTGAGACTGAATACTGAGACTGAATACTGAAATTATGACAGAAGGAAATTTTGTAGACTACGTAAAAATTTATGTTTCTTCCGGAAAAGGAGGAAAGGGTTCTTCGCATCTACACCGAGAGAAATTTATTGAAAAAGGTGGACCCGATGGTGGTGATGGAGGTCGCGGCGGTCATATTATATTGAAAGGAAATAAAAGTCTGTGGACCTTATTTCACTTAAAATTTGCCCGTCACGTCAAAGCCGGACACGGTGGCGATGGAGGAAGTTCAAGAAGTACGGGTCATGATGGAGAAGATAAAATAATCGAAGTGCCTTTAGGAACCGTTGTTCGAGATAAAGAAACCGATGAGATTTTATTCGAAATCACGGAACATGGCGAAGAAAGAATTTTGATCAAAGGAGGTAAAGGAGGTTTAGGCAACTGGCATTTCAGAAGCTCAACGAATCAAACACCAAGATACGCCCAACCCGGAATGCCGGCGGAAGAATTGGACGTGATTTTAGAGTTGAAAGTCTTAGCCGATGTTGGTTTAGTAGGTTTTCCGAATGCCGGAAAATCGACTTTATTATCAGTGCTCACTTCTGCCAAACCCAAGATTGCCGATTATCCGTTTACGACTTTAAAACCAAATTTAGGCATTGTTGCTTACAGAGAATTCAAGTCTTTTGTGATGGCAGATATTCCCGGAATCATTGAAGGCGCTGCCGAAGGTAAAGGTCTAGGACATTACTTTTTGAGACATATCGAAAGAAATTCAACTTTGTTATTCTTAGTTCCGGCCGATGCGGATGATATCAAAAAGGAATATGAAATTTTGTTAGATGAATTACGTCGTTACAACCCGGAAATGCTCGATAAAGACCGTTTAATTGTGGTTTCCAAAAGCGATATGTTAGACGACGAATTAAAAGCAGAAATGCGCAAACAATTAGACAAAGACTTTAAAGGAATTCCTTATATGTTTATTTCTTCGGTAGCCAATCAAGGTTTGACGGAGTTGAAAGATAAGCTTTGGGAGATGCTCAATGTAGATACCCAAGAACCTGAAAATAGTCATGGTATATAAATAAAAAAATCCCGTCAAAAATGGCGGGATTTTTTTGTGGTTATAGAAATTAAAATCGGTATCCTAAACCTAGTTTTATGAAATTGGCGGTTGTATTGTATTTGGAGTCCGGAACACCTTCAGGAGTACTACTCAATTTTATGCCATCATACTGAACTTGTGCAAACACTTTTTTAGTAATGTCAAAGGAAAAAGAGATATTGTAATTTAAGCCACTTAAACTTTCTGACTCATTACTATTGATTTCGCCTATTTCTTCATCAAAAGCACTACCACTCGAATTGAATTGCATAAAAGTATAGCCTAAACCAAGCGCAGGATGTAATCTCGGAATGCCTTTTAGTTTAAGCTCACCAAATATTCGAGGTTGAAAATTATAATTTTTAGTTTTAAAACTAATATCAGAACCGTTTAAGCTATAAGTTAAATAATTGGCATTTAAGGAAACACCAAAGGCAAAAGCTTCCTTGTCTGAAAATCTATATTTTATACCCACATCAACCAAACCATCATAGTTGCTTATAAAGTTGTCGCCGGATGGAATTGGGTAATTCAGTTCAATAGAAGTTTTTTCTTGTGAGAATGCTTGTAAAGCAAAAAATAAAAGTAATGAAGAGATAATTTTTTTCATGAGTAAGGTTTATTGGGCTAAAGTAAAAAAAATAATTTTTAAAGAGAAACCTTATGTCATTATGCTGGAACAATTAATTAAGATATGCAATCACTATATCGTTGTAGTTTTTTAACAAAATTTTAAATTCATTTCCTCAAAAAAAAGTATCTTCGCAGTCGTTTTTAGACTATTTGATATAACAAGTATTTTTTTCAGATAGACTATTAACATTCAGACTATTAACTTTTATAACATAACAATGAAGAAAATTATTTTATCCTTGATTGCAGCTATCATGCTTGTTCCAACGAGTGTAAAAGCTGACGAAGGAATGTGGTTTTTGATGTTTCTCGAAAGATTGAACCACCGAGACATGCAAAAAATGGGCTTGCAATTGACAGCCGAAGAGATTTACAGTATCAACAATCACAGTTTGAAAGATGCTATTGTGCAATTCAACGGAGGTTGTACTGCGGAAATTATTTCTAAAGATGGTTTGGTTTTAACCAATCACCACTGTGGTTATGACGCGATTGCAGAATTATCTACTGCTGAGAAAAACTTATTGAAAGATGGTTTTTGGGCAGAAAACAGAAAAGCGGAAATCAAACCAGCTAGTTTGTTTGTTCGTTTTTTCGTAAGAATGGATGACTGTACCAAACGTATTTTAGCAGTTGTTACGCCTGGAATGAGCGAAGCAGATAGAGAAAAAGCCATCAATGCTGAAATCGCTAAAATTGAAAAAGAAAACAATGCCGGTGGAAAATACACCGTTTCTGTTCGTCCTTTTTTCCAAGGCAATGAATATTACTATTTCGTTTACCAAGATTACAAAGATGTTCGTTTGGTAGGAACGCCACCGGAAAGTTTAGGGAAATTTGGAGGTGATACTGATAACTGGGAATGGCCACGTCACACGGCCGATTTCTCTATGTTTAGAGTATATGCTGACAAAGACGGAAATCCGGCTGATTATTCAGAAAGCAATGTTCCGTTACAACCAAAACACTATTTACCGGTTAATATTGGTGGTGTAAAAGAAAATGACTTTGCTATGATTTTAGGTTATCCTGGTAGAACCAACCGTTGGATGCCAGCTAGCGGAATTGAGCAAAACGTAAAATTTGCTTATCCTGCTTGGGTTGAAGGTGCTAAAACCGGTATGGACAACATGAAAAAATACATGGACCAAAGTGATGCATTGAACTTGGTTTATGCTTCAAAGTATGCTTCAACTGCAAATTATTGGAAAAACCGTCAAGGAATGATTGATGCTTTGACCAAATTTGGTACCGCTAAAACAAAAGCAGCTCAAGAAGCTAAATTCAATACTTGGGCAAACAAACCAGCCAACAAGGCTAAATATGGTAATGTAGTTTCCAATATCAATAAGTTTTACGCTTTGACCAATGAGAAATCAAGACATGATAACTATTTAACACAATTGTTCAGAACTACTTCTTTTGGAACCATCGGAAGAACTTTAGGAAGACAACTTGAGAATTACGTTAAAGCAGATGCAGCTAAACGTGCACAAATGGCTCCGGCTATTGAGGAAATGGCTACTGAAATGTACAAAGAATTACATGTTCCGGCAGAAAGAGATTTATTGGCAGCGCAATTGAAAGTGTATGCTACTAAATCAACCGGTTATGCAATTGCGCCTGCAGTAAAAAAGATTGCTGACGAAAACAACAACGACTTTACAAAATATGTAAATGCGGCTTTCGACATGAGTATTTTTACTTCTCTAGACAGAATTAAAGCATTCTTGGTTATTCCTAGTCAAGGTGTTTTAGAAAATGATCCTTTGTTTGTATTGTCAAATGATATGATTACTCATTTCAACTCAAAATCTGACGAAATCACTAAAGCACAAAATGATTACAGTGCTTCATTCCGATTATTAGTAGAAGGTTTAAGAGAGTCAAAAATTGCTTCTATCAAATATCCTGATGCTAATTCAACGATGCGTTTGACTTACGGAAAAGTACGTTCGTTACCGGCGGATAAACGCAATGATGCTAAAATTAACAACTACACTACGCTTGACGGTCAAGTTAAGAAATACAAAAAAGGTGACCAAGAGTTTGATTTGCCGGTTAAAGTTTTGGAGATGAATAAAGCTAAAAACTACGGTAGATTTGCTGATAAAGACGGAAGTCTTCACGTGAATTTCTTGACGGATAACGATATTACAGGTGGAAATTCAGGTTCACCGGTATTGAATGGTAAAGGCGAATTAATCGGTTTGGCTTTTGACGGAAATATTGAAGCTATGGCCGGTGACGTAATCTTTGATAGTAAATTACAAAGAACCATCAATGTTGATATTCGTTATGTGTTATGGGTAATTGAGAATTTCTCAGGAGCAAAGCACATTGTTGATGAAATGACTTTGATTAAATAATTTCACCTTAGTTTATATATTAAAAAAACGTCCCGAGCAATTGGGACGTTTTTTTTTTATTCAGTTACCTTGATTCTGATACCTTTAGTATGGCTAGTGAATTCAGGCGCGTACATACTTTCTATGGTTGTAATTCCGTTCGAAAAATCGCCTTTGTTGTTTACTCGAATGTCATATTCAATCACATAAGTTCCTTGGTTTACATTATCAAAAAAGAAATGGGTTGCCGCGTCTTTCGTACTTTTATAATAACTGGTTCTTTCCTTCCATTCATATTTAGAAAGTATGTCAACCGGCTCAAAGCAAGAAGCTCTCATATCTTTTAAATGTATGAATTCCATATCTTCTTTGGTTTCAATCACCAACCTTACCGTTACTAAATCGCCAATTTTCAAAGGATTTTTGGAAGTGATTTTTTCCAATTGTTTCCCTTCATTTGTGTTTTTCTTTAGGTACAATTCTTTTGTAACGGACATTACGCTTTTATCACTCGATTTTATTTGATCTAAATCTTCAAAATATTGCCAATAAATACCACCGTAATTGGGTACTTTCGAATTATTTTCAAAAGAAACATTTGCCATATCATTATTGATTTCATCAGCTTTCCAATTCATTTTTACATAACCGGTTTCAGCTTCTTTTTCGTTTTCTGTTAGTTTTGTGGTTAGGATTTTATTATTGCCAATTTTTATTTTGGTATTGTCTTTTACCGATAACCAATCACTTCCTTGGTATAATAATGCATAGATTGCTTCAGTAGTAGCTTTGGTGGTTTCCCAATTTTTGGTTTGTTTGTTTTTCAAAAGCCAAACCTTCATTGCCTCAACGGATTTATTGTCATTAGTGATTTCGGCGAATGCTTCAATTAATAACGCTTGGGTTTCTATTGGTGATTGGTACCAATACCAACCGGTTTTATTTTCAATCCAATACATCCCTGAATCTTCATTTGCGACTGATGTTTCTTTCAGGCTTTCGATGATTTTTTTGGCCGTAGTTTTATCTCCGAATCGATTTAAGACCATTGCGGCTAGTGCTTTGTTATGAATGGAATAAGTTCGCCAATCTGTTTTTATACTTTGCAACTGTTTGGTTGAGATAGCTTTAATTTTTTCGTTTATCGGATTACTTTCTAAATAAAATGTTCTCATGTATAAATAATGTAAATCGGCATATTGTGTATTCCAAATTTTATAATCTTTTGAAATATTATTGTTATCCAAGTATTTATTGTCTAAATAATTAATGGCTTTTTTTGTAATTCCGGTGAAGCTATCGATGGTTTCTTTTTTAATCTTTAACTTTTGAAGATGTCCTAATCCACTGAGGATGTGTCTTGTAATGTATTCGTTTTCATTTCCGCCATCAAACCAAGCAAAGCCACCGGAAGGTTTTTGTTTTTCTTTTATTTTATGGAGGATGGCTTCTTCATTGGATTTGGTTTTCTCTAAATCGAAAAGTACAGCCATATTTTTTCGCTTTTCTTCTTCACTTTGGGCATCATTCATCCATGGTGTTTCGGCTAAAAGTAACGATTTTAACTCTTCGTTTTGTTCCAATTTAGAAATTGGTTTTCCTGATTTTCTCCATTGTTCAAAAACGTTGGCTATTTTTGGATTGTTATTGATAACCTCTGAGGCCAAGACATTGGCATAATATTTAGAAAATAATTGTTCGGCACAATCATGTTCATATTCCATCAAATAAGGTAAAGATTGAATAGCAATCCAAGTTGGATTACTCGTGTATTCCAAAGTAAACAAATGGTGGCGCAATGTAGCGGAAGTGTTGTTTTTTAAATTAGTCAACACATATTCTTTCTTACTGTTTTCTCTGACCCAAACCGGAATCGTTTCGGTCACTAAAATGTTATTCGTCAATACCGGCAAAATACTTTCTTCACCATCAGAATAATTCCCTGCTTTGGCAATTACTTTGTATTGTAATCCTTGTAAACCTTGCGGGACTGTTATCTTCAAACTCACAACACTATTGCCGGAAGGCGTAATGGTAAAGTTGCGAATAGCATCAATATTCTTTGTTTTGGTATCGATGTTTTCCATAGTTGTAGCATCAAAGAGTTGTAAAATGGCCATGCCGGTTTTGAGTTCGGGAGTTAGATTAGCCACTTTTGCCGAAATAACGATAGTGTCATTTTCTCTAAAAAATCTTGGCATATTAGGGAAAACCATTAATTCTTTTTGGGTTACCACACTTTTTTCTAAATAGCCTGTAAGTGCTTTTTTATTGTGTGCTAATAAGCGAAGTTTCCATTCTGTTAGTTCTTCAGGCGCATTGAATTTAAAACTTATTTTCCCTTCTTTATCGGTTCGAATTTGAGGAAAGAAAAAAGCGGTTTCGTTTCTGTTGGTTCGGGTTTTAACTTGGGTTAACTCTTCTATAGCTTTTAGGGTACTGATAATAATTACACCATTGCTTCCTCTATTGCCGTAAATGCTTGTCGCAGCAGCGTCTTTAAGTACTTTGGCATCTGCAATGTCATTCGGATTTAATTTTAAAAATGCATCTCTTGAGATTGGAACACCATCTACCACATATAATGGTTCTGAATTTGAAGTAATTGCACCAACACCTCTTATTATAATACTAGTTCCGCTTCCTGGTGAACCTGTTCCTGTGGTTATGTTTAAACCGGCTATTTGACCTTGTAATGTTTGAATAAATGAGGCATTTGGTCGGTTTTCAATAGTTTCAGAATTAACCGTAGCTTGCGCGACTATCGTTGATGATTTAGTAGTGTTTCTATATGCTTCTACTACTACTTGATCTAATTTTACACCGCCATCTATCAAGTTTACATTTATTTCATTGGTGTTTACAACTGCAATTCTATTATTATAACCTGTAAAAGAAATAATGAGTACTTCGCCAACGGCAGCTTCAATTTCGTAATAGCCATCAAAGTCAGCTTGGGTACTTCTGTTAGTTCCTTTTATAACTATGTTCGCTCCGGGTAACGGTCCGGTTCTATCCGAAACTATTCCGGTTATTAGTTTGGAATTGGTTGGTTTTATTGCTTTTTTGGTAATTTGCTTTTGGTATTCCTTGAGAACACTTGGATTGTTGGTATTGTTTATGTCAAAACCGAACCACATTAGTTGGGTACTTTCATTTTGATATTCGAATCTTTTATTGTTTTGATTCTGATAGTTTATTTGAAAATATTGCATCCCGTTGCTAAGCTCTGTTTTGCCATAGTAATTATGAGATATTCTCTCATTATTTTTCAAGGTATTCCATTGGGTAGTTTTAAATTGGTCTAATGAAGCATCATACATAGAAGCCAAGACTTCAGCTTCTAATTTAGCATTGTTTTCTTTGATTTTGAAAGACCAATTTTCCTCATTTCCCGGTTCTAATTTATTTCTGAAGCTTTCGATTTCGAAACTAATTTTGGGAACATCTTCTTTAAGTACAATTATTTTATCTGTTCTAAAATATTGATTTTCAAATACATTTTCAACGGTGAGTTTAAATCCTTTGCGCACATAATTTGCAATTGGGATTCTAATTTCTTGTTGGTGGTTTTTCACCATAATATCATTTTCGTATATGAGACTGTCTTGAAAATGGGCACTAAGCGAAAGATTCAATTCCGGTAAAGCGGTTTTAATCAATATTTTGGCAAAGCCATCTTTTATCGGATTTTCGTTGACTTGTTCGATTGTTACCAAACTGTTTTCTGGAACATTATTAGTTTTCTTTTGGAAAAGTTGAAAATCAGTTGAGGTTTCAATCGGATTATTGAATTGATCACTGGCTGAAAAAACTACTTTGTAATGCCCTGATTTATAATTAGAAATAAAATTTAATGGCAGCGTTTTTTCCTTTGCAGTGTTGATTTTTTTTGTGTAAACTAATAATCCATTGATGTTACTCTCAGTTGCTTCTTCATTATTTTCATATGGGAACAGTTTTTCAAAATCTGAATCAGAAATAGATTTTATTTCCGGTTGATTGAAAACTCTTTTTTTGAATTTATTAAGGAATGCTTTCTGATAATATATTTTTATTTCTCCTTCTACGGGAATGAATTGATTATTGAGGTTAGTACTGTTTATCAACATGTTTCCTTTTTCATTGGAGTTCAAGATGGAAGGTATCAATACTTCTAATTTTAAAGTGTGATAACCTACTTTAACAATGGTATTTGCTGAGTGAGTTTCTCCATTATTATCAGTTACATCGGCTGTGATTACATAGTTAAACGTTGGCAGATTCTCTCTGGGATAATCTTTAGCCGGAATGGCATCGAATTCAATATTAAATTTACCATCAGCATCGGTTTTTGTTTCCGATGAAACTAGTGTTTCTTCATCATTTGACCAATCATCTCTCCAATTGTTAAACGATTTTCTTTCAACTGTATAAGTTACTTTAGCGTCGGATATTTTACTTCCTGCAAAGGCTTTCGCTATTCCTACAACTTTTATTTTTTGGTTTACGGTATAAGTTTCTGTAACGGGTTCAAATTTGGTTTCAAACTTAGGGCGTTTGTATTCTTCTACACTAAAATACGTATAAGAGTCATTCATTTCTCCATTGTCCCAAATAGGATGCTCTTCCAATATGGTATTGTAAAGCGCGTCTTTTTCGTAATCATCTGGTTCTTCAATACTTAGATTGTATTGTCCGGTTATGCCATTTTTTGGCAGTACAAATTCGCCAACAAAAGATCCAAATTCATTAGTAGTTAGTTCAAATGATTTGAGTTCGTCTCCATTGGCATCTTCTACAATGACTTTTAGTAAAAAATTGGGCAATATTTTTTGTTCATTATGCAACGTTTGTGTCGCAATGCCTTTGAAATAAACTGTTTGACCCGGACGATATATTGCTCTATCGAGATAGAAATTTACTTTGGCTTCAATTTCAGAGTCGTAATCTGAATAATATTGTCTAATATAGTTGCCGAGTACCTGAATTGTGTCATTTAGATGGATTACTGCAATTTTTTTATCTTGAAACTTATAGTCTTTCTTTTGATGGTCAAGTTTAAAAAAGGCAATTCCCTTTTCGTTTGTTTTTAAATCGAAATAATCACTTTTTATTTGACAATCGACAATTGGTTGGCCTGTTTTTCTGTGGATAGTTTGAAAATACAGTTTATTTTCTTTTTGGTAACTCAACAGTGTTGAATTAGTTACGGTGATTTTTTTGTAGATTGATTTCGATTTTATTTCGCTCAAGTCTTCAACTAAAACAATATAATTTCCCAATTCTAGTTCGGGAAAAAGAACCTCTGTGCTGTAGTTGAAATAATCCTTTTGGTTTGGTAAATAATATTTCTTAGAGATGTTTTTTTTGCTCTTGGATTTGTGATTTTTTACTATACTATCATTAGTCAAATCGGCATGGAAAATTTTGCTGTTTACTTTGTAAAATGAGATCTGTATTGAATCTACATTTTTGAAATGAATTTGTGCTCTCGTTTTTTCTTTCTCGTAAGTATATTGCAACATGTTTAGGTCAAGCTCTTTCGAGATTATCCAATTTTTTTGCTGAATTCCTTTTTTGACTGCATTTGATTTGTTTGGAATAGCTATGATACTATCCAAGATACTTAAAGCTTTAGCGTTGTAATTTTTAAAATCCTTTTTTGAAGCTGAATTTTTATATAGTATAGCTTTCTCAAGTTGGATTTTTTGGGTTAGATGGTTGTCTTTTGATTGTTTTTGTAAATTGTCAAGTCTCTTTAAAAGTTCATGGTCTTTCTTAATTATATATTTGTTGCAAAATAATAGACGATCTAATTCGAGTTCAGATGGAGTTGTTTTTAGATTTGCTTTTTGATATAACTCGAGTACTTTTGTTACAGACGGACTTTTTATATTGGTTAGTTTTAACGAATTAAATTCTTCGTTATTTCCCAATAAATTCATATTGTAATTCGAGAATTGGAAATCTTGCATTTCCCAGTGGTTGATTTTTTGAATATAGTAATCAATATTCGCCCGTATTAAATAGTCATATAATGTAGTGTTGTTGAATTTTTCTATTTGGAAGTAATCAAAAATAGGATCATATTGTTTTAAGGGTGTATTTTTTAATATTTCAACTTCTTTTAAAGTATTAGTGTAGGCACTGTTTATTTGACTTTCAAAATCATTTAAACTCCAAGTGATAAAATCTCTAATTTCAATAGTGTCTCGTTTAGTTCGGCTATAGATTTTATTTTGATTTTTGTCTAGATATGATTTTAAACATCGTGCATAAATTAAATTAAGGATTGCTTTTGAAGCAATTGGAGCTTTGGTAATTCTGTCTTGAAGATTGAGAATTATTTTTCTTTGAGCATCTTCTTCCAAAGTCAGCATGTATTTTGAAGAATAGAAAAATGTTTTTATAAGTTGCACTTCGTTTTTAGTGCTATTAGCTTTAGATTGAATTTTTGTTACAATTTCGTTGGCGGATTTTATTTTTCCTTCATTTTCAAGTTGGATTACCTTGTCCCAGTTTTTGTCAAAGTTTTGAGTGAAGCCAAATGAAAAAATAAAGAATAGAATGGTAGTGTATATATATTTCATAAAATTTTTTTTCTTTATTGTATAGAGTGACAAAACTTAAGAAAGGTTGGAAAACTTTTAAAGATTTTCTAAAGTACTATTTTTTAAAAGATTTTAGCTAAAATTTGTCATGATTGCAAATAAAAAACGTCCCGAGCAATTGGGACGTTTTTTTTATGGGTTAAATGAGTGTTTTAATGAATCAATTTCTTTTTCACTACTATATCATTCTCGAGTTTGATTTCAGCTATATAAATGCCATTAGGATAATTGAAACTGTCTGAGAGTTGTTTTGATGCATTCGACAGATTGTAGTGATTGATTAATTTTCCTGAAATGTCAAAAATCTTAACAGATTCAATAAATTCACTCGAGGTCACTTTGATAGTATTATTAGAAATTGTTGCAAAAGTATTACTGTTGTCCGGATTGTTTACGTTTAAGGCATTGGTAACATATACTATTTCAAATCTATTTTCAAAAGTACCAGCAACCGAATTAAAGGTGTATGGACTTTGTTTGATATTATGGTCAATAGAAAGTAAATTGTCTCTCAAGTAAATGGTTTGATCTCCTAAAAACAATCCGTCTAATTCATCCACTGCAATTGAATACATACCCGGATTAGTGATTTTGTAGCCTAAAGGAACTACATCGTTTTCATCAAATGGTAATGCTCTTCCTTGGATTGCCAAGCTTTTATCATTTAAAATAGAATAGAGGTTTATCTCGTTGTTTGTAAAGCTTACACCATCATAATAGGTGTCGAAACCATTTGTAGCTTCTGCCTTATAATTAACCATCATCTGTCGGAATGTATTGTCGCTGTATAGGTTTAGCCAGATTCTGTTGTTTTCAGAACTATTTTCAGAATCAGTAGTGAAGTTGGAGGTTCTGAAAAACTGGTTATTATCATTCATTACCCGCATGCTGTTGTTGAATGTAATGTTACCATCAGCATAAACTTGAGCAAAGAAACCTTGCCCTGCTGCAATTTTTCCATTTGGTTTTAAACTTGCATTAGAAGGGTCTGTTGAAGGAGCTGTTCCAACACCTCCTGAAAGATTCCAACTAGCGTAATCCAAAACATTATAAGGACCAAGTCCGTTATACAATGTAATTGATGTCCAAAAGAATAAAGTTCCTCCTAATTCTGAATTGCTTTCAGGAAGACTTGTTGGTGATATACCATATTTTAAAAATTTCTCTCCGTCAATAGCGCTTGGATACGGATTTGAAAGTAAAACGGTGTTACCGGCAACAGTTGAGCTTGCGTCAAAACTATCAACAGGTACGGTTACTGCCCCATTTCCCGGAGTGCCTTGAAATACAAAATCTATAGTTCCTGTACCGGTACTAAAAGGAGCAATATTACTTACTCTGGTAATGAAACCTTGTCCGGGAACAACAGAAGATAAACTCATCCACGCACCAGTTGAAGTGCCGGATTGCCATCTGTATTTCAAATCAAATTGGCTTGGGATTTGACTAAAGATGTTTTCTGCGACAGGCGTACCCCAATAAACATAACCCCATCGTGTCATTGGACGTGTTGTTCGCGTCATTTTTATAAATCCGTTATTGATGGCGGTGTCATTAATTTGGATTAAACTAGCACTGTTTTTTATGTCAAATAGTCCTCCGGTTTTAACAAGAACTTCATCGGTTATGGTGATGTTGTTGTTAGATTCGATGGTCAAATTTCCTCCGCTTTTCACAGTTATGTTTTTACCATAAGCTTCATAATTTGTTCCGGAAATGATTGGGTCATGAGGCGTGTCGGGAATGATGATACAGTTGCTGGAGTCGGGTTTCCCCAATGGCATCCAATTTTCATCGTCATCCCAAAGACTGTCTGTTCCATTCCAAATTTTGGTTTTATTTGTTACTGTAATAACTTGAGAAGTTAAACACCCATTGTCTAAAATAGCATTTACACTGAAATTAAAACTGGCAAGTTCTAATTGCGCTAAAGTTGGTTTTACATAAATTACAGGTGCAGTTGTCAAAGGATCATAAGCAATGGTACAGGCAGCATCTGTAAATGCCGGAATAGTGGTGTCCCAATTTAAATTGACATTCGGTCTATTACCAAACAATTTAATATCATCTACAGCTATTCCATCACACCAGTTGTTATTGTAATATCTTACCCTAACCTTAAGTTGATTCACTCCAATGTAAGCAGATAAGTCATAAGTTAAAGTTTCAAATCTTGTTCCGATTCCAACGTCTTCAGTAAAGCGCTTTATTTCAATCCAACTAGAACCGTTATTAGTAGAAACATCAATTGTAGCATATTCATCTGTCGGATAAGCACCATCAATAAAATATCTAGAATAGAACAATCTCAAACTTAAAGTTAAGCTGGTGAAATTCACTGTACTCACAGTTGATGAAGCAATTTGATTGTGTACATACGGTATTGCGTTAGCAAAGTCTGAAGTAGCCATGGCAAATCCATTACCAGTAACGCCAGATGAAACCGCAGGATACCAAGTGTTCACTCCTGAAATGGCTGTTGGGATATAAGTGCTTGTTCTGTTTTGCCATTGCGTATCAGCATTACGAACACTCGATGTGATATTGGTGTTGGTGAAAGTGCCTAATCCTGAATTGAACATTTCATTAATCAAATGTACTTCTTCTACATCTCCGGTGGCTGATAATTCAACACCAACGTCTTCACCGCAAGAAGTTGGATTAACGGGTAAATAAGTAAGAGTAGGAATCGGACTCACAATTGCTGTTACAGCTGTTCTGGTCAGCGATTCACATCCATTGTATGCCGTTACATAATAAGTTGTCGTAGCGCTTAAAGATGGAGTTGTCCAAATTCCAGTTGCTGTTGTGGCCACTAATGTTGCTCCTGTTGGTGTGGTGTACCATCTGAATTCAGATACCGTAGGTACAACTACAGCACTGGTAGTTTCGAGATTAACAGTTCCCGGTCCACAAGTTCTTCCGTCAGTTATAGAAGTAATTGCAGCATTACAACTGGCTACTACCGTGAACAAGTAATCTTCCGTTTCACCTCCGTTATTGAGGTTTCCACATGGTGTAAAAGTTGTTGATCCTAAGCCGCCATTGAGATCGACACGAATACGAATTCTGTAATTGCCTAATGCTTGACCGGAAGGAATAATGAATCCGAAAGTGGTTGAACCTGTTGAGATGGTTCCTGAATTATAGACCATCTCCGTTGTGTTGTCAAAAGTTCCGTCTTTATTCCAATCTACCCAAGCCTTCATAAAGGAAGAGTAGGTGGCTTGAACAGAAACATTAACACCATATCCTTGGGCTTGACGACATAAATTCGTCAAGTTTGTAAAATCCTGATAACCTAGTGGAGTTGATGAATAAGTTGAATAGTTCGAAACATCATTCAATGTTCCAATAAAACTAACTTCAGTTAAATAATTGTCATCTTCTCTACCGTTGGATACAGATGGAGTACAATAATTTGATATTATAGTCGCAATTGATCCATTTAAAGGAGTTGTTGTATTGTAAGCTGGGCCACCGGTACAAGACGAATTATAGGCAAAAACAAAAATATAATAGGTTGTGGTAGCTGATAATCCTGACGCCAAAAATGTCACATTAGAGTCATTATCAACAACGGTATTTCCGACACCAACGGTTCCTCCAATAGAATATGATGTACCATTGACTGGAGTTGGCGTAGTCCCGGTAGTGTTTATAACAACTAAATAATTATTCGGAGCCGGACTCGGGGCGGTGAAGCTACCATTTATTGTAGTTCCTGTAGAATTTAAAATTAAGGAAGAAGGTTGTGAAGTAGGAGCAACACAAACAATAGGGTCTATAATGGTAATAGTGTAATCCTCGGTTTCGCCAAAAGTTCCATTCATTGTACAACTTGATGATGAAGTGATATTAGTTTGTCTACCATATCTAATTCTCATTCTGGTTGAACCTAATGCGGCACCTGCCGGGATTGCGACTGCGATGGTGTTAATCGAGTTAGCGATAACGCCATTCCCAAAAGTAAAGTATTCCGTAGCATCAAAAACTTGGTTTTGATTGAAGTCAATCCATGCAGCTAATCCGTGTTTTTTATTTCCAATACCTGTTCCTACACTTAAATTGTAGGTGTTTCCGCGAGTTACAGTAGTCGTTTGTGCTCCTGTTGGAGGATAATTAGTATATCCGGCTGAAGAGCAAGTTGTATTATTGACTAAAGTGTTCAAAGTTACATTGGCAATATAATCTCCGTTGGTAGTACAGTTTAAGTTGCCGGTAGGGATACAATAATTTGTAGACAAAGTTGTTGTGTTTCCGTTTAATGGCGTTGTGTTTAAATACAAAGGACCACCGGTACAAGAGGAGTTAAAAGAGAATACAAAGAAGTGATACTGGGTGCTGATTGTCAGTCCTGTAGCGGTAAATGTAGTGTCGTTGTCAATGTCTACTACAGTATTTCCAGCGCCAACAGTTCCTCCAATAGTATAAGTAGTTCCATTTACTGGTGTTGGAATTGTTCCGGAAGTATTTCTAATAACCAAATAACTATTAGGCGCAGGAGAAGCTGCCGTAAATGTTCCTAAAACTGAGGTTCCGCCCGGAGTTAAAATCAGATTAGTTGCTTGTGCAGTTGGCGTACTACAAGGTAAAATTGCTTGTACATTAATTTTATAATCCTGAGCATCAGTTAGACTATTTGTGTTACACGGAGTTGCTGCACCTTCTGCATTAAAAGCCAGTTCGACTCTTAGTCTCGACAAATCAACTACGGCTGTTCCGGGAACAGTAAATGTGTTGGAGACAGTAACGCTTTGTGCAGCAGCAACGGTCGAAGTTGTTGATAAAACGGTTTCAGTTGCAATATCGAAAACACCATTTAAATTCCAATCAATCCAAGCCGAGATGTTCTTTTGCGAAGTTGTTTGGTTCCAAATAGTAACGCTGATTGTATAGGAGTTGGATTGAATTAAATTAGTTGAAATACTTGGATAATAGTTGATATAACCATTCCAAGCAGTATTGTTTTGATTGATGGTGTTTAGAGTAACATTGCTGATATAAGAGGTTGCAGGAGTATTTCCTCCAACAGAACAATAAGTCAAACAGCTTGAGCCATAGGCGGTAGTAATGATAACATCATCAAAAGAATTATCACATGAGCCATTTGAAATAGTCCATCTCAGTGTGGCTGATGTTCCCAAAGCCAATCCTGTTACACCAGAAGTTGGAGAGTTTGGGGTTGTAATTGTAGCCGTACCTGTTACAACTGACCAAGTTCCGGTTCCAACAGCAGGAGTGTTTCCTGATAAAGTTGTAGAAGTTGTGCAAGCTGTTAAAGTTTGATCGGTTCCGGCATAAGCTGATGATGGGGCCGTTCCGGTAGTGGATGTTAGGGTGTTTGTAACAGTTGTACCATTTACTAATCCTAGTATTGCACCGTGAGTTACTCCAACTCTTGTCGTGTTTCTGGTGATATCTCCTGTACTTGCTGTGTTTGTAGCCCTTACTTGAATGCCACTAATCGTCATAGCGTCTGTTCTGTTTGTTCCTGAAACACTGTATGTTATTGTGATCATACTAGCGGTTACTGAAATAGCGGCAGCACTTATGTTTCTTCCACCGACAAATGCGACTGTTCCGGTTCCTGCCAGAAATTCGAAATTTGTTGGCGCAACTAAGTCGATTACATGGTTGGTAGCGGCAGAGAAATTTCCATTGGCAGCTTCGGTTACAACAATGTCACCAAGGACTTTATAGCCTGAAGGGTAACCTGAACAAACGCTTATTGATAAGTTCGGTTTAGTGATGACTACTTGAGAATAACTTTCATAACTTGTGGTTAGTAACAGAAATAAAAAAAAGCTTTTTTTGACTACTGTGAATACTTTTAAGTAACAAGTAAATATTGTTTTGTAATTGTTTTTCATAAACTAGTTCGATTTTCATTTAACAATTTAATTTTGACAATCAAATATAGTGAAATTAGCCTGTAATTCATTGTTTTTTAGTTAATATGTTAGTAAATATTTAGTTTTTAAACAATTTTAATGTATTGTTATTATTTTTAGTATTATACTGCTTTTTCATGAATAATTGTCAGGTATCCATGCTTTTTTAAAGCAATTCTGAAAAAACTAAAGCACTTTGAAAAAGCGCTTTAGCGATAATTTATATAAATAAGAATTGACTTTTAGTTTTTCACAATTTTCTGGCTAAAATTTTTGTTAGAATTATCGCTGATTTTAACGATATATGTTCCGCTTGCTATATTAATAATAGGTATCTTTATCTCTTGTTGGTTGTTGTTTTCAATAGGATAAGTTGAAATTAATTGCCCTAATAAGTTGAAAAGGGTTACTGATTTTAAATTCAAATTTAAATCGGTATTTTTAATATTAAGACTACTGTCATTGTTGGTGAAATAGATAATAGGATTGTTTTCTATTGGTGTATTTACTCCTAAAGTTTGTCCGGAAAAGCGCAATGAAAATCGGTTATTGTATTCGCCAATTGGCAAAGAAATAACAAAGTCATTATTGCGGAGATTATGATCAATTCCTGTTTCATTGTCATGGATATAAATAGCCGTTGATTCTGAAATGTTTTCTAATTCAGCAATTTTTATCCTGCTTAATCCTTCAATAGAGGTTTTGATTCCTATAGGGATTATTTGTTCAGCATTAAAATTTGGGACTGCTTGAATAGTGAATTTCCCATTACTTATATTCCAGTATAAATCATCAGAATTTAAATCAATCATCGCTGCATCATAACCAATATCAAACGCATTGGTTGAATTTTGATCAACTCCAACTAAAATTTGTCGGTATAATTGATTTGGAGCCTCAAATAGTAATCTTATTTTCTGTCTTTCGTCATTAACGGAGTCTACATTTTCTGAACCATTCTGAGTTCTGAAAAACTGAGAGTCTGCTACCGATTCTGCTTTGAAAGCACGTTGGCTGTTTTTAAAAGTAATAGTTCCTCCGGTCACAGGCGTGCTTAAACCTGGATTGTTTCCGGTCAAATCCGTAGTGGTGCCTGTTCCTATGAAAAAACCTTGGGCTACAGGAATGTATTTTTTTGGAGTTTTTGTTCCATTTGCACCGTTATTAGCCGTCAGAGGATCATTTGATAATGCAACAACGCCTCCCATCAAAGTATAAGTGGCATATCCACCAACATATTGACCTAAAATATGAGTTTGTCCTCCAAAGTGATCCCAGAAATACAACGCTCCGTTAAAAACATTGGTTGCGGCTCTTCCATCTCCATCTTTAATATTGTCTTTGATAAATTCGTCAGCATCCAAGGCAGAAGGATAAGGGTTTCCAACCAAATAAGATTGATTCAAACTAATGTTTAAACCTATGTTTCCATTATTTGGTTTGCCTACGAAAACATAATTCTGTTCCGCCGAAGCCGAACCTAATCCGGTTACTCCTTTCATAGTGAAACCTTCACCAGGATTTGCAGTTCCGGTACTTCCCAGATGTTGCCATCCGGCATAAACTGTACTAATGCTTGTAAATTTATAAATCCAACCGGTACTTAATTTGGCCGGAAAAGTTAAGGCACCGTCTGCAAAATTAACATCCGCACCATAGTTCAAAGCACTTGGGTTAAAAGGATTTACGGCAGCATCTGAACCATCTCTTAGTACACCGCTAATGGAATAGTTTGTGCCATTTGTAGTAACGGGCGATGACCAGTAATTGTAATGATAACTACTTTGTGTTCCTTGTTGGTCTTTTAAAATTTTACCGGTTCCACTCGATGGATTGGCAGTTGTGCCATTCTGTACTATTTGTGCTTCGCCGGTTAAGCGCAAATCACCATTTAATAATGACAGATGATTTTGAACAGTTAATTCAAAATGATTAACCAAACTGATTCCTCGGGCACTATTAGAATTGTTAAGCGTTAAATTGTAAAATGTTTCGTTGGTTTTTATACCGGTATTTATAGTTTGAACCTGATTAACTGTTGCGCTATTAAAAGTTACTGTTCCCATTCCCGGTGTAAATGTTCCGCTGTTTCTCCAATCTCTACTAACGTATAAATTGGAGTTGGTAGCCATTGTTAATGATGCTGTATTGGCTATGATAACATCTTGTGCTCTGGCAATATTACTATACAAAGCAGCAAAACTAGAGGTTGAAGGATCAATAAGTGGCATTCTCACGGCACCGGCCGGAATTTGAGCATTGACAGTAGCCGATGGCATTCCGCCAGCCCAGTTTTTACAATCAAACCAATCTGTACTTTCAGCTCCTGTCCATAATCCCGGGGTTCCATTTAGAACGGTAACTACGGCTGATCCGGTCATTCCGGCTGCATTTGCTGTACATCTTGAGTCACTTAAAGCAGTGATTGTAAATGTTCGATTTGTGGTTATCCCATTAACATTAAAAACATACGGATTAGTATTGATGTTGTTTACCGTTGTAGTTGTTGATCCATTGCTGTAAGTTATACTCCAAGGAGCAACACCTGTTAAAGCAATACTAAAAGTTGCCGGACTACCTGAACAAATGGTTTGATTCGGACCAATATTTGCTGTTGGTCTTTGATTTACATTTACGGTGATATAAGTGGTTCCTTCAGGGCCATAACTGGTACAACCATTTAAAAATGAAGTAACCGCATAAGTTGTAGTAACTGTTGGAGTTACATTTACAGATGAAGTATTGCTAATTACTTGACCGGTAATCGAATCAACCCATTGTGTAGTAAGATTAGAAGGCGTTTCCGGGATTAAGATATTGTCAATAGCCCATGAACTGTTAGCGGTTCCATTATATACAAATCGGATTCTTAAATTAGGTTGCCCGATATAGCTACTTAAATCAATAGTTTGATTCGGAAAGGCATTATAAGGAGTTCTGGTGCTTGCTCCAGTAAAAGAAGCCAAAACAACAGTATAAGTAGTTCCACCATCTAAAGACAACTCAATAGAAACAGAAGCTCCGGTTTGCAAATTGAATGCATGATTAAAGCTTAAACTTGCTGAGCTCAATCCAAAAGTATTAAAAATCGGTGTTTGCATAATGGAGTTAAAATTTCCATTAGCTATAGCAAATTTTCCAATCGAAGTATAGTTAATTCCTGAATAAGTTCCGCCATTAGTTGCACTCAGTCTGAAAGGTCCTTCTGCAGTATTACTTCCACCGGCATTCAAACAGTTTCCACAACCATCTACCAACCAATTATCAGGGTTGGCATTGCTAAAAGTTCCGCCATTGGCTAAATAAGAACTGGTTGAAAATCCGCTTTCAGAATACAATACTGAAGAACCGCCAACACAAATAGTTTGTGGAGTTGCTGTCACAGGAGTAGGTCTAATATTTGGAATAACATCAATTAAAGCAATATAAGAATAAGCCAAATTACAAGAAACACCATTCTGAACTACTGCTCTAAAAAAGGTTGTTTGAGTAATATTACTGTAAGTAAGAGCAGTAGTCGTATTCGTAATTGGTGTCCATGTAGTACCGCCATTGGTAGTAGATTCCCAACGAACAACATCTCCGGTATGACCACTTAAATAAACAGTTCCGGAACCAAAATGACATACAGTTGTTGTTCTAACAACCGGACTAACATTTGGTAATGAAATGGAAGCAGTTCCACCAACACTCTGACTGTTTACATTAATTGCAGCTTGATTAGTAGTTAAATCAGTATCGCATCCATTACTAATTACACAATAATAATCCGTAGCCGAATCTGCCGGAGTAATCAGATTAAAAATCAGATTAGAAGAGTTTACACCTGAAATAGTGCCGCCATTAATTAAAGCAGTTGGTCCTTTGTACCATTGGTAGTTTAAAAGATCACCATTGACTATAACTGAGATTGAGGCTGAACCATTTTCACAAATATTTTGAGATGGATTTGGTTGTGTTTCTATAAACATTTGTTGAGGAATGCTTATCGGGCTTGTAGTGTTGAAACAAGTTGTGTTGTTGTCTGTAAACGTGAAAGTTACAGAGCCGGAGCTCAAACCGGTTATTGTTCCCGAATTATCTATACTGGCTTTTGTAACATCATTGCTAATCCATGAACCGCCTGAATTGGGCAATAATTGAGCAGTGCTTCCTATGCATATTTGGCTAGGACCACTAACTGTTGGAGCAGTATTTACAGTTATGTTTATAGAAGTGGAAGATGAGCAACCGTTTGCATCAGTTAAAGTATAGGAAATTATAGTGTTACCCGAAGCTATTCCTGTTACAACTCCGGAAGCATTTACAGTAGCGATATTGGTTGATCCTGAACTCCAACTTCCTCCCAAACTTGTATTGGATAGCATTGTTGTGGCTCCCGGACAAACGGTTGTGTTTCCGGTTATTGGGTCAACAATAGGAAGTGGATTAACTGTAAATGTGCCTAAACTGATTCCTGTTCCTTGAGTAGTGGTTAAGGAGATTGTTCCTGAAGTAGCTCCGGCCGGTAAAGATGCAGTTACTTGTGTATTGCTGTTTTGAATAAAAGTGGCATTCGTTCCGTTAAAACTTACAACGGTGGTACCGGCAATATGATTTCCGGTAATTACTACAGAGGCATTAGAGCCTATACAAGCGCTAGAGGGAGAAAAACCAATCATGGTGTAATGAACAGTTATCCTTATATAATCAACAGTAGCAGTTAAACTATTATTGGCATTTACAGAAAGTACAGCACCAAAATTGGCAGCGTTAATTTCAGCAGGCGTCCAAGTGCTACCCCAAGTGTCTGTAGCAGATCCATAAGTAGCGATAGTTAATGAAGTTGTATAAGCAGTAGTCGTAGCTTTGTCAACACCAACAATCACTCCGTTTTTTACTAAATAAACATCATTATCTCTTGTAACTCTACCACCAGTTGTACTACTAGTGCTTCTTCTAATATTTACTACAATTCCATTTATGATAGCGCTTGTTGGAATAGCAAAGCCATAATTGCTACCTAAAAGATAATCGGTATTTGCTGCACCACTAAAAATAGCTGTGGCATAATTAGTATCTCCAGTATTAGTGATGTTACCTGAATTTGTCCAATCAACATTGGCACCGGGGATAAAAGTCCCAGAACTCGGATTGTTTGGGCCGGCAGTTTGCGCTGTTGAAGATTGGCTTCCTAAAAGTAAAAGCACAACTAGAAGTAGGATGTATTTTTTTGAAAAAAATAATTCTAGTGAAAATCTATTCTCTCTTTGTATGTAGTTTTTTTTCATAGGGCGATGAATTTTAAACTTTGTTAATACTGATACAAATTTAAAGTGCCTACTTTCAGATGGTTATCTTTTTAGTTGTATTGCTTCAAAAATCGATTAACTACCACTTTTCGAGTGTTTTTATGAATTTTACAAAGGTATATGGTCAAAAAACACGCTTGTAAGTTGTTTAAAAACAGGATTTTACGATATTTTAAAGATGCACTTTATCGTGTTTTTTTGCTGTTGAAAGATAGTTTTAACAGAAATGGATCTGTGGTACTCAGGCTTAATGGTTTTCATCAGAGTATTCTTTTAGTTTAATATGTTAATTCAGATCGGGCAGATGTTATAAAATACCTATATTTGTTACTCTATAAAACCGAAAGTGTTTAATGAAACTTATTCTTAAAATCATCTTTTTACTTCCACTAATGGGCTTTTCACAATCCGATTTTGAAAAAGCAGAGAAATTGTTTCACCAGTCGAAGCATGCTTTAGCCAAACCCATCTTTGAGAATATTCTAAAAGAAAAACCAAGTGATTTAAAAACTTTAGAGTATTTAGGTGACATTGAAGGCGCCAGTAAAGCATGGACTAATGCCATGTTTTATTATGACAAATTGAGGAAACTCAAGCCATCTGAAGCCAATTATCATTACAAATACGGTGGCTGTCTTGGGATGAAAGCCAAAGAATCTAATAAATTCAAAGCTTTGGGAATGATTGATGACATCAAATCATCTTTTGAAAAAGCCATTCAACTCAATCCTAATCATATAGAAGCGCGCTGGGCATTAATTGAATTGTATTTAGAATTACCCGGAATAGTAGGAGGAAGTGAAAAAAAAGCACACAAATATTCAGACGAGTTATTCAAAATTTCTCTCGTAGATGGCTATTTGTCCAAAGGACGCATAGCAGAATATTTTAATCGATACAAAGAAGCCGAAAGTAATTATAAAAAAGCCATTGAAATTGGCGGTTCTAAAACTTCTTATCAAAAATTGGCTAATTTGTACAAAAACAAAATGAACCAGCCCGAAAAAGCCAAATTAGTCTTAGAAACCTATCAAGAAAAAAACAAGTCATAAAAACATGCGAACTCATTTTATAGCTATTGGTGGCGCAGCCATGCACAATTTAGCCTTGGCTTTACACAACAAAGGATATCAAGTTACCGGAAGCGATGATGCTATTTTTGAACCTTCCAAATCAAGATTACATAAGAAAGGATTGTTACCTGCCGAAATGGGTTGGTTTCCCGAAAAAATCACAACCGATATCGAAGCCATTATTTTAGGAATGCACGCCAAAGCAGACAATCCTGAATTGTTGAAAGCACAAGAACTCGGACTCAAAATTTATTCCTATCCCGAATTTTTATACGAACAATCCAAAAATAAAACCCGAGTGGTCATTGGTGGTTCACACGGGAAAACGACCATTACTTCCATGATTTTGCACGTGATGCATTTTCACAATATCGAAGTCGATTACATGGTCGGTGCCCAATTAGAAGGTTTTGATACCATGGTTCATCTCACGCATGACAATGATTTTATCGTTTTAGAAGGCGATGAATATTTGTCGTCACCCATCGACAGAAGACCAAAATTTCATTTGTACCAACCTAATATAGCCTTGCTTTCCGGCATTGCATGGGATCATATCAATGTATTTCCAACGTTTGAAAACTACGTAGAGCAATTTGAAATTTTTGTCAACCAAATTACCAAAGGCGGCATTCTAGTCTATAACGAAGAAGACGAAACTGTTAAAAAAGTAGCTGAAGAAAGTACCAATACCATTCGAAGATTGCCTTATCAAACGCCAAGCTATACCGTAAAAGACGGAACAACTTTATTAGATACGCCTGAAGGACCAATGCCAATTGAAGTTTTTGGAGCACACAATCTCAATAATTTAGCTGGCGCCAAATGGATTTGCCAAAATATGGGTGTAGACGAAGCCGATTTCTACGAAGCCATTGCCAGTTTCAAAGGCGCATCCAAACGTTTGGAAAAAATTGCCGAAAGCAAAGGCAAAGTAGCCTACAAAGATTTCGCCCATTCGCCAAGTAAAGTATCCGCAACAACCAAAGCGGTTAAATCGCAATATCCGGATAGAAAATTAGTAGCGTGTTTAGAATTGCATACTTACAGTAGTTTGAACGCCGAATTCCTAAAAGAATACGAAGGCGCATTAGATGCAGCTGATGTTGCCGTGGTTTTTTATTCTCCCGATGCCGTTAAAATCAAACAATTAGAGGAAGTAACTTATGACCAAATCGCCCAATCGTTCAAACGAGATGATTTAATTATTTATACCAATCCAGCGGAGTTCAAAGACTTTTTGTTCTCCTATGATTTGAACAATTCAGCGTTGCTGTTAATGAGTTCAGGAAATTATGGCGGATTGAACTTTGATGAGGTGAAAAATTTAATTTCTTAATTTGAAAATTAAGTTTATCATTTTCAAATCTTCACCCGAGGGCAAAGCCTGAACTGAACGAAGTTAAATTGACTAATCTTCAAATCAGTTTCCGTATTTAAAATGCCCAACAATTTCATAACTAAACAAGCAATCTTCTAAAACTTGTCCGCCACCAACATTATGCACTATCATCGGATTGCCGTCCGGTGATTTTTTATGGGTTATGATGCCAATGTGCGGCAATTTTCCGTTTATCATCCAAGTGACCATTTCACCGGTTTTGTAATCGTCAGGATTTTGGGTAACCGGTAGTTTTTTGCCTTTTCGAGTAAAGAATGTTTCCAGATTTGGTACTCTTCGGTGGTCAATATTGGTGTCCGTTTTCTTTAAACCCCATTTGGTCGGATATTTAGAAAAGTTGGCTTTCATATCTTCATGCACTTCTTTTTGCAAATCAATCCCTAATTTTCGATAAGCCCGAATCACAACATCGGTGCAAACTCCGGTTTTGGCAGGAACATCGCCATTCGGGTATTTTATAGCAACATAAGTTGGTGTGTAAATAATATTCGGGTCAATAATTGAAATCGCAGCCACTGCTAGTTTTTCTTCAAATGAGTTGGGCTTTGCTTCAATAACACCATTATTGATATCATTATTTTTTTGTCCACAAGTTAAAAATGTAAGTAAAATTAGCGAAAAATAAAAAGTTTTCATACTTTTAGTGTTTAAATAACTAACGATAAATCTTTTATTTTAGTATTGCGTTGGAACAAAATTTCTCTATAAAGAATTGGGCTGAAGACGATAAGCCACGCGAAAAGCTCATGCTCAAAGGCAAAGCAGTTTTAAGTGACGCCGAGTTGATTGCCATTCTCATTGGTTCCGGAAGTCGGAATGAAAGCGCTGTTTCATTAAGTAAAAGAATTTTATCGAGTGTAAATAACAACCTCAATGCTTTGGGAAAATTGTCACAGAAACAGTTAATGGAATTCAAAGGAATAGGCGAGGCAAAGGCTGTTTCCATTGCAGCAGCGTTAGAATTAGGCAGAAGGAGAAGAGCAGAAGAAACGGTAGACTTGCAAAAAATTACTTCTAGCAAAGCGGTTTTCGACATTATGCAACCCATCATTGGCGAATTGTTGCACGAAGAATTTTGGGTGTTGTATTTAAATAATTCCAATAAAGTGATTTATAAAGCACAATTGTCAAAAGGCGGAATCACAGGTACTGTAGTCGATGTGCGTTTAATTTTCAAAATGGCTTTGGAGCACAATGCGACAGCAATAATTTTATCCCATAATCATCCTTCGGGTAAACTATTGGCTAGTGATGCCGACCGAGATATCACTAAAAAACTTAAATTTGCCGGAGAGCAATTGGATATCAAAGTGCTCGACCATATTATCATTACCGAAAACGGCTATTTGAGCTTTCAAGACGAAGGCATTTTTTAAAATGAAACACATCACCGATATTTTTTTTGACCTTGATCATACGCTTTGGGATTTTGACAGAAACTCTGTTTTGGCCTTTGACAAGATTTTTAAAGTACATCATCCATCTATTAATACAGACGAATTTATAGAAATTTACGCACCCATAAACCAAGCGTGTTGGAAGTTGTACCAAGTAGATAAAATTACGCATGAAGAATTGCGTTACCAACGATTAAAGCAATCTTTTGACGCCATGAGTTATGCTATTTCAGATGAAGCTATCGATAAAATTTCACATGATTATATTGCTTTTTTACCCGACAATAATCAGCTGTTTGAAGGCGCTATTGAAGTCTTAGATTATTTATCACCGAAATATAATTTGCATATTATTACCAATGGTTTTGCTGAGGTTCAGTATAAAAAAATAAACAATTCCGGATTGGGAAATTATTTTAAAACGATAACCAATTCAGAAATGGCCGGCGTCAAAAAACCACACCGAAACATATTTGAATTTGCCCTATCTTTGGCCAAAACCAATAAAGAAAATGCCATTATGATTGGCGATTGCATCGATGCTGATGTCAGAGGAGCCATTGATTTCGGAATGCAAGCCATTTTGTTTGATGAGAAAAACTTCCATAACATACCCGAAGTACTTACCATCAATCGTTTAGTGGAATTAAAAAATATTTTGTAATATGAAAAAAATAGTATTGTCCCTGATTTTGTTGTTGTCTTTTGCCTCTTACTCGCAAAACATCAATGATTATCAATATGTAATAGTGCCAATAAAGTTCGAATTTTTAAAAGAAAATGATCGTTACCGATTGAACACGACGACAAAATTTTTACTGCAGAAATATAAATTCAAATCTTATTTGTCAAACGAAGAATTACCTGTTGAAATAGCCAATAGCCGATGTGCTTTACTTTATGCTTCTTTGGCAGAAGACAATACTATGTTTGTAACCAAAGTAAAAGTAGTCTTGAAAGATTGCTATGATAGGGTTGTATTCGAGACAGCATTTGGTACGAGCCGAACTAAAGAATATTTTGCCGCCTACAATGAAGCCTTAAGAGAAGCTTTCAAGTCATTTGATCAACTGAATTACCAATACAATGACAGTCAGCCTAAAGAAAAAAGCTTAGGAAAAATTGACGAACCGGCTGAAGTTAGAACTGCTTCAGAAAAGGCTATTCCGGCAACTGAACCCACAAAAGTTTTGGTTTCCGGACAATTGTATGCTCAGCCTATTGCCAACGGATTTCAATTGATTAATACAGAACCTAAAGTGATGTATAAAATTTATAATACTTCTCTAAAAGATTATTTCATCGCCTCAAAAGGAAGTCAACAAGGGGTTTTCTTTGCAAAAGATGGCAGTTGGTTTTTCGAATATTATCAAAACGATAAATTGATGTCGGAAAGAGTAGAAGTAAAGTTTTAGTATTGAACTGAAAACTGCGACTGCGACTTAAAACTATCAATTAATACCCATACTTATCTTTCCAGCGATTCTTTAAAAAAGTACGCATTTCGTTTTCACGGGCATTGTTGCCGGGTTTGTAGAAATTGGTATTTTTAATTTCATCCGGTAAGTATTCTTGTTCCGAAAAATTATTGGCGTAATTATGTGAATATTGGTATTCTTCGCCATAACCCAATTCTTTCATCAATTTAGTCGGGGCATTGCGCAAATGAATCGGTACCGATAAATCGCCGGTTTGTTTTACCAAAGCTTGGGCTTCGCCAATGGCCATATAACTAGCATTGCTTTTTGGTGATGTGGCTAAATAAATCGCACACTGACTCAAAATAATTCGGCTTTCCGGATTGCCAATAGTCGAAACGGCCTGAAACGTATTGTTGGCCATGATAAAAGCTGTCGGGTTCGCATTGCCGATATCTTCACTGGATAAAATCAACATGCGTCGGGCAATGAATTTTACATCTTCGCCACCTTCAATCATTCGGGCCAACCAATAAACTGCACCGTTTGGATCACTGCCACGAATCGATTTGATAAAGGCCGAAACAATATCGTAATGTTGCTCGCCGGTTTTGTCGTAAAGTACCGTGTTTTGCTGAACCAATTCTAAAACTTTGTCATTGGTAATCGTAATTTGGCCTTCAGGGCTGGCGTTTACCACGAGTTCAAAAATATTTAATAGTTTGCGTCCGTCACCGCCGGAAAGTCGCAATAAAGCTTCCGTTTCTTTTAATTTTATTTTTTTAGCCGAAATGATTTGGTCTTCTTTCATCGCACGGTTGAGCAAAGCCAACAAATCTTCTTTAGAAAACGGATTCAAAACATACACCTGACAACGTGACAACAAAGCGGGAATGACTTCAAAACTCGGATTTTCAGTCGTGGCACCGATTAAAGTCACCCAACCTTTTTCGACCGCAGCCAATAAAGAATCTTGTTGCGACTTGCTGAAACGGTGAATCTCATCAATAAACAATATGGGGTTTTTGGCGGTGAATAAACCACCACTGGTTTTGGCTTTTTCAATCACATCGCGGATGTCTTTTACGCCACTGTTAATGGCACTCAATTCATAAAAAGGACGATTGCTTTGTTTGGCTATGATTTGGGCTAAAGTCGTTTTTCCGGTTCCGGGCGAACCCCAAAAAATCATTGACGGAATCACACCACGGGCAATTTGTTGGGTCAACGAACCATTGTCGCCCACCAAATGCAATTGGCTGATGTACTCTTCTAAACGTTGCGGTCTGATGCGTTCGGCAAGTGGTGCTTCCATTTTTAATTTTAAAATGTGTCAATTTGAAGATTTGAAAATGGTCAGGATTTTCAAGTCGGGAATAGTGCAAATTTAATTATATTAGATTGTTATTTTGATAATTTTCAAATTATCTCATCTTCAAATTTTCAAATTTGTATGACAAATTAGCACTACTTTTATTTTGGCTGTGTTTTTGACAACAAGTATGTTTTAAAATAAAACCATGAACGATTACCACCATTTTAAGTTTACGCCATCGGTTTGGATAGTGCCAAGCTTTTTACTGATTTTGATTTGGTCGGTTTTCTTTTTTGAAAACAGTTTTAACATTGATTTGACTTCACACGGAATTTTGCCAAGGACTTTTTCGGGTTTGCAAGGCGTTTTGTTTAGTCCGTTTTTGCATGGTGATTTGAATCACATTGCCAATAATTCTATTCCGTTGTTTATCTTGACTACAGCATTAATTTATTTCTATCGCGATGTTTCACTGAAGGTTTTGTGTTACGGGATTTTGCTTTCAGGGATTATTACTTGGATTATAGGTAGAAACTCTTTTCACATTGGAGCCAGCAGTTTGATTTATGTGTTGGTGTCCTTTATTTTCTTCAAAGGCATGATGACACAATATTACCGATTGATGGCTTTGTCATTAACAGTGGTAATGTTGTATGGCGGAATGATATGGTATGTTTTTCCCGAAGTAGATAAGCAAATTTCTTGGGAAGGTCATTTGGCCGGATTAATCACCGGTTTTGCTTTCGCTGTTATTTTTAAAACTCCCGATTACAAAAAGACGATTCAATATGACTGGGAAAAACCTGAATTCAATCCGGAGGAAGATATGTTTATGAAGCATTTTGATGACAACGGAAACTTCGTAAATACACCAAAACCAGAAGAAATTGAAGAAGAAATTCCGGCATCAACCATCAATTATATTTATCACTTTAAAGAAGCGACAGACGATAACAAATCAATCGAATAATTTACCGTTTAGCCCCGATAGTAATGGAAATAAAAAATGTCCCGAATAGGGACATTTTTTATTGTATTGAATAGCGGGAAAATGGTTAGCTGATTAATCCCAAGCCATTCGCTCCTTACTGTCTTTGTCTTACGGTTTCATACAAAAACGCGCCACAAGCCACAGAAACGTTCAAGGAGCCGATAGTTCCGAACATGGGTAATTTGGCTTTCTCATCTACAATTTTCAAGACTGATGGATTGATGCCTCGGTCTTCGCTGCCCATGATGATGGCTACGGGTTGGTTTAAGTCAATGCTATAAATATTGTCTTCTGTTTTTTCGGTAGCGGCTACGGTTTTGATACCACTGCCTTGTAAGTAAAAAATAGCATCTTTGATGTGGTCCACTTTGCAGATGGGCACATTGAAAACGGCTCCGGCAGAAGTTTTTACGGTATCGCCATTGACTGGTGCAGAACCTGTTTTTTGGACAATGATTCCGTCAACGCCGGTGCATTCTGCAGTTCTGATGATGGCGCCGAAGTTACGGGCATCGCTTAGTTGGTCGAGAATTAAAAATAGTGGCGTTTTGCCGCTTTCGACAACACTGTCCACTAAAGTTTCTAACTTCACGAAAGTGATTGGAGCAATCGTGGCTACTGCGCCTTGGTGGTTGTTGGGTGTTAATCGGTTTAATTTTTCCACGGGAACGTAGGAGAAATTGATGCTGTGTTTTTTCATGGCTTTCATGAGTTCCTGCATCAATTCGCTTTGCGCATCGCTTTGGATAAATACTTTGTCGATTTCTTTTCCTGCGCTGATGGCTTCGATAATGGCTCTGATTCCGAAGATTTGGTTTTCTTTTTCCATGGCGCAAAGATATAAAAAAACCACCAGCGAAAACTGGTGGTTTTGAAAGCGTTTTAAAACTTTATCTTCGACTCTTTTGTCTAGAGCTTTTGATGTGGTTTGATTGTTTGCCTTGAAACACGGTATCTCCATCGCTATTTGTAATGGTATAAATGGACCCAGCCTTAATAATCGTATATTCAACGGCCGCGTTTGGATTACCATCATCTAAACCACCGTCTTGCATCGGGAAGAAACCGGAAAGATCGTAAGTTTGGTTAAAAGCCGTTCCCGGTTTAACAAATTGAATATTTGCCGGGATGTTGACATTTTCCAAATATCCGGCGGTTGTCCAAAGACTTGCATATAAATAATAAGTTCCATCAGCTAAATCTGCAGTACTTAGAATCAAGCCTTCCGGGCAGTTGGTATAACTGAAATCTAACAAATCAAAGTCTGAGCTGTATAATTCCAAATCTAAATCCAAATCGCAATTGTCAATTTCTTCACCACCTGATTGGAAAGTTCCGCCCCAATCTAATCTAACATGTAAGTCATTAGAAACGGAGTTGGTGATGGTGATGTCAAAAAACAAATTATCAACTGTTCCGAGTAGTGTTCTGTTTGATATTACTTGAAGTTTTAGTGTTTCAGTTTGTTCTCCTAAGTCATCAAAAATGGTTGCGATATTTACACTGTATTCAGTAGTATAGGCAGGGATTTCAAAAATATAGCCAACCGGTCCGCCATTTTCTTCAATAGCAACACAATCCGGATCGTTGCTTCTACAGCCCGGAATGACATAGTCAAGTTGATCCGTAGCAGTACTTTCATCATTTATCATAACAAGCCTATACTGTATGGGTTTGTTTATGGCTTTATCTAGTTTAAAAGACAGGACAGCATCTTGACCTTCAGCAACGGTAATAGCGGTTGGTCCATCTGCAGTTAAAACAGGTTTAACTTTGCTTCCTAAATCTTCTACATCATCATTACAAGCAATAAATAGCGCTGTTAGGCAAAGTATTGCTAAGATGTTATATTTATAATTTGATATTTTTTTCATAAAATAATTATTAAAGTTTTGTATAAACAGCCGTGAAATACCTACGATTTGGTGCTGCTGAGAAACCTCTGATAGAATAATTCATGGTGATTGATACTACCTCTCCGGTTACCGGGTCTAATGTAACAGCGCCTGCGTTGGCATCTCCTTCCACCAAGTTTGTGTAGAAATCTCCTAAATATTGTTCATCGATTACAATAGATTGACAAACATCTTTAAAAATGAAGCCATTTCTAGGTGCGCCATCATCAGTTAAATCGAAATAAGGTCCGGTTGTTGAAGTTACATATTCACCCAGCGATAATTGGGTTATTACTTCGTTTGGAAAATTGAAAACGGCACCGTTATCTTGTCTCGTAACTGTTAAAGAGTACATTCCGGCTAAATCGGATTCACATTTGGCAATTGTTATGGTTATGGTTCTTTTATTGTCAGCTATTACGGCATTAGAACTTAAAGGTTGACCAAGACTAACCACAATAGTTTTCGGGACATTTCCCGGAAGTACTGCAGGATTTACGGTGAATGGTAATTGAATAAAATCAGCACCTGCCGGTAAAGAAATGGTGTTTCCGGTTATGTTTACAGTATAATCAGTACCGGCGATTGCCGTGCTGGATGGATCGATAGTAAAAGGGATAACTATATCTTCCTCGGACGGAGTACCATTGCTACCACCTAATAAATTAATTGGTTCAGCAATTTGAACCGGGTCTACATCATTGTCTGTGTAAATGTAAGAACCTTGTGCGTTTCTAAAGCCTACGATGTGTGGACCGTTACTGTTATTTTCTGCATCATCCTCAACACATGATTGTAAGGACACCAACGATAGTATCGTTAAAACGATCAATTTTATTTTTTTCATATCTTTTATTGTTGATTCCAAAATATTTTACTTGTGAAAGCCTGAGATTCGCTTTGCTGCGGAACATTTGCAGTATTTCCTGAAATTTCAGAGCTTGGATATAATAATCTTATTGGTCTTGATGTTCCTGGTGCAACAGTAGACAAAGGAACATGACTTGGGAAACCTGTTCTGGTATTTTCAATCCATGTTTCTCCACCATTTATTCCGTTTAAAGCAATCCATTTTTGATTGATTATGGCTTCAATTTGATTGCCTCCGGAAGCATTCCATCCTACTAAGTTAATAGATTGATTGTAATAAGCGCTGGCTTGAGCACTACTTAACCCTAAAAGTTTGTATGACTCAGTTATTCCGCTTTCGTATAGGTTTTTTGCCGTCCCGTTTAAATAGCCTCTTTGAACAGCTTCAGCTTGAAGAAAAAGACTTTCGGCGGCTGTAAATACGATACCGTCTTGAGAAGAATTGACCAATAATCCCGGGCCAACGTGAGATACAGGGTAATTAGTACTTGTGTTTAAAACATCACCTTGTTGGTGGCCGTTATAAGTTCCTGGGCCAGCTGATGTTGCAGAGTAGATTCTTCCTAATCTTGCATCGTTTGTGGCTTGTAAATAGTTGATGGTATATTTGGTTGCTCCCGTAGAAGACCAATTGTTTTTAAAAGCATCATTGGTATTTAGGAACGTTGAGGCAAATCCGTTTTGTTGATTGGCCGTTGGGTTATAACCCGGATTGATTTTAACATTATCATTAGGGCCTAAAAATTCGGCATTGCTACTTTGTAATTCGGCCATTTTTGCAGTAATGTAAGTTGATGAAGCCGCTCTGCCCGATTCTCTTAAGAGTATTCTAAGTTTAAGTGTATTGGCAAACTTTTTCCACATGTTCATATCACCGTTTAGCATAACATCGTTTGCGCCAGGATTTAAAGTTCCTGAAGGTGCATTGTCAATTAACTCAAGCGCTTCATCCAGCTGGACAATTAGATCTCTATATATGGTTTGAGCATCATCGTAAACAGGAGTTAAGTTATTTCCTCTAAGATGTGCTTCAGAGTATGGGATGTCACCATACAAGTCAACTAAATATTGAAAATAGAAAGACTTCAGTATTTTGGCAATAGCTTTATAATTGTCATATCCAGGTCGTGTAGTATTTTGTATAAAAGTAAAGTTGGAAGTTCTTAAATACAAGTTTTCAAATATTCCTGCATAGAAATCTGAAGTAACATTATAAGTATGTTCGTTAAAATAGTAGCTTGAATTTGAAGCGCCGACATCTCTGGTCCAATTGTTCATCATTAGATTACCCAATTGATTCATGTTGTCTTGTACAAAATTCGGATTGTTATTGTTAACGTAACCTGCTAAAATATTGTAAGTATACACTTGTGAGGCTGCTAAAACAATCTCGGGGTTTACATTTTCAGCAGAAGGATTATTCGGATCTTCATTGACATCCAAAAAATTATCGCAGGAGTATAATACTGAGAGAAGCAGAAAACCACTCAATATTTTTGTTTTTATATTTTTCATTTTAAATTTTATTTAAAAGGTTATGTTGATGTTAAAACCGTATGTTCTTGTTGGAGGTGCTTGTGCTCCTGTGCTTAAACCAACATTATTTCCGGTTGTAAACGAGAATTCGGGATCAGTGTAATTTCTGTTTTGTTTTGGCAAAATCATAAATACATTTCTGGCGTTTAAACCTATTGATATGCCGTCAACTTTCAGGTTTTGAATCATTTTTTGGCTGAAAGTGTACGAAAGGGCAATCTCTCTACATTTGAATGCAGTAGCATCTAAAACAAAGTTCTCGTCAATTTCTCTATAAATTCCGGTAAAGTAATCTTGTCCACCGGAAGTTGTTACGCCTGTATTTTGAGTGTAAACTCCTGGGGCGGTTTCAATTACGGAATTAGGGAAAATGAAAGGTTCTCTTCCGTTTTGAGCTGTTACAATATCCGATCCGTTTTGAATCAAGCCATCTTTAACCCCGGCATAAAAAACGTGACCTGTTCTGTAGTCAAATACGCCCGTAAGTTTTAAGTTTTTGTATCTGATGTTTGTGGTAAGGCCTAAAATATAATCCGGAGTGGTTTTTCCAAGTTTTACATTGGTTGCTTTTAATGGGTCTCCGGTAGCGGCATCGATTACTACGTTCCCGTTGTTGTCTCTCAAATAACCTGTTCCAACTATCATTGGGAATTGTTCTCCTTTTATAGCTGCAATTCCGGCAGTTCCTATATAACCGCCAACGGCTACTTGGTCAGAATTTGGTGTTACTTTAGTCACTTCAGTCTTTGGCGCACTATAACCAAATCTGAAATCCCATGTAAAATCTTCAGTTTTAACAGGTGTTACACCCAAATCAAATTCGATACCTTGAGAAACAGTTTCACCAATATTTATAGTTGCAGAAGCTGCACCTGAAGTCGTTGATGGAGAGGTTTGTAAAATTTGGTTTTTGTTATCTGAGTAATAGTAACTAGCATCAAAAGTAATTCTTCTTTTAAAGAATTCTAAGTTGACATTGAACTCTCTTGAAAGATTAAATTCGTTTTCTAAATTAGCATCTGCTAAACTAATAGTTTGACCAAAAGAGTTAATGGTTGAATAAGGGAATCCTACAGCAGCGGCACTTACAAAACGATCATTGATGTCGTATGGTCCAACAATGGCATTTCCAACTTTAACATAACTGGCAGATAGTTTGGCAAAAGTTAATGCTTTACCACCAAAGCCAGGGAAAGCTTTTGTTGGGATGAAAGAAACACCTCCGCTGTAGTAAAAGAATGGGTCATTGATCACTGATGTCCAGTCTTTTCTTGCGGTTAAGTTGAAGAATAGGTAATCTTTATAGCCCAAATCGACATTGGCAAAATAAGCAAAAGTTCTTTCTCTTGATTTAAAATCTGATGGTATGGCATTTCCTGTAATGTTTGACATATTGTACAAACCAGGAATCACCAGTTTTTCGCCTCTTACCGATAAAGCATTGATTTCTGAATTCGTTATGTTGTTACCTACATTGGCTTTTAGTGTGATGTCTTTTGTCAATTCATAATCAAAGTTCAGTAAAACATCAGAATAAAGTGTTCTGGTATTGGTATTTCCAACTTCATATGAGGAAACATAATCAAATGGAGAATCCCAATACACCACATCTGTTTTATAACCGTTAAAAAATTCGACTCTATTAAATGAGGTACTTCTGTAGCTGGCTCTGTAAGTAAGATCGATATTTTTGTTGAACTTGTAATTCAGTTCGCCAACTCCTTCAAAGGTTTGTCCTTTATTGGAGATTCTTTCATTTTTCAACTTCCAGTATGGACTTAATTCCCAGTAAGTCCAGTGTGTTGCATTGTCAGGATTGTTGAAGAGCTGAACAGGAACGTTAACCGGAACCTGAACTAAAGCTCCGTAAATTGAGCCCTCAACGCCACCGGCAGTATTTTGGTTACTGGTGGTATAAGTTACATTTCCATTTAAACTCCATTTACCGGCTACTTTACCGGTACTTAGATAGAAGTTGTTTTTAGTGAATTTGTCTCCCGGGATAATACCTTCTGTTTTTTGATTTCCGACAGAGAAATTGATATAACCATTTTCATCACCTGAGGATATAGCAACAGAATTTAATATTGTACTTCCGTCAGTAAAGAAAGGTTTGTAATTGTCTTTGATGAAGGAATAAGGCAACATAATTTGCTCTAAACCCGTTGGTTGTAGCGATCCGTCTAATTCAGCACCCCAGTTGGTGTTTTCTGTAAAATCTTGAGCGCCTTGGTAACCTTGCCCGAATCTGCTTTGCAGTTTTGGAAACATAGAGGCTTCTTCAACAGTATATGTTGTATTTAAGGTGATTTTGAATTTTTCGTTTTCTTTTGTTCCTTTTTTGGTAGTTACAATAATAACTCCATTGGAACCTCTTGAACCATAAAGTGCTGCACCATTAGACCCTTTCATAATATTGACAGATTCAATGATTTCCGGGTTTAATTCGGCAAATGCACCTGCGGTTGATATAACACCATTGATTACAATTAACGCTTCGTTATTTCCGGTAATAGACCTGAAACCACGAAGTTGAATGCGAGTGTCAGGGTTGACACCGTTATTGACAGTGTTAATTTGTAAACCGGATACTTTTCCAACCAATCCAACAGCGGCATTTGTTGCTTTTGCCTGATTTAATTCGTCTGATTTAACCAGTTGGGTTGCAGTAGTGATTTCATCCGGTTTTCTTTTGATTCCTAATGCGGTGACAACAACACCTTCTAGCTCAAAAGCATCGTCTTCCATTTTAACATTCATAGTAGTTGATGAAGCGAAAACTTCTTTAGTCTTTAATCCGATAAAACTAAAGACTAGTATTTGATCTGGTGCTGCTTTGATAGAGAATTTACCATCAAAGTCTGTTTGTGTCCCGAGCGTTGTTCCTTTTACAAGAACATTAACACCTGGAGTTGGAAAGCCACTATTATCGGTTACAATACCATTAACAGTCCTTTCTTGTGCAAAAGAAATTTGCACCAATAACGCTATGAAAAGCGTTAAGAATCCATTTAACTTTGTTTTCATTATTTAATTTGGTTATAATTAGTTACTACCAAAAGTCAACAAAAAATATTAAAAATCCTAATTAATAAATAAATTATACAGACAAGTTTTATTTGATTAAAAATTGGCTTTAAAGCTAATATGGACTATCGAGTTTGAGAGTTTTATGGCTTGATTGTTCGTGCTTCCGTTGGCATAAATAATATTAAATAACCCGTTTTTAGACCAAAGACCAAAGCCGAAACCAATCCCTAAAAGATTTTCATCGGTGTCTATGGTGTTGTCCTTTAAATAGCCATAGTCAATAATTGAGTGAATATAAAGCGTTGGTGCAAGGACGTAGCGGTATTCAGTCAGTAAAGAAGTGAAAGTGTTGCCTTGTAAGCTGTTTTCGTTAAAACCACGAATGGAGTTTATTCCGCCAAATCGTGACAGTTCATTTACGATGTAATTTTTGCTTTGCAAATAAAAATTTTGCGATTTAAGATTGATAATGTTTTTTGGGTTCAAGTATAAGTTATGTTTGAGGTTTAAGCTTCCGAAAATTTGATTGTCTGAAATCAATTTGGCGTCTCTTTTTCCTGTGCCTAATTTTAGGTTAAAATTTGTTTTTTCCGGAAAAAGGAAATCGTCATTTTTAAAATCAGCAAATTCTAACGCTGTGGTAAGGAAAGAATTATTGAAGTCACTCAAATTGGCAGTGTTCGCATTTTGAATATCACTGGATTCGGTAGATTGATAACCCAGATACAATCGGGTGTTGTAATTAAAGTAATAACCAAGTTCTATGTTGGTTCGTGTGTTTTGAAAAGTACTATCTTGTTTGAAAATATTTAACTCTGTTTTGAGCCCAATAGGGCTTTTAAAAAGATAGGGTAGTTCTAAGCCAAAATTGAATGTTTTTTGGTCTTGACCATCGCTTTTCCAGTACAATGAGAATTTTTCACCCGAGTTTAAAATATTCTGCAACACTAAATCTACATAACCGCTCAGAACTAGTTTGCTTTCTTCATCGTTGGTGAAACCTATATAGCCATCAAAAGTGTTTGGTTTTGCTTTTTCTAAATACACATAAACTTTAGTAGAATCCTTGGTGAATAAAATTTCAGGATACTTACTTTGTTTGACAAATCGAAATTTTTCAAAATCGTTGTAAAGTTTGTCCAGATTTTTTTGATTGAAAACTTTATTGCGATAAAGCCGAAGGATATTTTTTTTATGACTTTCCGGAAATTTATCATAGCCGTTAATGACAATGCCATTGAGTTGTCTTTGTGTTTCTTTTTTAATCAATAAATCGGCAATGATATTATCTCCTTTGCTTTGGATATTGTCGAGTTTGACTTTGGCCATCGAAAATCCATTGCCTTCTAGTTTTTTTAAAGTGCTGTTCAAAAAGCTTTCTGTTTCTTCGTAAGGAATAGTTAGCGTATCGTTTTTCAACGAGTAAAAAGAGGGAATGTTTTCTCGATTTTTTATACCTATATATATGCGTGCATAATTTATCCTTTTGCCGAGGTCATATTTGTAACAAAATGTAGAGTCGTTAAGCTTGATGATTTCTGAAAACTGACTTTCAGTATATCCTTTTTTAGTGAGCTTTTCGTAAAATAAATTGTTTTCGGTTGTAATTGATTTTACGTTTTCGTGTTTTTTGATGTAACCGATACTGTCGATTGTTTTGTTTTCGACCTCATTTTGCCCGATGATTTTCAGATAGAAATTTTGTGCCGAAGTATTCGAGCTGACGATAATCAATAAGGCTATAAGTGAAACTTTTTTCAACAGTTGTTATTGTTTGTTTCAAAATAACGCAAAAAAACTCTTTTTATTACTGATAATTGATTGGAAAAACAATCTGTTTGAAAATTAATTAATTATGATTTGTTTCATTAAAAATAATTACTACATTTGCAACCCCTAAAAAAGCGGGATTTTAATAAATAAAGAAATTTTAGTATTTAATTATGCCAACAATTCAACAATTAGTAAGAACAGGAAGAACTCAAATCACTAAGAAGAGTAAATCGGTTGCTTTAGATTCTTGTCCTCAAAGAAGAGGTGTTTGTACGCGTGTTTACACTACTACTCCAAAAAAACCAAACTCAGCCATGCGTAAAGTTGCGCGTGTACGTTTGACTAATGGAAATGAAGTGAATGCTTACATCCCAGGAGAAGGACATAATCTACAAGAGCACTCGATAGTATTAGTGCGAGGCGGAAGGGTAAAAGATTTACCAGGAGTTAGATACCACATTGTGCGTGGTGCGCTTGATACCTCAGGTGTAGCAGGAAGAACACAAAGAAGATCTAAGTACGGTGCTAAACGCCCAAAAGAAGCTAAAAAGTAATTTTAAAACTTTTAAAGAAAAGACATGAGAAAAAGAGCGGCAAAGAAAAGACCACTTTTACCGGATCCTAAATTTAACGATCAGTTAGTAACACGTTTCGTGAACAACTTGATGTGGGATGGTAAGAAATCAACAGCTTTCAAAGTATTCTATGATGCAATGGATATCGTAGAAGCAAAAAAGAACAATGATGAGAAAGCATCATTAGAAGTTTGGAAAGATGCTTTAACCAATGTTATGCCTCACGTAGAAGTACGTAGTCGTAGAGTAGGTGGAGCTACCTTCCAAATTCCAATGCAAATCAGACCGGACAGAAAAATTTCTATGGCTATGAAGTGGATGATACTTTATGCCAGAAGAAGAAACGAAAAGTCGATGGCTGGTAAATTAGCTTCTGAAATCTTAGCTGCGGCTAAAGAAGAAGGTGCTGCTGTTAAAAAGAGAATGGATACTCACAAAATGGCAGAAGCAAACAAAGCATTCTCTCACTTTAGATTTTAATATTTAAGAAATGGCTAGAGATTTAAAATTTACAAGAAACATCGGAATTGCGGCTCACATTGATGCTGGTAAAACAACAACAACGGAGCGTATATTATTCTATACCGGAAAGTCACACAAAATTGGTGAAGTGCACGATGGTGCTGCAACAATGGACTGGATGGCACAAGAGCAAGAAAGAGGTATTACTATTACTTCGGCAGCTACCACTTGTGAGTGGAGTTTTCCAACAGAACAAGGTAAACCTTTACCAAATTCTCAAGATTACCACTTTAATATTATTGATACTCCAGGACACGTTGACTTTACTGTAGAGGTAAACCGTTCATTGCGTGTATTGGATGGACTGGTTTTCTTATTTTCTGCAGTTGACGGTGTTGAGCCTCAATCAGAAACTAACTGGAGATTAGCTGATCAATATAGAGTTCCACGTATGGGATTCGTAAACAAAATGGACCGTCAAGGTTCTAACTTCTTAAGCGTTTGTCAACAAGTTAGAGACATGTTAAAATCTAACGCTGTTGCGATTACTTTGCCAATCGGTGAGGAAAACGACTTTAAAGGAGTGGTTGATTTAGTAAAAAACCAAGCGATTGTTTGGCATGATGCAACTCAAGGGGCAACTTTTGATATTGTTGACATTCCTGCTGATATGGTGGCTGAAGTTAAAGAATACAGAGATATCCTTATCGAAGCAGTAGCTGATTATGATGAAAACTTGCTTGATAAATACATGGAAGATCCGGATTCTATCACTGAAGACGAAATCAACACGGCTTTAAGAGCTGCTACAATCGACATGGCTATTATTCCTATGATTGCTGGTTCTTCTTTCAAAAACAAAGGAGTTCAATTCATGTTGGATGCGGTATGTAAATATTTACCATCTCCTTTAGATAAAGAAGGTATTGAAGGAATTCACCCTGATGATGCTGAATTATTAGAAGAAGATCAAAAGAAAATTATACGTCGTCCTGATGTAAAGGAGCCGTTCGCAGCCTTAGCATTTAAAATTGCTACTGACCCTTATGTTGGTCGTTTGGCTTTTTTCCGTGCTTATTCAGGTCGTTTAGATGCTGGTTCATACATCTTGAACACGCGTTCTGGAAACAAAGAAAGAATTTCTCGTATCTACCAAATGCACGCTAACAAGCAAAACCCAATCGAGTACATCGAAGCAGGTGATATTGGAGCAGCAGTTGGATTTAAAGATATCAAGACCGGAGATACTATGTGTGACGAAAAGCACCCAATCATTCTTGAGTCAATGAAATTCCCAGCACCGGTAATTGGTATCGCTATCGAGCCAAAAACTAAAGCTGACGTTGATAAAATGGGTATGGCTTTGGCTAAATTGGCTGAAGAAGATCCAACGTTTACTGTAAGAACAGATGAAGCTTCAGGTCAAACGATTATTTCAGGTATGGGTGAGTTGCACTTAGACATCCTTGTAGATCGTATGAAACGTGAATTCAAAGTTGAAGTAAACCAAGGTGAGCCTCAAGTAGAGTACAAAGAAGCTTTCACAAAATCTGCTCAACACAGAGAAACCTATAAAAAACAATCTGGAGGTCGTGGTAAATTCGGTGATATCGTATTTAGATTAGAGCCTGCTGATGAAGTTGACGGAAAAGTGCCTGTTGGATTACAGTTCGTTAACGAAGTAAAAGGTGGAAACGTTCCTAAAGAATATATTCCTTCTGTAGAGAAAGGTTTCAGGGAAGCTATGAAAACTGGTCCATTAGCTGGATACCAAGTAGATAGTTTAAAAGTAACTTTATTGGATGGATCTTTCCACCCGGTAGATTCTGATGCGCTTTCTTTCGAGTTGGCTGCTAAAATGGGATACAAAGAAGTAGCAAAAGCTGCCGGAGCTGTAATCCTTGAGCCAATCATGAAAATGGAAGTTATTACTCCAGAAGAAAACATGGGAGATATCGTTGGTGATATCAACCGTCGTAGAGGTCAAGTAAATGATATGGGTGACAGAAATGGCGCTAAAACTATCAAAGCTAATGTGCCATTATCTGAAATGTTTGGTTATGTAACTACATTGAGAACATTATCTTCAGGTAGAGCAACTTCTACAATGGAATTCTCTCACTACGAGCAAACTCCTTCTAACATTTCTGAAGAAGTAATCAAAAAAGCAAAAGGTAACGCTTAATTCTTATCAAGATGAGTCAAAAAATTAGAATAAAATTGAAGTCTTACGATCACATGTTGGTTGATAAATCAGCAGAGAAAATCGTAAAAACTGTGAAAAGCACAGGTGCTGTTGTAACAGGTCCTATTCCGTTACCTACACACAAAAAAATATTTACTGTATTGCGTTCTCCACACGTTAACAAAAAAGCGAGAGAGCAGTTTGAAGTAAGTTCATACAAAAGATTACTAGACATCTATAGTTCTTCTTCGAAAACTATCGATGCTTTAATGAAACTTGAATTGCCAAGTGGAGTTGAAGTAGAAATCAAAGTATAAGTAAACAGTTTTCTGAAATGAGTATCAGGAGTAAATGTATTTCTGATACTTATTTCTTTATTAAAAGTAAATAAGTATTAATTAATAATTAGTTTAATATGTCTGGGTTAATTGGAAGAAAAATCGGCATGACTAGCATTTTCGATGAAAACGGGAAAAACATTCCTTGTACAGTAATCGAAGCTGGACCTTGTGTCGTTACCCAAGTCAGAACCAATGAGGTTGACGGGTATGCAGCTCTTCAACTTGGTTTCGATGACAAATCAGAAAAACACGCTACTAAAGCTGACTTAGGTCACTTTAAAAAAGCGGGAACTTCTGCAAAAAAGAAAGTCGTTGAATTCCAAGGGTTTGAAGAAAATTACAAATTAGGTGATAATATTACCGTGGAAGTATTCAGCGAAGGAGAATTTGTTGATGTACAAGGTGTATCAAAAGGAAAAGGTTTCCAAGGGGTTGTAAAACGTCACGGTTTTGGTGGTGTTGGACAAGCTACTCACGGACAACACAACCGTTTGAGAGCGCCAGGTTCTGTAGGAGCATCTTCTTATCCATCACGTGTATTCAAAGGAATGCGTATGGCGGGAAGAATGGGAGGTGATAATGTAAAAGTACAAAATCTTAGAGTTTTAAAAGTAGTAGCTGAAAAGAACCTACTTGTTGTTAAAGGAGCTATTCCTGGATGCAAAAACTCTTACGTAATCATTCAGAAGTAATGGAAGTAAAAGTTATAGATATCAACGGAAAAGATACTGGAAGAAAAGTTCAACTTTCTGATGCAGTATTCGGCATTGAGCCAAATAATCACGCAGTATATCTTGATGTTAAGCAATACTTAGCAAATCAAAGACAAGGAACGCACAAAGCAAAAGAAAGAGCTGAAGTAGCGGGAAGTACTCGTAAGATTAAAAAACAAAAAGGAACAGGTACTGCTCGTGCAGGATCTAAAAAGAGTCCATTGTTCAAAGGTGGAGGAACAGTATTCGGTCCAAGGCCAAGAAGCTATTCTTTCAAATTGAACAAAACTGTAAAAAGATTGGCTAGAAAATCTGCCTTCTCTTTGAAAGTTAAAGAATCAAATTTATTAGTTGTGGAAGACTTTAATTTTGAAACACCAAACACTAAAAATTTCATCAACGTTTTGAAAGCTTTAGGGTTAGAAAACAAAAAATCTTTGTTTGTGTTGGGTGATTCAAATAAAAATGTATATTTGTCGTCACGCAATTTAAAGGCATCTAGCGTAGTAACTAACTCAGAATTAAGTACTTACGAGATTTTAAATGCGAATAATTTAGTTCTTTTAGAAGGATCTTTAGAAGGAATTGAAGAAAATTTAAGCAAATAATAGACCATGAGTATTATAATTAAGCCTATCATAACTGAAAAAATCACCAAAGAAGGTGAGGTTTTCAACCGTTTTGGTTTTGTTGTTGATAAAAAAGCAAACAAAGTTCAAATTAAGAAAGCTGTAGAAGCTGCTTACGGAATTTCTGTTGTTTCTGTTAACACGATGAACTATAGAGCTGATAGAACTACTAAATATACAAAAAGTGGTTTGATTAGCGGAAAAACGAACAGCTACAAGAAAGCTGTCGTACAAGTAAAAGAAGGAGAAACAATAGATTTTTATAATAATATCTAATAGAAAATGTCAGTTAGAAAATTAAAACCTATTACCCCTGGTCAGCGTTTTAGAGTTGTGAATGGTTTTGACGCCATCACGACTGATAAGCCGGAGCGTTCATTGATCGCACCGATAAAAAACTCAGGTGGTAGAAATAGTCAAGGAAAAATGACCATGCGTTACACAGGCGGTGGTCACAAACAAAGGTATCGTATCATTGATTTCAAAAGAACTAAAGTGGGTATTCCTGCTACAGTGAAATCAATCGAGTATGATCCAAACAGAACTGCTTTTATTGCATTATTGTGGTATGCTGATGGAGAGAAAACGTATATCGTTGCTCAAAACGGATTACAAGTAGGACAAACCGTTGTGTCTGGTGAAGGTGCAGCTCCTGAAATCGGAAATACTTTGCCTTTGAGCAAAATTCCTTTAGGAACTGTAATTTCTTGTATTGAATTACGCCCGGGACAAGGAGCTACTATTGCTAGAAGCGCTGGAACTTTTGCTCAATTAATGGCAAGAGATGGTAAATATGCAACAATCAAAATGCCTTCAGGTGAAACAAGATTAATCTTGTTGACTTGTTCCGCTACGATTGGAGCAGTATCTAACTCAGACCACCAATTAATTGTATCTGGTAAAGCAGGTAGAAGCAGATGGTTAGGTAGAAGACCAAGAACAAGACCGGTAGCAATGAACCCTGTTGATCACCCAATGGGTGGTGGTGAAGGACGTTCTTCTGGAGGTCACCCACGTTCTAGAAAAGGTCTTCCTGCTAAAGGTTATAGAACTCGTTCTAAAGTTAACCCGAGTAACAAGTATATTGTAGAACGCAGAAAGAAATAATAAGACATGGCACGTTCATTAAAAAAAGGACCTTTTGTACACTATAAATTAGATAAGAAAGTTCAAGAAAATATTGCTGGTGGAAATAAAGGTGTGGTTAAGACTTGGTCTAGAGCATCTATGATTACTCCGGATTTCGTTGGACAAACTATCGCAGTTCACAATGGTCGCCAATTCGTTCCGGTTTATGTAACTGAGAACATGGTAGGACACAAATTAGGGGAGTTTTCACCAACCAGATCTTTTAGAGGTCACGCTGGAGCAAAAAATAAAGGTAAAAAATAAGAAGCAATGGGAGTTCGTAAAAGAGAAACAGCAGATGCGAGAAAAGAGGCTAATAAGTCTATTGCTTTCGCGAAATTGAATAACTGCCCTACTTCACCTAGAAAAATGCGCTTAGTAGCAGACTTGGTAAGAGGTCAGAAAGTGGAAAGAGCCTTAAATATTTTAAGATTTAGCTCAAAAGAAGCTTCAAGAAAATTAGAGAAATTAGTATTATCAGCTATCAATAACTGGGAGCAGAAAAATGCTGACGGAAACGTTTCAGAAGCAGGCTTATTTATAAAAGAAATCCGTGTTGACGGTGGAATGATGTTGAAAAGACTTCGTCCGGCGCCACAAGGTAGAGCACACAGAATTAGAAAACGTTCAAACCACGTGACAATCGTGTTAGGAGCTAATGATAACACACAAGCAAATTAATTAAGATGGGACAAAAGACAAATCCAATAGGAAACAGACTTGGTATCATCAGAGGATGGGATTCAAACTGGTATGGTGGAAATGATTACGGTGACAAAATCGCTGAGGATTATAAAATCAGAAAGTATATCCATGCTCGTTTATCAAAAGCTAGTGTATCAAAAGTAATCATCGAGAGAACTTTGAAACTTGTAACCGTTACTATCACAACTGCCCGTCCTGGTATCATTATCGGAAAAGGTGGTCAAGAGGTAGACAAGTTGAAAGAAGAACTTAAGAAAGTTACTGACAAAGAGGTTCAAATCAACATCTTTGAAATTAAAAGACCTGAGTTAGATGCGTATTTAGTTGGAACTAGTATTGCACGTCAAATCGAAAGCCGTATTTCGTACAGAAGAGCTATTAAAATGGCTATCGCAGCAGCAATGCGTATGAATGCAGAAGGTATTAAAGTTTTGATTTCTGGTCGTTTGAACGGTGCTGAAATGGCACGTTCTGAGCAATTCAAAGAAGGTAGAATTCCTCTATCAACTTTCAGAGCCGATATTGATTATGCTTTGGCTGAAGCACATACTACTTATGGTAGAATGGGTATCAAAGTATGGATCATGAAAGGTGAAGTTTACGGAAAACGTGATTTATCTCCACTTGTTGGAATGGATAAAAAACAAGCTTCTGGTGGAAAAGGTGGCGATTCTTCTAAAGGAGGAGACAGAAAGCCTTTCAACAAAGACAGAAAACCTGGCGGAGACCGTAAAAGAAAGTAAATTTTAAACTAAAGAAAAATGTTACAGCCTAAAAGAACAAAATACCGTAAGGTACAGAAGGGTAGAATGAAAGGCGTTTCTCAAAGAGGACACGAGCTTTCTAATGGAATGTTTGGAATTAAATCAGTACATGAAAATGGAATGTTCTTAACTTCACGTCAAATCGAAGCGGCACGTATTGCAGCCACTCGTTTTATGAAAAGAGAAGGACAGTTATGGATTAAAATATTTCCAGATAAACCGATCACCAAAAAACCTCTAGAGGTACGTATGGGTAAAGGTAAAGGAGCAGTCGAGTATTGGGCTGCTGTTGTAAAACCAGGAAAAATTATGTTTGAAGTTGGTGGCGTGCCATTAGCTGTTGCAAAAGAGGCGTTACGTCTTGCTGCTCAAAAACTTCCTGTAAAAACTAAGTTTGTCGTTGCTAGAGATTTCGAAGCATAATCTAAAATTAATTATGAAACAATCAGAAATTATAAATCTATCCGCAGCTGAGTTGCAAGAAAAACTTAGTCAATTAAGAAAAGCGTATTCAGACCTAAAATCAGCACACGCTATTTCTCCAATTGCCAATCCACTTCAAATTAGAAGTGCTAGAAGAGCGGTTGCTAGAGTAGCAACAGAGCTAACTAAAAGAGAGTTACAATAATTGTATTCTGCTAAAATGGAAGATAAAAGAAATTTAAGAAAAGAAAGAATTGGTGTTGTTACGTCAAACAAAATGGACAAGTCTATTGTTGTGGCACAAGTAACCAGAGTAAAACACCCATTATACGGTAAGTTCGTGTTAAAAACTAAAAAGTTTCATGCACACGACGAAACAAATGACTGTAACATTGGTGACACAGTAAAGATCATGGAAACAAGACCTTTATCTAAAACCAAATGTTGGAGACTAGTTGAAATCATTGAAAGAGCTAAGTAATTATGGTACAACAAGAATCGAGATTAAAAGTAGCAGATAACACAGGAGCAAAAGAAGTTTTGACTATCCGTGTTTTAGGAGGAACGAAACGTCGTTATGCCTCTGTTGGAGATAAAATTGTAGTGTCAATAAAAGACGCAACACCAAACGGAAACGTGAAAAAAGGTGCTGTATCTACTGCAGTTGTTGTACGTACCAAAAAAGAAGTGAGAAGAGCCGATGGTTCTTATATCCGTTTTGATGACAATGCTTGTGTTCTTTTGAATGCGGCAGGTGAGATGAGAGGAACACGTGTTTTTGGTCCGGTTGCGAGAGAACTTCGTGAAAAACAATTCATGAAAATTGTATCATTAGCACCAGAAGTGCTTTAATTCGTTAGTAAAATGATAAAGCTAAAAATAAAATCAGGAGACTTAGTAACTGTTATCGCCGGTGACCACAAAGGTACCGAAGGTAAAGTTGTTAGTGTTGACCGTGAGAAAAACAAAGCAATCGTTGAAGGGGTAAACATGGTTTCGAAACATACAAAACCAAGTGCTAAAAACCCTCAAGGAGGAATTGTTAAGAAAGAAGCTCCTATCCATATTTCAAACTTGGCTTTGGTAGATCCAAAATCTAAAAAAGCAACTAAAGTGGGAATCAAGACAGAAGGAGATAAGAAAGTGAGATTTTCAAAAAAATCTAATCAAGTATTATAGTTATGGCATATACACCTAGACTTAAGCAAGAATATAAGGACAGAGTAATTGCTGCCCTTAAAGAAGAATTCGGTTATAAAAACGTAATGCAAGTTCCTAAATTGGAAAAAATCGTTTTAAGCCGTGGCGTTGGAGCAGCAGTATCTGATAAAAAATTAGTTGACTATGCAGTTGACGAATTGACAAAAGTAACTGGACAAAAAGCAGTATCTACAATTTCTAAGAAAGACGTTGCGTCTTTCAAATTGAGAAAAGGTATGCCAATTGGTGCCAAAGTAACTCTTAGAGGAGAAAGAATGTATGAGTTTTTAGACAGACTTATCACATCATCTTTACCACGTGTAAGAGATTTTAGCGGTATCAAAGCTACTGGTTTTGACGGAAGAGGAAATTACAACCTTGGTGTTACTGAACAAATCATTTTCCCTGAAATTGATATTGATAAAGTAAACAAGATCTCAGGTTTGGATATTACATTCGTAACTTCTGCCAACACAGATAAAGAAGCAAAGTCATTATTGGCTGAATTAGGTTTACCTTTTAAAAAGAATTAAGACATGGCTAAAGAATCAATGAAAGCCCGTGAGGTGAAAAGAGAAAAAACGGTAGCAAAGTACGCTGAGAAAAGAAAAGCTTTATTAGAAGCAAAAGATTACGAAGGCTTACAAAAATTACCAAAAAATGCTTCACCGGTTCGTATGCACAATCGTTGCAAATTAACAGGTAGACCAAGAGGATATATGCGTCAGTTTGGTATTTCGCGTGTAACATTCCGTGAAATGGCCAATAACGGATTAATTCCGGGAGTTAAAAAAGCTTCTTGGTAATCTCGCAATAAGTTATTACTTTTGCAAACCAAAAAATAATTTTAATTGGTTAAAGGTTCATTGGGCGAGTGCCTCTTGAAAACCATAACCGCAAATTTATACATATGTATACAGATCCAATTGCAGATTATCTTACGAGAGTTAGAAATGCAGTGATGGCTAACCACAAAGTGGTTGAAATCCCGGCTTCGAACTTGAAAAAAGAAATCACAAAGATTTTATTCGATCAAGGATATATCTTAAGTTACAAATTTGAAGACAGTACTGTTCAAGGTACTATCAAAATCGCTTTGAAGTATGATAAAGATACTAAAGAGTCTGTAATCAAAGATATCCAAAGAATTAGTAAACCAGGTTTACGTAAATATGCCGGTGCATCAAAGTTGCCTCGAATCCTTAACGGATTAGGAATTGCTATCGTTTCCACTTCAAAAGGTTTAATGACCGGGAAACAAGCCAAGCAATTAAATGTTGGTGGAGAAGTAATTTGTTACGTATACTAATTAAAACAGTTAAACAATGTCAAGAATAGGTAAAAATCCAATTTCGATTCCTGCTGGTGTAACTGTTGAAGTTAGTGAAACAGTAATTACAGTTAAAGGAAAATTAGGTCAACTTACACAAGAGTACGCAGACGTAACAGTAAAAGTTGAAGAAGGTCAACTAGTAGTAGAAAGACCATCTGATAGTAAAGATCATAGAGCAAAACACGGATTATACAGATCATTAATCAACAACATGATTGTGGGTGTATCTGAAGGTTTTACCAAAGAGTTAGAATTGGTTGGAGTAGGTTATAGAGCTTCAAATCAAGGACAAAAATTAGACTTAGCCTTAGGTTTCTCTCATAATATCGTTTTAGAAGTTGCTCCAGAAGTAAAATTAGAAACGATTTCTGAAAAAGGGAAAAACCCAATCGTGAAGTTAACATCTTTCGACAAACAATTAGTAGGTCAAATCGCTGCGAAAATCAGAGGTTTCCGTAAACCAGAGCCTTACAAAGGTAAAGGAGTTAAGTTTGTTGGTGAAGTATTAAGAAGAAAAGCAGGTAAATCAGCGTAAAAATTAGCATTATGTCATTAACAAAAACTGAAAGAAGACAAAGAATTAAATTCAGAATCAGAAAGATTGTTAGCGGTACTGCTGCTAGACCAAGATTATCTGTATTCAGAAGTAATAAAGAAATCTACGCACAACTTATCGATGATGTGAATGGAGTTACTTTATTGGCTGCTTCATCAAAAGATAAAGGAGTAGATATTAAAGGTACAAACGTAGAAGTTGCTGCTGCAGTTGGAAAACTTGCCGCAGAGAAAGCGTTAAAAGCCGGGATTACTGAAGTGACTTTCGATAGAGGAGGTTATTTGTACCACGGTCGTATTAAATCATTAGCAGAAGGCGCAAGAGCGGCTGGACTTAAATTCTAATATATTATGTCTAAATACAAAAATGTAGAATTAGTAAAACCTAGCGGTCTTGAATTAAAAGATCGTCTGGTAAGTGTAAATCGTGTTACCAAAGTAACAAAAGGAGGTAGAGCTTTCGGCTTTTCTGCTATTGTTGTTGTAGGTGATGAAAACGGTGTTGTTGGACATGGTTTAGGAAAATCTAAAGACGTTTCTGAAGCTATTGCTAAAGCAGTAGAAGATGCAAAGAAAAACTTAGTTAGAATTCCTTTAAGTGGTCAATCTGTACCTCACGAACAAAAAGGAAAATTTGGTGGAGCAGCAGTATTTTTGATGCCTGCATCTCACGGTACCGGAGTAATCGCTGGTGGAGCTGTTCGTTCAGTTTTGGAGTCGGTTGGTATCCACGATGTATTGTCAAAATCACAAGGTTCATCAAACCCTCACAACGTGGTAAAAGCAACTTTTGATGCTTTATTACAAATGAGAAGTGCCGTTACCGTTGCAAAACAAAGAGGTATTTCTTTAGAAAAAGTTTTTAAAGGTTAATTCAAGGAAATTATGGCTAAATTATTAGTAAAACAAGTTAGAAGCAAAATCAATTGTCCTCTTACACAAAAAAGAGGATTAGAGGCTTTAGGTCTTCGTAAAATGGGACAGGTTGTGGAGCATGATTCAAATCCAGCTATCCTTGGAATGATAAATAAAGTTAAACACTTAGTTTCCGTAGAGGAAGTTAAATAACAAATCATAGTTATGAATTTAAGTAACTTACAACCTGCTGAAGGTTCTACACACAATCAAAACAAAAGATTAGGTAGAGGAGAAGGTTCTGGTAAAGGTGGCACTGCTGCAAGAGGTCACAAAGGAGCAAAGTCTCGTTCTGGTTATTCTAAAAAGATTGGTTTTGAAGGTGGGCAAATGCCACTTCAAAGACGTGTGCCTAAGTTTGGTTTCACAAACATCAACCGTAAAGAATATCAAGGGGTTAACCTTGATGCACTTCAGTTATTAGTAGATAACGGAACTGTTACCGATACTGTAGATTTCTCAGTATTAGTAGAAAACCGTTTGGCTACTAAAAATGAATTGGTTAAGATTTTAGGAAGAGGAGAATTAAAAGCAAAATTAAAAGTAACTGCTCACAAATTTACTGCTACTGCTAAAGCGGCTATTGAAGCTGCTGGTGGTGAGGCTGTAACCTTATAATTATCAGAACAATGAAGAAATTTTTTGAATCATTAAATAATGTTTGGAAAATAGAAGAACTAAGAAACAGAATAGTGTTTACACTAGGTCTGTTATTGGTTTACAGATTTGGAGCGCATGTTACTCTTCCGGGAATTGATGCTACACAATTAGAAAACTTAGCTGGACAAACCGATAAAGGTATTGGATCAATACTGGATATGTTCACCGGTGGCGCTTTCTCAAAAGCATCTGTTTTTGCGTTGGGTATTATGCCTTACATCTCAGCTTCAATTGTTGTTCAATTAATGGGTATTGCCATTCCTTACTTGCAAAAATTGCAAAAAGATGGCGAAAGTGGCAGAAAAAGATTGAATCAAATTACAAGATGGTTAACCATCTTAATTACCTTGGTACAAGGTCCAGGTTATATCTATAACTTATACACTACTTTACCTCCGGGTGCATTCCTTTTAGGATTTGATTCATTCCAATTTTTGTTCTCTTCAGTATTAATTCTGACTACTGGTACAATATTCGCTATGTGGTTAGGTGAAAAAATTACAGATAAAGGTATTGGTAACGGTATTTCCCTATTAATTATGGTAGGAATCCTTGCCAGATTGCCGCAAGCTTTATTTCAAGAGTTTACTTCTAAAGTGACCAACAATAACGGTGGCCCAATGTTATTAGTTCTTGAAATCATCGTTTGGTTATTGGTAATCATTGCTTGTGTTTTATTAGTAATGGCTGTTAGAAGAATTCCGGTACAATACGCTCGTCGTACAACTGCCGGTGATTTCGAACAAGATTCAATAGCTGGTAACAGACAGTGGATTCCTTTAAAATTGAACTCTGCCGGAGTTATGCCAATCATTTTCGCACAAGCTATCATGTTTATCCCTGCAGCTGTAGCTGGATTATCAAATTCTGAAACGTCTCAGTCTATTGCAGGTACATTTAGTAATATGTTCGGTTTTTGGTACAACTTAGTTTTTGCATTGTTGATTTTAATATTCACTTTCTTCTACACTGCAATTACAGTTCCTACAAACAAAATGGCCGATGATTTAAAAAGAAGCGGTGGTTTTATCCCTGGGGTTAAACCTGGTGTTGAAACAGCCGATTTCTTAGACAGAATCATGTCTCTAATAACATTCCCTGGTTCATTATTTTTAGCATTAATTGCTGTGTTCCCGGCGATTGTTGTTAGTCTTGATGTTCAACAATCATGGGCTATGTTCTATGGCGGTACTTCATTGATCATTATGGTTGGTGTAGCTATCGATACTATTCAACAAATAAATTCTTATTTATTGAATAAGCACTATGACGGATTGATGAAAAGTGGTAAAAATAGAAAAGCAGTAGCTTAATTTTTATGGCAAAGCAATCAGCAATAGAACAAGACGGATCAATAATTGAAGCATTGTCAAATGCAATGTTCCGTGTAGAATTAGAAAACGGACACGTTGTAATTGCTCATATCTCCGGAAAAATGCGTATGCATTACATCAAATTGTTACCTGGTGACAAAGTGAAACTGGAAATGAGTCCTTACGATTTGTCAAAAGCAAGAATTACTTATAGATATTAAAAAGCAGTAAGCAATAAGCAACAAGCAATAAGCAATAAAAACTTAATGCCTAAAGCCTAAAGCCTAATGCCTAAAGCAAATTTACAATGAAAGTAAGAGCATCAGTTAAAAAAAGAAGTGCCGAGTGCAAAATTGTACGAAGAAAAGGCAGATTATACGTAATCAACAAAAAGAATCCTAGATTTAAACAAAGACAAGGATAAGTTATGGCAAGAATAGCAGGGGTAGACATCCCAAAAAACAAAAGAGGAGTTATCGCTTTAACTTACATCTTCGGAGTAGGTAGAAGTAGAGCTATTGAGATTTTAGAAAAAGCTCAAGTTAGCCAAGATAAAAAAGTTCAAGATTGGAATGATGACGAAATCGGTGGAATCCGTGACGCGGTATCATACTACAAAATTGAAGGTGAACTTCGCTCAGAAGTTTCATTACACATTAAACGTTTAATGGATATTGGATGTTATAGAGGTATCCGTCACAGATCTGGTCTTCCGTTAAGAGGACAAAGAACTAAGAACAACTCTAGAACAAGAAAAGGTAAAAGAAAAACTGTTGCTAACAAGAAAAAAGCAACTAAATAATAAGTAATATGGCTAAAGCAACTGCAAAAAAACGTAAAGTTATCGTTGAATCAACGGGTGAAGCTCATATTAATGCAACCTTTAATAACATCATCATTTCGTTAACCAACAAAAAAGGTGAAGTTATCTCTTGGTCTTCAGCTGGTAAAATGGGCTTTAGAGGTTCTAAAAAGAACACTCCATACGCAGCTCAAATGGCAGCAGAAGATTGTGGAAAGGTGGCTTTAGAAGCGGGTCTTAAAAAAGTAAAAGTTTATGTAAAAGGACCGGGTAACGGACGTGAGTCTGCTATCAGATCTATTCATAATTCAGGAATTGAAGTTACTGAAATCATCGATGTAACTCCAATGCCACACAACGGATGTCGTCCTCCTAAAAGACGTAGAGTATAATTTTTACTGAATTTATTTCAGTATCTAATTAAACAATTAATAAGTATAATCAAGATTGGCGAATAGATTATCGAAGGATGTGACCTGAATTCATAATCTCAATCTTAAAACAATTTAAAATGGCAAGATATACTGGTCCACAAACTAGAATTGCTCGTAAATTTGGCGAAGCAATATTCGGAGAAGACAAATCCTTCGAAAAAAGAAATTATCCTCCTGGACAACACGGGATGGCTAAAAAAAGAGGTAAAAAATCTGAGTACGCTGTTCAGTTAATGGAAAAGCAAAAAGCTAAATACTCTTACGGTATTTTAGAAAAACAATTCAGAAACCTTTTCGAAAAAGCAGCAGCTTCTAAAGGTGTAACAGGTGAAATCCTATTACAATTATGCGAAGCTCGTTTAGATAACGTTGTATTCAGAATGGGAATTGCACCTTCAAGAAGAGCGGCAAGACAAATCGTTTCTCACCGTCACATCACTGTAAACGGAGAATTAGTAAACATCCCTTCTTACCACCTAAAACCAGGTGACAAAGTTGCTGTTCGTGAAAAATCTAAATCTGTTGAAGCTATTGAGCGTTCATTAGCCAATTCTTCTCATGTATATGAGTGGATTACTTGGAATAATGATACTAAAGAAGGAACTTTCGTTTCTGTTCCTCAAAGACTTCAAATCCCAGAAAACATTAAAGAGCAATTAATCGTAGAGTTGTACAACAAATAATAATTGACAATAGTCTAAATTATATGGCAATATTTAATTTTCAGAAGCCCGATAAAGTTATCATGATCGATTCAACCGATTTTGAAGGTAAGTTTGAATTCAGACCTTTAGAACCGGGATACGGATTGACCGTTGGTAATGCACTTAGAAGAGTTTTACTTTCTGCGTTAGAAGGTTATGCCATTACTTCGGTTCGTATCGAAGGAGTTGAGCATGAGTTTTCAACCATTTCAGGAGTTGTTGAAGATGTTACTGAAATTATCCTTAATCTAAAACAAGTACGTTTCAAACGTCAGATCGAAGATGTAGATAATGAAACAGTTTCTATCTCAATCTCAGGAAAAGACCAAATTACAGCAGGTGATTTTCAAAAATTCATCTCCGGTTTCCAGGTGTTAAACCCGGAGTTGGTAATTTGTAACTTGGATAGCAAAGTTAACCTAAACATGGAATTAACGATCGAAAAAGGTCGTGGTTATGTTCCTGCTGAGGAGAACAAAAAACAAAACGCAGCCATTGGTACTATTTTTACAGACTCTATTTTTACTCCGGTAAAAAACGTAAAATATGCCATTGAAAACTTCCGTGTGGAGCAAAAAACAGATTATGAAAAATTAGTTTTCGAAATCAAAACTGATGGTTCAATCAATCCAAAAGATGCTTTAACAGAAGCTGCCAAAGTTTTAATTCACCACTTTATGTTATTCTCTGATGAGAGAATTACTCTTGAAGCTGATGAAATTGCACAAACAGAATCTTACGACGAAGAATCATTACACATGAGACAGTTATTGAAAACCAAATTGGTTGATATGGACTTGTCAGTAAGAGCCTTAAACTGTTTGAAAGCAGCCGAAGTTGACACCCTTGGAGATCTTGTATCTTTCAACAAAAACGACTTGATGAAGTTCCGTAATTTTGGTAAAAAATCGCTAACCGAGTTAGACGAATTAGTAGCCAATAAAAATTTAACCTTCGGAATGGATTTAGGTAAATACAAATTAGATAAAGAATAAATTACTTCATATTTTGCGCTCCCTAGAGGATTGAAGCAAGATGAAGGTTAAAAAAACACGTCATGAGACACGGAAAAAAAGTAAATCACTTAAGCAGACAGACCGGACATAGAAAATCTATGTTGGCTAACATGGCTTGTTCTCTTATCGAGCACAAACGTATTAACACTACTGTCGCTAAAGCTAAAGCGCTTAAACAATTTGTTGAGCCACTAGTAACAAAATCAAAAGAAGATACTACGCACAACAGACGTATCGTTTTCGCTTACTTACGTAACAAATATGCGGTAACTGAATTGTTCAGAGACGTAGCTGCGAAAGTTGGAGACCGTCCGGGTGGATATACTCGTATCATCAAAATGGGTAACCGTTTGGGAGATAACGCTGATATGGCCATGATCGAGTTAGTAGATTTCAACGAACTATACAACGGAGGTAAAAAAGAAGAGAAAAAAGCGAAAAGCCGTCGTGGTGGAAAAGCTAAATCAACTTCTACTGCAGCTCCGGAAAAAGTGGAAGCTCCAGTGGTGGAAGCAGCTCCTGCACCAGTGGTGGAAGAAGTTGTTGAAGCTCCGGTTGCAGAAGTGGTGGAAGCTCCGATTGTTGAGGAAACTCCAATCGCTGAAGCAGAAGCTCCTGCAGCAGAAGAAACTCCGGAAGCTCCGGCTGATGAAGAATCTAAAGAAGAGCAAGCCTAATGGTTGCCCACTCTTAAATATAAAGGATAAACGTTTTGTTTATCCTTTTTTTTTGGATTTTTGGGAGCAGAGCTTCCACGTTCTTTTACATATTTAGTCCCGCTATCCGCGCTACACGGTAGCTAGCTTCTATCGGGGCTAGATGACAAAAACAGAATGTTTATAAACTTTTACAATTCCGTTTTATTATCACAGTACAATAAATTAATTTTGTTGATTATTAGGCAATAGGCAATACTTTATGTCTTAGCGTCTTTGCGAGAAATTTATATAACAAGCAAAACCAACAACTTACAACTTACAACACACAACTTACAACATGAAGTACACAACACGACCACAAGCCCTCTTACTACTAGCAGACGGCACCATCTTTTACGGAAAATCAATCGGAATCTCCGGTAAAACCTTTGGCGAAGTTTGTTTCAACACCGGAATGACCGGTTACCAAGAAATCTTCACTGATCCGTCTTATTTCGGACAAATCATGGTGGCCACCAATCCGCACATTGGTAATTACGGTGTGAACGCCAACGAAGTAGAAGCCGATAAAATCATGATCTCAGGACTGGTTTGTAAAAACTTCAGCTTTACCCATTCGCGCCCCGATTCTGAAAGTAATCTTTACGACTATTTCGAAAAAGAAAACTTAATCTGCATCTCCGACGTGGATACCAGAGCTCTAGTAAGCTATATCCGTGACAACGGAGCCCAAAATGCCGTAATCTGCACCGACGGAACGCCTACAGAAGAATTGAAAAAATTACTAGCCAACGTGCCCGACATGAAAGGTTTGGAATTGGCCTCAACAGTATCTGTAACCGAACCGTACTTTTTCGGGGACGAAAAAGCTACATATAAAATCGCAGCTCTCGACTTAGGTATCAAAAGAAATATCTTAAGAAACCTAGCCAAAAGAGATTGCTTTATCAAAGTATTTCCATACAACACTAGTTTTGAAGAATTAAAAGCCTTCAATGCCGATGGTTATTTCCTATCCAACGGACCAGGTGATCCGGAGCCTTTAGAAGGTGTGATCGAAACGGCCAAACAAATGATAGCTTCAGATAAACCTGTTTTCGGAATCTGTTTGGGACATCAGATTATTGGTTTGGCTAATGGTGTGTCAACTTACAAGATGTTCAACGGCCACAGAGGAATCAACCATCCTGTCATGAATGTCTTGACCGGAAAAGGAGAAATTACCTCGCAAAACCACGGATTTGCAGTCAACAGAGAAGAACTGGAAAACCACGCCGATTTAGAAATCACGCATTACCACATCAACGACAATACTGTAGCCGGAATGCGAATGAAATCAAAGAACTGTTTTTCGGTACAATACCATCCGGAAGCCAGTCCGGGTCCGCATGATTCAAGCTATTTGTTTGATGAGTTTATCGCCAATATCAGCAAAGCCAAAAGTTTACAAACGGTTTAAGGATTCTTTCCTAGCCCCGATTGAAGAAGTTGCCGTGCAACTCGTAAAGCGGGAACATGGACGGCAAACGTGCCCAAGCCATTCGCTCCAACTTTTCAACTGCACTCGATGAGACAAAAGTGACAATACTAAAACGTTTGCGTTAATAACATTCGGTTTAATTGTCAAATTCCTAAAAAAAGATGGAATATATTTGTAATTCAACATTTAAAATTCAACATTTAAAATAAAAAATAATGAGTATTATTATCAAAGTTCACGCAAGACAAATCCTTGACTCCAGAGGAAATCCAACTATTGAAGTAGATGTAGTAACCGAAAACGGCGTTTTAGGTCGTGCCGCAGTACCAAGTGGTGCTTCAACCGGAGAGCACGAAGCGGTAGAATTAAGAGATGGCGGAAAAGCCTATATGGGAAAAGGGGTTTTGAAAGCCGTAAAAAATGTAAATGATACCATCGCACCGGAATTAATGGGTGTTTCTGTTTTCGAACAAAACCATATCGACCAATTAATGATTGAATTGGATGCTACACCAAACAAATCAAACCTTGGTGCTAATGCTATTTTAGGGGTTTCTTTAGCGGTAGCCAAAGCAGCAGCAAACGAATTAGGTTTGCCGTTATACCGTTACGTTGGAGGTGTTTCTGCCAATACGTTACCGGTGCCAATGATGAACATCATCAACGGTGGTTCGCATTCTGATGCGCCAATTGCGTTCCAAGAGTTTATGATTATGCCGGTAAAAGCGCAAAACTTTACCCACGCCATGCAAATGGGAACAGAGATTTTTCACAATTTGAAAAAAGTATTACACGATAGACATTTATCAACTGCCGTAGGTGACGAAGGTGGTTTTGCACCAAACCTTGCCGGCGGAACAGAAGATGCTTTGGATACGATTAAAAAAGCAGTTGAAAATGCCGGGTATAAATTTGGTGACGAAATCATGATTGCCTTAGATTGTGCCGCTTCTGAATTTTATGTTGACGGAAAATACGATTACACAAAATTCGAAGGCGCAACAGGAAAAATTAGAACATCCAAAGAACAAGCAGAATATTTAGCGTCATTAGCTGAGAACTATCCAATTATTTCTATTGAAGATGGTATGTACGAAAACGATTGGGAAGGTTGGAAATACTTAACCGAATTAATCGGAAACAAAACCCAATTGGTAGGTGACGATTTATTTGTAACCAATGTAGAGCGTTTGTCTCGTGGAATTAATGAAGGAATTGCGAATTCCATCTTAGTAAAAGTAAACCAAATCGGTACTTTGACTGAAACGATTGCAGCAGTAAACATGGCGCACAATGCCGGTTATACATCAGTAATGTCACACCGTTCAGGCGAAACAGAAGACAACACTATTGCGGATTTAGCGGTAGCATTAAATTGTGGTCAAATCAAAACCGGTTCGGCTTCACGTTCAGATCGTATGGCGAAATACAACCAGTTATTGCGTATCGAAGAAGAATTAGGCGATACTGCTTACTTCCCCGGTTTAAGAGCTTTTAAGCAAAAATAATATTGTTGATTATAAATGAAAAAGGCATCTCAATCGAGATGCCTTTTTTCCTGCGTATTATTAACTTATAAATAAATGAAAACTCTTATTCTATAATCAACTTTTTAATAGCAAATTGATTATTCTCTGTATAAACTTTTACCAAATACATACCGCTTGATAAATTATCAATATTGATTGTCTCAATAAAAGAAGTTTCCATTACCTTGTTTCCTAAGATAGAATAAAACTCAATTTTAGATACCGGTAATAAATTGGATTCCACATTCAAAATACTTTTTGCAGGATTCGGATACAATTTAATTGAGCTATTCAATTCAGTTTCATCAAGACTAAGTTGACAAGCGTTCCCGACAGTATAATCAAAATATCTAGTTACAACCAAACCGCCTGCGTAAGCAAATTTACAGGCATAACTAACCGTTGAACCAACAGTTAAACCGGTAATTGTTTTAGAAAAAATTAGTCCGGAAATATTGTCCATTGGTGTTTCTCCAAAAGGTGTTTGTTGCCACAAGTAAGCGATTACGCCAACTTTATCCGTATCAAGCATTTCAAAAGTAAAAGTAACGTCAGTTCCATTGGTGACAAAATTATAGTTGTATCCGGTAGTAAAGGTACCTTGTTGTGCCTCGGCAGTAGTTCCGGAACACTGCGTATTGGTGTTTGCCAATGTGGTCGCTTGCAGTACAATCGGATTATTTGCGGCATTGTTTCCAGATAAATCACTTGCGGAAACACTAAAGGAATACGCTGTCTCTGGTGTTAACCCATTAATTATTAACGATTTTTGAATTCCTGAAACACCTGTAGTTGATGTCGAGTTGGCACCATAAGTTACATTATAAATAACAGATCCCGAATTGTCAGTAGCATTCAATAGTAATTGTACAGACGATGATGTAATAGTTCCTACAGAAGCGGTGAAATTTGTTGGAGCTTCAGTATCAGTTCCACCTCCACCACAAGTATCACCAACCACATAACTAATATATTTTGTAACCGAAAGACCTCCGGCATAAGCAAATTTACAAGCGTAGGTGATGGTCGACCCAACTGTTTGACCAGTAAGAGTTGAAGTAAAAATAAGCCCTGATGTATTGGTCATTGGCGTTTCGCCAAAAGGTGTTTGTTGCCACAAATAAGCTATTACGCCTACTTTATCAGTGTCTAATAGTTCAAAGGTAATAATAACGTTGTTACCAACAGTTTCAAATGTTGCTGTGTATCCGATAGTGAACGCTCCCAATCCGGGTTGTGCTTCATTAGAAGTTTGTGAACAAGCCGAAGTTTCTGGCGTTACTTTGGCACTAACATATTGTGATGAAATCATCGCAATCAAAAGTGTTAGTAGTGAAATGGTTTTTTTGTAATTTTTACTCATAAGTTTTGATTTTTTGCTAAATTAAGTTATTCTTTTTTAGGATATCAATAATGCGATGCTATACAAACTATACAAGTTTTATTTTTCATATCGAAAACAAATTAATCGGCCTATACTTCAACCATACAAGTAATGATTTTTTAGGAATGAAAATTAGCCAAAACCGGATTATTTGTGAATTTTAATCACGCTAATTGATTTTTAGTTTTTAGAGGTATTTTTGATTGGCTAGAAATAAACCAAACAAACATCAACTAAAGCTTTTTTAATTTGTATTAATGTAAAATTGCGTTTTTATTTTTCAAATAGGAATAGTACTTTTGCGCATGCAACACAACGTACTTATTTTAGATTTCGGTTCGCAATACACACAACTTATTGCACGCCGCGTTCGCGAATTAAATATATTCTGCGAAATTTTCCCTTTCAATCATTTTCCAGATGATTTATCGTCCTACAAAGCAGTTATCCTTTCGGGTAGCCCTTATTCCGTAAGAGCAGAAGATGCTCCTCATCCTGATTTATCTCAAATTCGCGGTAAAATGCCTCTGCTGGCTGTTTGTTATGGAGCGCAATATTTAGCCCATTTCAATGGTGGTGAAGTTGCACCGAGTAACATTCGCGAATACGGTAGAGCGAATTTGTCCTATGTTAAGGATGACGAAGCCTTTTTCGAAGAAGTAGCTTTAAATAGTCAGGTTTGGATGAGTCACAGTGATACCATTAAGCAATTACCAACGAACGGGATATTGTTAGCCAGTACCAAAGACGTAGCCAATGCCGCTTATCGCATTGAAGGAGAAAAGACTTATGGCATTCAATTCCATCCAGAAGTATATCATTCCACTGACGGAAAGCAAATTTTGGAAAACTTCTTGGTCAAAATTGCTGAAGTGCCTCAGAATTTTACACCAAACGCCTTCGTAGAAGAGTGTGTAAAAGATTTACAAGAAAAAGTAGGCAATGACAAAGTAGTTTTAGGACTTTCCGGCGGTGTAGATTCAACTGTTGCGGCTGTTTTGTTACACAAAGCCATTGGCAAAAACCTGTATTGTATTTTTGTAAATAATGGGTTACTGCGCAAAAACGAATTCGAAAACGTATTGCACCAATACAAAGACATGGGCTTAAACGTTAAAGGCGTTGATGCTTCTGAACGCTTTCTTTCAGCCTTAGACGGAATAGAAGAGCCTGAAGCTAAACGTAAAGCTATCGGTCGTGTTTTTATCGAAGTGTTTGATGATGAAGCTCATCATATTGAAGAGGTAAAATGGTTGGCGCAAGGCACAATTTATCCTGATGTAATCGAATCGGTTTCGGTAAAAGGACCATCAGCAACAATAAAATCGCATCATAATGTTGGCGGTTTACCGGATTTTATGAAACTCCAAATCGTGGAACCTTTGCGTATGCTTTTCAAAGATGAAGTGCGTCGAGTTGGAAAAACATTGGGCATCGACCCGGAACTTTTAGGAAGACATCCTTTTCCTGGACCTGGATTGTCCATCAGAATTTTAGGAGCAATAACCCCTGAAAAAGTAAGGATTCTACAAGAGGTTGATGCCGTTTTTATTAACGGATTGAAAGAACACGGTTTGTATGATAAAGTTTGGCAAGCCGGAGCTATATTGTTGCCTGTCAACAGTGTAGGTGTTATGGGTGACGAGCGTACTTATGAAAAAGTAGTGGCGCTTCGTGCCGTAGAATCAACCGACGGAATGACGGCGGATTGGGTTCATTTACCGTATGATTTCTTGATGAAAATCTCTAACGAAATTATCAATAAAGTAAAAGGGGTAAATAGAGTAGTGTATGACATCAGCTCAAAACCACCTGCTACTATAGAATGGGAATAGTTTTTGTTAACATAAAAAAGTTAATGAAAAATAATGCAATAAAGATTGCAAGTCAAAAGTTTTGTTAACTTTAACGTTAAATAAATGACCAATTTATGAAAAACCGAATTATTTTCTCACTGCTTTTTGTCTTAGTAACCATTACCTCTATGATGGCAAGACAAGATAAATATGTCAAGCACACCGTTGCCAAAGGAGAAACTATCACGTTAATCGCTCAAAAATATAAGGTTACTCCTTTCGATATTTATAAACTAAACCCAGATTCTCAAAACGGAATCGAATTGAATAGTGTTTTGTTAATTCCGCCTTCATCGGCAGAATCTACTGTAATTCCGCCCAAGCAAACACAGCCTAAAGCAAGTTCTAGTGTTACCACTCATTTGGTACAGCCTAAAGAAACCTTGTTCAGTCTTTCAAGACAATATAATGTTACGGTTGACGCTCTAAAAGAAGCTAATGCTGATTTGTTGAAGGAAGGTTTGAAAATTGGGCAAACAATAAAAATTCCTGCATCAAATGGTAGTTCTGTAGGTGGTACTGCAATTGTATCACCTTCAAAAGAAACAATTAAGGAAACCCCAAAACCTGTCGTGAAAGCAGAACCAAAAGTTGAAACCCTAAAAGGAAATACAACTTATCACGTTATCGAACCAAAGGAAACTAAATATGGAATTTCGAAAAAATATGGGATGACCATTCAAGAGTTGGAAAGACTTAATCCGGCGATTGTAAGTGATTTTCCGGTGGGTTTGAAATTAGTGGTTTCCGGAAATGCTCCGGCATCGGTTTCAAAATCTGTTGAATCGGCTGAACCGATTAAGGATAAACCGGCAGTCGTTAATCCGAATTCAGGTAAAAAGTATTTACAAGAATATGTGGTCAAACCAAAAGAAACCATTCAAAGTATTGCTGCCGATTTCGGGATCTCTGAAACGGAATTAATCCAACTCAATCCAGAATTAAAGAAAGGCGTAAAACTCGGCATGATATTGCGCGTTCCCATGGGTCAAAAAATAAATATCCCCAAAAAGGAGCAAGGCAATCTGATGAAGAATTTAAACACTAATGCGAGGAAACAACTCGCATTACTTTTGCCTTTTAATATCAGTAAAATTGAAAGCGATACGGTTAATTCTACCCAAGCACGTCTCAAAAAAGATAAATTTTTAAATCTGACTTTAGATTTTTATTCCGGTGCTTTGATGGCAATTGATTCGGCAAAGGTTTTAGGAATGAATGTTGATATTAAAATTTTAGATTCTCAAGAAACCAAAAGTACTTCCAATGTTGCGAGCTTAGTGCAACAAAATAATTTGGTTAGTATGGACGCCATCATCGGTCCTTTTTATCAATCTAATGTGGAGAAATTAGCAGAGTTAGTGGAGCCAACTAAAACACCTGTAATTTCTCCATTGTCTAAAGAAGTGGGGCAAAAATACACCAACCTGTATCAATCCATGCCGTCTTTAGAGCAAATGCGAGGTTCCATTTTTGACTTTATGAAAGCTAAGCGAGGCAATATTATTGCTGTGGTTGATGCTAAAAAAGGCAGTGTCAAGCAATATATTCAGGAGATGCAAAGTGAGACAAAGCTGGTTGGGTTAAATGCCAAAGGTTCTTTTATAGCAGATAGCTTGAGAATTCATCTGTTAAAAGATAGAATGAATTATGTGGTCTTGGCTTCCGAAAGTACAGGGATGATTTTAGCAACGACAAATGCTTTGTTGAATGCCCAAAAAGAATATCAAGTACAATTGGTGATTATGGAGCCTAATGAAACGCTTGATTTTGAAGAGATTTCTTTAACTCGTTTGACCAAGTTGAAATTGCTTTATCCATCATTATCAAGACCAAACGAAACGGATGAAGCCAATCAGTTTGATGCTAAATATAAAAAGCTTAATAAAATTATTCCCAATCAATATGCTATTCGAGGTTTCGATGTAACGTTTGATGTTTTGTTGCGTTTGTCTCAGGGAAAAACTTTTGAAGAAACCATCCAAACCGATGCTTCAGAGCAAATAGAAAACAAATTCGATTACACCCAAAATTCGACTTACGGCTATTCTAATAACGGAATCTATATTTTGTATTATGATACCGATTTAACCATTAAAGAAGCTTTATAATGCCTACTTCAAAAGTTACTTATTTAGGAGATTTAAGAACGTCTTCAATTCATTTACAATCCGGAAGCGAAATCATTTCCGATGCGCCATTAGACAATAACGGCAAAGGTGAAGCTTTTTCTCCAACCGATACTGTAGCCAATGGATTCGCCAGTTGCATGTTTACTGTCATGGGAATTAAAGCGCGCGAAATGGGAGTTGACTTTTTAGGTTCAACCGCAGAGGTAACTAAGATTATGGCCGCTGATCCAAGAAGAATTTCTGAAATTCACGTGACTTTTGAAATGAATGTAGAAGCCGATGAAAAAACCAAAACTATCTTAGAAAGAACCGCATTGACTTGTCCGGTACATTTCAGCTTGCATCCTGATATCAAAAGGGAAATTGTTTTTAATTGGAAATAATTTAGAATAAAGAGAATAGAAAACAGAACATAGATTTCTTTCTCAGTAATTTCAAAGTCTATGTTCTATATTCTTTATTCTATTTTCTTTTTATGAATTCCCAGCAACAACTCTTAATAAAACTCGCCCATACCAAAATGCCGTTCGGCAAATATGAAGGCTACTATTTAATAGACTTGCCTGAATATTATGTGGTTTGGTATTCTCAAAAAGGTTTCCCCAAAGGACAATTAGGAGAACAACTCCAACTCGTTTACGAACTCAAATTAAACGGTTTGGAAGAATTGGTACGCAATATCAAAAAGCAATATCCAAAGTCAATTTGAAGATTTAAAGATTTGAAAATTTGAAGATGTATTAGTTGTTTTTAATCAACAGAAAAAATAATTTTCAAATCTTCAAATCTTTAAATCTTCAAATTAAATCAGTACTTTTGCCTCGTTTTTTACAACAACAACACAACAACTCAATTTATAATGAACCAAACTCAAACAAAATACATTTTTGTTACCGGCGGTGTGACATCTTCTCTGGGAAAGGGAATCATCGCAGCTTCTCTAGCCAAGTTACTACAGGCCAGAGGATATCGAACGACCATACAAAAGTTTGATCCTTACATCAATGTCGATCCGGGAACTTTAAATCCTTATGAACACGGAGAATGTTTCGTTACGGATGACGGAGCTGAAACCGATTTGGATTTAGGACATTACGAGCGTTTCTTAAACGTTCCAACTTCGCAAGCGAATAACGTAACTACCGGAAGAGTCTATCTTTCTGTAATTGAAAAGGAGCGAAGAGGTGAGTTTTTAGGAAAAACAGTTCAAGTCGTGCCTCACATCACCAACGAAATTAAAGATCGCATGCAGTTGCTTGGACAATCAGGCGATTTTGACATCGTAATTACAGAAATCGGTGGAACGGTCGGTGATATCGAATCGCTGCCTTACATCGAGTCTGTGCGTCAATTGGTTTGGGAGTTGGGCGAATCTAATTCGTTAGTAATTCACTTGACTTTAGTACCTTATTTGGCGGCAGCCGGAGAATTGAAAACGAAACCAACGCAACACTCGGTAAAAACTTTGATGGAAAGCGGAATCAAAGCGGATATTCTAGTATGTAGAACCGAACATGAATTGTCAGACGAATTGCGTCAAAAATTAGCGCTATTTTGTAACGTAAAACGCGAAGCCGTAATCCAGTCGATTGATGCTTCAACGATTTATGAAGTGCCGAATTTAATGTTGGAAGAAGGTTTAGATATCGTTGCCTTAAAGAAATTAAACTTACCCAAAAAAGCGGCTCCTGATTTAAAAAATTGGAACACTTTTTTACACCGATTAAAACATCCAAAACAAACCGTTAATGTTGGCTTGGTTGGAAAATATGTAGAATTACAAGATTCCTATAAATCGATTTTAGAAGCGTTTATTCACGCCGGTGCTGCGAATCAGACTAAAGTAAACGTAGTCAGTATTCACTCGGAATATCTTGATGCATCGAGTGCGGCAGAACAATTGCAAGGTTTAGACGGAATTTTAGTAGCACCGGGTTTTGGTGGTCGCGGAATCGAAGGAAAGATTGATACGGTTCGATATGCTAGGGAAAATAACATTCCGTTTTTCGGAATTTGTTTGGGCATGCAAATGGCCGTGATTGAATATTCCAGAAATGTTCTTGGGTTGAAAGATGCCAATTCTACCGAGATGAATGAAGAAACCAAACATCCCGTAATTTCTATCATGGAAGAACAAAAGACCATCACCGACAAAGGTGGAACGATGCGTTTAGGTGCTTGGAAATGTGACTTGACAGAAGGAAGTTTGGCCTACAATATTTATGGCAAAAGCCAAATTCAAGAACGCCATCGTCATCGCTATGAGTTTAATAATGTGTACAGAAAGCAGCTTGAAGAAGCGGGTTTAACTGCATCGGGCGTAAATCCTGATACCGGTTTGGTAGAAGTTATCGAGATTAAGAGTCACCCTTTTTTCATCGGAGTGCAATACCATCCGGAATATAAGAGTACTGTTGCAAATCCACACCCAATTTTCGTTAGCTTTGTGGCCGCAATGGTAAAACATAAAAAATAATGCTTATTGCTTAAAGCCTATTGCTTAAAGCTCAATTATATAAAAATGGAACAAAAGAAATTTGATTTTAATTCGATTATCGGTTTTGCTTTAATCTTTGTGATTATCCTTTGGATGATGTATAACAACAGACAAGATGAAGTAAAAAAGCAAGACAAAACTGAAACAGAAAAAGTAACTCAGGAAAAGGTTAAAAGTGAAACAACAAAAGAAGTAGCTAAAACAATCACCGATACTACAGTTGCCGATTCGGTTAAAATTCAAAAACTTCAAGGCGCGTTAGGTAGTTTCGCTTACTCGGCTACTTTGCCTTCTGCAAAAGAAAACTTCACCACCATCGAAAATGAATTCATGGTATTGAAAGTCGCTAATAAAGGTGGTTACATCTCAGAAGCTACTTTAAAAAACTATAAAAAGTTTGATAAGAATTCGAAAGAACTAGTGGAGCTAATCAAAAAAAATAATGCCAGTTTCAACTTGCAGTTGATGACTAAAGATAACCGGGTGTTGAATACCAAAGATTTATTCTTTGAGCCGACCTTAACAAACGTTGATGGTAATCAAGTACTTTCGATGAAGTTGAAGTCAAGCGCCAATGCCTTCTTGGAATACAAATATGTGTTGAAACCAAAAGATTACATGCTTGATTTTGACATTCGTTCCCAAGGGTTGAATACAGCTTTAAATACTTCAAAACCGGTAGATTTTCAATGGGATTTGAAAGCTTACAGAAATGAGAAGAGTATTGCTTATGAAAACCGCTATGCCGAAATCGTATTCGAATATGAAGACGGAAAAGATGATTATGTTGGTCAAGGAAAAGACAAAGAAGAAACGCCTGAAAAAGTAACTTACATTGCTTACAAACAGCATTTTTTCACTTCAATTTTGTTGACGAAAACGCCTTTTGAATCGGCTAAATTGAAGTCAAATGATTTAGTAAACGATGAAAATATAGATACTACTTTTACCAAAGAATTCAAAACTGCTTCAGCCTTAGCGTTTACTAATGGCGAATTAGATTATAAAATGAATTGGTATTACGGGCCGTCTGATTACACGATTTTAAATGATTACGATAGAAACTTAGACGAAATTATTCCATTAGGTTGGGGTATTTTCGGTTGGATCAATAAATTCATTTTCGTGCCATTGTTTGGTTTCTTGAGTACATTTATGGGATTGGGAATTGCAATTATCGTGTTTACGATTTTAATTAAGATTGCCATGTCGCCAATTACTTTTAAATCATTTTTGTCGCAAGCCAAGATGAAAGTATTGCGTCCTGAAATCATGGAAATTGGAGAAAAATTCAAGAAAGATCCAATGAAAAAGCAACAGGAAACCATGAAGTTGTACAACAAAGCCGGCGTAAATCCGATGGCTGGTTGTATTCCGGCATTGATACAAATTCCGTTTATGTATGCTTCGTTCCAATTTTTTCCTTCGGCGATTGAGTTGAGACAAAAAGGATTTCTTTGGGCAGACGATTTGTCTTCTTTTGACGAAATCGTAAAATTACCTTTCTATATTCCGGTTTATGGTGATCATATTAGTTTGTTTCCAATTTTGGCTTCTATTGCAATTTTCTTCTACATGAAAATGACTTCGGGCGACCAAATGATGTCACAACCACCACAAGACGGTATGCCTGACATGGGTAAAATTATGAAAATCATGATTTATTTATCGCCGGTAATGATGTTGTTGTTCTTCAATAATTACGGTTCAGGATTGAGTTTGTATAACTTTATTTCCAACTTAATTACCATCGGAATTATGTTGGTGATTAAAAAGTATTTTATCGATAGTGATAAAATTCACGCTCAAATTCAAGAGAATAAAGCCAAACCAAAAACAGAAGGCAAATTCCAAAGAAAAATGCGTGAAATGATGGAACAAGCGGAAGAGCAGAAAAAGCTCCAAAACAAAAAGAAATAATTTCCGAATCATAAATTTTCAAAACTCTGTTTAAAAATATACCTTTAAACAGAGTTTTTTATTTTTAAGCAATGAAGGTACTAATTATCGGTTACGGCAACATGGGGAAAACCTATGCCAACAGTTTTATCAGTTCGAGATTTATTAAACCGGAGGATATTTTTGTTTTGGTAAGAAGCAATCACTTTTCAGCTACAGAAAGTGGCATCCCGAAAGGTAATTTTTCAACTCAAGCATCTAGTGAAATAGGTGATTTTGATATCGTCATTTTGGCTGTAAAGCCACAAGATTTCAGTATTTTGGCAGAAGCCATAAAGCCTTTTTTAAAAGATTCTCAAATCATTTTCTCGGTTATGGCCGGAATTACTTTAGCCACTATAGAAAAGCAATTGACATGTACTAAAATCGTTCGTTCGATGCCTAATATTCCAACTCAAATCGGAATGGGAATGACCGTTTTTACCGCTTCGGCAAATGTGGATAGAAAGGAATTGTTCATCATTCAAAATTTAATCAATACCACCGGAAAATCAGTTTATGTAGAAAATGAAAAACTTATCGATGCTGCGACAGCAATCTCCGGAAGCGGTCCGGCTTATGTCTTTTATTTTATGCAATCGATGATAAAGGCCGCAGTTGATTTAGGGTTTAACGAATCGGAAGCTGAGCTATTGGTCAATCAAACGTTTATGGGTTCGGTAGCCATTCAAAACAGCTATTCCTTGTCCAACCAGGAATGGATTGCTAAAGTGGCTTCCAAAGGCGGGACTACGGAAAGTGCGCTACGAGTTTTTGAAAAAGGTAGTTTAGAAAGGACTATAGTCGGTGCAGTAAAAGCTGCGAATGATAGAGCAAAAGAATTAGGTTCATAAAAAAAGCGCAACTACTTAAAGTTGCGCTTTTGAGCTTTTCACAGCAATTTTTATTATTACAGGGCAGGTTGCAAAACTCTATTCACACCGTGAATTACACCATTAGAAGCTTGAATATCTGCTTGAAATACTCTTGATAAATTATTTGCCGTATCACGAATGTCTACTGTGTTAGTTCCTAAAATAACAGTTGTATTTTGAACAGGATCTGTAAACATAGGAACAACTTGATTATTTGTCAGTTGAGTTGAACGAACATTTCCAGCGGTAGTAACGTGGTACTGCAACACTTTAGTGACTTGAGCAGCTGTTGCGCCATTAGCAAAACCACCTGTGCCCAATGCCGTTGTAAATGCAGCATTATTTGGAGCAAAAAGAGTGGCAGGAGCTGAAGCAGTAAGTCCTGACAAAGCGGACAAAACAGCAGCTTGATCAGTACCTGTTACAACTGTTTGTAAAGTTTCAAATTCAGGGTTGTCGATCACATGATCTACCAAAGTAGGAATTTGAATAACTCTATTTACAATATGAATTACACCATTACTTGCATCAACATCGGCAGTAGTTACAACCGCACCTTTGCTGTCAATACCACCATTTAATGTTACTGTTGCTCCAGATTTTTGAACAAACATGCTAATGGTTGGTGAGTTTGTTGCCGCACTAAACGGGGAAAGTGTGGAAACGTAAGTAGAAGCAGGAATTGCATCGCTAAATATTTCTGAACCAATTACGTGGTTTAATAAAATACTTCTCAATACATTCACGTCAACATTATTAACATTCACGTTTGCACCAAGTGAGGCGAAAAATGTGTTGAATGCGCTATTTGTTGGAGCAAATACAGTAAACTGTCCGGCTCCGTCAAGAGTTGCTGTCAATCCGGTTCGATTCAAAGCAGTTACTAAAGTTGAAAACTCTGCGTTTCCTGCTGCAATATCTGCAATAGTTTGTTGTTGTGGTGTTCCACTTTCGTCATCACTACAAGATAACATTGTTAATGCAATGCATGCAATTGAGATTTTTTTGATTAGATTTTTCATGGTTATTTTGTTTAATGTTTCGGCTAAATTATAAAACATTGTTTAACAAAAGTCAAAAAAGAATAAACAAAACTATCATTTATAAATACTTTAACAGTTTTGTTTAGCGTTTGCAAATGCCGATAAAACAGTCTGTTAAAGATTTAATAGGTGATATTGTTATTTTTTTAAAATAAATTAAGCTCTAAAAGTTAAACAAAGTACGGAGTTGCTTTTAAACTATTTTTAACAAAATGAGGTATACTAAAAATTTAAATTCTTCGTTTACATAATAACTTTAAATTTGCAACTCAGATTTTATACCTAAATAAAAACATTTCTCATGAAATATATTTTCTTTTTTTTGTTACAAGCTGCTGTACTTTTTGCCCAAGATTTCAACAAACTAGACGAGAATGGCAAGAAACACGGATTATGGAAAGGCATCTATGAAGAGTCAAAGCGACCAAGGTATGAAGGTGTTTTCGAACATGGAAAAGAAGTTGGCCTATTTAAATTTTTTGATGATACCAGAGCAGGAACTGTAATAGCAACTAGGGATTTTAACGCTAAAGACAATTCGTGTTACACAATTTTTTACAATCAAAAAGGGAGTAAGGTTAGTGAAGGAAAAGTGGTCAATAAAGAGTTTGAAGGTGAATGGAAATATTACCATTTCGATTCTCCTCAAATAATGACTTTAGAATTTTATGAAAAAGGTAAACTGAATGGAATTAGAAAAGTATTTTACAAAAGCGGACAAATCGCTGAAGAAACTACTTATAAAAATGGTGTCAAAGAAGGAATGTATAAAAGTTATGCCGAAAATACGGTTGTATTAGAAGAAAGTAATTACTCAAACAATCAATTAGATGGTTTGGCCATTTACCGAGATGCTACAAATAACGTTTCCGGCCAGGGTCATTTTAAAAACGGAAAAAAAGTTGGTATGTGGAAAGTTCTTGAAAAGGGAAAGCTCAAGGATGTTAACATGAACTACCAAAGCAAAAACTTCAAAAGACCTAAAATGCCTAAACAGCCAGTAGAATAAATCTTTAGGATTATTTTAATGAAATAAATTTTGCTTACCACTTCATTGTTTTAACTGATATTTGAATGTGATATTATTCGGATTTTGGGTTAACTTTGCAACAAAATTTTGCTGAATAAAATGAAAAGAGTTGTTGTCGGACTTTCCGGAGGTGTTGATTCTAGTGTTGCTGCATATTTATTAAAAGAACAAGGCTATGAAGTCATAGGGCTTTTTATGAAGAATTGGCATGATGATTCGGTTACCATTTCCAATGAATGTCCGTGGCTCGAAGATAGTAACGATGCACTACTCGTTGCCGAAAAACTCGGGATTCCATTCCAAACAGTTGATTTAAGCGAACAATACAAAGAGAAAATCGTAGACTATATGTTCAAAGAATATGAACAAGGTCGCACACCAAATCCAGATGTATTATGCAATCGCGAAATTAAGTTTGATGTTTTTATGAAAATCGCATTAAGTCTTGGTGCCGATTATGTTGCTACCGGACATTATTGCCGAAAAGGAACTATCGAAAAAGACGGGAAAGAAATTTTTCAATTATTAGCCGGAATAGATGCCAACAAAGACCAATCGTATTTTCTGTGTCAATTATCGCAAGATCAATTAGCGAAATCGTTGTTTCCAATAGGCGAATTAACCAAACCGGAAGTCCGAGACATTGCCATGAAATTAGATTTGGTAACAGCCGAGAAGAAAGATTCCCAAGGACTTTGTTTTATCGGTAAAGTGCGTTTGCCCGAATTTTTACAACAACAATTACAACCCAAAGAAGGCTTGATTTATGAAATTGCTTCCGATGATAAGATTTATGGTCAAGAATCACCTAAGTTCAATTCACTTGAAGAGCAATTAGCGTTTGAAGCAGAAGGTATTTCGTATACATCAGACAACGGAAAAGTAGTAGGCAAACACCAAGGCGCTCATTATTTTACTATCGGACAAAGAAAAGGATTGAACGTTGGTGGAACCAAAGAAGCTCTTTTTATCATCGCTACAGATGTAAAAACCAATGCCATTTATACCGGACAAGGAGCCAATCATCCTGGTTTGTTCAAAAAGACATTAAAAGTGCAACCTTCCGAAATTCATTGGATACGAGAAGATTTGGCTTTAAAAAATGGAGAAACGCTTGAAGTTATGGCGCGAATTCGATACCGTCAAGCTTTACAAAAAGCAACTTTATACCAATTCGAAAGTGGTTTGTATGTTTCTTTTGCGGAGCCGCAATCGGCTATCACAGAAGGACAGTTTGTTGCTTGGAATATCGGCGATGAATTAGTTGGTTCAGGAGTTATTTCTTAAATTAGCACATTACAAAAAGGAAAGGCTATGAAATCGAAGAGTATTACATCAGTTCGCCTTTTAGGCTCGGGTCGCGAACAACGATTAAAAACCAATTATTCACTTGTGAGTAAAACACCATTACTTATTGCATTTTTCCTATTTAGTTTTTTAGGATTTGCTCAAGAAGATGCTTGGGTTTATTTTAATGACAAACCCAACGCACAAACTTTTTTAGACAATCCGTTATCTATGTTAACCCAAAGAGCATTGGATAGGAGAACAGCACAAGGCATTGCTTTAGATGTAAGTGATGCGCCAATTGAACAATCATACATTGACCAAATTTCGGCAGTCGAAGGAATTGAAGTTAAAGCTCAATCCAAGTGGCTAAATTGTCTTCATGTCCGTGGAAATGTTGCAGATATTGATGCTTTGGTAAATTTGACTTTTGTCAATCACATTCGCTATGCAAATCATTCTTTAAATGCAAAAATGCCTCAGCAGGCCACTATTAACTCCGTTAATAAACAATTAGACACTCAAGAAACTTTCGCCTATGGCAATTCTTTGAATCAGGTTTCGATGCTTAATGCACATTTATTGCACCAACAAGATTTTACCGGTTCAGGCAAAATCATTGCGGTAATGGATTCCGGTTTTTCTGCAGTTAATACCATTATTCCATTTAACAGAATGTTTAACAATGGTTTGTATCTAGGCGGATATAACTATGTAGGCGGCAATACCGATGTTTTTTCAACCCACAATCACGGAACTATGGCGTTGTCGTGTATGGCTGCTTTTGTCGATGGACAATTAGTAGGAACGGCACCAGATGCACAATATTATTTATACATAACTGAAGATGTTTTAAGTGAAAATCCGGTCGAAGAAAGTTATTGGGTTCAAGCTGCAGAAGAAGCCGATAGGGTTGGAGCTGATGTGATTTCAACTTCATTAGGTTATTTTGGTTATGATAATCCAAACTACAGTTATTCTTATGCTGATATGACCGGAGATAAAGCCTTCGCATCTCAAGGCGCTAATATTGCTTTTAGTAAGGGGATGATAGTGTTGGCTAGTGCAGGAAATTCTGGAAATTCAGCCAATCCACATGTTGGTGTTCCGGCTGAAGCAACTAATGTTTTGGCAGTTGGCGCCGTTCAATTTAATGAACAATATGCTACTTTTAGTTCTATAGGACCAAGTTTCGATGGAAGAGTCAAGCCTGATGTTATGGCCAAAGGACAAGGTACTACTTTAGCAAATACTTCTGGAAATGTTGTCACAGCAAGCGGAACTTCCTTTTCTTGTCCGGTTATGGCTGGGGCGATTGCCAGTTTTTGGCAAGCGATTCCTTGGGCATCCAACCAGCAAGTCGTTGATTTTGTGAAACAGTCAGCCGATAGGTTTTTGAATCCAACAAATCAATATGGTTATGGAATTCCCGATTTGCAATTGGCATTAAATATGGCCCAACTTTCAGTAAATGATAATACTGTTGGTAGATTTTTAGTGTATCCGAATCCGACTAACAATGTAATTTCAGTTTCTTTTCCAAATGGTTTTGAAGTAGCTAACATGTCTCTTTTTAATAATGTAGGCCAAATGGTTTTAGAGAAAGAAATTTTTTCTAACCAATCACTTTCGTTAGAACAATTGACCTCCGGAATGTATTATTATAAAATCAAGAGCAATACATTGGAACAATCCGGAAAAATCATCAAGCATTAAATTTTAAGCATTTTTATTTAAATGAATAAAATCACCCAACTTTTCAAGATTAAATACCCAATTGTTCAAGGCGGAATGATATGGAACAGTGGCTATAAATTAGCTAGTGCAGTGAGCAATGCAGGCGGATTAGGTTTAATTGGAGCCGGTTCTATGTATCCCGATGTTTTGAGAGAGCATATTCAAAAATGTAAAATTGCCACAGAAAAACCTTTTGGGGTTAATGTGCCAATGTTGTATCCTAATGTTGAAGAAATCATCCAAATTATTATTGAAGAAGGGGTGAAAATCGTTTTTACCTCTGCAGGAAATCCTAAGACTTGGACAACTTATTTAAAAGAAAATGGCATTACTGTAGTTCATGTGGTAAGCAGTTCTAAGTTTGCTCTAAAAGCACAAGAGGCAGGAGTTGATGCTGTAGTAGCCGAAGGTTTCGAAGCTGGTGGTCATAATGGAAGAGAAGAAACAACAACATTAACTTTGATTCCAATGGTCAAAGAACAAATCTCAATTCCCTTGATTGCTGCCGGAGGTATTGCTAGTGGACGAGGCATGTTGGCCGCAATGGTTTTAGGTGCTGATGGCGTACAAATGGGTTCTCGTTTCGCAGCTTCTTTTGAAAGTTCAGCCCATGATAATTTCAAGAATACTATAATCAATACAAAAGAAGGAGATACGCAATTAACTTTAAAAGAATTGGCACCGGTTCGTTTGATAAAAAATAAATTTTATAACGATATTCAAGAATTGTATGCAAAATGTCCGACGCCTGAAGAGCTAAAAGCCCTTTTAGGTAGAGCCAGGGCCAAACGAGGTATGTTTGAAGGAGATTTGATAGAGGGAGAATTGGAAATTGGACAAATTGCAGGATTGATTCATAATGTGAAATCGGTTGAAGACATTGTAACAGAAATCATTTCCGAATTTGAATTGGTCAAACAACAGTTACAGTCTCCGATTCTTTAACCGCTTTAGTTTTATATTTTATTGTTAATGAGTTTGGCTTTAGAAGTAAACTTGTTAACAATTTTTATTTTTTTAAGAGATTCAAAAAAATATTAACAACTTTCTTTGTTTTAATTTAATATTTTTAAACGGCTATATTTCAATGCGTTGCAATGATATGGTGATGTTAAGAAGTTGTTAATAATGTTGATTATTTTGTTTATAACATTTTAATAAGTCAAAATTTACCGGCGAAATTATAAGTAATATAGTGGTGGTAATTTCACTTTGACTGATACTGTAGATTCTTGACTCGGTCTTTTACTTTTTAATGGTTGAAGTTTTATTATCACAAATGAAAAGGAGTGATGTTGTACGGATTTAAATAGTATTTAATAGAACTGCTTATGAGAATAACTACTCTCGCCAAAAATTATCTCTTTTATTGTGTTTTGATGCTAACACTATTTGGGCAGAATGGTTTTGTTTATTCTCAATGTCCAACAGTAACAAACGCAACTCAATCTTTTTGTGATGTCCAATCGCCTACAATCGCTAGTTTACAAGCTACGGATAATGGAGGTGGTGTTAAATGGTATGCTACAGCAACTTCAAATATACAGCTAACCAATTCAACGGCATTGGTCAATGGCGAAGACTATTTCGTAGATGACAATACTGGCAATTGCGGACCAAGACAAAGTGTTACGGTTACAATCTATTCTGCACCAACTGGGGCTAACTTTCAAGGGGTTTGCGTGACAAGTTTGAGTCAGGCGACTCCCTCTAATCCTCAATTTGTGATTAATGGAAATAATTTACAATGGTATACAGTGCCAACCGGAGGTACTGCTCTTTCTCCGACGGCAATTTTAACTGACAATACAATATATTATATAAGTCAAATTAATCCGGACACAGGTTGCCAAACTTCAAGACTTTCGGTTTTTGTTAATGTTGGATTGGTTCCAACACCAACAGGAAATGCTATTCAAGAGTTTTGCAATATTCCGGGAAGTCCTCCAACAGTTGGTGATTTAGTGGCTTCTGGAAATAATAATTGGTATTTGACCTCTGCCTTTGGAATACCTTTAGACCTTTCAACGCCTTTGATTAACGGGCAATTTTATTACGCAACTACAGTAGATCCACCTTGTGAAAGTAGCATTAGACTTGAGGTTTTGGTTAATATTTATGAGCTAAATGATGCCGGAAGTAACGGAAATAGAAGTATTTGTGTTAATGAAATAGCGACTACAATCCCGTTTAATTTGTTTAATTTATTAGGAGGAACACCTGATAGTACAGGTGTTTGGAGTGGTCCAATCACAACGACAAATGGATTTCAAGGTACTTTGGATGTTTCCAGTATGACAGTTGCCGGTGGTCCTTACGTGTTTACTTATACGGTTTCTTCTGCTTTGTGCGTACCAGATTCTTCAACTGTTACGATAACAGTATTGCCATTGCCTACAGTAAGTGTTACTGTTAATCCAACAATTTCATGTTCCGGAAGTAGCGCAACGTTTACTTTCACCGGAACACCAAACGCAACGGTTACTTATAACATCAATGGCGGTGCA
>NZ_JBKBOL010000008.1:0-160039 GCF_046293665.1 Flavobacterium sp.
CTCTTACTCTCTTTTATTTGTCCCGATATCTCTATCGGAACGGCTGTCAATTCAATATGTCTATGAACGTATTCTTCTTTTCTAATTACCGCTTTCATTCTCAAAGCGGGTGCAAAAGTAAGCAACTTTTTTATTCTGGCAAGCATTTTTGAAAATATTTTTTAATCAATTTTCTTAAGGCTTGATTTTCAGAAAATCAGGGTTGCTAAGATAAAAGGTTTTATTTAGCTACACAAATTTTCTTTTGATTTTGTAAAATCTTAATCCAAAAAAGTAAAGAACTCTGCTCTAATACTTCACTTTATTCTTATTTGTTATAGGAGTTCAGTGATACGCCTTTCGGCTTAATTGCGGGTGCAAAAGTAACACTCTTTTTGGTATTCGCAAGTGTTTTGCAAGTCTTTTTTGGAAGTTTTTCGCAACTAGTTGGTTCTACGGTTTTTGCAAGTGAAAGTTTTTTTGCTTTCAAGTATTCAATACAAATTTTACTTAGCCCCGATTGTAGCAAGTATCCTTTTTTATAGCGAAGTACCTCGACTGCACTCGATGTGACAAAAAAGATACTGCGGAAAGCGGGAAAATGGATTACTGACAAAGACCCGACCATTCGCTTTAAAAACTATTTTTTTAATGCTTTCTTTTCCCAATACTCGGTTAGCTCGTCAATATCAATTGGGGTTGCGGGCTTTTGAGGCATAAGTCTGCCTCTGGTAAAAGCTCTATCGAGAATGGATTCGATTAAGAAGTCTTCATTGACCTCGTAAGGTTGGTATTTAGTTTTGAGATTGATGTCGAAAAGTTTGGCTGTGTTGTTTGACCAGAAAGCCTTCCAGCCGCTTTTATAATCTTTAATGAGCTCGAAAGTGGTGTAGCCGGTTTGTCGATGAATTAGTTTGACTAATATTTGTCCTTGTTTTCTGGATAACTTCTTTAATTGTCCGGTGAATTCATTCTCCATATAGTCTTCTACAATTTTGAAGTATTTCTTTTTCTCTTTGTTGGTTTTGAGTTTATCCATATTCTTATTCAAAACGGTTAGGCGTTCTGCGGCAGCTTTGGCGAATGGATACACTTTGTAGACTCTGTTTTGAAGTAACAGGAATTCCTTTTTTTCGACGGCCGTTAATTTATTTTTGTAGACTACGACTTCTTCTAATAGGATAGGATCTTTGACGATGGTGTCGTTTTCATCGGTTACTGTTTCTTTTTTTTTGATAGAATCTGTTGAAATTTGGGCACTTACGGGTGAAGCCATCAACAGTACAAAAACGAATAAAAGTAACTTCTTCATAAATAATAATTATTAGGGTAAAAATATAGAATATCCTTAACAACTGTGATGCCAAATTTATATTTTAGCAAAAAAAAATTATGGCAACAAAATCTATACTTACCAAATCATCGCTTGCGTTTTTAGAAAATTATTTAAATAATGCTTCTCCGACCGGTTATGAATCGAGTGGACAGAAGCTTTGGATGGATTATTTGAAACCTTATGTGGATACTTTTATCACTGATACTTATGGTTCGGCAGTTGGGATTATTAATCCTGATGCTCCTTATAAAGTAGTTATTGAAGGTCATTCGGATGAGATTTCTTGGTATGTTAACTATATTACAGACAACGGACTTATCTATGTTATTAGAAATGGGGGCTCGGATCATCAGATTGCGCCTTCTAAAAGAGTAAACATTCATACTAGTAAAGGAATAGTAAAAGGTGTTTTTGGTTGGCCTGCGATTCACACTAGAAATCGCGGTAAGGAAGAATCGGCTACTTTGCACAATATCTTTATTGATTGCGGTTGTTCTACAAAAAAGGAAGTGGAAGATTTGGGCGTGCATGTGGGTTGTGTGATTACTTATCCGGATGAGTTTATGATTTTGAACGGCAATAAATTTGTTTGTCGTGCGATTGACAACAGAATGGGCGGTTTTATGATTGCTGAAGTGGCTCGCTTATTGAAGGAAAACAAAAAGAAGTTGCCTTTTGGATTGTATATTACCAATTCTGTTCAGGAGGAAGTTGGTTTACGTGGTGCCGAAATGATTACCAAAACGATTAATCCCAATGTGGCTATAGTAACAGATGTTTGCCATGATACTAGTACGCCAATGATTGATAAAAAAATTGAAGGCGATTTGGAAATGGGTAAAGGACCGGTTATTGCTTATGCGCCTGCAGTGCACAATACTTTAAGAGATTTAATTGTGAATACTGCTCAAGATAAAAAGATTCCTTTTCAGCGACATGCAACATCAAGAGTAACTGGGACGGATACTGATGCTTTTGCTTACAGCAATGGCGGTGTTCCATCGGCATTGATTTCGTTGCCATTGCGTTATATGCATACTACTGTGGAAATGGTGCATCGGGAAGATGTTGAAAATGTAATCAAACTGATTTATGAAAGTTTGTTGAAGATAGAGAACAATGATTCGTTTTCATACTTTAAATAATAGCAACAAAAAAGCATCCTTTGCGGGATGCTTTTTGCTTTTACATTGCTGTAAAAATTAACCTAAAACTTATAATTTTAAATCTGCCGGAACAGCCATATTGTTGATACTTGGTTTATTGTTTTTTAATGAACGGTTGATTTTTTCAAAATCTAAAGGATAATACTCAGTATCAACAGTGCTTTCTACTATTTGGTTTCTTTCGGCTAGAATGTCTTCAGCAGACATTTCTAGAGCAATTGGTTGGTAACTGTCTTCACAAGTATCGGTAACCAATTTGTTTTCAGCAATTACTTCGTTTAATGTTTTAGTGTAGGTAGATTTGATTACAGAACTCGGATTAAAAATTGTAGTTTCTTCGCCGGTGTTTTCAAAAGTAATTTTTGAAACTTCTTTGTTTGCGAAAACCAATTGGTTTTGTTGCTCGTTGTCTATACTTACTGTAGCTAAATCCTGTTGAACTAAATCTTGCGTACTTAATTCGTTTGCTGTACTAATATTGTTAAAACCTATTACAGCTAGTCCTAAAAAAATGATTGTTGATTTCATAATGATTGATTTTTGATGATGATTTTTTTATTATTGTTATTAATATCCTATGCAAATATATGGCTAAAAAAAGGTATCTTGTATTACATAGTACTTAAATTTAACATAATTTTAACTTTTAAAACATCCTAACTGTCTGATTTAAAGAGAAAAGCGCCATTTTGACAATCAATGGCGCTTTGTTTTAAATGACTAAGCTTGTTTTAATAAAGCAATTGCTTCATTCGCTTTTGAGAATTCAGCATACTTTAAGGCAGTATAACCTCTTTCATCTTTAGTGTCTAATTTGGCTCCATTTTCCAATAATAGTTTTATGATTTCTACTTTATTGTAACGTGCCGCTAACATTAAAGGTGTAGTTCCGTTCTTTGATTCGTTCACATCAGAACCGTATTCAATAAATTTTTTAACGGTAGCCAAATCACCTTTAACGATTGCATTGCAAAGAGGTGTTACGTCATAGATGGTTACTTCGGTTGGATGAGAAGTTGTTGAAATGTTTGTTGCCAAAGCAACATTAGTAAAAGCTACAAGAGCTAAGCCTGCGAAAATGATTGTTTTCTTCATGATGAATGATTTAAAAAGTTAATGATTGCCTATATGACGCCATTACCCTAATTTTCGTTGCATCAAATAGTTAACTATAACAAAACTTTAACATTAGGCATAAAAAAACCACGTCTAAACGTGGTTGGTAATCTTATGTTTACTGTTGCTTTACAATTTCAAAAAATTAAGAACATGTTGTTGGATACGTTCGTTTATGTTTGAAATATCGGCTTTAACGAATTTTTCTCCTAATATGTTTTCGTATAATTCGATGTAGCGTTCTGAAACGGTTTCAATGTATTCATCAGTCATGTTTGGAATTTGTTGGCCATCTTTGCCTTGGAAACCATTCTCTATTAACCAACGGCGAACAAACTCTTTTGACAATTGTTTTTGCTCTTGATTGTTATCTTGTCTTTCTTGATAACCGTCGGCATAGAAATAACGTGAAGAATCCGGAGTGTGGATTTCATCGATTAAGACGATAATGCCATCTTTGGTTTTTCCGAACTCATATTTGGTATCTACCAAAATCAATCCGCGACTTGCTGCTATTTCCGTTCCGCGTTGGTATAAAGCTCTAGTGTATTTTTCTAATACCAAATAATCTGCTTCTGAAACGATTCCTTTTTCTAAAATAGCTTCACGCGAAATATCTTCGTCATGCGAACCGTTATCGGCTTTGGTTGTTGGTGTTATTATAGGTGTTGGAAATTTATCGTTCTCTTTTAATCCTTCCGGCATGGTTACGCCGCAAATAGTTCTTCTTCCGGTTGCATATTCACGAGCTGCATGACCGGAAAGATAGCCACGAATGACCATTTCTACTTTGAAAGGTTCGCAAAGATGTCCGACTGCTACATTTGGATCCGGCGTTGCAATTAACCAATTGGGTACAATATCCGAAGTTAAATGCATGAACTTGGTCGCAATTTGGTTTAGGATTTGTCCTTTGTATGGAATTCCTCTAGGCATAACGACATCAAAAGCAGAAAGTCTATCGGTAGCAATCATGACTAAAAGTGCATTGTTGATGTTATAAACCTCTCGCACTTTACCGCGATAAACGGATTTTTGTCCCGGAAATTGGAAATTGGTAGTTGTTATCGTATTCATGTTGTTGTGTTGTTGTGCGTGCAAAAATAGGAATTTGAGATTACTTTTTCAGGCAACTATTAAAATAAAAAAAGAAACCCTATCAAGTTTAGGTGATAGGGTTGTGATTCTTCCTTCGTCAGAATGACAAATTATTATCTAGTAATCATTGTTCTCAATACTCTTATAGGCATCAATTACTTTTTTCACCAATCGGTGACGAACGATATCTTTATCGTCTAGGTAAATGATTCCGATACCTTCAACATCTTTTAAAACGAGAATTGCTTCTTTTAGACCGGATATCGTTCGACGAGGCAAATCTACTTGTCCCGGATCTCCGGTGATGATGAACTTGGCGTTTTTCCCCATACGGGTTAAAAACATTTTCATTTGCGAATGGGTTGTATTTTGGGCTTCATCCAAAATGACGAAAGCATTGTCTAACGTTCGACCGCGCATGAAAGCCAAAGGTGCAATTTGGATGATTCCTTTTAGCAAATAGTCTTCTAAAGTTTGTGGCGGAATCATATCGCGAAGTGCATCATATAATGGTTGCATGTATGGATCGAGTTTTTCCTTCATGTCACCGGGTAAGAAACCGAGGTTTTCTCCTGCTTCTACTGCCGGACGTGTTAGGATAATTCTTTTTACTTGCTTTTCTTTTAACGCTTTTACAGCCAAAGCCACGCCGGTGTACGTTTTACCTGTTCCGGCAGGACCAACAGCGAATACCATGTCGTTTTTGGCAACATATTCTACTAACTTTTGTTGGTTGGGTGTCATTGCTTTGATAAGCTTGCCGCCCAATCCATGAACTAAAATTTTATCGCTATCGGGCATGCGTTGTTCTTCCTGAGAATTACTTTGTATGACTCGATCAATTACATTGTCGTCAATATTGTTGTAACGAGTAAAATGCAACATCAAGCGGTTGAAGCGATTTTCAAACTCATCGAGTTCTTCTTTTTCGCCAAAGGCCTTCAGGGTTGTACCACGGGCGACAATTTTGAGTTTAGGATAATACCTTTTAATGGTTTCAAGATGAGCATCTTGAGCGCCCCAAAATTCTTTGGGTGCGATGTCGTGTAATTCAATGATACGTTCGTTCAAAAGCAGTAGTATTAAATTAAAATAATTCGCTATATATTATTAGCTTTGTATCCAAATTTAATCAAATAAAAGAATAGCTTTTACTATTTTTGAACCCAATTTCCACCAAGTTATAAACAATCTATGTCAATAATTACCTTAACGACCGATTACGGATTAAAAGACCACTTTGTCGGCGCTTTAAAAGGTAAATTGTTATCAGAATTTCCCGAGGCCAGCATTATTGATATTTCACATCATATTGATGCCTTTAATATAGCGGAAGCAGCTTATATTATTGGTGCGGCTTATGGTAGTTTTCCAAAAGGCACAGTGCACTTGATTGGTGTTGATATCGAATTAAATACTGAAAACCAACACATTGCCATGCAATGGAACGACCAATATTTTGTTTGTGCCGATAATGGCATCCTGAGTATGTTGATTCAAAAAATTGTACCGCAAAAATTGGTTACTATTAACATACACGACAGATTGCCGAGTGATGCTACAGATTTAGATGTTTTTGTTAAAGTAGCCTGTCATTTGGCAAAAGGCGGATTGCTGAATGTGATTGGCAAAGAAATTTCAGCCATTAAAGAAGTAACCGAATTACAAGCCGTTGTTCAAGACAACCAAATCAAAGGCTATGTAATTTACATTGATCATTTAGGAAATGCTGTAACTAATATCTCGAAGAAATTGTTTTTAGAGATGGGTAAAAGCCGGCCTTATGAAATTAAGTTCAAAGGCCAAAGCATCAAAACCATTTTACCTAAATTCTCTGATATCGTTGTTTCGGAGAAATATTCTTGGAAGGATTATGAAGGCGAAAAGTTAGCGATATTCAACGAAGCCGGCTTTTTAGAGATTGCCATTTTTAGAAGTAATCCGGACACGGTTGGCTCGGCAAATTCGTTATTGGGATTGACTTACAGGGATTTGGTGACCATAGATTTTAAGAATTAAAAAAAGAAGCAAGAAATAAGAGAAAAGATTATGTTTGTTAGAATAGTAAAAATGAGCTTTCACGAAGAAAACATTCCAATGTTTCTGGAAAATTTTGAGAGCATTAAAGAGAAGATTCGTGCCTCTGAAGGCAATCGCTTTTTGGAACTGTATCAAGACAAAAATAACCCGTGTATTTTCTTTACCTATAGTTATTGGGAAACAGAAGAAGATTTGGAAAATTACAGAAAATCGGCTTTATTTGATGACGTTTGGACATTTACCAAAAAGCTATTCAACGATAAACCGGAAGCCTGGAGTGTGGATAAGTTAGTAAGTTTAACATAGTTGTCCGTTCTCGGTTCTCGGAAAAAAACGACAACAGACAACAGACAACAGACAACAATTAAATATGAAATCAATCGCATTAAGAGAAATAAAATCCTTTTTTGGTTCACCCATCGGGTATTTGGTGATTGCCATTTTCCTTTTGCTCAACGGCTTGTTCCTTTGGGTTTTCGACGGGGAATACAACATTTTACAAAGTGGCTTTGCCGATTTGAGTCCGTTTTTCACTTTAGCGCCATGGATTTTGATTTTCCTCATTCCGGCCGTTACCATGCGTAGTTTTTCGGATGAGAAAAAACAAGGTACGATTGAACTTTTACTGACCAAACCTTTGTCGATTTGGCAAATTGTAAACGGCAAGTTTTTAGGCTCATTTTTGCTGATTGTAATCGCCTTAATTCCAACCCTAGTTTACGTTTACGTGATTTCTAGTTTAGGTTCTCCGGAAGGCAATATCGATATGGGCAGTACGATGGGTTCTTATTTCGGATTGTTATTTTTAGTGGCGTCATACACCGCTATCGGCATTTTCACTTCTACCCTATCTGAGAATCAAATCGTAGCTTTTTTGGTTTCGGTGTTTTTGTGTTTCTTGTTTTATTACGGTTTCGAAGGCGTTTCGAATTATGTCTCCGGTTTTGAGGATATCATTTCCAAAATCGGAATGGATTATCATTTCAAAAGTATGTCTCGAGGTGTTTTAGACACTCGTGACATCTTGTATTTTGTGAGCGTAGCCTTTTTGTTTTTATCATTCACCGTGTATAAATTAAAATCTCTTAAATCGTAATGAGTGCTCAAAATAACAACTTGAAAAAGATAGCAATCACCCTACTATTTGTAGTAGTTTTAAACTTTGCCGGTCATTTTGCTTTCAAACGATTTGACTTGACGGCCGACAAGCGATATACACTTTCTGAAACCTCTTTGACTATTGTTAATGAAGTCCAAGAGCCACTTTACATCGATGTTTTTTTGGAAGGAAATTTTCCCGGTGAATTCAAAAAGTTGCAAACGGAAACCCAACAGTTATTAGAAGAATTCAAAGCTGAAAACCCTAATATCATTTTTCAATTCGTAAACCCATTAGAAGACGAGGAACAACGAGACGCCACGATTCAATCGTTTTTGGAGCGCGGTTTAATTCCGGTAAATGTAACTGTAAATAACAAAGGGCAACAAACGCAAGAAGTTGTTTTCCCTTGGGCTGTAGCCACTTGTGGTGAGCGTTCTGTAAAAGTACCGTTGTTGAAAAACATGATGGGCGCTTCAACGGCAGAAAAAGTAGTGAGTTCGGTGCAACATTTGGAATATGCTTTCGCCAATGCCATCAATACGGTAGCCAAAGCCAAACAGAAGAAAGTCGTTATCTTAAACGGAAATGGAGAAATCGAAGACCGATACATTGCCGATTTTATCAAATCAGTAAGAGATAATTATTATATCGGACCATTTACTTTGGATTCTGTTGCTAAAAGTCCGAATGAAACCTTAAAATACTTAAAAAAATATGATCTCGCTGTAATTGCCAAACCAACAGAAGCTTTCACCGATGAGGAAAAGCAAGTCTTAGATCAATTCATCATCAACGGCGGAAAAACACTGTGGTTGGTGGACCAAGTCAATATGGAAATGGACAGTTTGTACAACGAAACCGGTTCCAACTTGGCTTTCCCGAGAGATTTGGGATTGAACGATATGTTCTTTAAATATGGTATCAGAATTCGTCCCGATTTGATTTTTGATTTGCAAAATACACCTATTGCTTTGGCTACCGGCGAACAAGGAAGCGCCACGCAATACACTCAATATCCTTGGTTTTATTCACCTTTGATTTATCCAACATCAAACAATCCGATTGTGAGTAATTTGGACGGTATCAAGTTTGACTTTGCCAGTCCGATTGAACTTTTAGGGAATGATATCAAGAAAACTGTTTTATTGGAATCATCTAAAGTTTCAAGATTGGTTGGAACGCCGGCACAAGTAAGTTTAGAAGTGGTTTCCCTTCGACCTGAGCCTAAAGAATTTGCAGGAAAAGGGAATTATCCCGTAGCGGTTTTGTTAGAAGGCCAATTTCATTCGATGTATGAAAATCGCGTTTTGCCTTTTAAAGATACTGATTTTAAAAACTCAGGCAAAGCCAATAAAATGATAGTAGTTTCCGATGGAGATATCATCAAAAATCAATTGGATAAAAACGGAGTGCCACTTGAATTGGGTTATGATAAATGGACTAATAATTTGTATGCGAATAAAGAGTTTATGATGAATTGCGTCAATTATTTGTTAGACGACAACGGACTTATTAACATTCGCAGTAAAGAAGTTGATTTGCCGATTTTTGACAAACAAAAAGTGATTGACAACTATACCTATTCGCAAGTCGTAACTGTAGCAGTTCCAATCGTTATCTTATTGTTATTTGGCGTAGCCTTTACCCTTTTGCGCAAGCGAAAATACAGTAAGTAATGTTAATAAAAAACTTTTTAAAATCTGTTAGTTTAAGATATATTTGTAAAAAATAAAACAATCCGATGAAATGCTTAGCATTCCATCTTCCGAAAGAAACAAATAAAAAATTCAGATGAAACGTTCGCGTTCCATCTTCCATTAAAAAACAAATAAAAACTACGGATGAAATTCATTGTATCGAGTTCCTACTTATTAAAACAACTACAAGTTTTAGGTAGCGTTATCAACAGTAGCAATACCTTGCCAATCTTAGATAACTTCCTATTCGAATTAGACCATAAAACCCTAACTGTTTCCGCTTCTGATTTAGAAACGACTATGTCGGCTACTTTAGAAATTGATTCTACCAGCAAAGGCAGCGTGGCAGTTCCGGCGAAATTGTTATTAGACATCCTAAAAACATTTCCGGAGCAACCGTTGACTTTCACCGTAGAAGAAAACAGCACGATTGAAATCAGTTCCAACTCAGGAAAATACGCGATTGCTTATGCTCCGGGTGAAGAGTTTCCAAAATCAGTGAGTTTAGACAATCCTTCTTCTACCGTTGTGCCTTCTGAAGTTTTGGCTACCGCGATAAGCAAAACGATTTTTGCTGCCGGAAACGATGATTTACGTCCGGTAATGAGCGGTGTGTTTTTCCAGTTTTCTCCGGAAGGTTTGATTTTCGTGGCTACTGATGCACACAAATTAGTGAAATACGCTCGTACTGATGTGAAAGCCTCTCAAGTAGCTGATTTCATTATGCCAAAGAAACCTTTGAACATTTTGAAAAGTATTTTAGGAACCTCTGAATCTGATGTGACTATCGAATATAATGACTCGAACGCGACTTTCTCTTTCGACAGTTATGTATTGACTTGTCGATTAATCGATGGGAAATATCCAAACTACGAAGCGGTAATTCCAAAAGAAAATCCGAATAAATTAATGATTAACCGAGTACTTTTATTGAATTCTGTTCGTCGTGTTGCGATTTTCTCTAACAAAACTACGCACCAAATTCGTTTGAAAATCGCCGGTGCCGAATTGAATATTTCTGCCGAAGATATAGATTACTCTAACAAAGCGGAAGAGCGTTTGACTTGTGATTACCAAGGTGACGATATGCAAATTGGTTTCAACTCACGATTTTTATCTGAAATGTTGACCAATCTTCAATCAGACGAAATTATGTTGGAAATGTCAATGCCAAACCGCGCCGGAATCTTAACGCCAATTGATGGATTGGATGAAGGTGAAACCGTTACTATGCTAGTTATGCCGGTAATGTTAAACAACTAAATTAACTAACCAATTATACCAAAACCGTCTCGATTTAAAATCAGGGCGGTTTTTTTTATTCGTGTAAAGCCAAAATCGGTGTTTTCAAATAATAAGACAATTTCTGGGTGGTGGTTGTGGTAAAAAGTTCGACAAAGAAGTTTCTTTTGTAAGTCAGCATTGCCAACATGTCTGCATTTTGATTGTCTAAAAAGTCTTCAATGGTTCTTTGCACGTCTTCATCAGGTATGATAAAAAACTGGAGATTCTCCTCGTCTTCAAAGTGTGATTTCCAGCGGTTAATAGTCTCACTATTCACATCAGAATCAATAGTTTTGACATAAAGACATTTAACTTGCGCCTGAAACTTTTTAGCATAAAACAAAACTTTGTGCAAGGCCTCAATATCTTTTGGTCTAAACCGTGTAGTGAATGCGATGGTTTCAATTTTTTTATATTGGGCGTCAGCAGGAACACTTAGCACAGGAACTTCAACATTGGTGAGTACAGCACCGGTATTGGTTCCTAACAAAGTATCAAACCAACCTTCGGCTCCATTGGTTCCCATCACTACTAAATCAATATTTTCTTCGACCACTACTTTCTTGATATTATTCAGTAAATCACCGTCCATTAGGATGTGATTCATAGGTATATGGTCTAATTTTCTCTCTGAAGCCATGCTTCTCAGTTGTGGTAACTTCTCTTTAAAATGCTCGAAATTAGCCAATTCAATGGTATTGTAAATGGTTGCATAATTAAATGACATCGCTTGAGTATCAACCACAGGCAACTCAAAGGTGTGCAACAAAACCAATTCGGCTTTGAGCAGCTTTGCCATTTCCAAAGCATAAACAAACGCATTGTCTGAAGTCTCTGAAAAATCTAAGGGAATCAATATCTTTTTCATGGTGTTTCATTTTGATGTTCTCTCAAATTTACGATTATAAAATTTGAAATAAAATGATAATTGTCAGATTGTGAAATATTTAACCTAAACTCATTAATAAAAATATACTGCTATACTTTTCTTAACTTTGCGCACTCGAGACCGAAAGGTCAAACAGTACGAAGTAAAAACTTTAAAGATGATTTCACAGGAAACTATAGTGGCTTTAGCCTCGCCTTCGGGTGCCGGTGCAATTGCCGTAATCCGAATTTCGGGTAAAGACGCTATCACCATTGCCGAACAAGTATTTCAATCGGTTTCAGGGAAAGCCATCAGTAAGCAAAAAACCCATACCATTCATCTCGGACACATTGTTGATGAAGGAAAAGTATACGATCAAGTATTGCTTTCTATTTTTAAGAACCCACATTCCTATACTGGTGAAGATGTCATAGAAATTTCCTGTCATGGTTCTACTTACATCCAACAACAAATCATACAATTATTACTGCGAAAAGGTTGTAAAATGGCACAAGCGGGTGAATTTACCTTGCGTGCTTTTTTAAACGGCAAACTCGATTTATCTCAGGCAGAAGCCGTGGCCGATTTGATTTCTTCGGATAACGAAGCCAGTCACCAAATTGCGATGCAACAAATGCGTGGTGGCTTTAGTAACGAAATTGTGAAACTGCGGGAAGAACTGTTGAATTTTGCTTCCTTAATCGAACTTGAATTAGACTTTGCGGAAGAAGATGTAGAATTTGCCAATCGAACCCAATTTAAAGACTTATTAAACCGAATTGAATTTGTTTTAAAAAGACTAATCGATTCCTTTGCCGTTGGAAACGTGATCAAAAACGGAATTCCTGTAGCCATTGTGGGTGAACCCAATGTAGGAAAATCGACTTTACTGAATGCTTTATTAAACGAAGAACGCGCTATTGTTTCCGACATTGCCGGAACTACACGCGATACTATTGAAGACGAATTGGTCATTGAAGGTATTGGTTTCCGATTTATCGATACGGCAGGAATTCGCGAGACGAAAGATGTAGTAGAAAGTATTGGGATAAAAAAAACTTTTGAAAAAATTGAGCAAGCGCAGGTCGTTCTGTTTTTGGTTGACGGTTCTCGGTTGTCGGTTGAAAGTTTGACCGGCGTAAAAATTGAAATCGAAAAGATTCGAAATCAGTTTCCATTAAAACCAATTATAATCATCATCAACAAAAAAGATTTGATTGCTCCTGAAATGCTTTCGACCATTTATCAGCAACTAACAACAGATAATGGCCAACCGACAACCGTTTACATTTCCGCCAAAAACCAAGAAGGTATAGAAGACTTAAAAAAACAGTTAATGTCATTTGTCAACACCGGTGCTTTGCGCAATAACGAAACGATTGTGACCAATACACGTCATTATGATTCGTTGTTAAAAGCGTTGGAAGAGATTCAAAAAGTGCGTTTTGGTATGGATACTAACTTATCATCAGATTTGATGGCGATTGACATTAAGCAAGCGTTATATTACTTTGGTGAAATTACCGGTGAAGTCACTAATGATGAGCTTCTTGGAAATATTTTTGCTAATTTCTGTATCGGAAAGTAAACTCAGGATTATTAAAACATTCAATATGCTCTGCTTATTTAGGTAAATTTACTATATTTATACACTACTATTCGCTCTTTCAAAAATTAGATTCTCTATGAATTTCAAAGAAAATTTGAGGAAAATATCGCTTTGGTTTTTGACAAGACCAAATCGGACAGGCTTTTTAATCTTTTTGATTTTGATCGGATTATTGAGTTTTGTTGTGAAACTTCGTTACAAAGTAGTGCAAGAGAATGAGCGAAGAGAAATGTCAAATATTATTAATGTAGTACGACAAAATTTTGAGCAAGTCCTCAAAAATAGCTACACTTCTACCCTAACCTTAGCGATGACCATTAACGATGATGGTGAACCGGAAAACTTTGAAGAAATTGCCTCTCAATTGGTTAACAATAATGCTTCTGTTGATGCGGTTCAATTGGTTCCGGGAGGCGTAATTAAATATGTATATCCATTTGAAGAAAACAAAGCGGCACTCAATTACGACATTTTAAATACGCCCGGGATTAAGGAAGAAGCAGAAAAATCAATGCGGTCAAAATTAATGTTTTTTGCCGGTCCTCTGGAACTAAAGCAAGGCGGTATAGCAGTTGTTGGGAGATTACCCATTTTTAAAGACAATCAATTTTGGGGATTTTCTGCTGTAATTATCAAAATAGAAACTTTACTAAGAGAAACAGGAATCCAAACGATTGATGATTCCAAATATTACTTTCAATTCTCTAAAAAAAATCCGACTACTCAAAAAGAAGAATTCTTTCTTCCCTACAAATACAATTTAGAAAAAAAATACTATCAAACGGTTACCATACCCGATGGTGATTGGAAACTCTATTTAATCAGCAGATACAATAATAATATTTTTTACCAGCTATATACCTCAACGATATTAGGATTGTTACTTTGTATAATTTCGGCATTATGGATAACCTCAATATTGAAAAAACCAGCTAAGCTGCAACTTTTAATTGAAAAACAAACCAGAAAAATTGTAAAACGCGAAGCCGAATTTAAAGCTATTTTCACACAAGCACCTGTTGGTATTGCCAAATTAGACACCAATTCAGGTCATTTTATCACCATAAATAAAGAATATGCCAGAATTGTAGGTTATACTGAAGAAGAACTTTTGGCAACCAACTTCCAAAGTATAACCCATCCTGATGATTTAGAAAAGGATTTGAATAACATGGATAAACTCAAAAAAGGGTTGATTTCTGAGTTTTGGTTGGAAAAAAGATACCTTCACAAATCGGGACGCGTGGTTTGGGTGAATCTGATTGTTGCCACTTTAGGAAAAATAGGAGATGTTATAGAAAACCACATCGCTATTGTTGAAGACATTACCGATAAAAAAAGAGCCGAAGAGGAATTAAAACAATCCTTTGAACTTGTTTCTGAACAAAATAAAAGACTTTTGAATTTTTCCTTCATTGTGTCACACAATCTCAGATCTCATACGAGTAATATTGAACTAATTTCGAGTCTCTTAGACGGCGTTAAAACCAAAGAAGAACAAGATGAAATGGTTGATTTACTCAAACAAGTTTCCAAATCACTAGATGAAACTTTAAGAAATTTGAATGAAGTAGTTAATATCAGAACCAACATCAATTTAACGATTGAACGTTTGAATCTCAGTCACTATATAGAAAAAAGCAAAACCCTTTTGAACCGGCAAATTATAGATAAAGGAGCGATTGTTAAGAACTTGGTTCCCGATTATGTTGAGATTGATTACAATGCTGCTTATTTGGAAAGCATTATATACAACTTTATGTCGAATGCTATTCGATACAGTCATCCGGATAGAAAACCCATAGTGTCAATTTCCTATAATGAAACTGAAAAAGCACTGATCATTGCGGATAACGGTATCGGAATTGACTTAAAAAGATATGGTGACAATTTATTTGGCATGTACAAAACGTTTAACAATAATCCTGATGCCAAAGGAATAGGTTTGTTTATTACAAAAAATCAAATCGATGCTATGGGAGGCAAAATTGAAACTGAAAGTATTGTTAATAAAGGTACTACATTCAAGATTTACTTCAAATAAAAAAGCCAATCGAATTTGATTGGCTTTTTTTAGGCTTGTTTTCAAATAACTATTGAATTACTATTTTTTTGACATTAGAATTTCCATTAGCAGTTATTTTAGCCATATAAACTCCGGCTGCTACATTGGGAATTATGGTAGTTTCACCAACAAACTTTTGTTCAAAAACTCTCATCCCTAGATTGTTGAATATTTCTAATGTGGCTTCGGTATTTACTCCGGAAACTGTGAAACTATCTCTGCTTGGATTGGGATAAATAACAAAATTAACCAACTGATTTTCATTGTTAGAAAGCGAAGAAAACCATTGCTGTCCAACTTGGCTACCCCAAATATAATCGGCTAAATTAGGATAATCAATGAATGGATTTCTATTCATTTGCCAAGTATAGATATAGTTGTTTCTGTTCATTTCAAAATCGTCACTAGGATCAGAATGATTCCATACCAATAAAGATCCTAAATCGCCTAATTGACCTACAGTAGTATCCGGAATATCACCATTAACAACACTTAGAGCGTTGTAGCGAACTGCCATGTAAAATACCGATCTTGCAACATCACCTTTCCAAGAACCTTGCGTTCCATTTGGTCCGTTGTAGCCGGTTAAACCATAATCTCTATTGCCTCTTGAAGAATTTTCCGGTCCATCTTCTGCACGCAAATGATGAGCATCAGCATGACCGGCTATTATATCATCGGCACTTGTAGGTAACCAAACATTAATTCCGTCAGGTGTATCAGAAGTTGCGTTGGCAAATCCGCCACGAGATTGCGGATAAATATGCTCTCTGTTCCAAGAACCAACACTGCTGGAAGTAGTTTGAAAATCTAATTTGGCTCTGGGTGTTTCAACATACATTAACCAAACCTGATTGCTATTAAGTGGATTTTGATCCGCTACTTTTAAAATATCGGTAATATCACCATAATTGTGGGCGCGAACTGTAGCCGGGTTGGCAATTATATCCTGTAATCCTTGCTTCAAAGCTGCTCCTGACAAGCCTTCTATAGATGCATAGTAACCCACAGGTGCTGTACTGGTTACATTTCCAAAAGTTGGATTCAAAGGAGTACCAAAGGGTAATGTGGTAAAATCATTATCGATAACCCTGATTTCAACATTATCGTTTCTGCGATTGTAACCAAAAGGCAAAGTTCCTAATCTTATTCTGAGAACTTCATCACCTTCATCTAAAAGATCATCAACTAAGGTTATTGTAGTGGTAAAAGTATTGGAACCGGCCGGTATAAAAACAGAGGTATTTCCTGTAAAATCGGCTTCATTGAAAGTTCCGTTATTGAGTGTAAAAGAAAACGATAAATCACTTGTTACATTAGTTTGCGTTGTAAAAGTAATCGGAAAACTATCGCCTTCATTTTTGTGTGCTGTATTGGCTGTTATGGTTATTCCATTATAAATAAAACCACTTCCATCGTTATTGGCTCCCGGTGTTGGAGCTTTGACTTCCCAAGTTCCGTCAGTTTTACGTTGAATGGATTGTGTTGTACCTTGACTATTTGCGTTTTCGTTGATTTGAATAGGCACATTCAATAAAGTTAATAAGGAAGTGGCTTGTGCAGCTGCATTAGAATGCACCAGTGCATCAATCAAATTGGTTGTTGTTGCAGTTGTACCGACAGGAAAATCTGCTGTGGTTCCTAAATACAAGCCAACACCATCAGGACCATTTTGTATTGAACTATTGCTGAAAATTCGTTCCGGAACCGGAGAAACAAGATTATTACCAATTAAAATCAATCCATTAACATCGGTAGTTAAACCATTAAGACTGATTGAAAAATAACTCTTGTCGGCCAATGAACCGGTACCATTGAAGAAAACCAAAATATAGCCGTTAAGCGAAAAATTAGGGGTTTCCGATTTTAATTCGATAAACTCTTTGTCATCGGTACTTGGTGTGTCAGAATCGAATTCGTTTATAAGCACTTGAGATTGTACTATTGATGTGGACGCCATCAACAGACAGAAAAATAATTTTTTGAGCATTAATTGAAATTTTATCAAATTTATTGATAAGCAAACTATTAAAACTATAATTCAATTTATTTATGATATTTTAACTAACACTAAATTAGTTTTTAAAGAAAAAACTTTAAACTATTTAAATGAACGATAGAATTTTACTACATAGAAATAGTAACATTTTTTTAACATAAATAAACTATTTTTACAGTCATTATCATTTAAAACAATGCTCGAAATTTTAGGATACTTTGGTGCTTTTTTCATTGGCATCGTTTTAGGAATTACCGGTGGTGGTGGTTCTATTTTAACTGTACCGATATTGGTTTACTTACTGAATCTGAATTTTGTGATAGCCAGTGCTTATTCCCTTTTCATTGTTGGAACAACATCCGCTTTTGGAAGCCTCCAGAATTTTAAAAAAGGAGCAATCGATGTGAAAACAGCCCTTCAATTTGCTTTGCCTTCAGTCCTAGGAGTTTATTTGTCTCGAAAATTTGTTGTTCCAAACATTCCTGATCCTTTATTCTATCTTGGTTCCTTACAATTAACTAAAGGCACTTTTTTAATGTTGATTTTTGCTGTAGTCATGTTGATGGCTGCCATATCAATGCTAAAAGAAAGCAAAGTGATTGTAAAAGTGGAACCTCAAAACAAATATTGGTTGATTTTTCAATTATTTTTGGTGGGATTATTAATTGGATTGATTGGCGCGGGTGGTGGATTTTTAATTATTCCGGCCTTAATGAAATTGGCTAAATTACCAATTCGAAAAGCCATTGGAACCTCACTTTTAATCATCACTATCAATTCGTTAATAGGTTTTCTTGGCGATGTTCAAACTACAATTATAGATTGGAAGTTTCTATTGGCATTTACCTCAATATCTGTCTTTGGCATTTTTATCGGTCTGTTTATTCAAAAATACATCAATGAAAAAAGGCTCAAGAAGCTTTTTGGTTTCTTTGTTTTGGCAATGGCTGTATTCATCATTTACAAGGAGATATTTTCATAAAGTATTCTAAATTCAAATTGTTCCTACTCATCTAATCTCTAAATTTGCATAAATCTTTTCAACCATGAAAATCGAACAAATATATACCGGATGCATTGCTCAAGCAGCCTATTATCTTGAAAGCAATGGTGAAGCCGCCATTTTTGATCCGCTGCGCGAAGTACAACCTTACTTAGATAAAGCAACTAAAGACAATGCCAAAATAAAATACATTTTTGAAACGCATTTTCACGCTGATTTTGTGTCGGGCCACTTAGATTTGGCGCAAAAAAGTGGTGGTCAAATTGTATATGGTCCAACCGCTACACCTGAATTTGAAGCGATAATCGCCGAAGACAATCAGGAGTTTAAGGTTGGAAATTATACCATCAAAGCCCTTCACACTCCGGGTCATACTTTAGAAAGCACTTGTTATCTTTTGACCGATGAAAATGGAAAACAACACGGGATTATTACCGGAGATACTTTATTTATTGGTGATGTTGGCCGACCTGATTTGGCACAAGCCTTGACAGAAGAATTGACTCAGGAAAAATTGGCTTCTCATCTGTTTGATTCGTTGCGTAACAAAATTATGCCTTTGAGCGATGATTTGATTGTATATCCAAGTCACGGTGCCGGAAGTGCTTGCGGTAAAAACATGAGTAAAGAAACTACCGATACATTGGGCAACCAAAAGCGAACCAATTATGCTTTAAGAGCTGACATGACCAAAGAAGAATTCACCAAAGAATTATTGGATGGTTTAGGGCTTCCGCCTGCTTATTTTCCTCAAAATGTGATGATGAATATCAAAGGGTATGAAAGTTTAGACAATGTGATTGAGAAAAGTAACATCGGACTTTCTCCTAAGGAATTTGAAACCCTTGCCAATCAAGGTGATGTTGTAGTTTTGGATGTTCGCCATGAAAATGATTTTGTAAAAGCTCATATCCCCAATTCGATTTTTATCGGAATTCAAGGTAATTTTGCCCCTTGGGTTGGTTCTTTATTAAGAGATGTCAATCAAAAACTATTATTGGTTATTCCGCAAGGAAGAGAAAAAGAAACCATCACTCGATTATCACGTGTTGGTTTTGACCATGTTTTAGGGTATTTGAACGGCGGTATAGAAGCTTGGGTAAATACCGGATTTGAAACGGATAGTATTAAATCAATTTCTCCTGAAGAGTTTTCAGAGCAATTAACCTCAAATAGCATAGTAGTTGATGCCCGAAAACCTGGTGAGTTTGAAGCTGAACATGTAGAAAATGCTATTAATATTCCTTTAGATACTGTTAATGAAAACTTCCAAACCGTTCCAAAAGGAGATGACTTCTTTTTGCACTGTGCCGGCGGATATCGTTCTGTTATTATGGCTTCTATCTTAAAATCAAGAGGTATTCACAACCTGATAAATGTAGAGAAAGGAATGAATGGTATTAAGCAAACCAAGGTGAACTGTACACAATTTGTCTGTCCGTCCACCAAAAAATAATTTAGAGAAAAAAAACAAAAATTTCACCCTATCCTATTGCAATTTAAATACATTTGCAGTCGTTAAAAATTTAAACCAAAAAAATGAAAAAAATAATTCTTTTAGTAGCCGTAGCCCTTGTTTCATTCGCTTGTAATAACTTGGCAGAAGGTGAATACATCATCACAGGAAATATAAAAGGCATGAAAACGGGCTTAATATACCTTGAGAAACAAAGTCCAATGGGAATGGGAGCCATGGCTATTGACACTGTAAAAATTGAAGACGGAAAGTTTGAAATCAAAGGAAAAACTACAGAACCGGAAATACATTACATTCAAATTGATAAAGTAGATGGTAAAATTCCTTTGGTATTAGAAGGTGGTAAAATTAATATAGAAGTTGACAAAGACACGCTATTCAAATCAAAAATAACCGGAACTTACAGCAACGAAGAATTTACTAAATTCAATGAAGAATCAAACAAGCTTCAAAAGAAAATGCAAAGTAAAATGAAAGCGTTTGAAACTAAAAACAAAGCCCTTATAGAGGAAGTTCAAAAGACCAGAGATACAGCAATTGCCAACAAATTGAGAGCTGAATATGAACCTCTTCAAAAAGAGGCTCAAAAAAACATGGAAGACTACACTTTTGAGTATCCAAAAACACATCCGAAATCATTTATTAGTGTACTGATTTTACAAGTGATGATGAACAATCCAAAATTTACTCCAAAAGAAATTGAAGATATATACAATTCATTGGATGAATCGTTGAAAAAAACTAAACCGGGAAAAAGCATCAAAGAAAACGTTGATGCCTTAAAAAAAAAGCCAGCGACAAGTCAGCCGTAAGCCTTAATCAAATTGCACCCAATTTTAAGGCACCAACTCCTGAAGGAAAGATGGTTTCTTTAAAAGAAAGTTTAGGCAAAGTAACCTTAATTGATTTTTGGGCTTCATGGTGTCCGCCTTGTAGAACAGCTAACCCGAAGTTGGTCGCTTTGTATAACGAGTTTCACACCAAAGGTTTCAATATCATCAGTGTATCGCTAGACAAAGAGTCCGAGAAGTGGAAAAATGCTATTGTTAAAGACAAGTTGACTTGGACACAGGTTTCAAATTTAAAAGAAATGGAAGATCCTATTGCGTTGCAATACGGAATTGAGTTAATTCCGACTACTTTTTTATTAGATTCCTCGGGAAGAATTGTTGGAATTGATTTGCCACATGAAGAAATGAAAGCCAAAATCCAAATACTTTTGGGAGCCAAATAAGCCTTTTTGATATTTACACACAAAAATCTCCTTCGGGAGATTTTTTTATTGCTTTTAAAACCAATAGCTTAAAAAAAGTTACACAATTAAGTTCCGATTTTATTTGTGAAGCTCAAAAGTGTTTTTATATTTGCAATCGCTAAAGGCCATGGGGAGATACTCAAGCGGCCAACGAGGGCGGACTGTAAATCCGCTGATTACATCTTCGCAGGTTCGAATCCTGCTCTCCCCACAAGAAAAACCGAAACATAAGTTTCGGTTTTTTTATTTTGTGGCTATGTCAAAAGCTTGCTTTTGTAAGTAGTTATAAAATAAAAAAACTAACACGGCGACTTAGCCGTGTTTTAGTTTTTCTTGTCCCCATTTAATCAAAATAGGATGTTGTAAGGCAAACTCCTGCTCTCCCCACAAGAAAAACCGAAACATTAAGTTTCGGTTTTTTATTTTATGACTGCGTTAAAAGCTCTCTTTTGTAGGTAACTTTATAATAAAATATAAATTGCTATTATCGTTTTAACCACAAATCTCTAAAGATTTTATTTTTATCATAATCTGATGCTTGCTTTTCAATATTAAAATAACGATTGCCTCTTGGATCATTCCCTACGCCGGCTAAATAAGCCCAATTGCCCCAGTTGCTGCAAACATCATAATCGATAAGCTGTTGTTCAAAATAACTGGCACCATAACGCCAATCGAGTTTTAAATCATTGCAAAAGTAACTCGCTACGTTTTGACGACCTCGATTGCTCATAAATCCGGTTAATTGCAATTCTATCATGTTGGCGTCAACAAAATCAACACCGGTTTGAGCGTTAATCCAGTTTTCAAGCGCTTTTTTATCGAATTTATTTATCGACAAATCTTTATTTTGAATACCGGATTTTAGGAATATTTTATTCTGATGCTTTTTCATCATAAACCTGAAATAATCGCGCCACAATAATTCAAATACTAGCCAATAAGTCGATTCGTTGGCCCCGAATTGGGATTCATATCTCTTCAATTCCAAATGAATGAACCTCGGAGAAACACAACCCAAAGCCAACCATGCTGAAAATTTAGAGGAATAATTAGCTCCAACCATGCCATTGCGAGTTTCTTTGTAGTTTGAAATCGATTTGGTTTCGAAGAAATAATGATTAAGTCTTTTTACAGCTTCTGATTCACCACCTTTGAATCGAATAGTGGCTCTCTCGTCTATGCTTACACTCTCTAAACCTAAATCTGATAGTGTTGGTAAATCTAACATTGGAATTTCAGGAGAATTGATACTTGTGGGTTGATTAAAAGCATCTCTGATAACTGCATCTTTCTCTGTTTTTTTTCTGAAATTAGTGAACACATCAGGAATGTCTTTGATGGAAAAAGGCAAATCTTCCGCATGGTATAAAGTACTAGTGCTAAAGGTTAACAATTCACAGGACAATTTCCAGAGTTCAGCTTGGACTAATGCTTCGGTTTGTCTTTCTTCAAAAGCTACTTCGCGCTTAGCATACACTCTATGCGCTTTGAATTGTTTGGCGATTTTGGGAATTTCAACTTCGGGTTTTCCGTTTAGAATTATTAATCCCGAACCTAATGCTCTTAAACTTTTATCCAAATCGATTAACGATTCTAATAAAAATTGAGCTCTGAAATTGCCCGTTTTTTTGAATCCATAAGAAGTCATTTTAAAATGGGATTCGTCAAAACAATATACCGGAATGATAGTATCATTTTGCGAAATGGCTTTCACTAAAGTTTCATTATCAATCAATCGTAAATCGGTTTTAAACCAAACTATCGCTGTTTTCATAATTCGTTACTATTTTTCAAATAATAATCCGCTTGTTCCAGTAAGGCAACTTTATCCTCTTGTTTCATTTTTCGCCATACATTATACATCATCCCGATTCTTGGATTCTTCGCTAGTTTATCTTCGTGCTTGTCATAAAAATTCCAGTACAAACTGTTGAACGGACAAGCCTTGTCTCCTACCTTCTTCGCTTTATTATAAAAACAACTGCCACAATAATGACTCATTTTATCGATATAAGTAGCCGAACTCACATAAGGTTTAGTACCCACAATACCGCCATCGGCAAATTGACTCATGCCGCGAGTGTTGGTGATTTCAACCCATTCTAAAGCGTCAATATAAATTCCGAGATACCAAGCGTCAACTTCATCGGGATGGATTCCGGCCAAAAGCGCAAAATTCCCGGTAATCATCAACCGTTGAATATGATGAGCGTAAGCATAATTTAAAGATTGACCGATAGCGTCTTTCAAACAATTCATTTTGGTTTTTCCGGTCCAAAACCAATCGGGTAATTTTTCTTGGTGATTGAAGAAATTCATTGAAGCGTATTCAGGCATTTTTAGCCAATAAATCCCTCGCATGTATTCGCGCCAGCCGATAATTTGACGAACAAATCCTTCTAGTTGATTGTAATCAATAACTTCCGGATTGTTTTGCCATTCGGTAATAGCGCGCTCTATTACTTCCAAAGGCGAAATCATTTTGGCATTCATTGAAAAGGACAATCTGGAATGATACAAAGACCATTCATTCGGTGACATCGAATCTTGATAAGAACCAAACAAAGGCAAACATTCCGACACAAAAAACTCCAATAATTCAAGTGATTGTGTTCTGTTTATCGGCCAAATAAAATTCTTTTTATCAATAGTTCCAATGGTTTTTATATCGGTTTTGGCAATCATTTCGACGATATCAGTAACATCAGTATTAAAGACTAACGGACTTGTTGGCTTATGATTTTTGGGCAACTTTTTTCGGTTATCTCCGTCATAATTCCATTGTCCGGTGATGGGATTATTACCTTCCATGAGTATGTGATGCTTCTTTCGCATAGCGCGATAAAAGCTTTCCATGAGAAATGTCTTTTTACTTTCAAAAAAATCACCTAATTCATTTCGTGTGGCAAAAAAATGCTCGCTATCATAAACTTTGACCGGAATAGAAAGTGTGGTAGCAAAGTTTTTCAATAGTAAATCTACTCGATATTCATCCGGTAATTGGTATTCGAATTGTGTGCAATTTTCACTCTTTAAAATATGTTTTAAATTGGCTTCAAAAGATTGTACGTTGTTTTCATCGTTTAATTTTAAATAAATAACTTGATGCTTTTTGGATTGCAACTCTTCGGCAAACTTCCGCATCGATGCAAAAAAACCAACCACTTTTTGAATATGATGAACGGCATAATCGGTCTCTGTTCGAATTTCCATTAGGACATAAGTCATATCATCATTTACCGTTTCAAACCAAGAATGTCGGCTATTCAATTGATCTCCTAAAATTAATCTTAAGGTTTTATTCGCCATAATTACTTTTTCTTTCTGCATTGATCACTACAATATTTCACTTCGTCCCAAACCTTTTCCCATTTCTTTCTCCATGAAAAAGGACGATGGCAAACGAGGCATATTTTACTCGGTAGGTTTTGCTTTTTTACTTGTCGCATTGGATTTTTTATTTGATTTGGAAGTATTTACATGTTTTTTCAAAATTCGCTTACCCTCTTTTTTTACTTCCTCTTTTTTTCTGAAACTCCAAATGACATCACTCGCATACTTTCTTGTAGCTTCGATATCGACTATGGGAAACGGGTAATCTTTGCCAATTTCACAGTCGTATAATTGCTGGTCTATCAAACTCAATTTCCAAGGTTCGTGAATCAAATGTGGTGGAATATTGGCCAATTCAGGCAACCACTTTTTAATAAAAACGCCTTCGGTATCATGTTCTTCCGAATTCTTAATCGGATTGTAAATTCGAACCGTATTGATTCCGGTCACGCCGGCTTGCATTTGTAGTTGCGGATAGTGAATTCCGGGTTCATAGTCTAAAAATTGTTTGGCTAAAAAATGCAACTCGCGCCAATCTTGCCAAAGATTAAATACAAAGAAAGATACTACCATCGCTCGCATTCTGAAATTGATATAACCGGTCTCGACCAAACATCGCATACAAGCATCCACTATTGGCACACCGGTTTTGCCTTCTTGCCAAGCTTTAATGTAGGTTTCATTTTTTGGTTTTACCAATACATCAAAAGCGCGATTGATGTTCTGAAATTCCATGCGGCATTCAGTTTCAAATTTTTGAATAAAATGGCAATGCCAATGCAATCTGGAAATAAAATTAGAAAGTGCTCTTTTATGGGCAGATTGCTCATAATGCTGCATTGTATATTGGTACACCATTCGCATACTGATATTACCATAGGTCAAATAAGGAGACAATCGGCTACAGCCTTTTCTACTCAAATTGGGTTTGGAAATGTGCTTGCTGTAATTTACATACCGTTCTTTTATAAAACTGTCTAAATAGCGCCATGCCCAATATTCGCCACCTTGCTGAAAGTTTTTGTTTCTGGTGGTGATTGCTGTTGGTAAGTTTTCACCTTTTAAAACATCATAAATGGTAGTTTCTAAATTCAAAAAAATACCTTTTTTTAAGTAGGATATTTTGGGAATAGCGGTCATGGTTTGGTACCATTTTTCATCCCATTTTTGGCGACTATTTAATTTTCTAATTACACCATTGGTTTGAAATTCTTGCCAAATGATTCCTTTTTGGTTGAATAGTTTTTGAACGGCTATATCTCTATCAAAAGTTAACTGATTTCCCGTTTCCTGATGAGAAAAGACCGTATTGATTTGGTAATTATTAAATAAATTTTCGAAAACAAATTTGGCTTCCTGGTGAAAAATATACAATTGGGTGTCAACCTTATTCAGATTGTTTTGCAAATCTTGTAACGATTCATAAATAAACCGCCAATGTCTGACATCTGCATCATCATGATTCATTACCGATGGTTCAAAACAATACAGTAACAATATGGGCAAGTTTTGTTGTTGCGCCATAAATAAGGGTTCGTGATCGGTTAGTCTCAAATCCCTTTTGAACCATACAATATTGATTTGCTCTTTACTCAATTGAAAAGATTGATGTTATTTCTTTATCAGGTTTGGCGTAACTCAAACGATCTAATCGAATCGTTTTGTGATAACTGTCTAAACCGGAACATGTGATGGTATTGGCTTTTTCAATATCTATAAAACCGTCTTGAGACAAACAATCTTCAGGAACAGAAATTTGTACAATCTCGCCTATAACCATGATGGTATTGTTGATGGTTATATCAACTTTTTCTCTAAACGCTATACCTAATTGAATAACACTTTCTTTTACAAACGGTGCTTGAAAATCGTTCTTAAATTCGGGTGTTAAACCAACCGCTTCAAATTCGGACACATTGGAATCATATCTTGCTGATGTTTGGTGTGCGCTTTTATAGATAGTTTCATTGATATGATTTAAAGTATAAAAACCGGTGTTTAGTATGTTTCTTAAAGTATCACGCTCCGGCGGACTAGGTCTGAAAATCAAGGCAATTAACGGTGGATTGGCGCCAATATGAAGAACCGAACTAAAAATGGCCAAATTCAAATGGCCTGATTCAGATTTGGTTCCAACCAATGCAACACTTTTAAATCCACCAAGACTATTGATAAGATGAACCCTTTTTTGCTTCTCTAAAAGTTTGATATCTGATACATCCAAAAAAGTCTTTTTCATCTTCTTTTGGAGATTTTGTTATTTGAAATGGCTCTTTGTAAGTTGCATTTAAAACGGTCGATTCCTTCTACACGTTTGGCTAAATGCTTTGTCTTGCAATTTTCAACGCGTTCACGCCACAATTTGTAGCTACTGAACTTTAATTCTTTCTTCATCAAAGCTTTTACTTCCGCTTCTGACAAGTGAAATTGAAATTTTATAGCGTCAAAAGGAGTTCGATCTTCCCAAGCCATTTCGATAATGCGATCTATATCAATTTCAGACAGACTGTTTTTTTCTTGTTTGGTGAAGACCATATTATTATTGTTTAACATTTAAAAAATAAAGTTAAACAAAAGTATTGATTTTAAATCAATAAAAGATAAATTTAAAAGAAGATTATGAGTTTGATAACACATCAAATCATACAATCCCTATTTTATCGGAAATGAGGATTGAAAAGTAAAACTAAGATTTATTATAGGATATTTTATTTTTTCGAACCACCGGAAGCACTTTCGGGTTTGATTATTTTTTTGAGATTGTCACATAAAGGACTTTCTAATAATAAGATTTGTTTGGCTACTATTTTAGAGACTTCTGTTGCGCCTAACAAAGAATAATGAGTGTTATCTGTTTTCCCTTCCGGATAATAAGGCGTTTCTCCCGGTTTGAAATGCAGGTGTAATTCTTTAGATTTTTCAGGACCATAGGCTATTTCTAACATTTCGGTGTGGAATTCTAAATCAATGAACGGCACATCATATTCTTTGGCTATCATTCGGGCTTCTTGTGTGTATTCGACATGTGAACTGATTAGAACACCTTGTTCGTTGAAAGTCCTTCTACATACGGAAGAAAACAAAATAGGAATAGCGCCTTTTTCACGAGATTCTTTGACAAACCGAATTAAATTGTATCGGTACCTTGTATGCGGATTGGTATAGCGAACTGAATCGGTTGTTTTTCCATCATTATGACCAAATTGAATAAAGACATAATCACCTGGTTTCAGTACTTTATAAATAGAATCCCATCGTTTTTCCTGAATAAAACTTTTGGTGCTTCGACCGTTTACCGCTTTATTTATGACCTTAGCGTCATTGGTTAAAAATTTTGGAAAGACTTGTAACCAGCCGTGTTCCGGATTTTCATTTGGTTTTACTTTATCGGCCATAGTAGAATCGCCAATACCGTAAATAGTGACTTTTTGGACGAATACATTTGTTATTGTAAACAGTAATAAAATAAGAACTTTGTATTTCATAGTGTTTTTATTGATGTTGAATAGAATGGGTTACTGAAGTCGGCACTGTCGCTTTTTGACCTACAATTACATCGTTAACAGTAACATTTTCGGTATTTTGAATAGTCATGCCGTTTTTAGCAGATTTGACTTCGATGTTGTTTAAAAATACGTTACGGACTTTCTTTTGTGGATAACCTTGGATAACAATTGCCGTTTCTCTGACTTTGTTACAGGTAATATTTGAAAGATAAATATCTGAAACGTCGGATGGAAATTCAGAACCTTCGCCCATATAGTTCGCTGTGATATAAATACAATCTTCCACCTCATCTAACTGAACGTTTTTAACAAAGATGTTTTTGATAAAACCACCTCTATCCGCATTGGTTTTGAAATAAATGCCGCGCTTTAAATAGCCGGTTGTTTTGCAATTTTCGACATACACATTTTTAATTCCGGCTGACATTTCGCTGCCTAAAACTACGCCGTGCAATCCTTTAAATCTGCAATTGCGAATCACTATATCTTGACTCGGAAAAGCCGCATTCGCTCTACCTTCGTGATCTCTTCCGGCTTTGATGGCAATGTTATCATCGGCGTTATCAAAGTCGATATTTTCGATTAAAACGTCTTTAGTATATTCGAGGTCAATGCCATCGTTATTGTAATTAAAAGCACTGTATTTTAAACCTCTTATCGTTATGCCTTCAGATTTTAAAAAATGCACACACCAGAATGGCGAGTCTTCGATTTTGACATTCTCTACCAATATATTTTTACAATTCAAAAACTGAATCAATTGCGGTCGCAAATAATAGCCTTCGCCAAATTTCCGTTCTTCAATTGGAGTACTTTTGTGATTCATTTCTCGAGTTCGCATTTTTCCTGCTTTTTCTTTAGCCTTAAAACTATTCCATACTTTACTGCCTTCTCCATCTATCGTTCCTTCTCCGGTTATAGCAATATTGGTACAATTATTAGCGTAAATCAGCGGACTGTAATTGTAAATCATCGTGCCTTCCCAACTAGTTAAAACCATTGGTAAATAATAATTTGGCTTGTCGCTGAAACGAATTTTGGCGCCTTTTTCTATTTGGAGATTTACGTTACTGACGAAGTGAATGGGTCCGTTTAGCGTATAAACTCCTTTGGGAACGATGATAGTACCGCCTTTGTTTTTTTGGCACAGCGCCATTGCTTTATCGAATGCAGGTTTGTCATTGGTTATAGAATCGCCTTTGGCACCTAATTTAGTGACCAATATTTTATACGCAAAAAATTGAGGCAATTGAATTCTTTTGATAATGGCTTCAACCGAATCCGCCGGAAAAGTATTGTTTTGACCTAAAGCTCCAAACGAATGAAGGAGTAAAAGAAAGAGTAGATTTTTCATAATTACAATTGGTTGATGACTTTTGAGAATTCTGGTCCTAAACAATTTTCAATGGTATATTTTTGGGCTTCTTTTTTACTCAATTGATGCGACCAAGCTACTCTTGTTTTTGGTGAAGAACCTTCTCCGGAAGAATTGTATTCGGCATAAAAAGCGGTTTTTTCAGCTTCAGGTTTTGCCCAATTGTGCCAACCTTCGGGTAAAATATGACTGCCTAAATTACAATCGATAAAAACAGTTTTGGCATAAACACGCCAAGGTCTGCCGAGATAAACTTTGGTCACACCTTCTTTTTTAGCGGTTAGTTTACAATCCTTGAAAACATAGCCGTACAAAGTATCTTTTGGTGTTGACGCTGCCGTGATATAGGAATCTTTTTTAGCATGAATTTCGCAATTGTCAAAGAAAGCTGTGGCGCTTCCAAAAATGAAATCGGTTGTGCCTTCAATGTAACAATTTTTATAATATTGTTTGCCTTTCCCGGAAGCATAAAGCGTGTCTTGGTTTCCCAATATTCGACAATTGATAACCGCTACGTTATCTGAAAATACAGATAAGGCAACCGCTTGACCGACATCGCCTGAAGCATTTTCGACTGTGATATTTTTTAAGATAAAATCATTCGCTTCGACCAATAAAGTATAAGTGTAAAAAGTACTATTGATGCCTAAACCTATTTTGTTGAAATAATCATCATGAGTAATAATCGTGTTTTCTTTGCTTTCGCCAACCAATGAAATATTGGTATTCCATTCATGGATTTTGATTTTCTCCTTGTAGATTCCGTTCTTCACAAAAATAGTAATGCGATTATACGGAAATGCTTTGGAATCATTGATAGCTGCTTGGATTGAAGTGTAATCTCCGGTTCCGTCGAGTGCTACAATTTTATCCTTTTCATTCGGATTGGCTAAGGACAAAACCGGTAGACCAATTAAGAATACAAAAGCTAAAAAGATTTCTTTCATTGAAAATGAATTAGATTTTATTCGTTTGGTTTAGTTCAGCCAATTTTTGGTCTAAATATTGATAAAATTCTTCTTTGGTTTTGATACCGTCTTTTTCTTGTTCCCATGCGCCTAAGAAGTAAAAGGTCACCTCTTTTTTTGTGGGTTTAAAAACCAACAAATGATCATATTGAGATTCCGGTTGCGCTTCTACTGTAGCTACTTTGTAAAAAATAGCCATGCCTAAATTATCTGGAACCAATGTCTGTTTGTCATAAGTCGCGATGTAAGCCCATTTCTTGTTTTTACTTTCTTTTTTCACCAATTCAACGTCCTTAAATTTTACCATTCCGGTACAAATGCCTTTGATTTTTTTAGAAGCTTTGATGGTGTGTTTGGTATGACGCTCATTTGGTGCAATAGAAAGTTTAGACACTAAATCGATTTTGTCTTCAGCAGTTTTCCAACCATTGTAAGTTACAGTTACTGATGAAGATTTGGTTCCGTTTTCAACTTTGGCGAAGGTTGAATCTACTTCTTTGAAGTGCAAAACCTCATTTCCAGAAAATCTTCCGATAGAACCTATTCCCAGTGCTTTTCCGGCTTTTAAAATATCCATTCCCCAAGAACTCATATGGTGATACGATTCAAATCCGTCCTGTCCTACTTTTGACAACACTAAAGAATCGGTTACTTTTCCGAAAATATCGATAGCATTTCGCCAATCTAAATACAAACGATAACCCACTTTATTGGATTCCCATCCCGGACCTTCATAACGAATGAAAAAAGAATGGTCCCAATGTGATTTGGGCACTTTTAAACTGGTCACGTTTTTGAATGTTCCGCCTTCGTATTTTTGTCCGACCCATTTTCCGCCTTCTTTCACAGAGATTTCGGCATACGTTTTAGGGGTATTCGAATCGTTTTTCTCTTGCGCATACGCTGTTAATTGAAAAGCGAGGAATAATGCTGATAAGACTTTAATTGTTTTCATTAGTAGTGAGTGTTTGTTTATTTCTGTTTTAAAATTTTATCTAAAAATTGGGTAGTGCTATTGACTATTTCATCAAACCATGGATGAAAAAACCAAAAGGAATGAGGCGAATGGGTGATAGTTTTGATTTCGGTGTAAATCCCAAATTTACTAAGAATCGCAATCATATCGTCACGCCCTGCGTGAAATCGTGGCATATCGCTATTGATAAAAAGGATTGGTGGCGTGTTTTCATTGCAATGTGTCAAAGCTGACGCTTCATTCCAATTTTGTGGATTTTCTTCATAAGTTCCATCTAACCATAAAGCCGCTACTTTACCTTCTTTTGATTCTTGGTGATGAAAAGCTAAAATACCGTCGATGTTGACAATGGCTTGAACATTTGAGTTTTGTTTGAAATTTGTTTGCTCTTCAAATAGTTCATTTCCATTAGTTGTTCCAATCAATGCTGCCATTTGTCCGCCGGAAGAGCAACCCAAAACCGCAACTTTATTGATATCGATATTAAACTTACTGGCATTTGCTTTAATGTATTTTATGGCCGTTTTTACATCGATAACAGCTGCGGGATATTTTGCTTCATCAGATAATCTATATTCAATATTAAAGCAAGCATATCCTTTGGAAGCTATTTCTTGGGCTAAAAATTGCATTTGGGATTTATCGCCGGATTTCCATCCTCCGCCGTGAATCAGTAATACAACCGGTTGTAATGAATCTTGAATTTTATAATAAGCATCTAAATAAAAAGCTCTTGAATCTGTGTTTTTAAAAACCAAATCTTTTAGAGAAAGAACTTTGTCTTTATTCTTCTCCTGAACAACTTTAATGAAAGGAAACTTGACTTTTTCTTTGTTAAAAGTACTTAAAACGGTATATGAAGTATCCTTTTGAATTTGAGAAAACAAACCTTTATTGAATAGACAGAAAAAAGCAAGAATCAAATACTTTACCATAAAATTTAAAGTGTCATTAAAAAGATTAAAAAAAGGAGCTTAACTAATTAAGCTCCTAATCAACTTCTAACTTAACCATATAAAAAAAAATACTCTTTCTCAGATTTGATTTGTAGATTACTTCCAATTGTTCTCTTTTAGCTTTAGAAAATTGACTAACTGTCAAACAAAGTAAAACCAAAAAAATGTAATCGATTACACAAACGTATATAAAAAATTAGATATTGCAAAATAAATACCCTTAAAATTACATTAAGCATAAATAAAACACGGAAATATTCACAGATTAGTACTTTTTTTCCAAAAAATATCGTATTGATATAAAAATAATTTTATATTTGTGCAATCGATTACATTTTAATTAAATATTACACTTTTAAAATAAAACTATTAAACCACTATTATGAAGAGAATTTTATTTTGTTTAACAATTATGTTTGCCTCAATACAAATGTATGCGCAAACGGTAACCATTACCCAATCAACCGGTTGGTTAGAATCAGCTTATGTAAAATGGACTCCGGTTGAGGGCGCTGATAGCTACAAAGTCTACTACACCGGTGGTGGCTTTACAGATCAAATTATTGATACCCAATTGATACGCAGTTACGGCAGCTATTATCGTGCCGACGTACTTGGTTTAGCGGCAGGCTCCTACACTATAAAAGTAGTGCCGGTTACTGCTAATGTTGACGGTCCCCCAACAGTATCTGAACCAATAACCGTTTTACCACATGACAGAACCGGATTTGCTCACAGTAATGGTAAAGTTCCGGGAGCATACAACCTCAACGGGACTTTGAAAAATAACGCTGTTGTTTTGTACATTACTCAAAGTAACAAAAATACTATCTCATTAAATGTAACCGGTGCTACCACAAATCCTTGTGTGGGCTTACAAACTATTTTAGACGGATTTAAAAAAGGAAATGACACTCGACCGTTAGCCATTCGTTTGATCGGAAACATTACTGACCTCAACTATATGCTTAATGGAGATATTGTTATTGAGAATAAAAATAATGCTTCAAGTTCCATAACATTTGAAGGTGTTGGCTCTGATGCCGTTGCTAATGGATGGGGAATTAGACTGAAAAAAGCATCTAATATTGAAGTTCGTAATATTGGACTAATGTTAACTAATGCAGGAGAAGGAGACAATATAGGATTGCAACAAGACAATGACTATGTATGGATTCACAACTGTGACTTTTTCTATGGTGCGTCAGGTGGTGATGCAGATCAAGCCAAAGGCGATGGTGCAATGGATGTTAAAAGATCTAACTACGTTACTATTTCTTATAATCACTTTTGGGACACCGGAAAATCATGTCTTTTAGGTTTGAGTGAAAGTACCAATTCAGGCTTATATGTAACTTACCATCACAATTGGTTTGACCATTCAGATTCAAGACACCCGAGGGTACGTTATTTTTCAGCACACATTTACAACAACTATTTTGATGGTATTTCTAAATATGGAGCAGGTTCAACATTAGGTTCTTCTTTATTTGTTGAAGGAAACTATTTCCGCAATTGTAAATACCCAATGCTTATCTCAAAACAAGGCACCGATGTAATGGGCGGCGCACCTGGAACTTTTTCAGGAGAAGCAGGTGGAATGATAAAAGCACACAACAATTACATGATTGGTCAACAGAGTTTCATTCCATACAATGAAACAACAGCCGCTGTACACTTTGATGCTTACGTTGCTTCAACTAGAAATGAAACTTTAACCAATAGCGTTAGTGCTTTTTTAGGAGGCGCTACTTATAATAATTTTGACACTAATCCTGCCTTGTACATCAACAGTTTAGTTATTGACGAACCAACAGTTGCTAAAGATAAAGTAATGCAATATTCAGGTCGTACTTCAAATGGCGACATTAGTTATACTTTCAACAATGCTGTTGATGATACATCTTATGATGTTAATAGTGGTTTGTTAGCACTTTTAACTTCGTATACTTCTTCTTTGGTTTTGGTTCAAGGTATCAATTCTCCGACTGTGAGTACTCAATCTTTAACTATACCTAACAATAACGACCAAACGGTTACAGCTGGAACTGCTATCAGCAATATGGTTTTCACTTGGGGTGGTACAGCAACAGATGCTACTGTCACAGGTTTACCAGCTTTTGGAATTGATTTTGTTAAAAATGTAACCAACAAAACAATCACCGTTTCCGGAACACCAACTGATGATGTTAACTTTACTATCACGACCTCAGGCACGTCAGGTACGCCAGTTTCTGCATCAGGAACTATCACAGTTACTGAAGGAGGAGTTCCATCAGGAAATCAAATACATAATTTTACCACCTCTTTATTATCAAGTACTTTTTATACGTTTACTTCCGCTAATATGAATTCAACTCCGGGTGCTACAACTTATGATGGATTAACATTAACGGCACGTTTAAAAATTGAAAGTGCTACCATTATTACTTACACTACTCCGGCAGAATCTACTTTAACTTTGGTCTTTGATCCTACTTTTAGTGGTACAATCAAGCTGAATAATGTAAATTATACTGCGGTTTCAGGTGTTGTTATTATTCCAAATGTCCCTGCGGGTGTAAATACAATAACCAAAGGCAGTGTGGCCAATTTATTTTACATCAAAACAGAATACGCATTAGGTTTAGACCAAAATCTGAATCAACAAAAAGTAGTGTTGTACCCGAATCCGGTAACAAACGAGCTAAACATTACTTTCTCTAATTCCGGAGTTATAGAAAGAGTAGCCGTTTACAATCTTCTTGGTCAGCTAGTAAAAAGTGCTGTTGGTGACATCAGAACTATTGACATGAGTGATTTGAGAAGCGGAAGTTACTTTGTAAAAGTTCACACCAATCAGGGTATAATCGACCGAAAAATAATTAAGAAATAATATAAGATTTTCTCTTTAAAAAAAAACCTTCTCGCTAATGAGAAGGTTTTTTTATGCTTATAACTTTCAGAATTAGTGAATTCTTAGAGATTACTTTATCTTGAATACTTACAAAGAAGTAACCTACTATAGCTAAAAAGAATAACATGACTTAGCCCGGCAATTGTTGCAAGAGGCTGTTATGCGTTTTTTTTTCTTAAAACACTTTTCGACTGACATTAGGCTCTTTTCTGTTGCCGTTAAGTCCTTTTCGTTTTACTTCAATAAAATATTTTCATTTTCTAAATTCTCTCGTTATTATACTTCTCTGAAAAATGAGGTTTACTTCTGAATAAACAGTACAAAAACCCAGAATTAATGTGTGTTTATACTATCTTCAACTTTACTATGCAATATTTAAACAAAAAAAAACAGTAGTAAACATTGTTACTACTGTTTTAAAAATTATAATTAATCTAAAAATTTTATCTAGATTGATTTTATAAACACTTTATTGTATTGCTACTTTCACTGATTTTTGCCCCTCAGCAGATTTAACATTAACGATGTACAAACCAGCTGTATAAAAATCGAAGCTTGTATCTGAGGTCGTATTAAACGATTTAACCAAAGCACCTGTTATGCTGTAAACATCAACTTGAGTGTTTGAAATAACATTACTCACAGAAATTTGTTTCCCGTTTGAAAAAACATTTACTAAAGATTGTTGGAAATCATTGTTAGATAATGTAGTATTTACTGTAGCACCTACAACCGAAACTTTATAAAGATTACATGCAGTGTCACCATAAATATAATATCTACCGGCTGATGGAACAGCAGCTGTTAGAATAGTAGGGTCTAAATTTGCTCCAGTGTTTGAGCTTTCTTGTCCTATTGCAACAGTTCCATTAGTAACATACATAGTACGTACAGCTCCATTACTTCCTGGTCTGAACCATACTTTTATTGTACAAGCACCACTTACATCTACAAACAAATAGCGTTGCGTTGGCATTGCCTGAAAAGGTCCGCTCGGATATCCGGCTCCATTCATTTGAAAGCGATTTACAGATGTAAAACCATCAGGAAAAGTAGATGAATTTGCGGTAACAGCGCCAAAATTTGTATTTGTAGGGATTGGATATAAACCCAAATTATCAACAACCATAGGATTAATACCAATACCAGAACTTAGTGGCCAAGTTGTTGTGTCATTACCAAAATCCCATACTTTGGTTTGCGCATTTGAGATACTTGTAAAAAGTACCGTGATTAAAATTAATGAAAGTAATTTTGTTTTCATAGTTAATTGTTTTATTGTTAATTGAAAATATGTAATCGATTGCATAAAAGTAATATTTTTTTCCATACGACAAAAAAAATAATGCGTTTTTTAGCATTATTCAAAAATATTCTCTTTATTTTTTGGCTTATTAGCAATAATAACAAAGTATAGATTACATAAATCCAACGTAAAGAAGTGAAATTGCATGGCGATTATAATAAAAAATAGAGTTGTAAATTACTTTACAACTCTAAATACATTCGAATCAGACAAGATTAGTTTTTAACAAACTTCCATTGGATTGATTTACTATCTATGGTAACTCTCGCGATATATATTCCTTTTTGTAAAGCACCGATGTTCAATTCAACTACTTCATTAGTATCTGTATTTTTTGAAAAGGAATAGACTTTTTGACCTATCAAAGAATAAATCTCAAAATTTGCCTTCCCTGAAATACTATTTAACAATTCAATAGTTAAAATATTTTCTACTAAAGTTGGATAAAAATTAATGGCCAAATTAGATTGTTCATTAGTTATGCCCAAAGTACAAACACTAGGTGATACAGTTCCGTTACTGGTAACTTGTAAAGTTGCCCCTGCACCGCAAGTCGCATCTGTCAAATAACTCGCCACCTGATTAACCGGAATAGGAGTTGTGGTATAACTTGGAGCTGTCACTGTACCTATATTGGTGGCGCCATTCAAACAATTCGAATAATTTATTCCAACCGTTCCTCCATCACTACCAATATAACTTGTGTAAACATTAGTCACACCGGCAAAATGAGTGTTTTCTACATAACAAGTAGTATTGTTAGTTCCGCCTCCTAATCCAATGGCTCTTGAACTTGACACTCCGGGATTATAATAGCAACTTAAAATATGTAATTGTGCATTTCTGGCACGAGGCATTCTTTCTTTACAACCACTTGCCCAATAACAATTTTGAAATGTGATACTGTAATTCCCATCGGCAGGAGCATCTGAAGAAGAAGAGCCTACTAAATTAGAAAATCTGTGGTCATTTGAACCTCCGGAACCTCCGGGTATTGCAGGCTTTAAGTAGGTGAACTTACACCATGAAACAGTTACATTGTCTGCCAATCCTTTATTGTCAAAATTACCATCCATACCGTCTTGAAACTCACAATGGTCAACCCAAATATTAGTGCCTTCATTAGTAAGATTATCACGACCGTCAACATCATAAGCACCAGGTCCTTCAAAAATAAGATTTCTTATAATCACATTATTAGAACCCGGTTTAATGTTTAGTATTCCCGAATTGTTCGCTGAAGTTGTTGAATTACCAACAGTTATCTGAGTATTTCTTAACCTTGCTCCAGGTAAACCTATAATGGTTTTATTGTTTAATGTAACGCTCGTATAAAGACAATCAATAGTCCCAGAAACCAGAATTACCGAGTTGGCAGCAGTAGTTGATAAAAGGGCATTTCTAAAAGCCGTATAAGTGGTTACAGTTACCGGTGTTGCATTGCCACCGCCAGTTACAGTAGCCGCATATCCTTGTGGTGTGGCCATATAATAGTCTTGGCCAAATACTTTAAAAAGACTTAAAAGGAAAATACTTAAAAAGATGCTTTTTTTCATTTTATTTTTTTTTTAATTTTTAAAACTAATAAGTTATTATTTTGAATGATTGTTGTCCTTCCGCCGATTTTACCATTACTATCCATAATCCGGCAGTCATATTGAAATTGGCATCTGAATTGGTTTCGAATGATTTGATTAATGAACCATTAATAGCATAAACTTTAACTTCTGTTTTAGATTGTACATTAGAAACCACAACATTATTTTTATAGGCAAATACTTTTACTGTTGAAACCAAATGCTCATCATTTCCCAATGCTTCATTAGCAATCAATTGTGGAAACGGATCCCAATCATCATTTCCTTTGGTAAAATTGAAAGTGGTGATAGCCGTTCCGTCATTCAAAACTGGCGAAGTTAATGCGGTAGCCCAACTAGCACGATTAGGTGTGTTATTTACCCCGGAATTTTCAATAGTTCCGAATTCATACATACCACTAGATGTTCCACCCAAAGAATTCTGCCAGCCCAAAGGCAAGATTAAAGAATTACCCACAAATCCTGGATAGTTTGAAGTCTCAATCGTGGTATTGTAAAAAACAACTTCACTTGTTGTTGCTTGCCACGGACGGCCAAAATAACCCGGTTTAGAGCGATAAACAGAAGCCGTTTCCACCAATGGTTCGGCACAAGTAATCGTACATTCATACATTAAATAACCTCTGCCGGATGTTTGTTGGGCAGCAGTAATATAAGCAGTATCATTTGATTGATCACTAGTATTCATACTTAATTTTGACTGATAAAACACAACGTCCATTCCTCCAAAAATATAATCAACAGCGCCCATATAATCACCTTTGTAAACCGCTACTCTTGCACCGGTTCCTCCAAAAAATGAATCTTGACGACCTACAACCCTGCATTTGTTTAAGATTACTTTGTCGATGTTGTTTTTGATAGCAATGGCCGCGGCTCTTTCTACAAAAGTTCTATTTTGAACGCTTGTATTTCCGTAATTAGTTGGACGGGCACCCGGACTTCCGGTAGACCAAGCTTGCACCGTATCTTGAGACTCTTTTAAAGAAATATATTGATTGAAAGAGTTTTCAAAAATAATTCCTTCCGCTTCAAAACCATTGGCACCAACAACAACTGTGGCGTTCCAATAAGAACCATTGGTCGTCCCGGCACCTACATTAGCATAAGAAATATAGCCATTGGCGGTATTTACATTCAATACTTGTTCGTTCCATCTTTGATCAGATGACATACTAAAATAGTTATAGCCATGACCGTAATAAGACGTAATTCTAACTGCTCCGGGTGCGATATCAACACCAGCGTTGATGATATTTGTATTAGGCGTTGGTGATGCATTTTTTAGAGTAACATTGGCTTGATTAATCACCAACATTTCTTCGTAGTTTCCGGGATCAATCATAATGGTAACTCTTTCTGTATTGGTTCTAATCATATTTGAAACAGCCGATAATGCTTCATTGATAGTTTGATAATCTTTGTCTACACCAACAGTTATTATTGGCTCATAAGGAATACTCCCTCCGATTTTTATTTCGGTAAAATAGGACGTCAGAGTTGATAAACCTCCTACAGTTATCGTTACATAACCTGAAGTTGTTCCGAGATAATTATATTCAACAGTTTCAACGATAGAAGTACTATTCGTAGCTGTTGTGATAGTTGCTCCACCTTCAATAGAAAAATTGGCCGTGTAGTAATAAGAAACAGAAACTTTTTCCCCCGGATTAACCGGAACTTGAATAGTACTTCCTGTTTTTGCGGTTAAATGTCCGGAAGCTGTTACAGTCGTAATTTGACCGTTTAATAACATTCCTTTATAAACTGCTGTAGTCGTCGTTGAAATTGCTTGATCATTGAATGACCAAACCGTTACCGGAACAAAAGTCAGTGTTTTTGAAACATCGGCACTATTAACCACTAAATTAGAAGTTAGCCCTAATTCAACCGGATAATTATTTAAACCGCTAGCTGCAACAGTATAAGTTCCGTTACGCAACGTAATTCCTGAAATACTGCTAAAGTTGTAAACGTATCCACTTTCGTTTAAATTGGTGAACGTCAATTGTAAATTACTTTCCTGCACTGTGTTTAATCCGTTTGTATTGATGGTAACATTGTAAACCGGTTTGGCAGTAAAAACGATATCTGCTGTAGTATTTTCAGTCGGAATTGTTATTGTATTGGAATCCAATAAATAATCGTTTACGCCGTTTGCGGTAATGGTATAGGCAACATTTGCTTCTAATTGTACGGTATAAGTTCCATTAGTTGTATTGATAATTGGTGTTGGAGAATAAACACTTGCCGGAGTAGCAAAATAGTTTAAACTTAAATTAGAAATGTTGGTTCCCAATCCGGTAATTGAACCGCTAACTTGATACAATGTAACTTGCAAGATGGTTATATCACGGGTGAAAGTTGGTGTAAGTACAGTCGTTAAATCTAATGTAGTTCCATTGGTAATAATAAAACCATTAGCATTAACCAAACTGATAGTATAAGTATATCCGATTGGTAAATTAGCATTATAAGTACCATTGCCATTCATTTGAGCAGTCCATGATTTTCCGGCTTCATTAGTAAACACAACAGCATAATTTGTTGGAATTCCACCCGCTAGTGAAAGATCAATACTTCCTGAAACATTGGTATAAATAGCTGCTTTTCTGAGCATTCTGTAAAAACTAGCTTTCCCATCTGCTGAATATATTTTAAAACTTCCGGCATTTTTAGCGACAAATTTAATTTGATTGGTTGCACCACTTGCAAAAGTTAGTGGCTCCAAATCGGTTTGCAATACCGGATTTCCTTCATTCACAAAAGTTAATGAACCTGCAGCATCCGCTCTCGCAATTATAGTCACCTCATCATCTTCATTAAGTGTCATTCTCATGAACCTGTTGGTAGGAACTCCACCTGATAAATTTGGTGTTCCGTTGCAATAAACTCTCCCGGAATAATCTGTAACACTAGCTACATTGGCATCAAATCTGGTAAGATTTGTATTGGTAGTTCTCAATCTGTCTCCACTATTTCCTACCCAAGACAAAGCTCCCGCGGTAAAACTTGTTGGGAAATTAATACCCGTACTTCCGGGTGCAACCGCACCATACCATGCATTGATAATCGTTTCATTCAATAAATTATTATAGTTATTCACATCTAATTGTGTTGCTCCAAAATCCCATGCATCCGTAAGAGTAACGGTCACAGGAAGATTGGTCACCTCAATGGATGGAGTGTAAGCATTGCTACCACTGAATGTGAAATATAAAGTAGTCGCACCACCAACGTAATTAAACTCATAGTAACCCGTTTGATCAGCCATACCCGCATGAGTATCTAAATCAACATTGATAGAACCTAAATTGGTTCCGGCGAGTGTACTTCCACCATTCATAGTTCCGGCACTGTATACTGAGCCATAAAAACGAATGGTATTACTTCCGCTATTGACATCAATTTCTAATGAGTTCCCGTTTTGGAAAACTACTCCATACCCTAAACTATGCCACTTAGTTGTAGCGGCTTGCGTTCTTACTTTACCGTCAGGACTAGTTGTAGAAGTAACAGCATCCCATTGGATTCCTGTGTTGGTGAAGGTGGATTGATCTTTTAAATTATAAGTGATTGTAGTTTGCGCTTCAACCAGTGTTGTTAAAAACAACAACGCTAAAATGAGTCGGTGTAATTTTGTTTTCATAATTAAGTCATTGAAAAGTTATTTGTTTATTTCCTGTAATCGATTGCAATAATGTGTTTTAAAAAAACTATCTCAGTTTTTCTTTCCAACTTTTGTATTTTTTTAAAACTTCTTTGGGTTCATTAGAATACCAAGCATAACCATTTCGGCGCTCGTATCCAATTGCTGCCATGGAATCTTTTTTAACGCCGTCTCTATCACAAAAAAACGGTTTGTTATTTTCCAGTTCCATAAATCTTGCCCAAAGCGGTTCAGCATCGGGACTTTCAACCACTACTTTATCTTTTTCATCTCCCTTACCTGTAGCAACACTTTCTATTTTAATTCCGGTGATTTTCGTCTTTTCAAACCAAGAAACCGCTGATTCTACAGCCGTAATTACTTTTTTTGATGGATTTTCAATAGACATTAATAACAAAGTAATTTTAGCCGATTCTTTTCCGCTCAATGACTTCAATTCGAAAGCTCGAGCATCAGCCGGAAGCAAAGTCACTTCATCATGTTGGGCACACCAAGCGGTTAGCACTCCGTTTTGTTTGTATTGTGTTTTTAGAATACAGTCGATTCCTTTGTCAAAAGCACTTGCAACCATTGATTGTATTTCGGCAGAAGGAGTAATAGAGTAATAGCCTGAGTTATTTTTTATCTCCATAAATAATTTCAAGACGTTTGCCATGGCATCATCGTTGTAAGTTATGTGTGAAGCATATCCTTTTTTTAATGGAAAAAATTGCGGAAAACCACCATTGCTATATTGAGCAGAAATCAAATACATCAATCCTTTCAAAAATGCACTTTTGTATTTTTCGTCCGGTTGCTTTTGGTAGATTTTGGATAAAAAAAGCATTTCCTGAACCGTAGCACCATTGTCAATAGTACAACCTTTAGGATCTGATTTCAGACTTAAGAGCTGTTGTTTTTCATTATCCGACAGCGGATTTTGCATCTTAGTGTTTTTGGGCCAACCTCCAAAATCTCTTTGGTATAACAAAACATTTTCGGCTACAGTTTTGGCTTCTTCCGTAGCAAACCAATCGGCTTCTTTTGAAACGATGAATTTATTCCAATCGGTGATTTTTTCGTGACTTTGACTTTGCCCTTTTGCATCCTGAGCTACCGATTTACAAGAAACAGTAAAAAGCAACAACATTAAAATACACGATACCTTTTTCATCTTTTTAAATATTTTTGAATCTAATCCAGTCTATTTTTATATTTCCGGCATTGCTTTTAAATCCGTTTCGCAAAGCAACAAAACCAATTTTGGCTCCAATCCATTTGCCTTCTCTGACTTTAAACGATTGGCCTATACTATTAAAATGGGTTCCGTCTTCGTGATAAAGAAAGTACAAATGCCTTTTTAATGACTTTGACTGCCTTTTTATTACTATCTGTTTAATTCTAAAGCTGCCAAAATAAAAGGTCCGGTTGCTTTTGGATCGTTATCTTTTTTGCGTTCGTTTACGTAGTATGAATAAGAACCATCTCGGTATGGATTTCCTCCAAGTCCGGCTACGGCGCAAGCTTCGGTAATAGTAACTTCGCCATTGTTATCGACTTTTATCAATTGTGAAGTCAAACCCTCAAATGCTTTTTCGGCATTTTTTTTAAACTTTTTAGACAAATAACCTTTGTTTACACCTTTGGCAATGGCATAAGCAAACATTGAAGATCCAGAAGACTCTAAGTAGTTACCTTCGCTTCCGCCTTTGTCGGTTACTTGGTACCAGAGTCCTGATTTGTCTTGAAACTTAACTAAACTAGAAGTGATTTTATTTAAATACTTTACTAATTCTTTATGTTTTGGATGGTCTTTTGGGAAATAATCTAACACGTCCACCAATGCCATCATGTACCAGCCAATTGATCTAGACCAAAAATTAGGAGAACAACCGCTTACTCTATCTGCCCATTCCATTTGTTTACTTTCGTCCCAACCGTGGTACAACAAACCTGTTTTTTTATCGGTGGCTTTGGATTGTATTAACTCAAATTGTTTGGCTATATCATTAAGGTTTGCACCGTTTTCATATTTTACTGTATACTGAGCGTAAAAAGGTTCTCCCATGTACAAGCCATCGAGCCACATTTGATTGGGATAGATTCTTTTGTGCCAAAATCCACCGCTTTCAGTTCTTGGTTGTACTTGCAGTTGCTTTCTTAAGAGTTGAATTACGTTTAAATACCTTTCATCCTTGGTAGTTTCATATAGATTGAAAAGTATGTTTCCGGCAGCAACCATATCAATATTATAATTTTCAAATTTGTATGATTTTACAACTCCATCTTCATCAATAGTAGCATCTGCATAATTTTTTATATAGTCGTAATACTTTTTATCGTTAGTTTTTTGATACAATTTTTCAAAAGAAGTCAGTACCAATCCGTGAACATAATCCCATTTTGGTTCTTTCTTTTCGTCAATTTGATAAGCTTCCGGATGTCGTTTCATGATGGATAACGCCATTCGTTCGGACCATTTTAAATGGGTTGGGATAGCCTCTTGGTTTTGAGCTATTGCTTTAAAACCAAAAGAAGACATTACTAACAGTAAAATAATCCCAATTGAAAAAGTATACTTTTTATTTCTCATATCTATTTTATAAAAAAGAGAGGCGCATTTTACAAGGAGCCTCTCCATTTAACAATTTACTTATTGTATTGGTACAATTATTATTCCAAAACAAAGTCATCAAAAAGACTTGGGTGATTAATTATTAATAACCATAGTCATTTATCAACAAACCATTACTTGAATCAAGGAATACTTGCCATATTGGCCAAAACTGTCTGTTATCCGGATTGGCTCCAGCTCTCCAAAGACCATTTATTTTCGCATCAGTTAAGTTGGTCCAGCTAAACGATGTGTATTCGGCACCCGGATCAGTATTTTCGCCATGATTTAATCCGTATATAATTAATGAAACGTTGTCTGTATTGTATTTGAAATATAAAGTTGACGGTACATCAGCATATTCTCCTGTACGTTGTTGTAAGCGGAACATTTTTTCTTTAGCCTCGGCTAATTTTGTCCCTAATAAATTCCAACGAATAAGTGATTGTTTGCGTTCCATTTCACCGGTAAATTCAAACTTATTTTCTTCTACAATGGCATTAAACATAGCTTGTTGACTAGTTAATGCATTTACATAATTATCAACTTTAAGTGCATGAAGTGCTACGGGAAATGCTCTTCTTCGAATTTCTTTCAAATACGGCGCTGCCGCTGCAGGACCTTGTAACTCATTGGCTGCTTCTGCGGCTATCAAAAGTACCTCAGCATAGCGCATGTAAACTTTATTTACACCATCATCATTACTAGATGTAACTCTACGTGTCATCCATTCATAGCGGTATTTCCCAAAATACCATCTGTTTAGTGATCCTAACTGTTGTTTTGCAGTAGGATAACCATTAGTTAAAATGGTATTGTTTGCAGCTCCCCAAAGATAAGGAACACAAGTTACATCTCTACGAGTATCTGTAACGTCATAATCATAAAAAACATTTGGAAGTGGTCCAGCAGCACCTCCTCTATTGGCTCCATTGGCATGAAACTGATTGTCATTAGTATGTCTTACGGCGAATGTAAACAACATTCTTCCTCTACCTGCGGCAAAAGGTATTTCCCAAAGTGATTCTCCGCCAGCCATAATATTTTCTTGATTGTATTTTCTCCAAAATGTTTCAAATGAAGGTTCTAGATACGCAGAACCACTTTGAATGATTTCAACACATTCATTGAATGCCAGAGCATACATATTGGCTACAGAAAGTTCAGGATCATTACTTCTTCTAATCCCATCAGGATATTGTTGGAATCCACTGGCAGCCATAGCCAAACGAGCACGAAGTCCTTTAACAAAAGCTTTATTAATACCTTCCACTGTTGATGTAGCCGAATTTCCGTTTGGCCATGGAACTAAAGTGGCTGCTTCACCTAAATCTTGAATAAGTTGTTTATAAATTACATCTCTATTGGTCTTTGGCAAATACAATGTTGTTGATGAGATAGGTTCAAAACGAGCAGGAACATCTCCCCAAGCTTTTAATAAATCCGCATAATAAACCGCTCTTAAAGTCAAAGCTTCTCCCAGTAAATATCCCATTTCATTGCTTGCAGTCGGATTGCCATAGGTTCGCAAACCACGAATACAGATGTTGGCTCGTTCAATTCCTTGATACATCATTGCCCAAGCATTGTTAGCTGTATTCATTTGGGTGTTATTTGGTTTGGCATCATACACACACAAATCAGGACTGTCACTATTGGTAGATTCAGAAGAGTTATACCATTCAGAATCTGTGTTCAAACCATACCACGGCAAAAAACGTCCTCTGTAAGAATTGGTTTCTCCAAAAGATATTTTGATGCCATCAACTGCACCTTTGGCCAATCCTGCATTTGAAAAAATAACAGAATCATCTAAAGTTGATACCGAAGGTACTTCTAAAGATTCATCAAAGTCATTACAGGATGAAAATAGACCTGAAATAAGAATTCCAGCAATTATTAATATTTTTTTCATTTTAAAAATAAATTATTTAATTAAAAATTAAGGTTTAAGCCAAAAAGAAATTGTCTACTACGAGGGTAGGCTGAATAATCTACACCTGGTGTTAAAGGAGTTTGTCTTCTGGTAGAAACTTCAGGATCAGGCCCTGAATAGTTAGTAAGCACGAAAACGTTATTGGCTGTTACATAAAATCTCAATCTGGAAATGGCTAATTTTGATAGTAAATCTTTTGGCAAAGAATATCCTAAGGTTAAGGTATTGAGTCGTAAAAAGGAAGCGTCTTCAACTGCCCAGTCTGAGAAAACATTACGAACCATATATGGTGACCACATTGAGGTATTTGCGTTGAGAGCCGCTAAAGCAGTTGGATCAGTTACCAATTGACCCGATGCATCAATATTAGTCCATCTGTTGCCTTCAGCCATTGTAGTACTCAAGTTTCTGTATTGTCCATTGTTATTATTTGAAATAGCGGTACTAAACTCAATTTTATTGGCATTATAAATATCATTTCCGAAACTCCAGTTGAATGCAGCCGACAAATCAAAACCATAAGCATTGGCATTAATCACAAAACCTCCTGTATGTAACGGATTAGCATCTCCGATAACGGTTTGATCATCTGCATTTACTATACCATCACCATTTAAATCTTTTAATTTCATAGAACCGGGTCTAACTGTTCCAACTACTGTAGAAGCATTGGCAACTCCGGGTTTTAAAGTATATACTCCACCGTTGTAATCAAAATCATCAACCTCATAACGACCATCGTTTCTGTATCCATACATTAAGCCTATTGGATTTCCTACTCTAACAACATAATCATCCGGAATAGATGTAGAAGACCAGTTTGTTGGTTGTCCAAAGTCATCTAATTCACCAAGGGAATTAATACGGTTTTTGTTAAATCCAATATTAAACGCAAAACTTAATCCGTAATTTTTCTTTTCAATAGCCGCTATGTTTAAAGAAGCTTCAAGTCCGGTATTTTGGTTTTCCCCAAGATTTCTGTACTGAAAATCATATCCTGTTCCTGGTGTTCTAAAAGCCAATAATAAATCTTGAGTAACATTTTTATATAGTTCTACGGTACCACTAACACGACCTTTAAATAATTCATAGTCAAGTCCAATATTTTGGGTTATCATGGTTTCCCATTTTAGGTCGGGGTTAGCCATAACTCTTGAAGGAGCCCAAAAGTTTGAAACACCATTAATCCAAGCAGAGGTAGAAGGTATAAAAGTTTGTATAGTTTGACCTGTTGGAATATTATTATTTCCGGCTTGTCCATAACTCACTCTTAGTTTAAGCGCATTTAACCAAGATACATCTTTTAAAAAACTTTCTTCATTTATTTTCCAAGCGGCGGCGGCTGAGGGAAAATAACCCCATTTATTGTTCCCTAAAAACTTACTGGAGCCATCTGCACGCATGGTTGCAGTGAAAATGTAACGGTTTTTTAAGTCATAGTTGACACGACCAAAAAAGGAAATTAGCTTGTCCTCAGGGCTAACAAAATTTTCAACACTAAATGGATCTCCCAGAGAGGAAAGATTCATAGCGTCATTAAAACCAAAAAATGTTGGATAGCCATGAATTGTAGAGGTTTTATTAGTGGTTTCAAAATTTAAAGTCTCTTGACCTACAAGTAATTTTAACTTATGATCATTTCCTAAAAACTTTTTGAAATCATAATTTAAAGTATTTGCGTTTCTAAACCTTACCTCTCTTCTTTCTCGCATTACCAGAGCAGGATCTCCTTGATTATCTACTAGTGGAATATTACCAACATAATAAGTAGATCTTCCGTAAAAACGATTGTCATTATAAAAATAATTATCAAGTCCGAAATCCGACTTCAATTGAAGATTCTCCACAATCTTCCAAGAGATACTCCCTAAAATATTATAGTTTTTTCTCTGTTGTAAACGATCGTTATCCGCAACCGCAGTATATGGATAAATAAGATAACCCGAAATGGCTTCATCGGTATCATCTGTAGTAACACCTTCTAATGGTATTGGCGCATAACCTACACTATGCTTTAAGCGAGAATCTTGAGAAGAAACTTCATTTTGCTCATTGGCGCCACCACCGGTTATTTCAGTATTAGAATATCGCATAGTGAATGACAAATCAATTTTTTCATTGGCTTTACTTCTTAAGTTTAATGACAAGTTATCTCGGTCAAAAGTTGACCCCAGCATAATAGTTTTTTCATTAAATTTAGTATAATTGAAGTTGTAGTTCAATTTATCAGAACCACCGCGAATACCGATATCATTACTTTGTACAGTTCCTGTGCGACCATAAATTTCTTTTTGCCAATTGGTTCCTTTAACTCCGTCAAACTGGTTTGGCTGCCATGGCCCACCGAAAGGCACTTCATATGAAGCCAAGTTATCCCTTAAAACCGCATATTCATATTGCCAGTTGGCATAATCTTGTGGATTCAAAACCGGAATGGTATTGGCAATTGATTTAGTACCATAAAATGAATTGTAACTCACACTCACTTTACCGCCATCTTTACCGCCTCTTTTTGTAGTTATAATGATTACACCATAAGCGCCCCTGGCACCATAAATAGCTGTTGAGGAAGCATCTTTTAATATAGAGATATTTTCAATATCTGTTGGAGAGATGTCATTAATACTATTAACCGGGAAACCATCAACAATTAATAAAGGTGAACTATCTTGAGAAATAGATCCTCCACCTCTAATTTTAATATTGATCTGTGAATCAGGCGAACCCTCAGATGAGGTAACTTGCACTCCTGCCACACGACCTGTTAAAGTTTCCGCTACGTTTGCCAAACCGATTTTTTTCAATTCATCTCCTGATACAGAAGTTACTGAACCCGTTAAATCTGATTTTTTTGCGGTGCCATAACCTATCACAACTACATCCTCTAGCTTAGCAGCTTCACTTTTCAGTATGATACTGAATGTTTTTTTTGTTCCAACAACCTGAGAAAAAGTCTCATATCCAAGGTATGAAAAAACCAAAACACTCTTTGGCCCAGTCACTTTTAAACTAAATTTTCCATCAAGATCAGTACTTACTCCATTAGTGGTTCCTTTTTCAATAACATTGACTCCCGGAATACTTAGGCCGGTATCATCAATCACGGTACCACTAACGGAAACACTTGTTTGAGCATTACTTTGCATGCTCATTAACAAAAAAAGAAAAACAGCTATACTAAAACAGTAATTCTTGCCTTTTTTATGTAAACATTTAAAATTCATAATAGATTATTGGTTAATTTTTGATTAGTTACTTGAAACATTAATTGGTTGGGGTTTCTATTTGAGCTCCGTTCATCTTTGTGTTAAAGAACTGAAGGTTTTCAACATTCTGAAGAGAATATTTAGTCTCTACTTTGTCTATGGTTACATTTTTAAAAACAATATTTTTGATAGGAGATTCTTTAAGCCCTTTAGCTAAAATACCATACTTACCACCATTTTTTACTGTAACATTTTCTATGTAAATGTTTTTAACCTGCGGAATAAAGTTTCCGGTTTGATTGCCGTGAAAAGAATAAAACATATCTATTCCAAGCACAGATTCTTTAACTTGCCCTATAGTTAAATTTCTCACGAATACATTTTCAGTAGTTCCGCCTCTTCTAGTATTTGTTTTAATTCTGATGGCTCGGTCTAATTCCGGACTGTCCATTTCACAATTTTCAACATAGACATTCTTAACACCTGATGATATTTCACTTCCCATAGTTACACCACCGTGACCGTCAAACATTTTACAATTTTGAACAACTATATTTTCACTGGCAATTCCAACTCTTCTTCCGTCATTATCCCGACCAGATTTTATAGCAATACAGTCATCTCCCGTATTGAAACTACAATTACGGATAATTACATTTTTGGAATATTCCGGATCACATCCATCATTATTTGGTCCGTGACTTTGAATAAAAACACCGTCTATAATAACATTGGTCGCTTTTATTGGATGAATAATCCAGAAAGGCGCATCAACAATTTTCACTCCTTTGAGCATTACATTTTTACAATCAAAAAACTCTATGAAATTTGGTCGCAAATAATAACCTTCCCCAAACACTCTATCCTCAACCGCTACTCCTTGTTCTCCCATATCCATCAATCGCTTAACATTTTGGACCGGATCTCCTTTTTTCCAACCGTAAACATCTTTTCCGCACCATGACCACCAATTTTCATTTTTGGCTTGACCATTCAAAACTCCTTTACCAGTAACGGCTACATTACTTTTTTGGTATGCATATATTAACGGGGAATAATTCATTAATTCTGTTCCTTCAAAAGAAGTATGAACAATGGGAAAATCCTTTGGATTTGTGCTAAACAAAATCTCAGCACCTTCCTCAAGATGCAAATTTAAATTACTTTCCAAATGGATGGGTCCAGTAAAATACTTACCGGCTGGAACCAATACCATACCACCTCCATTTTGAGAACAAGCTTGAATGGCTTTTTTGAATACTTGTGTGTTATCAAACTTTCCATCAGACACTGCCCCAAAATCTGCAATCGAAAAAGTTTTATTTGGAAAAACAGGCTCTTTTACTTGATCAATAATTTTTTGCATGTTATCCCAATTTGGTTTTAATCCTTCAGACATTTGAGCCTTAGTTGCACAAGAACTGATAACTCCAAAAAGGAATAAGGATACTATTTTTACTTTAAGAAAATTGTATTTTAACATTAGTTATTTTATTAAAATTGGGCTTTTAAAATGGCGTAAGTAGCTTAAAAAAATTAATTTATGCAATCGATTACACAAACGTAAATATTAATTTTCATTTTACCAAAAAAATATCCATAAAAAAACATTTACCGTAAAAAAATACACTATTAATTGTACTAATGATAAATATAGTAAGTTTTAGTTGAACTATTAATCTATAACCACTTAGGTCAAAAAAAATAGATTCATTAAAAAAAACTTATGCAATCGATAACACAAAATTAATGTTGTAAAATAATTTTGTTACATTTACTCCAATAAACACAGATACTTACGATGGTTGAAAAATCAACAATTTATGACATAGCCAAAGAACTTAATATCTCTGCGGCTACTGTTTCTAGGGCTTTAAACAACAATCCGAAAATCAGCCTGGCAACCCGAAAACTTGTAGAAGATACTGCGGCCAAAATGAACTACAAGCAAAATAAACTTGCTTTAGCACTCAGAAGTGGAAAAAGTAATAATGTTGGCGTGATTGTCCCAAGAATAGACAGTAATTTTTTTGCTTCCGTCATTAGAGGTATTGAAGAGGAATTACACCCTGAAGGCTATCATGTCATCATCTGCCAAACACATGAGGATCAAAAAAGAGAAATTGAAAACATCAATACACTTTTAAATGCTCAAGTTGACGGAATTTTATTATCGATTTCAAATACAACCAAAGAGTACGAAAATGTAATCAAACGCGTACTGAATAAAAACAAACCCATCATCTTTTTTGATAGAAAGATGAATGTTAACGGTATCAGTTCGGTTACAATTAATGATTACGAAGGTGGATATGCAGCCACCAAACATTTGATTAACGAAGGATGCAAAAGAATTGCCCATCTTTCCGGAGACCAATCTTTAGAAATTTACCAAAACCGTTTCAAAGGATACAAACAAGCTTTATTAGATCATGGGATGAAATTCAATGAAGACTATGTTTTGAGAACCAAAAGTAGCGTTGATGCCGGAATTGCTGCAGCAAAAACACTTTTAAGTTTACCAACACCACCTGACGCCATCTTTTCTTCAAGTGATTTTGCCGGATTAGGCGCTATTCAAGAACTGAAAGAACAAGGGGTGAAAATTCCACAAGATTTTTGTGTCGTAGGTTTTGGTAACGAACCTTTTACCAAATTCATGGAACTGTCTATCTCATCGGTGGATCAATCTCCTTTGGAAATGGGAAAAATGACCGCCAAAGTTTTTTTAGAACAAATCAACAATACGGATAACTTAAGAATAGAGAAAAAAGTAATTCTAGTGCCGGAGTTACATACCAGGAAATCGTCGAGTAGACACGCTAACTAAACGCAAAAAAAGGAGCTTAATTTTGAATTAGCTCCTTTTTTTTTATAACTACTTTAATAATTTATAACGAAACGCCTCTTTTCCAAGGAATAAAATCATCTTGATTTAACAAATCAGCTTTTGTAGTAGTGCGACCGCTGGCAACTTCAATAATATAATCAATAATATCATCGGCTACTTCTTGAATAGATTTACTTCCGCTGATTACTTCTCCTGCATCAACATCAATAATGTCACTCATTTTTTGGGCCAAATGAGTATTGGATGAAATTTTCACGACTGGTGCAATAGGATTGCCCATTGGCGTTCCTAATCCTGTGGTAAATAAAACCATTGTCGCTCCGGAACCTACTAATCCTGTGGTACATTCTGCATCATTTCCGGGCGTATTCAACAAGTTCAAACCTGATTGTGTTACATATTCTCCATAATCCAAAACGTCAACTACCGGAGAAGCACCACCTTTTTTGGAAGCTCCGGCCGATTTCATAGCATCAGTAATCAAGCCGTCTTTGATATTTCCCGGTGATGGATTCATATCAAACCCGGAACCGGCATCGACAACTGATTTTTCAAAAGCTTTCATTAACGATAAAAACTTATTGGCTTTTTCTTCATCAACACAGCGGTTCATTAGTTCTTGTTCTACACCGCAAAGCTCCGGGAATTCGGCTAAAATGGTTTTTCCGCCCAAAGCTACAAGCGTATCCGAAACCACACCTAAAGCAGGATTGGCAGAAATTCCGGAAAATCCATCCGATCCGCCACATTCTAAACCAATAACCAATTCAGATAAAGGTGCCGGTTTTCTTTGAATGGCATTTGCTTTAACAATTGCCGCGTATGAATCCTTAATGATGGTTTTTAGCATATTGTCTACGGTTCCCATTTGTTGTTGTTCGTAGATTAGGATTTCTTTATTGAAACTAGGATTGATTTCTTTTAATATTTTTTTGAAGATATCGATTTGCAAATTTTGACAACCTAAACTCAAAACTGTCGCTCCGGCTACATTTGGATTGTTTACATAACCTGCTAAAAGTTTGGCCAAAACCTCAGAATCTTGACGAATTCCGCCACAACCGCCGGCATGAGTAATAAACTTAACTTGAATATTATTCAATTCCGGTCGGCCGTCTGATTTTGGTTTTTCTTCAGGTTCATCATTTCCAATTAACGACCGAAGTAGGATTTGATAATCATCTTCTTTTTTGGGCATCAATTCTTTTTCGAAAACTTCTTTTAGTTTTTCGATATTCTTGTTTTCACAAAAAACCAGTGGAAAGAACAACCAAACATTCTCTGTCCCAACTTGACCATCTTCTCTGTGATAACCCATAAAAGTTTTGTCCTTCCATTTTTCAACATTTGGTGCTGTCCAAGAAAGTGTATCAGTTTTATGAGTCACTTTTTCGCTTTGGTGTCTAACATTTAAAGTTGTTAATACCTCGCCTTTTTGGATAAACTTAGTCGCTTTTCCAATCAGTACGCCATACATAAATATACTGTCGCCTTCTTTCAAATCGAATTCGGCTACCTTGTGCTTTGCTTTAACTGCCGTTGTTGGCGTTACTATATTGCCTTCAAACGGAATTGGTTCGCCTTGTTCCAAATCGGTTAAAGCTACAATTACGTTGTCTGCCGGATTTACTTTTATTAATTTCTTTTGCATGATTTGCTGCTTTAAGATTGGTATTGTTTATTGAAATTCAAATAGCCTTTTTCCAAACCATTTGCTTCAATTTCTGACAAGGCAAAAACGATGTCTTCGCTTAAGCCATTGACTTTGGTTAAATCTTCTCCCCAAAATTCTTCATTTGATAAAACTGCTTTTACAACCGCTTCTAAATTGGATAATTCCCAAGCCGTATTGAATTGTTCTACCAATTCCGGCGTGTCTTTTATTGGCAATGCTTTTCCGTTCCAAACGCCTTTGTAAAATTGAATCAGACAAGCTAATGAGAACGTTAAGTTAGTTGGCAATTGTTGATGATCATTATAATATTGAATCAAACTTGGTAACACACGTACTTTGAATTTCGAGATAGAATTCAAAGCGATATCCGACAATAAATGCTTGATAAACGGATTTTTAAAACGATCCATTACTTCTTCTGAATAAGCCAAAATTTCGTTTTTGTCCATTTGCAACGTACCATTAATTTCGTTGATGATGCTGTTGACAAATTTTCCTGTAAAATCGCCATCTACGGTTTGCTTTACGGTTTCATTTCCGAATAACAAAGAAAACGGAACCATTGCCGTATGCGCACCATTTAAAATTCGAACTTTCAACGTTCTGAACGGTTGCATATCATCCACAATTTTCACATTCAAATTGGTTTTGTGGAAAGGCAATTTAGCTCTTAAAGCGTCATCGCCTTCTATTACCCAAAGGAAAAATGGTTCGGCTGTAACGATTAAATTATCTTGGTAATTCAACTTGCTGTTGTATTCTTCGATTTCATTTCTCGGATAACCCGGAACAATTCTGTCTACCAAAGTGTTATGGAAAGTACAAGCTTCTAATAACCATGTTTTGAAAGCATCGCCTAAATTCCATTGCGTGGCGTATTTTACTATAATTTCTTTTAACGTATCGGCATTGTGGTTGATTAATTCGCAAGGAATTATCGTTAATCCTCTGGCTGAGTCGCCGTTAAAATGTTTAAATCTTTCGTGTAATAAAACCGTTAATCGTGCAGGAAATGCAACTGGCGGACGCATTTCAGGTGTATCAGTTTCGATGTATTCGATTCCGGCTTCGGTTGTATTGGAAATGATGAATTGGAGTTCTTCTTCTTTAGCTAATGCCAAATAATCGTCGTATTCTTTATACGGATTAATTCCGGCAACGACATTGGTAATCAATTCGATATCTTGAATTTTCTCACCCTTTTTGATTCCGTTTAGAAACAAAGTATACAATCCGTCTTGCTCATTAATCAAATTCACCATGCCGTTTTCAAGCGGTTGAACCATGGCGACTCCGGCTTTGAAGTCAAGCTCTTTATTTAGCTTTTGAAAAGCATAATCAACGAAAGCTCTTAAAAAATTACCCTCTCCAAATTGTACTACTTTGATTGGAAGTTTTGTTTCTAATCCTTGACTTTTTCTATTTAATTTTTCCATTTTAGTATTGGATAAAGGTTTTTATTGATTTGAACGGATTTTTTGAATGGTGGCCAATGTGGCTTTCACTTTAGCTTCCAATCCTGCGAAATCTTTATTGTTGATTATGTCATTGGAAATCAATTGAGAACCGATTCCGACACAAGTCACGCCGGCATTAAACCACCCTTTTAGATTTGCTTCATCAGTAGAAACACCACCCGTTGGCATAATGCTCGTCCACGGACAAGGTGCTTTTATCCCTTTCACGAATTGCGGTCCGTAAACATCTCCGGGAAATAGTTTAACGATTTCACAGCCTAATTCTTCGGCGCGAGCGATTTCAGTCAGTGACGCACAACCCGGCGACCACAATACTTTTCTTCGGTTACAAACGATGGCAATGTCTTCTCTTAAAACCGGTGTTACTATAAAATTGGCACCTAATTGCATATAAAGTGAAGCCGCAGCTGCATCGGTTATTGAACCCACTCCGAGTATCATTCCCGGTAATTCGGCCAAAGCATATTTATTCAGTTCGCCAAAGATTTCAAAAGCAAAATCGCCACGACTGGTAAACTCCATTAACCGAGCGCCACCGTCGTAACAAGCTTTCAAAACTTTTTTCCCCAATTCAGCATCCGAATGATAGAACAACGGCACCATGCCGGTAGCTGCCATTACGTTTGCGACTTCTATTCGTGAATATTTTGCCATGCTTATTTGATTTGTTTTAATAAATTTCCAAAGTTTGCAATGCAATTTTCTTTTAAAACGTCATAAGATTGGCTTTTCAAAATTTGCATGTACTCAATTGGAATCGTATTGGTTTTATTGTAAGACTGTTTAATTTCATTTTCATTGATGGAAAGTACCATGGCTGCATCGATACTACCATCATTGACTTCATCTAAATATTCTATTTCTTTTGATTTGTTTTCAAAAGATTGAAAAAGCATTATTCTGTAGCCCGATTTAGAAGCCATTTTCTGCATATTGTAAAGTGCATCGCTATAAAAACTGTCATTCACTTGTGGTAGAATAACCGCCACAATATTCGATTTACTTTTTCTTAAGGCGATAGCATTTTTATTGGGCACGTAATTATTTTGGTTGGCAAACTCTTGGATAATTTTTTTGGTGGCGACATTAATATCATCCTTGTCATTCAATGCCTTCGAGACCGTAGACACTGAAAAACCAGTAACATGTGATATTTTTTTTAAGGTCATCATAACTATTAACTACTTTGCTTGCTTTAAAAATCAGTACTTTTTATCTGGAAACTTTTCCTGATGCGTCTCCGTTTACAATGTTTTCAATTTCTTCTAAAGTGGCCAAATTATAGTCGCCCACGATGGTGTGTTTTAAACAACAAGCGGCAACGGCAAAATCGACGGTTCGTTGCAAATCATTTGGGGTTACAATCAAACTATAAACCAATCCGCCCATGAAAGCATCGCCTGTTCCTACTCTATCAACAACTGGTGTTACTTCTTTTACAACGGCTTTGTAAATTTTATTGCCATCGAATAAAATGCCACCGATTCTTTGATGTGAAGCGCTAACGGAATATCTTAAAGTTGTTGCTGCGATTTTTAAATCGGGACAATGATTCAATAATTTGGAATAGTAATCGTGTAACAACGCTTCGTTAGTATAATCGGGATCGACTTTTTCTAAACCTAACATGAAATAAGCCGTATCGATATCACCTAAAATGACGTTGCAATATTGCAACATTTCGGGCATCACTTCTTTGGGTTGCTTGCCGTATTTCCATAATTTAGAACGGTAATTCAAATCGCATGAAATGGTCAATCCTAAACGATGCGCAGTTTGAATCGCAATCAAACATTCGGCTGCAGCGTTTTCAGAAATAGCGGCTGTAATACCGCTCCAATGAAACCAAGTTTTGCCCTCGAAAATTTTTTCCCAGTTGAATGCGCCTTTTTCGATAGTTGCAATGGCGCTATTGGCACGGTCGTAAACCACATTACTTCCACGATTACCTGCACCGGTTTCGAGAAAATATATTCCTAATCTATCGCCACCAAAAATCACATTTTGGGAATCGACATTCATTTTTCGGATTTCTTTTAAAGCGCATTGTCCGATTTCATTATCGGGTAAACGTGTTACAAATTCGGCTGCGACACCATAATTTGCCAGTGAAACCGCCACATTGAATTCGCCACCACCATAAGTAGCATTGAACCGTTGTGATTGTCCGAATCGCAAATGCCTTTCTGTTGAAAGTCGCAACATGATTTCACCGAAAGTGACTACTTTATTCATTCGTTTAAACTATTATTTTATAAAATCTTCTCGCATTGGACTAAAGACATCAATCAACATACCTTCCTCTAAACAAACTACGCCATGCATAACATCTGAAGGTATGTAAAAAGAATCCCCTTTTTTTAATACTCTGATCTCGTTTCCGATAATCACTTCAAATCTGCCTTCGGAAATATGAGTCACTTGAGCATGATGGTGATGGTGTAAAGCACCGATTCCTCCTTTTTCAAATCGTACGTTGACCATCATAATCGAATCATCAAAACCCCCAATTTGTCTTTGAATTTTATCTTCAACGACTTCCCAATGGGTTGTTTCATTCTCGAAAAAGACAGCACTATCTGACATCACTTAAAATTTAAAATATTCTTTGGCATTGTTGTAACTGATGTCGGCTACCATTTTTCCTATCCATTCCATATCATTTGGCAATTCACCTCTTTGGATTTCATCGCCTAAAAGATTACACAAAATTCTTCTGAAATATTCATGTCTTGGGAACGATAAAAAGCTTCTCGAATCAGTTAACATTCCGATGAAACAGCTGATTAAGCTCATATTGGATAAGGCATTCAATTGTTTGGTCATCCCGTCTTTTTGGTCTAAAAACCACCAGCCTGAACCAAATTGTACTTTTCCTTTTACGCTTCCGTCATTAAAGTTACCAATCATCGTCGCCATTACCTCATTATCAGCCGGATTTAAATTGTAAATGATGGTTTTGGTCAATTTGTCTTTGCTGTCTAAAGCGTTTAAAAAACCTGATAATTTTTGTGCTTGCGGATAATCTCCGATGGAATCCCAACCGGTATCCGGACCTAAAATTCGGTGCATGCGCGCATTGTTATTTCGCAGCGCACCTAAGTGAAATTGTTGTACCCAACCGAATTCATGATAAGTTTCGGATAAGAACAACAAAATCGCGCTTTGGAATTTTAAGGTTTCTTCTTTTGTAAGCTCTTTGTTTTCTCTTTTCTTTTTGAATATCGAATTGACTTCGCTTTCGGTGAAACTTTCGAAATAAATTTGGTCTAAACCGTGGTCACAGAGTTTACAACCGTTTTGATCGAAATAGTCGATTCTGTTTCTTAAGGCCGAACATAAATCGGCATAAGAATTAATCGATATTCCGGCCACTTCTCCTAAAGTATCAAGGTAAGCATTATAACCTTCATTCGAAATTAAAATAGCTTTATCCGGTCTGAAAGCCGTGCTGACTTTTACTTCGAAATCGCTTTGTGCTAATTGTTGGTGATACTGTAAATTATCGATTGGATCTTCAGTGGTACAGACGAATTCGGCTTTGACTTTTCGGAGTAAATTTTGGGTACTATACGCTGGAGAATTCACTTTCTCTGAAGCTTCCAAATAGATTTTCTCTGCTGACTTTTCGTTGAGTAAATCGTAGATGTCAAAATAACGCGCCAATTCTAGATGCGTCCAATGGTACAAAGGATTTCGGATGGTATAAGGAACGGTTTTTCCCCAATTCATAAACTTGTCTTTATCAGAACCGTTTCCGGTGATAAATTGTTCGTTTACGCCTAAAGTTCTCATTGCACGCCACTTGTAATGATCGCCGTTAATCCAGACTTTGGTGATGTTATCAAAAATGGTATTTTCGGCAATGTGTTGTGGTGACAAATGATTGTGATAATCAATAATAGGCTGATTTTTAGAATAGTTGTGGTACAATTCTTCAGCGTATTTATTTTCTAACAAAAAATTATCGTGTATGAATTTGGTGCTCATTTTAAACTCTTTTTATTCTTCATTGTATGGTTTTCCGATAGTGGCTAAAATGCCGCCATCGACATAAATAATTTGTCCGTTTACAAAATCACTCGCTTTGGAAGCCAAGAAAATGGCTGCGCCGGCTAAATCTTCCGGATTTCCCCATCGTGCGGCAGGCGTTCTGTTGATAATAAAATCATTGAACGGATGTCCGTCGACACGAATCGGCTCTGTTTGGCTTGTGGCAAAATAACCCGGTCCAATTCCGTTGACTTGAATGTTGTGTTTTGCCCATTCGGTCGCTAGGTTTTTGGTTAGCATTTTTAGTCCGCCTTTGGCCGCGGCATAAGCAGAAACGCTGTTTCTTCCCAATTCGCTCATCATAGAACAAATATTGATAATCTTTCCTTCTTTGCGTTCGATCATCTGTTTGGCTACCAATTGTGACATGATAAATGGCCCGACCAAATCGACATCAATTACTTTTCTGAAATCGGCCACCGGCATGGTGATGGCTAACTCTCTTTTTATAATTCCGGCATTATTGACCAGAATATGGATTTCTCCAATTTCTTTTGAAATGATATCGATGTATTTCGCAGCATCGACTTCATTAGTCACATCGAATAAATAACCTGACGCTTTATAGCCTTTGGATTGATAATACGCAATCGCTTCCTCCATTTTAGAAGGTGTTGTTCCGGTAATGATTAATTGTGCTCCGGCATCGGCTAAAGCTTCAGCAATAGCCATTCCTAAACCGTGCGTTCCACCGGTAATTAGTACATTTTTATTGGTTAAATCGAATAGTTTCATAATCTATCTTAATTCATTTGGCGCTACGATATCCATATCACCGTAATCTAAATTTTCGCCTGCCATTCCCCAAATAAAGGAGTAATTAGACGTTCCGGCTCCCGAATGAATTGACCATTCAGGAGATAGAACGGCTTGGTGGTTTTGCATAAAAATATGCCTTGTGTTTTGGGGTTCGCCCATAAAATGACTGATAGTTTGGCCGTCTTCCAAATCGAAATAAAAATAGGCTTCCATGCGTCGGTTGTGAGTGTGTGACGGCATGGTGTTCCAAATATTGCCGGGCAATAACTCGGTTAAACCCATTTGTAATTGACAAGTTTGAACAACACTGTTTACTATCAGTTTATTGATGATTCTTTTGTTGGCGAATTTCTCTTCGCCCAAATGAACTATTTCTGCGTTTTCTTTGTTTACTTTTTTGTTTGGGAATTTGTGATGCGCCGGAGCCGAATTGATATAGAACAAAGGTTGTTCACCATCAACTGAAGCAAAAACAACATCTTTACAATCTTTACCTACATAAAGCGCTTCTTTTTTTTCTAAAACAAATACTTCTCCGTCAACAGTAACCGTTCCTTTTCCGCCAACGTTGATAATGCCTAATTCTCTTCTGTCAAGAAAATTTTCAGATTTTAAATACGGAATCGTTTCCAATTTTAAAGCTTGACCAACCGGCATAATTCCTCCGACAATGTATCGATCATACATGGAATAAGTTAGATTTATTTCATTGGCTACAAAAAGCTTTTCAATTAGAAATTGGGCTCTTAATTCGGTTGTATCATATTTATTGGCATCTTTTGGATTGGATGCATATCTGAAATCAAAATTTGTCATTCGTTTAATTTTATATTCTTTTAAATCATTTTCATTCTACAAATCACTTATTGGAGCATATTTTGGCACCAAGGTTTTCATCACCATCCAACCTATCAAATAGCAAACGGCACAAATAGAAAAAATGATGAAGTAACCACCTTCGATTCCTTGAAAACCCATGAAATCCATGTTGGTATCTTTACTGTAATCGAATAAAACACCTGAACCTTTATTGATTAAAGTAGAACCAAGTCCGCCTGCCAAACCACCTATTCCGGTAACGGTTGCAATGGCTTTTTTAGGAAACATATCTCCAACAGTTGTAAAAATATTTGCCGACCAAGCTTGATGCGCCGCACCGGCAATACCGATGATAATTACCGGAATCCAATAAGTATAATAACCTAATGGTTGAGCAATCAAGGCTAACAATGGGAAGAAAGCGAAAATTAACATGGCTTTCATTCTTCCTTCATAGGGATTCATTCCTTTCTTTTCTACAAAATATGTTGGCAACCAACCACCAATAATAGAAAGCAAAGTAATCATGTATAAAACAAACAATGGAAAAGCTGCTTCGGTAGAATCCATTTCATAAACCGAACTTAAATAAGCCGGTGTCCAGAATAAGAAAAACCACCAAACGCCGTCGGTCATGAACTTTCCGAAAGCGAAAGCCCAAGTTTGTTTGTACTTAAAACATTCTAAAATGGTTACTTTTTTTGCTGTTTCAGCCACATAGCCAACTAATTTACTGTCGGCGATTGTGTCTTGTTGAATATAGGCTAATTCTTCGGCAGAAACTCTTTTGTGTTTTTCAGGTTTATCGTAAATAAAAATCCAGAATCCCATCCATACAAAACCTAGAGCACCAATAATAATAAAAGCCATTTCCCAACCGAATGCTTTAGCAATAAACGGAATAGAAATTGGCGCCACTAAAGCACCAACAGTCGCTCCGGCATTAAAAATACTAGTAGAAAACGCTCTGTCTTTTTTGGGAAAATATTCTGCGGTTGTTTTAATCGCTGCCGGAAAATTTCCTGCTTCGCCTACTGCTAAAACAAAACGAGCAAAAATGAATAAGGTAACACTTACTGAAATCACCATTCCCGTATCATTGACAGTATGAATAATATCTTTAGCTCCTTCAAACCCAACAAACCAATTACCAGTTATGATTCCAGAAGTTGCAATCCCGGCGAAGGCGTGTAAACATGCACCCACCGACCAAACTCCGATTGCCCATAAAAATCCTTTTTTGGTATCCATAATGTCGACAAAACGTCCGGCGAACAATAATGAAACCGCATAAAAAATGGAGAATAGCGCAGTGATGTTACCATAATCGTTATTTGTCCAATGAAATTCAGGAGCAATAAAATCTTTCCATGTCAAGGAAAGCACTTGCCTATCCAAATAGTTAATAGTCGTGGCAAAAAACAATAAGGAACAAATTGTCCAGCGATAATTTCCTTTTGCTTTATAAGGTTGCTTCATTATTTCAGATATATTTTTGTTATAATTAGGTATAGCAGACATTCTTAAATTTTAGTTTAAATAAACTGATCAATAAAAAAAATATTCGAATCGGTTTCTTTCTTAATGTAATCGATTGCACAAATATAAATTTTAATTTAATACCACAATTAATTATCTATAAAAAAAATGTATAAAAATTATGTTTTTAGGAAAATAAATATGTAAAGTTTGTCAATAAAACTAAAAAGAAGGAAAAACAACAGCATCATAACAACAAGAATACAAGCAAGTTCATCAGTAAGTCTTATACTTCAAATGTTTATCAATATGGTTTAAATGTATTCAAATTCATAAGTAAATATTTAAGCTTTTTATATGAGTCTGTCAACAACATTGTCTATTCGATTTTAACTCATGTTAAAACTATGTGTAAGTTACATTTTTTGTTGAAGTTATATTCAAAAAAAGTATCTTTGGTTTTCTAAAATTTATGCTTTATGAAATCAAATTTAGTTTTTAATTCACTTTTAGTTGTTTCCTTAGCGTTTGTATCTTGTAAAAAAGAGGAAGAATCAACTGCAACTACAGATGAAACTCCAAAAGAAATAATAATGCCCAGAGTGCAGTCTATTCCAAGTCAAACTTACACTCAACAGCCGGTAGAAAACACAATGCCAGTTCAAAACCAACAGATGACTGCCAGTCAAACCATTACTCCAAATCAAACACCGGTGGCTACGAAAAAAGGAATGAATCCGCCTCATGGACAACCTGGACATCGTTGTGATATTGCAGTTGGAGCGCCATTAAATTCTCCACCAGGAAATGCTAATCAACCCAAAGCTGGAAGTGCTATTACACAACAAATTGATCCAAGTAAATTTACTACACAAACTACGCAACCGTCAGCAACCCCGGCTATTTTGAGTCCGGATGGAACACCAACTACTACCACTGCGCCCGGAATGAATCCACCACATGGAGAAGAAGGACATCAATGTGGTATTGCCGTTGGTGCGCCATTACCTAAATAAATAAAAATCCCATCTTTTAAATAGATGGGATTTTTATTTTAATATCAAATAGGTTTATTCTAACGTAAAAGTAACGGTGACATTTGTATTGATTTCCAATTCCCCAATAGCTAAAGTTTCTCTAGGCATAGCTTCTGCAGCCATGGCCATCATTCCTCCTTTGTACATGGGTTGTGGCACATAAACACTTGAATTATCAGTAATCAATAATGCTTTGCCTACTTTTTGTCCTAGAACAGAAACATAATCCGTTGCTTTTTGTTTGGCATTCAACATTGCTTTTTTTCTGGCCTCTCTTTCATGTTCCTCCATTTTAGAAGACTTGAATTCTACTCCATCTATCGAATTAATTCCTGCATCATTCAATCCCATCATAATATCATCATATTTTGATAAATCTTTGAGCATAATACTTAGTGACTGATTGGCTTGGAAATTGTATTTTTTCTTTTCATAATCATAACTTTTTCCTAAGCTAACATTGTTCGTTTTATAATCGGTGGCAGGAATACCACTTTTCTTTAAAAATTTGATTACTTTATCTACCACTTCATCATTTAATGTTTTTACTTCCTTGGCATCTTTCCCAGAATTTTGAAAACCAACAGTTACTAATGCCTGATCTGGAATTACCATTATTTTTCCTTCACCGGTTACAGTAATTTGTGGTACTTGTGGCTTTGATTCTTGCGCATTGGTACTCCATACTAATAATAAGGCTAGAATTAATAAGGACTTTTTACCCATAAGTTTAAAATTGTTTTGGGGAAATTTGTGACCCGAGCCAAAAAGGCGAACTGATGTAATAATCTTCGATTTCATAGTGTTTTTATATTTGTTTTAATTGTCCGATTTCAAAAGTTGTGCCAATTATAATTTTCCAATCTTGGCCATAATAAAAAGTATGATGATAGGAACTGACAATATAATAACCAATGTAGTTTGCTCTTGAAACAATATCGGATCTTTTAAAAGTGTTATAGCATACCCGCCGATAGCACCGCCAAAATGTGCTGTATGTCCTATATTATCACTCTTGGCTTTCATACCGTAAATGGAATACATCAAATATAAGAAGCCAAAAACATAGCCTGGAATAAAACCGTAAATCTGCATATCAGGGAATAACAAAATTGAAGAATAAATAATTCCGGTAACTGCACCTGATGCGCCTACCGCTCTATAATTATATTCATTGCCGTGAAACACCATAGTCAGTAAACTTCCGAAAATCAAACTACCGGAATAAATCAGCAAAAAAGAACCATTACCTAATATTCCGCATACAATTGGGGCAAAAGAAAACAAGGTAATCATATTAAAGGCCAAATGGATTTCGTCTGCATGTAAAAAACCCGAAGTTACCATCCTTACTTGTTCGCCAGCTCTGATACTTCCAACATGAAACTGATACTTTCTATAAAAAAGTGGGTCATTAAATCCTTTAAAACTAATGAGGACATTGGCTAGAATTATGGCCAATAAAAAGGGATTATCCATTATAAAATATATTTTAGTAAAAATAATAATACTTCCTTAGGTTTTGTTAATGTTAGTCTGATAAAATCACTTTTAACTTTATATTTGCATAAAATTATTAAGCATGCAGTTTGTTGTTTTTGTTCTCCTCTATCCTTTTCTGTGGCTAATTTCGATTTTGCCTTTCAGAATTTTATATTTAGTATCCGACGGAGTTTATATTCTTGTTTATTATGTAATAGGATACCGAAGAAAAGTTGTTCGTCAAAACATAGCCTTAGCTTTGCCACATTTATCTCCAAAAGAACAATTGAGCGTTGAAAAAAAATCCTATCACCATATGTGTGATATGTTTTTGGAAATGACGAAAACGATGACCATTTCAGAAAAGGAAATGAATAAGCGTTTTGTATTTACCAATTTAGAGTTATATAAAGATCTAGAAAAAAAACAAAAAAGCATCGCCTTATTGTGTGCACATTATGCAAGCTATGAATGGGTAGTTTCTATGAATAAACATATTACTTTTGAAGGTTTCGCCATCTATAAGAAAGTTTCAAATAAATATTTTGACAAATTAGTTAGAGATATTCGTTCTAAATTCAAGGCTACTTTAATCACGACTAAAGAAACCATTCCAGTTGTCGAAAAAAATTATAAGAAAAAGCATTTAGGCATCTATGGATTTGCCAGCGATCAATCACCTCAAGTTACTAAAACACACCATTGGGGAACCTTTATGGGTATTGAAACCCCAGTACATACCGGTGCAGAAATGCTCGCCAAACGCTATGACATGAATGTAATCTTCCTTCGTACCAAAAAAATAAAGCGCGGATACTACGAAGCAACATTTGAATTAATGTTTGATAACCCAAAAGAGGTGCCGAATTATCAAATATCAGATGAGTTTTTAAGACGCGTAGAAAAACAAATCTACGAAGCCCCGGAATATTATTTGTGGACACACAAGCGTTGGAAACACAAGAGAAAGTAGTGGTCAGTTGGTTGTGTTGTATTTATTTGGTACTGAACCAAGATTTCACCATTTCTTTTTCGGAATGTTTGGCATTTTTATGAATGAACTCGTTGGTTTTGGCGTTGTATTCATAATCTTTAGCCCAATCTTTGTGATTCTGTGCCAATGCTTTAATGCTTTCGCAAACAAATTGTATCTCTTCTGAAGTAGTTGTTGGGTGAATCGACATTCTAATCCATCCCGGTTTTTTGATTAAATCGCCCGAGGTAATTTGGCACACCAAATCATGAGAAGTCTCTTGGTCAACATGCAATAAGAAATGCCCATAAGTTCCAGCGCAACTGCAACCGCCACGGGTTTGGATTCCGAATCTATCGTTCAATAATTTTACGCCCAAATTAAAATGCAAATCGTCAATATAAAACGAAATTACCCCTAACCTATTTTGGTGCTGATTGGCTAAAATATTGATGTTTTCTATCGAATTTAATTCAGCAAATATATACTCTACGATTTCGTGTTCTCTTCCTAAGATATTTTTAACACCCATTTGTTCTTTCAACTGTATTGCCAAAGCGGTTTTAATCACCTGAAGAAAACCAGGTGTTCCGCCGTCTTCACGGTCTTCTATATTGTCTATATATTTATGTTCACCCCAAGGATTTGTCCAAGAAACAGTTCCGCCACCTGGACAATCAGGCACGTTATTTTTGTATAAATTTTTGTTGAAAATCAAAACGCCCGAAGTTCCTGGTCCACCCAAAAATTTGTGAGGCGAAAAGAAAATAGCATCTAAATAACTTTCCGCATCCGGATGCATATCGATTTCTACATACGGCCCTGAACAAGCAAAATCTACAAAGCAAACACCATTGTTTTGATGCATTAATTTAGCTACTTCGTGATATGGTGTTCTGATTCCGGTTACATTGGAGCATGATGTAATTGAAGCAATTTTGAAACTTCTATCTTTGTATTTCTTCAATAATGCGGCAAATTCATTCATACAAAGTAAACCCTCTTCATTCGCGGGAATTACCACTACATCGGCAATCGTTTCCAACCAAGACGTTTGATTCGAATGGTGCTCCATGTGTGAAATAAAAACAATTGGTTTTATAGCAGCAGGAATATCGGTAAACTCCTTAAGATTTTCTGGTACTTTTAAACCTAAAATTCTTTGGAACTTATTCACTACACCTGTCATTCCCGTTCCGTCATTGATCAGAACATCATTGTCGTTAGCATTGACGTGTTTTTTGATGATGTGTCTGGCTTCGTGATAAGCCATAGTCATCGCCGTTCCTGAAATAGTTGTTTCGGTATGGGTATTGGCCACAAAAGGTCCGAATTCATTCATCAGTTTTTCCTCAATCGGACGATACAATCTACCGCTGGCAGTCCAATCGGTATAAATGATTTTCTTTCTTCCGAAAGGAGACTCAAACTCTTGGTCAATTCCAATGATATTCTGGCGAAATTGTTGGAAATATTGCTCTAAAGCCGTTTGGGTTTCTGTGGTAATCATAATGCAACTATTTGAGTTCAAAGATACATTATTTTTAATTTTAGCTCAAAAAAAATCCCCTTTGTTGATAAATTCACAATATTTAATGAAATTAAAATACCCTTTTTGAAACAATTAGGCAAAACAGTCATTTGTACTATTTATTTGGCGGAATTATGTTAAAAAATACACTTTATAGCGTTTATTATTACAAAATAATTTCTCATCTTTGGTATATCTAACCAAAACAAACACATCACATGAAAGTCTACGAATCAACCGGCTCTTTTAACCCAAGTGAAGAAGTCTTTTCTATTACAATTCAAACAACAAATATCAGTCCTGATGAATTCATCATTACTAAATTCTACAACATATGCAATGCCAGTCGGTATGCAATTGTCGGTATTTTAGAAACAAAAGATAAAAACGCCACTGATTTTTCCGATTATCCCGCTAATAGTCAACTTATTCTGGAAGACGTTTCCTTTGGTGAACTAGACACTTCCTATTTGGCTTCCGGTGATAAAGATATTTATGACATTACCACCAGTGATCAAATTATAGTTTACATCCATCACGGTATCGGCTTTGATCCTAACACCAATTCCGACGACAATAAGTACATAGAAAACTACAAAGACGGTATTTATGTTCACTTAGCCGGTGGTTCACCTCCGGGATCAAAAGGTGATGGATACATGGCGTAAATAAATGGCTAAAGAAAAAAAAACATACAATAACAAATTCTTGCTTGTTGCACTATCCCTTTTTAGTGTGGCAGTCGCTTTTGCACAAAATAAAGCCTTAAAAGAGTTTGAGTCTAAATTTGACAAACTGGATTACACCACACGTTTGGCTGAATTGAGAAAGTTCAAGCCAAAAGAACTATCGGTAAAAGACCAAGCCCTTTTTGAACATTTGTCCGGAAAAACACAATATCTGCGAAACTCCGGTGTTGGTGCCGTAGAACATTTTGTCAAAGCCAGAGCACTTTACCTCAAAGCCAATGATTTAGACAAGGCAATGGAACTGGCCATCACTATTGCGGAACAAAAAAGATTTAGTGATTATAAATTTAAAGATTACAAACCTCTCTTAGATGAAGCTATAGCGTATGCGCAAGAAAATAATAAGCCTAAATTGTTGAGTTCGGCCTATCTAGAAGTAGGCAGCAATCTTTCGGACTCTTTACCTTATGAAGCAATTCGGATTTTACAAACAGGAAAAAAGATTGCGATAAAAAACAAATTCTTCATAGATGAAACAATATACGACAGAAGAATTGGTATTGCTTATCGCAAAGGTCTGAAGGATTTCAAAATGGCACGCCACTATTTTGGGTTGTCTTTAGAGAAATGCAAGAAACATAATTTTGAGGAAGGTATCGGTTATGTCTATATCAACTATGCCGGAATGTATAGAAAAGAAGGAAAACCAGAGAAAGCCATACCATTATACGAAAAAACATTTTCTTTAAAATTCGACAATTATAGAATTCTTTTCAATGCCAATATCTATCAGTTCTTATCTGATACTTATCGGGAAATGAAGGACTATGAAAAAGCATTGGAATGTCTTGATAAAAAAAAGAAATACGAAAGCGATATGAGCGACCAAGAAGAAAACAAAATCATTCGCGATATCAACACTAAATACGAAACCCAAATAAAGGATCTCGAAAACAAAAACCTGAAAATCAAAGACCAACAAAACAAAATGATTCTCTATGCTTTTGTTGGTTTATTTATTATCGTAGTCATCGCCGCCTATCTCAAAATTAACAATATCAATAAAAAGAAAAAAATTGCGGAACAAGAAAAGTTTATAGAAAGCCAAAAACTCGAAAATGTACTCAAAGACCAAGAGCTACACGAGATAGATAAAATGCTGGAAGGTCAGGAAAAAGAACGTCTTAAAATAGCCAATGATTTACACGATAATTTAGGTAGTACATTGGCCACTTTGAAACTTAATTTCCAAACCCTTTACCAACAAAAAGGAGACATTAAAGAAACAGAACAAGAAATATTTGCCAAAACCGATGATTTAATAGAAGAAGCCTATCAAAAAGTACGTGGAATGGCACATGCTAAAAATGCCGGGGTAATCGGAAGCGAAGGCTTGGTTCCCGCAGTGCAAAACATAGCCAAAAAAGTGACTATTCCGAACAAGCTTAAAGTGCAAGTGATTCCATTTGGCATGACCAAAAGATTGGAAAATTCTCTTGAAGTAACGCTTTTCAGAATGATACAAGAAATCTTAACCAATACCATTAAGCACGCTGAAGCTACTGAAATTACCATTAGTTTAACGCAAGACGAAGATAGCATCAACATACTTGTAGAAGACAACGGCAAAGGATTTAATCCAAAGAAAGTTGATAAAAAAGAAGGAATGGGCTTGAGTAACATTGAAAAGAAAGCAGAACAACTCAACGGCACTTTCAGTATAGATAGTTTTGAAGGAAAAGGAACCACCATCATTATAGACATCCCAATATGATAACGCTAATAATTGCCGAAGACCATCAAGCCCTGATTGATGGCATGAAATCATTTCTGAAAAACGAAAACGACATCGAAATTGTTGGCCACGCCAATGATGGCTTAGCACTTATAGATATTGCCCGACAGTTAAAACCCAATGTGATTATTACTGATATTCGTATGCCGAAATGTGATGGCATCATGGCAACTAAAACTATTAAAACCGAATTGCCAGACACCAAAATCATTGCTTTCAGCATGTTTGATCACGACGATGCTATTTCGCAAATGAAAGAAGCCGGCGCTTCAGGTTATATCATGAAAAATTCCTCGTTGCAAACTGTTTTAGATGCGATTCGAGCAGTGAGTCAAGGGTATTCCTATTTTGTGAATGATACAGACAATCAATACGAAACTCCAAAAAACGAATTGATTTTCAGTTCACGCGAAAAAGAAATCCTGCAATTCATTGCCGAAGGAAAATCGTCTCAAGAAATCGCTGAAATCCTTTTCATTGAAAAATCAACCGTTGATTCACACCGCAAAAACATGTCAAAAAAAATAAAAATTATAGGTAAAAACGATTTAACAAAATTCGCTTTAGAGCGTAAATACGACTATTTGTAGTAAATTTACATAAGAATCGCTATAAAAAATCCCCATTGATGGGGATTTTTTTTTTGGATTTGTTTCCCGACTTTTAAACAATCAAAATATAAATGATTGATTTTTGATTAGTTATTAATCACAACATTGTAATAAGCTTTCTTAGTGGTATTTGAAAAACATATTCAAGGTTGATTTTGAAGAATAACTGTCAAATTCATAATAATTTAAGTTTTGGTTAGTTAATAAGAAAAATCCTGCCCGATTAAACAAAAAATTTTAGTGGTATTTGATAATTGTATTAAGGGCAGGTTTTTTTCATCATCAAGTAAAATTCGACTGATTCATATACGCCTAAAAGAAACCAAAACCCCAATTTGGTCATTTCCTACAACAATATACGCCTAACTATGAATGATAAAAGATTAAAAAATGTGAAAGCATAAATTTAAAGTTGAAATAATTCATAATTATAATAAAGTCATGTGTTGGAACAATGTAGAATCCCAGTGTAAAATGGTCTATGAAACACCATTCATAAATGCCGATAAACCGCTAGACCGCAAGTTTATCATACAAATCATTGCTGAGGAATTTCCCGATTTTTCTCGTGTTCGCATAGCGGCTTCAGTAGACCGTTGCTTAAAAATATTCCCCGCGCCGGTGGAACGCCAAAAGCTATTGCACTTTGTGCAAAGCAGCTTGCGATAAATCGGCACTTTATACCTACCGCTCCGCCCTCTTCCATTTTGAGACTTTGAAAGAGGGTTTCGGAGCTAAATGATTACACTTCGACTTAAACAAAAATTAACTTTTATCACAGTAAAGAGATTTCAAAGCAGTTTCTTATTAGGTAAAAGTGTTGTTTTTTTTTGTAAATTAGTGATAGAGAATTAATTATTTAAGATTATGGTTGGATAATTAGTTAACTTAAGATTATAAAAAGCCACTATAATTCTAAATCAAAAATTAGCAACTCTATTTCATAACTAAACTTTACGATTATGAGAGTTTTTTTTTTTAATCCTTCTTTTAGCAACGCAATCATGTGCCACAAAAAAGTATACTAAAAAGCAATTGCTTCCTGAGGGAATTAAATCCGCAACCGAAGAAGTCTATTTAACTGCAGATAATCACAAAAAACTTTTGCAAAAAAAAGAAATGATTTTCACCAGAAATGGTCGTATCAAATACTCTAAGACGATTGATTCCTCGGGTAATCTAATACAAGAAACTAAAAAAAAGCTATGGTTTGTGGTGGAATTATATCCAGATAAAGAACCTTACTATTGTAAAACACGTTGGAAACCTAAACAACGTGAACGTATCAGTTGCTACACTAAAAAACAATACAAGCAAAATGAAGCCATTTACTATTATAATACCGATGGAACGATTGATAAAATAGTAGATCATTTTAAAACTTTTTACACAGAATATTTTTATTATGCCAATAAAGAGCTGTATAAAATTATTATTAAAGACAAAAATGATAAACTTGTTGATGAAATTTCAATAAACTGTGTGAGAAAAGATGAAAATGGAGCTTGTCTAAAAGAGATTAGAATTTCAAATAAAACCAACAAAAAAAGAGAGATAGTCTTAACTCCAAAATATCATTAATTATTGCAGAGATTTCAATAATGCATTAAATTAGCAATACCATTAAACATAATTAAAACAAATGATTAGTTTAATTTTGAACAAAATAAAAACATGAAACCTATCGGCATCTTCGCATCCATTCTCCTAATAACACTTCTAATCAGTTGTACTCAGAGGACTCGCAATTCAGATTTAGTAACTCAAAAAGAAATTCTCGTAGGTGGCGGTTGTGACGGTTGTGAAATTATGTATAATGGCATGCCTAAAGACCTAAAAAGTATTGATACCAGCGATGGTTGGCAAGAAAAAGGTCAAAAGTTAGTGATAGAAGGAACCGTTTTCAAACAGGATGGTAAAACCATAGCACCCAATGTGGTTATTTATTATTGGCAAACAGACAATGCCGGTTTGTACTCTAAAACCAAAAATGAAAAAACTATTCACGGGCATTTGCGCGGTTGGTTAAAAAGTGATGCCAATGGTAAGTATAAAATCTACACAGTTCGTCCGGCGTCTTATCCTAACAGTTCGATTCCGGCGCATGTTCATTTTGCTATCAAAGAACCTAACCTCAATGAATATTATATTGAAGATTTGTTATTTGAAGACGATTCGCTTTTAACTAAAACTGAGCATCAAAAATTAGAGCAACGAGGAGGTAATGGTATAGCCAAAACGGATAAGGTAAATGATATACAATATGCAAGACGCGATATTGTTTTGGGACAAAACATTCCGAACTATCCTAAACCATAGAAAATAGTACAATTCTATTTTATACTCGAACTCATCTTAAAGCCCACTAACATTAACAAAAATGATTTACGACAAATATTTGTTAAATAAAAATCTATATTTATTGTTTATCAATAATTATTTATTGTATATTTGCTCTATCAATTTAAAATTTAACAATCATGTCAAAAACAAACAACATTATATTTTGGGGCTTGTATATTGTGGCTTGGCTAATTTTTGTGGGCTTGTCCATTGAAGCTGGAGGTTTAATCGTAAACTTCGTTTTCAGTTTGTATAACCCTGAATTTGTACAAAATCTTTATCAAAAGTTAGACTTAATTCAAATGTACAAAGACAGTAAGTTAGCTTTTTTTGGAGTGTATAGCTTCATTCTAATCATTTCTATTTTAAAAGCCTCCTTATTTTACATAGTGGTCAAACTGATGCACAAAATGGATTTGTCAAAACCATTCAACACTTTTGTGTCCAAACAAATTTTACAAATGAGTTATTTTACTCTTTTCATAGGCCTGTTAAGTTACATTGGCCAACAATTAGTCAAAAGTTTAAAGCATTACGGTTTTGTTCCCGACAACTTGAGTCAATTTTGGGCAGACAGTCAAGCCTTTATTTTAATGGGCGCTGTGATTTATATTATTGCGGTTATTTTTAAAAAAGGAGTTGATATTCAAAATGAAAACGATTTAACTGTTTAACCTATGCCAATAATTGTAAACCTAGACGTGATGATGGCCAAAAGAAAGATGTCTTTAAACGAGCTTTCCGAAAAAGTCGATTTGACCCTATCAAATCTTTCCATCCTAAAAACAGGCAAGGCCAAAGCCATACGTTTCAGTACGCTTGAAGCAATTTGCAAAGCCTTAGATTGTCAACCCGGTGATATCCTCGAATTCAAAGAGTAAATATTTGTATTTTTGAAACCAATAGACAATTAAAAAATGAACCACAAAGCTGTATCCATTAGACCTTTTATTGGGTCAAAAGACTATAATGTCTCTCGAAGTTTTTACCGTGACTTAGGTTTTGAAGAAGTAGTTATATCACATAACCTGTGTTTGTTCAAAACCGAGCAATTGGGTTTTTATCTGCAAGATGCTTATGTCAAAGATTGGATAGACAACACCATGGTTTTTATGGAAGTTGATAATGTTAAAAGGTTTTATAACGAACTTTTAGCTTTAGAATTACCTTTAAAATATAAAGATGCCAAAGTAACAGCTATCAGAAATTTAGATTGGGGAAGCGAATGTTTCCTGCATGATCCATCGGGAATTTTGTGGCATTTTGGCGAGTTTGTAAAATAAACTAATACAACAACTTTACCTCTTTTAATTCATAATACTCAACTGAATCATCATTTAAAAGCACTGCCAACTTCCCGTCACGTGTCACACATTTGATAATACCCATAAATCGGTCGCCATTGGGAAATTCAAAAGCCGAAGGTTTATCTTTTTTAAACAACAAATTGTTGTAATGTGCCCAAGCTTCATCGGTTCTTTCAGGAAATAATATTAAATGTAATTTCAATGATTTGATAAAACTTAGTGCCATCTCCTCTAAATCATATGTTTTATTCGTGATGTTAGTCAATGAATTTGCCTGTGGTAAATGCTCAAAGTCAGTTTGATTTAAATTCAGTCCAAAACCTACTACCGAAGTAAAACTGCCATCAGCTTTCAAAGAATTCTCTATAAGTATGCCACCAACTTTTTTATTATCTGCCATAATGTCGTTGGGCCATTTGACATTTACTTTCACTATGCCATTCATAGTCAAAACACCAATTGCCGCTAAAGCCACTGCAACATTAAAATCATAAATTGAAATCATTTCCTGCGGAACATCTTTAACCAAAACACTGATAGTTAGATTTTTACCGGACTCACTCACCCATTCGGAACCCATTTGACCTCTGCCTTTAGTTTGTTCCAAAGCCATAACAGCAGTATAGTTTTCCAACCACTTTTCTTTGGCCAATTGCTTTAAATAGTCATTGGTTGAATCTATGGCATCGAGTTTGATTATAGGCATGATAGAAATAAAATTGGTGGTAATTTTAAACTTTTGTTAAGCAAAAATAAGCACAAAAAGTAATACCTTTGCCAAATACACATAAATACTAGATGACGAAAAAAGCAATAAACACTGATGTACTCTTAGCGAGTATCATTAAAGGCATTGAAGAAGTAAAAGGAAATGATATTGAAATTCTCGATTTAAGAGCTATAGACACCGCAGTTTGTGATTATTTTATCATTTGCAACGGTAACTCCAATACCCAAGTTAACGCGATTGTTAACTCTATCCAAAAATTAGTTTCTAAAGAATTAAAAGACAAACCATGGCACGTAGAAGGTACGGACAATGGCGAGTGGGTTTTAATGGATTATGTTGACATTGTGGTACACGTATTCCAAAAACAAATCCGTGAATTCTACAATATCGAAGGATTATGGGGCGATGCCCAAATTACTACCATTCCAAGTAACTATTAAAAAATTGCGCTAAACATATATGGCAACGGAAAAGAAACCCAATAATTTTAAAGTAAGTCCATGGTGGATTTACGCTGGATTAATTATCATTTTCTTCGGATTAAACTACATAGGCGGTTCCGGATTTCAAGATACTGCTAAAATTTCTTCCTCTAAGTTTAATGAATACTTAGACAAAGGACAAATCGAAAAAGTGGTTGTTTTCAACAAGACCGAAGGAGAAGCTTACTTAACAGCTGCAGCTTTAAAAGACAAAGCTCACGCCAAAGTTTCAAAGGACATGCTCGATAATGCCAACAAAGGACCACACTATTCTTTTGAGATTGGTAATGACGAGGTATTCCAAAACAAAATCGAAAAAGCCAAACAAGACGGCAAAATCAAAGACTACGATTTTAAACCAAAAAGTAATTGGTCTGAGATATTCATCAGCTTATTGCCTATCATCATTATCATCGGAATTTGGATTTTAATCATGCGCAGAATGTCTGGTGGTGGTGCAGGTGGTGGCGGAGGTCAAATCTTCAACATCGGAAAATCAAGAGCCAAATTATTCGACGAGAAAACCGATTTAAAAACCACTTTCAAAGATGTAGCCGGATTAGAAGGTGCCAAAGAAGAGATACAAGAAATCGTGGAATTCCTAAGAAACCCTGATAAATACACTACACTTGGAGGTAAAATTCCAAAAGGAGCTTTATTAGTTGGTCCTCCGGGAACCGGAAAAACCCTTTTGGCGAAAGCCGTAGCAGGCGAAGCCAAAGTGCCTTTCTTCTCATTATCAGGTTCTGATTTTGTGGAAATGTTTGTTGGTGTCGGCGCTTCTCGTGTGAGAGATTTATTCAAACAAGCCAAAGACAAAGCACCGGCCATTATCTTTATCGATGAGATTGATGCGGTTGGTCGTGCTCGTGGCAAAAATAATTTCTCCGGCTCTAATGACGAACGCGAAAATACCTTAAACCAGTTATTGACTGAGATGGACGGTTTCGGAACAAATACACACGTAATCGTATTAGCAGCAACCAATAGAGCGGATGTTTTAGACAAAGCTTTATTGCGTGCCGGACGTTTTGACCGTCAAATTTATGTTGATTTACCGGACGTTAGAGAACGTAAAGAAATCTTTGAAGTTCACTTAAAACCTTTGAAAAAAGTAGAAGGTTTGGACATAGAATTTTTAGCCAAACAAACCCCGGGATTCTCAGGAGCCGATATTGCAAACGTTTGTAATGAAGCGGCATTAATTGCGGCCAGAAATAACAAAACAGCCGTAGATAAACAGGATTTCTTAGACGCTGTTGACAGAATTGTTGGTGGATTAGAAAAGAAAAACAAAATTGTTACACCGGATGAGAAACGTGCGATTGCTGTGCATGAAGCCGGTCATGCAACAGTAAGTTGGATGCTCGAACACGCAGCGCCATTAGTGAAAGTTACTATTGTACCACGTGGACAAAGTTTAGGTGCTGCCTGGTACTTACCGGAAGAACGCTTAATTGTTCGACCTGAGCAAATGCTTGATGAAATGTGTGCCACTATGGGTGGCCGTGCGGCTGAAAAAGTAATGTTCAACAAAATCTCCACCGGAGCTTTAAGCGATTTGGAAAAAGTAACCAAACAAGCACGAGCAATGGTTACAATTTACGGATTAAATGAAAAATTAGGGAATATCACTTATTATGATTCTTCGGGACAAAGTGAGTATAATTTCTCCAAACCATATTCTGAAGAAACGGCTTTGGTTATCGATAAAGAAATTTCAAATCTAATCGAAACCGAATACCAAAGAGCGATTCAGATTTTGCAAGACAATAAAGAAAAACTACAGCAATTGGCCGATATACTGATTGAAAAAGAAGTAATTTTCAAAGACGATTTGGAAACCATTTTCGGCAAAAGACCCTACGACAATCACAGTGATGAAACTGTAGCGGATGCCGTAATCGAATAACATTTACAGTTTTTTAACATTTTTTTAAAATCTTAATTCAAAACATACTTTTGAATTAAGATTTTTTTATCTTTGAGGGATTTCAATCACAAAACCCGATTATACCAAACCAGCATGAGTCTTTTCAGAAAAATTTTTGGCACAGGTAATGATGCCTCTGACGAAGAAAGTCAAAGCGAATTTAACAATACTCCTTCCAGCTTTTCACTACTTCCCGTAGATGAGAAGTTTACTTATAATTTCAAAAAAAATGGCGGTAAGTTTTTGTATTGCGAAAACTTGAATGAAGTAAAAGACCAATTCCTCAACATCTTAGAAGAAAATGATTGGTTCGAATGTGAAGCCCTTTGTTACGAACCAAAATTGTTTAGCATGTTGGACGAAAACAAATTGCATTACGACAAACCGGCTAACCCTATTTTTTTGTTTGCCAGCTGTGAAAACCTGATTGCTGATGAAGGTTCAGTGTTATTTTCCTCTAACCAAATCAAGCAGAACAAGCCCAACGATTTACCCAACAATATTATCATATTAGCCACGACGAGTCAGATTTTGGAAACCAAAAGTGACGGATTGCGTGTGATTAAAAAGAAATATGATAAAGATTATCCAACCAATATCACTACCATCAAATATTTCGAAAAAGCTAAAGACGAAGATTTCCTGCAATACGGAAGCACAGCCAAGAATTTATACCTCTTGCTTTTAGAAGATTTATAGCATGACTACTACCGTAACAAGAGCTTTGTCTGGCGCAGTTTACGTACTGTTGCTTATCGGCGCGACTTTATATTCACAATATAGTTTTTTGTTATTGTTTGGTTTGTTATTGCTTTTTTCTGTTGTGGAATTTTGTAAATTGGTTTCGCTAAAACCGATTATCCCACTACTCATAGCCACCGTTGGCTATATCCTTTTCAATCTAAACAATACTATAAAAACTAACGAAATTTTGTTGTTGATTGCGGCATTATTGGTTTCCATCCGTTCGCTATTATTTCTGTTTGAAAAGAAAGATCGATTTTTGGACACACAGGCTAAATACGTTTTCCTCATTGGCTATCTCATCATCCCAATTATCATTTTCACCAAAATTCCTTTCATCAATAACCAATATTTTCCCGAAATCATCATTAGTATTTTGGTAATCATTTGGGCCAATGATACTTTTGCATACTTAGTTGGCATAACGATGGGAAAGAACAAACTCTTCGAGAGAATTTCTCCTAAAAAAACCATTGAAGGCTTTGTTGGCGGTGTAGTTTTTGCAATCGTGGCCGGAATTTTATTAGCTGAATTTTACATCGATAAACCAGATGAAACAATCATAAAATGGATTATCATCGCTATGATTGTTAGTGCTTTTGGCACTTTAGGAGATTTAATAGAATCGAAATTTAAAAGAATTGCAGGCGTCAAAGACAGCGGAAACATCATGCCCGGACATGGTGGTTTTCTAGATCGCTTGGATAGTATTATATTTGTAGCACCATTTGTTTATTTGTTTTACCAAATTATTTATTATGTTTCATAAAGAAGGTTATAAAATCATTTTCATTGCAATAGTAAGCTTTATCGCTGCATTATTATTAGCAGATAAGTTTATCTCTCTAGCTTGGCTTAGAATTGCCATTCAATTGGTTTTTGTCTTCCTTTTTGTTATGATTTTACAATTTTTCAGAAACCCAAACCGAAAGATAGTGCCGAACGACAATTACTTTTTGGCACCGGTTGATGGAAAAGTGGTGGTAATTGAAGAAGTATTTGAAGACGAATATTTCAAAGACAAAAGATTACAAGTTTCGATTTTTATGTCGCCTATTAACGTTCACGTTACACGTTATGGTGCTTCAGGAAAAATCAAATTCAGCAAATACCATCCGGGAAAATATTTGGTGGCTTGGCATCCGAAAGCAAGCACCGAAAATGAACGAACTACGGTAGTGATTGAAACCAAAGAATTTGGTGAAGTTTTATACAGACAAATTGCAGGCGCTTTGGCCCGACGAATTGTAAACTATGCCGAAGAAGGACAACAAGTCGTTCAAGGTGATGATGCCGGATTCATTAAATTTGGTTCCAGAGTCGATATTTATTTCCCGCTAGGCACCAAAGTGGATGTTGCTTTAAAACAAAATGCTGTAGGTAACCAAACGGTTATCGCTTCAAAATAATAGTCTCAAAATATGTCTGAAAAAGAATTAGAAGTTCGATTTCTGGAAGCTGTTGAACACGCTTCTAAAATGACACAGTCATCGTTGCCGCAAGATGTGCAGTTGCGGTTGTATGCCTATTATAAACAAGCCACTTTCGGCACCATTGAATATAACAATTCCTCTACTTTTGATTTGAGAAATGCTTTTAAAACCAATGCTTGGATGCAAATTAGTCATCTCTCCGCTGAAGAAGCTAAAGAATTATATATCGAAGCCATCAATGCCATTGTAAACGAAAAAAAATAAAACTATGAAAAGGATTTTTATTATCGCTTTATGTTTTTCTTTTACATTTCTATTACCTTCCTGTAACAAAAAAAAACTAACCGAAGTCGTTGAAGTACCTTTGCCCTCAGCTGAAGAAAAAATCACTATCGGACAACCTGATGATGTCAGTGCCGATGAAGGTCAATTTGCTTTAGCCAAATTACCTTATGAATACAATGCCTTGATGCCTAGTATAGATATTCTAACTATGGAAGTACATTATTCCAAACATTATTTAACGTACACCAACAATTTGAACAAATTGGTCGCTGCTGATCCATTGTTAGTTGATTTGGCTATTGAAGATATTTTGAAAAAATTAGACCTCAACAATGCCGACCTGCGTAACAATGCCGGTGGTTACTACAATCACACCTTATTCTTCGAAAGCTTGACTCCAAAATCTGAAGGACAACCCAAAGATACTTTGGCTAGCATTATCAACCGTGATTTTGGTTCGTTTGAAGTGTTTAAGAATCAGTTTTCAGATGTTGCTGAAAAACAATTTGGCTCAGGTTGGGCATGGTTAGTGGTTGACAAAACCGGAAAGTTAATAGTAACAAGCACACCGAATCAAGATAACCCATTGATGCCTAAGCAAGCTATTGTTGGAAAACCTATTTTATGTTTGGACGTTTGGGAACACGCTTATTATTTAGATTACCGTTACAAACGCAAAAAATATATTGATGCGTTCTTTAAAGTAATTAATTGGAAAAAAGTTTCCGAACGGTATTTGGAAGCCACTGCTACGAAATAAAAAAATCCCTAATCAGATGATTAGGGATTTTCATTTTTTTACCAAATCACCACTTTCAAATTATCCGGTCTTCGCATTTTGCTTCCGGGCTGGATATTGAAAGCTTTATGAAAATCAGGATTGTTTTCCAAAGGTCCGTTGATTCTGTATTTTGCCGGTGCATGAACATCGGTTAATAATTGTTGCGCCAATGATTCCGGTTTGATATTAACCATCCATGCGTAACCATACGCTAGGAAAAAACGTTGTTCAGGTGTAAAACCGCTAATTTTCTCCTTGTTTTTGTATTGTTTCGATTTCTTGAAAGCTTCAAATCCCATGACAAGTCCGCCCAAATCAGCTATATTTTCACCTTGAGTAGCATCGCCGTTTAAAAATTTACCCGGTAACGCCTCGTACTTACTGAATTGTTCAACAATTAATTTGGTTTTTGCTTTAAACTTTTGCAAATCTTCCGCTGTCCACCAATTGTTCAAATTACCTTTTTCATCATATTGGCTACCTTGATCATCAAATCCGTGAGTAATTTCGTGACCGAAAGTGGAACCACCGATAATACCATATAAAACAGCATCATCAGGCATTCTACCTTCAAAACCGGGAACTAAGATATTACATGCCGGAACACAAATTTCATTATTACTTGGATTGTAATAAGCATTATAGGTTTGTGGATACATGCCCCATTCGGTTCTGTCTACCGGTTTACCGTATTTGGAAATCATATCATTGATAGACCATTTGTTGGTTGCCATCACATTGGCTAAAAATGTACCTCTATTAATATTAACACTACTCAGGTCTTTCCATTTGTCGGGATAACCTACTTTCATCACGATTTTACTTAATTTGAATAAAGCTTTTTTCTTGGTTTCTTCACTCATCCAATCTAAAGTTTTAATACGTTCTGCATAAACGTCACGAATATTATTTCCGATTTCCAATAGTTTTTCTTTGGAACCTTTTGGCAAATAATCCTTTACATAAACCTGCCCTATCAATTCGCCCAAAGAACCATCGGTTTGTTCAACTATTCTTTTCCAACGTGGTTTTTGTTCTTTTACACCACTCATTACGGTTGAGTAGAAATAGAAGTTTTGCTTTTCAATGGCATTATTCAAATAAGAGGCATAAGAATTTACTAAATCCCATTCCAAATAAGTTTTCCAATCTTCAACAGAATAAGTCTTAACCATTTGGTCTAAAGCTTTATAAAACTCGGGTTGACCCACAATAACAGTATCGGCATTTTTGATTCCGATAGCAGCTGTCATTTGTTGCCAATTGATATTTGGTGTAGCGCTGTTGATTTGAGCGATGCTCATTTTATTGTAGTTCTTAATAGGATCACGAAGTGCTTCTAACTTACGAGAGTTTTGTGCCAATTCGGTTTCCAATTTCATGATAACAGCAGCATTGGTTTTGGCTACATCGGATGACTTTCCAATCAATTGTCCCATTTTCTGCAAATGTTTCACATATTCGGCACGGATATTTACAGTTTCCTTATCAGTATTGAAATAGTAATCGCGATTGCCTAATCCTAATCCGCCTTGACCTAAGAAAATGGCATACTTTGCACTGTTCTTATCGTCTTGACCAACATACAATGAAAACGCCGGATTGGCGCCAATAGTATGTAAGTAAGCAATCGTATTTAATAATGAAGGCACATCATTAATCGCTTTGATCCTGTTTAAATCGGCTTTTAAAGGAGACAATCCTAATTTTTCTATTTGCAAAGTATCCATACCGGAAGCATAGAAATCACCTATTTTTTGTTCGTTACTCCCTTTGGTCGCGTCAGTCATTTCTGCTGATTTTTCACAAATTTGTTTGATTTGAGAATTGATGGTGTCGCCTATCGTTCTGAAAATACCGTTACTTCTTTCGCTATCCGGAATTGGATTTCGTTTAAACCATCCGCCATTAGCATACAAAAAAAAGTCATCGCCGGGATTCACTGTGGTATCTCTATTGGTTAACAAAGGATCGACAAAATCGGCTTCTTTTTGATTACAGCTCAACAACAAAGTGGCTGAAAATAATCCTACTGTTAGTTTGGTTAGTAATTTCATAGTATCGTTTTTAAATGGCTATTGGACTTTATTTTGACTAAAATGTTACCAAATGTAATGCATTTGTTAAAATGAAACATAAAAAAACCACCCGAAGGTGGCTGAATACTTAATCTTTTACGCCCAATTTGGTCAATATATCCTCCATCAAACACCATTTGGTGATAGAAGATTGCAGCAAATTGACACCGACAAAAGCAGTAAACCACAACCAATTTTGGTTGACGTAAATCGCCAATAGTAAACTGATTAAGATAAATGTTCCGGCTACAGCTCTGACTATTCTATTTTTCATAATATTGTATTTTAAAATTAATTTTCCCATTTTTTTCTTTCGGTGATGTAATAAATCAAAGGCACTACAATTAGTGTTAGTAATGTCGAAACAATAGCTCCAAATACTAACGAAATCGCTAATCCTTGGAATATCGGGTCGAATAAAATAATCGATGCTCCAATAACCACAGCTCCGGTCGTTAATAAAATTGGAGTGGTTCTAACGGCTCCGGCTTCAATGATAGCCTGTTTTAATGGAATACCATCATTCAATCGAATCTCGATAAAGTCGATGAGCAAGACCGAATTTCGTACCATTACTCCGGCTAAAGCAATCATACCGATAAAGGATGTCGCAGTGAAAAATGCGCCCAACAACCAGTGTCCCAAAACAATTCCGACTAACGAAAGTGGAATCGCCATCATCATCACCATTGGTGTTTTGAAATTCTGGAACCAACCTACAATCAACATGTAAATAATGACAATTACGATTAAGAAAGCAGCGCCCAAATCGCGAAACACTTCCAAAGTGATTTGCCACTCGCCATCCCATTTTACCGTAAAATCACTTTCATCAGATGGTTGTTCCATGTAGAGTTCATTGACTTTATAGCCTTTAGGCAATTCCATTTTTTGGAGTTTTTCATTCATCCCTAAAATTGCATATACCGGACTTTCCAATTCTCCGGCCATATCAGCCGTTACATAAACGACGCGTTTTTGGTCTTTGCGGTAAATGGTTTTTTGCAAAGTATCTTTAACCACTTTCACCAAATCACTCACCGGAACTACATTGCCACGATTGCCTTTGATTTTTAGACTTTGAATGTCTTGCAAACTCGTTTTATCTTTATCATCTAATGACAAAACAATACCAACATTGTCATTGGAATTTTCATCGTATAAATTTGAAACCGGATATTCTTTTAGTAAATAGGTCAAATTACCTACCACTTGTTGTGGCGCGATTCCGTTGAGCATGGCTTTTTCTTTATCGACTTCCAAACGGTATTCGGTTTGGTTGTCTTCGGTCATCCAATCTACATCAACAATGTCAGTGGTGTTTTCTAAAATAGATTTGACTTGGTTGGCGACTTTAATCTGCTCATTGTAATCCGGACCGTAAATTTCAGCTACCAAAGTTGACAATACCGGCGGTCCCGGCGGAACCTCGATGATTTTTACATTAGCATTGTATTTTTTTGCAATCTTTTGGATTTCGGGACGCACGATTTTGGCGATGTCATGACTCTGTAAATCGCGCTCTTCTTTGTGCAACAAATTCACTTGAATATCCGCCATATTACTGCCGCCACGCATATCATAATGACGTACCAAACCGTTAAACGTAATTGGTGCCGATGTACCGATGTAGTTTTGGTAATTCACCACTTCAGGAACTGTAGATAGGTATTGTGCAATTTCTTGAGTTACTGCAGCGGTTCTTTCTAGTGTTGTTCCTTCCGGCATGTCGATTACGACTTGGAATTCGTTTTTATTGTCGAATGGCAACATCTTCACAGCAACCGATTTGGTAAAGAACATCAATACCGAACCTAAAAGCAACAATACGGTAATCCCTAACATCAAACGGCGTTTTTTAGAACTATCCAAGAAAGGACGTTCCATTTTGCTGTATACTTTGTAAATCCAAGACGTTTCTAATCCTTGTTCGGCTTTCTGCTCTTGTTCTTCTTTTTCGTGTAATAAATGATAGCCCAAATATGGCGTTACCGTTAAGGCTACAAACAACGATAATAACATCGCAATCGAAGCGCCAATCGGCATCGGACTCATATAAGGCCCCATCATTCCGGATACAAACGCCATCGGCAAAATCGCTGCAATTACTGTGAACGTGGCTAAAATGGTTGGATTTCCGACTTCGTTAATCGCATAAATCGCGGCTTGTTTGAACGGTAGTCGCTTCATTTTAAAGTGACGGTGCATGTTTTCAGCGATGATGATACTGTCGTCTACCACAATGCCCACTACGAAAACCAAGGCGAATAAAGTGATACGATTTAACGTATAGCCTAACATATAGTACGCGAATAAAGTCAACGCAAACGTCAATGGTACTGAAAAGAACACCACCAAACCACCGCGCCAGCCCATGGCTAACATCACTAAAATGGTTACGGCGATAATCGCGATTCCTAAGTGTAACAATAACTCGCCTACTTTATCTGAAGCCGTTTCTCCGTAATTACGGGTTACTTCTACATGGACATCATCAGTGATAATGGTTTGTTTTAAATGCTCGACTTTCTCCAAAATCTTTTCCGAAATTTTCATCGCATCAGCACCTTTTACTTTACCGATAGAAATCGTTACGGCCGGATATTCCGAATTGTTTTTAGCGAATTTTTCATTGGCTTTACCATAACCAAAAGACACATAACTTCTAGGTGTTGACGGTCCATCTTGCACTGAAGCGACTTGTTTTAAATACACCGGCAAATTGGCATTGACGCCAACCACCAAGTTTTCAATATCTTCTGAAGATTTCAAAAATTCTCCTGTAGTTACCAAATATTCTCTATCAGCCGAAACAAAACTGCCCGATTGCGAGCTGCCATTGTTGGCTTGAATCATTTGCATAATGCTTAACGCATCCACGCCATTTTCGGCCATTTTATCTTTGTCTAACACCACTTTCACCTCGCGGTTTCTGCCGCCGATTTCTTTGGTGATGGCTACATCTTTGACTTTCTCTATTTCCGAAGTGACTTCTTCCGCAATTTGACGGATTTCAAAATCGTTTAATTTTTCGCTCCACAAGGTTAATCCCAACATCGGAACATCGTCGATTGAACGGGTTTTCACCATCGGTTTGTAAACGCCTTGCGGAAACATATTCTCGTGTTTGGCCAACTCGTCGTATAATTTAACATAGGAGCGTTCTACATCTTGCCCAACATAAAACTGAACAATCAACATCGCTTGACCGTTCATCGCCATACTGTGCACGTGTTCTACGCCTTTGATATTGGACAAAATTTTCTCCAATGGTTTGACTACGCGACTTTCGACTTCACTCGGACTCGCACCAGGATAACCCACCATTACGTCGGCCATCGGCACATTGATTTGTGGTTCTTCTTCTCTTGGAATCAGAAACGAACTGTATACGCCTATGATCATTAATCCTACCATTAACAGTATCGTTAACTTCGAATTGATGAAAAAATGGGCGATTTTACCTGATATACCTTCTTGCATTTTTTTTGAATTTGAAAATGTGATGATTTGAAAATTTGAAAATGAGTTAGTTCAATTTCACTTTTGCTCCGTTGAACAATTTACCTTCAGCAGAAACGATGTATTGTTCCTCAGCCGATAATCCTGACAACACTTCTACTTGATTTCCGAAGGATTTTCCGATGCGTAACCATCTTAAAATGGCTTTGTTACCGTTGCCGATGGTATAAATTCCGGTGAGTTGGCCTTGTTTTACTAAGGCGCTTTCGGGCACTAAAACTTTATCGGTTTTGGTAGTGGTTTGCGTTTTATTGGCCACAGGAAATTGAACATTGACAAACATTCCGGACAATATCGCTTTATCCAATTGGTTTAAACTGACTTTAACCAAATACTGTCCGCCCGTATTTTTAGCCGAACTGCTCACTTCAATGACTTTTCCGGCTACTTCTTTGTTGATGGATTTTACCAAAACTTTTACCGTCATTCCGTTTTGAATGTTTAAAATATCACTTTCTGAAACCATAGCGGTTACTTGCAATCTCGAAACGCCTTCAATACTCACCAACGGCATTCCGGGATTGGCCATATCGCCTTCTTTGACAAAAGTATTGGTCACTTCACCCGAAAACGGCGCGCTTATATTACTGTAATTGAATTGTGCTAAAACTTCGTTTCGCATTTGTTTAGCCGCTTCCAATCCGGCTTTGGTCATTTCGTAACGCGAAGTCATATCATCTAGTTCTTTTTGAGACGCGCTTTGTTGGTTGAACAAGGCCGTGAATCTTTCGTAGTCTTTTTTGGCATTATTAAAAGCAGCGGTTGCTTGTAAAATCGAAGCGTCTGCTTGGGCTTTTTTGGCTTGTAAATCGGTGTTGTTGATGCTGACCAATAATTGTCCGGCGCTAACTTTTTGTCCGACTTTCACATGCATTTTGGTTACAAAACCCATCATTCTTGTACTGACATTGGCACTGTTTTCGGCTTCAATTTTGCCACTGGCCGTTACGAAAGCACCGTTGCTTTGTGCAGTCATTCCGCTTACTTTTACTGGAATAGCTGTTGCATTATCTGTTATTGCTTTTCGGTCTTTTCCACAAGAAAAGAATAAGAAAGTCGATAGCAATAGCGTGGTTATTATTTTATTGTTCATGTTGTTCTGTTTTATAATTGTCTTAATACTTAAATCTTAATACTATTGGGTCAAAAACTGTAAATACTGTTTGGTGAAATTGTACTCAAAAACCGCTTGCAAATGCTCTAATTCTTTTTGAATCATTTGGGTTTCTGCGGTCAATAAATCGGTCGTTTTTTCTAAACCTTGGGTGAAACGATTTTGGCGAATGCGATAGGCTTCTTGCGATTGTTCGAAAGCTAATTGTGACAGACTTACTTTGTTCTCGACATCTTTTAGTTGGCGATTGGTTTTGTTCAGTTCCAACTGGCTTTGCTTTTTGTATTGTTCGGTTTCGATGGTGGCTTTTTGGAAATCGGCTTTGGCTTTGTCGTACTTTCCAATAGATTTGTAACCGTCGAAAACATTCCAAGACAATTGTGCTCCGACCAAATATCCTTTGGCTGCGGTACCTAAAAACTGGCTATCATACAATTCATAACTTCCGAAAGCGTTTAATCTTGGCAAAAAATTCATTTTGCTCATGACCATCATTTTTTGATAAGCTTCCGAGGATTTTTGCATCGCTTGAATGTCTTTTCTATTCTCGGATAATTGGTTGTTTATCGCTTCTACTTGAATGGTATTTTCCAGTTCTTCTGAAGGTTTAAAGGTTTTGCCTTGCGTATCTTCATTGAGTAAAAAAGCCAAATAATCCGAGGCATTCTGAACGTTACTTTTAGCGTATTGCAATTGATTTGAAATATCGTTTACTCGAACTTGAACATTTAATACATCCGTTTTTTGTAACAAACCTTGTTTGAAATAATTATCAACCAATTTCAAATTGGCTTTAGCTGTGGTTTCCGCTTTCGTCAAAACAGTAACCGCTTTGTAAGCCAATTGTAATTGCATATACGCTTTGGATACTTCTAATTCTAAATATTCCTGAGTGCGTTGTGTTTGCAGTTGAAAAGCTTCCATTTTGGCTTTAGCGGCTTGTCTGCCGTAAATACCGTCAACATTAAGTAACGGTTGTTGGATTTCGATTTTAGTGGCAAAGTTTTGCGTGGCTTTCGGGTCATTCAACAAAGTCGGATTGAAATCGGATTGGGTTAGAATTTCCTGATTTAATTTGGAACCAAAAGCCATCAACGGATTGGTGGTTGAGATTCCGGTGTAGGACATAGTAACATTGGGCAAAAAGAGTGCGTTGGATTGGCGGTAATCCGCTTTAGCTGATTGGTAGTTTTGATCAGCGATTTTGATTTGCAGATTTTTTTCAGTTATTTTTTGTTTCAAATCGCTTTTAGAAATGGACAACGTATCTTGACTGAATCCTAAAATTGATAAAAATAAAAATCCTGTGGTTACTAATTGCTTGTTCATATTCATCATAGTTTATCTGAATTATGAAGCAAAAATACTGTGGCAAAAAAGCGCGTACAGTTACAATTGTTACAGAAGTCATTGGGTAAAAAAAAATGCCTGATTTCTCAGGCACTCAAAAAATAGTGGTATTTATTTGATTTATTTTACAATCACTTTTTGGGAAACATAAAACTTATTATCGAATATAAAAGTGATGATAACTGTTTGATTTGAAACATTATCCAACTCAAAATTCATAGTGTTTTCGCCTTGTTCAGCATCGGTAATTTCTCCGTCTAAAATAATTTTACCGTCCATAGTAGTGACAAAATAATCAATGTTAGTTGCATAAGCCATTTTAAAATTGATTCTTACTGTACTGCTGTCTGTCGGATTTGGTGAAACGGTTATAGAAAACGGATTTTTACCATTGATTTCCTGAACACCTAATGGAGTATTTCTAATTAGCTTCACTTCATAAATAGTTGCATTGGCAGAAGTGGTTGAAGTGTTATTGGCGGTAAACGGATTAGCACTCGGACTCGTTAATCCGCCAACAATGTGGCCGATTACAAATTCATTTGCGGTAATCTCGCTGAGTTTTATGACTTCGTTACTGTAATGCGGTAATAATTTGTTAGGGATAAATTCGGCACTCGCACCTTTTAAAGCCGGCATGGTTTCGGGTAATTGGTATTCTTGTAAAGAACCATCGGCGAATCTAGTAGTTCGGCTGATGGTATTGACAAATGGCACATTATTGTCTTGTACCAAAGTGTTTCCGTTGTAATAGTACTGACTGATTCCGCCAAAAAAGAGGTTGTGCATTCGATTTTCGGCTGCATCGTAAAGACAAGATTTGGCGCTGTGATAGTTGCTTAAATATTGGTTGAAAGTCGTTTGTGGAAAATAGCCATCGGCTTTAATATCTATCGGATAGAGAAATGGCAAATCGACATTGATTTGAAACACACCCGATGAAATGGTATAGCCTTGCGAACCATCGGGGAAAATTTGCGGTAACAGATTGTAATCTCTTCGGTGCAAATGAAGAGCATCGGTTATGGCTTCGTAATTGGAAATACTCAATTGCGTTCCGGAGTTATCGATGGAAAACTTTCTGATTTGATTGGAATAGGTTTGGGTAAATGTTGGATTGTTCATCGGATTGTATCTTCCGTCAAAACGGTGTCCGCCGATTAAATAAAACGTATTGTTTATTTTACCTAATTGTCCGCCGGTAATGGCAAAATTCTCGTTTGTCATTTGTTTGAAATGACCTAAAATAGAAGTACCATTAACCACAGAATTGATTAAACCCGAAACGTTAATCGAAGTCATTTTATGGAATGTGATATGATCACTGGCGGTGGCAGAAAACGCATAACCTCCAATAATGTAAAGGGTATTTTCGTCTTGGTAAAAGTTGAAATTAGTGGCTTGCAGTTGCTCTTTTAAATCCGTTGGCAAAACATTTACTGAAGTTGACCAAACTTGATTTGTCAACACATCAACCACATAAATAGTGGTATTGTTATTTGATGCCGGAAAAGCATTAAAAGGTTGTCGGGCGTGAATTCCGTCAAGTCTTCCGCCAAGGATTAACCATTTTCCTTCATGCTGGGCAAATGCGAACGAATGTATACCCGGGAAATTAGGAATGGCTATGGGATTGAACTGCACTTGGTAATCAAAATTGGATTGGGAAAAAAGGGCATTGGTAAAAACCAAAACCAGTATGGTGTAAAGTAGTCTCATTATAATAATATTTCTTCAAAATTACCTAATCTTAATTAGTTGTTCTGCAACATTTGTTACACAAAAAAAGCGCCCCAAATGGGACGCTTTAAATCGTATAAAAAAGGGTTATTATGCTTTTTTATCTTCTGCTTTTTTCGAAGCGCAACAACCTGCTTTTTTCTCAGTACTGCATTCTTTTTTCTCTTCAGTAGTAGCTGATTTTTCGGTTTTTGCCTTTTTCTTTTTTTGCTTTGGTTCTCCATTACTGGCGTTAACATTCATAGCAAACAATAATGCTACTGCGGCAAATGCGGAAACTAATTTTCTCATCTTTTATAATTTATTTAGTGAATTAATCTATTTTACTGTTATAAATGTAATATTAAAAACTATTGACTCTCAAAAATTTAACTTAAAACTATCTTAAGAATCAATTGGTAAAAACCATTATCAATTCTCTTGCTTTGGTTTGGGAGTAAAGATATTAAACAACAATCCACCCATCAGACTTCCGTATAAAGTTGAATTCAATGGTTTGGAGGTGATGGCACAAGTTCCGTTGGCACAGCCTATAAAATGATAATAGGCATAGCCGCCAATTGCACCTACAATAACGCCGACTATAGTAATGATTAAAGTTTTTTTATTCATGATCAGTTAGTTTCTTTCATTCTGCCCATGGCGCAATTGACATAAGATTTTACTTTTCTAATCAAAGTGTTATTCCCTTTTTCGGGATAGCCTAAATCGTTGAGTTTTTCAACAATTAATTTTCTTTGAAACTTTCCAATCAAAACTATGGTATCAGTGTCTTTATGAATAGTAACTTCTTCAACTCCTTCTATTCTAAGCAAAGCTGTTTTGATACTGTTCATACAACCGCCACACTTAATATTCTCTACTTCAAATTGTTGTTCCATAACGATTTAATTATTGGATTTATCTAAAATATTTTTGACAATTTCTTCTTTAGACAAGACACCCGATTGCCTCCAAAGCTGTTTTCCGTTTTGAAACAATATCATGGTTGGTACACCTCGAACTTGTTGCATTGCAGCCAATTCCTGGTTTTTATCTACATCGACTTTTATGATGGAAACTCGTTCACCAAGACTGTCTTTGACTTCTTTTAATATAGGCCCTAGCATTTGACATGGACCGCACCAAGTGGCAAAAAAATCTATCAATACTGGTTTTTCTGAGTTGATAATTTGATCAAAACTACTATTCATCATTTTGATTTTTATAATTTACTTGACAACCATTGGAACTACAGCCTAGGTTGAATATCGCTTGAAATAAAAAGAAAATCCCAAAAGCCACAAAAAACAATTGTCTTGTTTCATAAGCTTGAAAAAAAAGAAACAAAGCAAAGACCAATCTGAAATAACGCATCAGGTGCCAATTGGAAAACAGTATTCTTTTCATAGTTTGTAATTATAATAAAGTGGTTGGACAAACATAGTTGGTAATAGGCAAATTTGTCAACTTGATTTCGTTAAAACCACCTATCACATCTACAAAATTCTCAAATCCTCTTTGTTTCAAAATGGAAGCGGCAATCATACTGCGATAACCGCCCAAACAATGTATTACAAAATGTTTGTCTTTTGGAAACTCATACAGATGCTGATTGATTTCGTTTAAAGGAATATTAATTGCGCCTACCAGATGTTCAGAATCGAATTCGCTTTTCTTTCTGACATCAAAAACAGGAGTCAGGTGTATTTCTTCCAAAATGGCTAAATCATCTGCTGAGATTCTATTGACCGTATCAACTTCTTTTCCGGCTTTTGTCCAAGCTTCAAATCCGCCTTCCAAATAACCTATTGTATGGTCATAACCTACTCTGGACAATCTGATGATGGCTTCTTCTACTTTTTCATGGTTTTCGGCAACCAGAAGAATTTCTTGTTGCAAATCAGGGATTAATTCGCCAACCCACATCGCGAAATTACTTTCGAGACCAATATTGATGCTGTTTGGAATAAATCCTTTGGCAAATTCGGCTGCTTTTCTAGTATCTAAAATCAAGGCTTGCGTTTCATTGGCTACCATTTCAAAAGTCTTGGCGTCAAGAGGTTTTTGACCACGATGCATCACTTTATCCAAACTTTCATAGCCTTGAATATTCATCAGTACATTCTTTGGAAAATAGGCTGGTGGCGTGGTCAATCCGGTAAGCAATGCCATAACGAATTCGTCTTCGGTTAATTTTGGATTTAGAGCATAATTGGTTCGTTTTTGGTTGCCCAAAGTATCGGTGGTTTCCTTGCTCATCATTTTACCGCAAGCACTTCCGGCACCGTGATTGGGATAAACGATTAAGTCATCCGACAAAGGCATAATTTTTTCTCTGAGCGAATGATAAAGCAATCTCCCTAACTTGTCTTGGGTTAAATCGGCAATCACGTGTTGGGCCAAATCCGGTCGGCCTACATCACCAATAAACAAAGTATCTCCGGTGATGATGCCGTGTTCTTTTCCGTTTTCATCAATTACCAAATACGTGGTGCTTTCCATGGTATGACCAGGCGTATGAATCGCTTTTACTTTACAAAAGCCGACTTCAAAAATCTGATTGTCATTGGCTACTAAAGCTTCGAATCCCGGTTTGGCCGTTGGTCCGTAAACAATAATGGCATTTTCTTTTTGGGCCAAATCCAAATGACCCGAAACAAAATCAGCGTGAAAATGCGTTTCAAAAACGTATTTGATTTTGGCATTGTCCTTCTGAGCACGGTCAATGTAAGGTTGCACTTCTCGCAAAGGATCAAAAATGGCCACCTCGCCATTGGACTCCAAATAATAAGCTGCGTGAGCTAAACATCCGGTATAAATTTGTTCTAGTTTCATATTTCTTGTTTACCTCAAAAGTATTACACTACTTCCTAATACGGAATGATAATTATCAGTTGAATCAAGTACAAAAGTAGTCACACCGATTGGGGTAATCAGTATCAAAAGTTACACAAGCATGAATTTAAATTTATGGCCGGATTAGCTCAATGGCCGCACGATGCAATTTGATTTTGCCTTCATTTTCGAGTGCTTTTAACAGTCGGGAAATTACAACCCGAGAAGTGTGTAAATCATACGCAATCTCTTGATGGGTATTTTGAATCGAATTGGTTTTGTTGATTTGGGCTTTGTCTAACAAGTAATTGTAAAGCCTTTCATCCATATTCATGAAAGCCAGATTGTCAATAGCCATCAGCATTTCTTTGAGGCGTTCATTATAACTATTGAAAACGTAGTTTCTCCAGCTTTTGTATTTACCGAGCCATTCTTCCATTTTGCCTACCGGAATCATGACTACTTTGCCTTTGGTTTCAGCCACCGCACGGATTTCGCTTTTGGTTTCTCCCAAACAACAAGCCATGGTCATCGCACAAGTATCGCCTTTTTCAAGAAAATAAAGTAACAATTCGCCTTCATCAAAATCTTCGCGAAGAATCTTAATCGCACCCGAAAGCAACAACGGCATGTTTTTGATATAATCGCCAAAGTCTATCAATATATCGCCTTCTTCAAATGTCCTAAGCTGAGATACTTCTGCAATTTCCTCCAGTAGACTATCTTCAAAAATGAAACCGTAACTTTCTTTGAGTAATTCAAACATGATGATGGTATTTTGTCTTGTAAATTTCGACTAAAAAAAGGACATGATAAAAATCATTTATTAAAATAATGAAATGAGTAACTTTACTGACTATAAACCAATAAATTACATTTCATTATGAAGAAAAATATGGGAACATTAGACAAAGGCATCAGAGTAATTTTTGCCGCCGTATTTGCTTATTTATATTTTAGCGGAATGGTTACAGGAACCTTAGGCTATGTGTTATTAGCGTTTGGTGTTATCTTTTTGCTAACTAGTTTGGTGAGTTTTTGTCCGCTTTATCCACTATTGGGCATCAATACTTGTAAAACAAAATAACAACATTTAATTTATCGCATACCAAACTACTTCTGTCACAGAAGTGGTTTTTTATTGCTTAATTTCATCAACAAAAGATTTCCATATTTTATAATAATTTTAATATTACTGCGTTTTATAAATAGTAATTTGCACAAAAATTAAATGTACTTATGGACAAAATCAAAATACTTTGGGTTGATGATGAGATTGATTTACTAAAACCACACATCTTATTTTTAGAAAACAAAAACTATAATGTCACCACTTACAATAATGGTCGTGATGCCATTGATGCTTATGAAGATGGTAATTTTGACATTGTTTTTTTAGATGAGAACATGCCGGGAATGAGCGGTTTGGAAACCTTGTCAGAAATGAAAGAGAAAAAGTCTTCAACACCGGTGATAATGATTACCAAAAGTGAGGAAGAATATATCATGGAAGAAGCCATTGGTTCTAAGATTGCCGATTACTTAATCAAACCGGTGAACCCGAATCAGATTTTGTTGAGTTTAAAGAAAAACTTAGACCATTCAAGATTAGTTTCGGAAAAAACCACTTTGGATTACCAAAAAGAATTCCGCAAAATCGCGATGGAAATGGCGATGGTCAACAGCTATGAAGATTGGGTAGAATTGTATAAAAAACTCTTGTTTTGGGAACTGGAATTGGAAAACATCAACGACCAAAGTATGTTTGAAATTTTGGAAAGCCAAAAAGTCGAAGCCAATGTACAATTTGGGAAATTCATAGAACGAAACTATGAAGATTGGTTCGAACCTAAGGCAGACAAACCGATTCAATCGCACACGCTTTTCAGAGAACTAGTGGTTCCTGAATTGGTTAAAAAAGATAAACCGGTTCTATTCGTCGTGATTGACAACCTTCGTTATGACCAATGGAAAGCGATGGAAAATATTGTAGCGAATCATTATAAATTAGAAAAAGAAATCCCTTATTATGCCAGTTTACCAACCGCTACACAATACGCCCGAAACTCTATTTTCTCGGGTTTAACGCCTTTGGAAATGGAAAAACAGTTTCCGCAATATTGGAAGAATGATGTAGAAGAAGGCGGAAAAAATTTATATGAAGCCGAATTTTTAACCGCACATTTGAAGCGTTTAGGCTTAAACATCAAACAAGATTATTTTAAAATCACCAATTTAGCCAGCGGTAAAAAACTAGCTGAAAACTTTAAAGGATTAAAAGACAATCAATTGGTTACGGTAGTTTACAACTTTGTCGATATGCTTTCACACGCCAAAACCGAAATGGATGTTGTTAAAGAATTGGCCTCGGATGACAAAGCCTATCGCTCATTAACTTTGAGTTGGTTTAAAAATTCTCCACTTTTGGAAATCATCCAACAAGCTCAGAAGTTAGGTTTTAAATTGATTATTACAACTGACCACGGAACAATTAACGTAAAGAATCCATCGAAAGTAATTGGAGATAAAAACACCAGTTTGAATTTAAGATACAAAACCGGACGAAGTTTGACCTATGAAGACAAAGAAGTTTATGCCGTAAGAGATCCGAAAAAAATTGGATTACCAACCATCAACATGAGCAGTTCTTACATTTTTGCTAAAAATGATTTATTTTTGGCCTATGTAAACAACTACAATCATTACGTGAGTTATTACCGAAATACTTACCAACACGGCGGTATTTCGCTCGAAGAAATGATTGTACCGTTTTTAGTATTTAATCCGAAATAAAGAAGTGATTAGTGAATAGTAATTGGTAATTAGCAGTTTTACCAATTACTATTCACTAATTACTAATTACTAATTACTATTACATATGGAAATCATCTTTTCAATTGACGAAATACAAGAAGTTGCTCAAAAAATTTTAGCCGAAAAACCCAACAAAGTTATTCTTTTTCACGGCAATATGGGCGTTGGCAAAACTACATTAATCAAGGCTTTGGCGAAAGAACTAGGCGTGAAAGATGCTACTAGCAGTCCTACGTTTTCCTTAGTAAATGAATATCAAACGGAGGACAATCAATTTGTATATCATTTTGATGTATACCGATTAAAATCAGAAGCCGAAGCTTTAGATATGGGCATCGATGAGTACTTGTATTCCGGTCATTGGTGTTTTATCGAATGGGCAGAGAAGATTCCGAATTTACTTCCTGAAGATTTCTCTACGATTAACTTATCGATTACTGTGGAAGGCAAAAGAGATTTAAGGTTAACGTAATTAGATAAATTTTCGTAATTTCGGGCTAAATTCAATCACAGATTATGTCCTTAACCCCATTCACTAAGCAACAACTTTTACCTCAAGAGGAAAAATTAGAAGTCTATCGTCATAAAAGTGAACTTTTTATTGGTATTCCCAAAGAGACTTCATACCAAGAAAGACGTATTTGCTTAACACCTGATGCGGTAAATTCATTGACTTCACACGGACATAAAGTAATGATTGAATCAGGTGCCGGATTGAGTTCGAGTTATACCGACAAAGAGTTTAGCGATGCCGGAGCAACCATTACCAAAGATACTAAGAAGGTCTTGAGTTGTCCAATGATATTAAAGGTTGAGCCTCTGACTATGGAAGAAATAGCGATGGTCAATACTAATGCAATAGTGATTTCGGCCATCCAATTAAAAACCAGAAAAAAAGAATACTTCGAAGCTTTAACTAAGAAAAAAATCACGGCTTTGGCTTTTGAGTACATTAAAGATGAAGACGGCTCTTATCCGGCGGTGAAATCTTTAAGTGAAATTGCCGGAACTGCTTCCGTACTTATCGCAGCCGAGTTAATGATTAACAACCAATTTGGAAAAGGATTATTACTTGGTAATATTACCGGAGTTCCACCAACCGATGTAGTCATTCTTGGTGCCGGAACTGTAGGTGAATTTGCGGCAAAAACTGCTTTAGGTTTGGGTGCCAATGTCAAAGTATTTGACAATTCAATAACCAAATTACGTCGTTTGCAAAATAATTTAAACCAAAGAATCTTCACTTCTACCATACAACCCAAATCTTTATTAAAAGCACTCAGAAGATGTGATGTAGCTATTGGCGCGATGCGAGGTAAAGAACGCTGTCCGGTTGTGGTTACCGAAACTATGGTCGAACACATGAAAAAAGGGGCTGTGATTGTCGATGTGAGTATTGATACCGGTGGCTGTTTTGAAACTTCGGAAGTGACCACACATGAAAATCCAACCTTTATTAAAAATAATATCATTCATTATTGCGTTCCGAATATTCCTTCGCGTTATTCTAAAACGGCTTCGCTTTCTATCAGTAACATCATCACTCCTTATTTACTTCAAATAGCGGAAGATGGCGGTATTGAAAGTGCTATTCGCTGCAACAAAGGCCTGAAAAATGGTGTTTATCTGTATCACGGGATTTTGACCAACAAAGCCATTGGCGATTGGTTTAATCTTCCTGATAACGACATCAACTTAATTGTATTCTAAAATAAATCTTCTTTTCATTTATTGAATATCGAACATTGATTACTTTTGCCACTCGAGACCTTTAGGTACGAACTGTATGTACCCGAGCCGCTAAGGCGAACGGAACGAAGTTAAATAAAAAAATTAATCAAAATGAAATAGCCACAATACTTAGTTGTTGAATAAAATCAAAAAACTATGGCTATTCCATATAATCTATTAAAAACAATAAATATTATATATGAAATTTTACCAAAGATTAGCCTATTACTTAGTAGGTTTTGTCATCGGGTTGTTTTTTGTAGCTATGGTGCTTAGCGGAAAAGATACAAGATGCAATTACTTTCCAAACGCTCGAGTTTTAAATGACCTCAGGAACAAACCTTTCCATTACGATTCGATAGCGAGTAAGCAAATGAGTGAAGGTTTAGCCGATAAAACAGACATCAAAAACATACTTACCCATGGCGATGTAGATTTTGACAAAAGTAACAAACCAATGGACGGCGGAAAGCTATATGTTATTGAAGGTCAAAATAAAAAGCAAAAAAAGATTACGATAGAAGTTGTTAATTTTTCGGATAAAGCAGTTTTAAAAAATATTATCGAAACAAAAGAATAATAAAAGAGTTCAATAAAAAAAGGGTTGTCAATTTGACAACCCTTTTTTATGTATATAATTTAAAACTATGCTTGATTTCCGGTGTGACGGCTTTCGATTTCTTCAACTTGTTTCTTGCTCATAGTATCATATACAATCGGAGTTGCAATGAATAAAGAAGAATAAGTTCCAACAAAAATACCCACCAACATAGCGAAGATAAATCCTCTGATTGAATCTCCACCGAAGACGAACATGATTAACAACACTATAATCATCGTAAATGACGTGTTGATTGTTCTTGAAAGTGTAGTGTTAATAGATGCATTTACTACATCCTTAAAATTACCTTTAATGTTTCCGGCTAAGAACTCTCTAACCCTGTCAAATACAATTACAGTATCATTCATCGAGTAACCAATAACCGTTAAGATAGCCGCAATAAAGTGTTGATCCATTTCCATGTGGAAAGGCATGTATTTGTACAATAAAGAATATAATCCTAGTACAAAGATAACATCGTGTAAGATAGCACCAATAGCACCCAATGAATACTGCCATTTACGGAAAGAGATTACCAAGTACAATCCAACCACTAACATAGCGCCAATAACTGCCCAGAATGAGTTGGTTTTAATATCCGCAGAAATAGCTGCGCCAACTTTAGAGGCTTGCAATACGCCTACTTTTTTTCCATCATAAGTATTGATAAATTTTTCATAAGAAATATTTTCGGTGTAATATTTTTTTAATGAATTGTGCAACTTCTCATTTACTTCTTTGTCAACTTCAACACCATCTTCTTTGATTTTGTATTTAGTGGTCAATTTCAATTGGTTGTCATCTCCAAAAACTTTGGCTTCCACCGCTACTCCAAAAACAGCAGACAATTCCTCAGATACTTTAGTTGCTTCTACCGGCTTGTCGAATTTCACTTGGAAAGTTCTTCCTCCAACGAAGTCAACACCTTCATCTAAACCATTAACAGCAAAAGAAACACAACTTCCAATAACGACTAATGTAGAGAAAATATAAGACCATTTTCTAACTTTGATAAAATCAAAATGGAAACCGGTAAACCAGTTTTTAGTCAATGGTGTACAGAACATTAAACTTCTGTTTTTGGCGATATCTCTATCAATAAAAATTCTTGCAATAAAGATGGAAGTAAATAATGACGTAAAAATACCGATTAACAAAGTAAGTGCAAAACCTTTGATTGGTCCTGTTCCAAAAGTATATAAAATAGCTCCGGTCAAAACGTGAGTTACGTTAGCATCAATAATCGAACGCATAGCACCTTTCCATCCGTAAGAAGATTTTACTGCTTCGGCTAAAGTTTTTCCTTCGCGTAATTCTTCTTTGGCTCTTTCATAGATAATAATGTTGGCATCAACCGCAGTTCCTAAAGTTAACACGATACCGGCGATACCAGGTAATGTTAGTACGAAACCAAAACTGGCCATTACACCAAATAAGAAAAGTAAGTTTAATAACAAGGCTGCATTAGCATACCAACCAGCTCTACCGTAATAGAACACCATCCATAAACATACCAATAAGAATCCTACAATAGAAGAAGTCAATCCTGCATTAATAGCAATTTCTCCTAAGGAAGGCCCAACAATTTCCGATTGAATAATTTCTGCAGTCGCAGGTAGTTTACCAGCTCTTAAAACGTTGGCTAAATCTTTAGTTTCCGCTACATCAAAACTTCCTGTGATTTCAGATCTTCCACCTGAAATTGGTCCCGAAGTTACTCCAGGCGCAGAATATACTACGTCATCTAAAGCAATGGCTATGAAACCTTTTTGAGTGTAAGCATTATTCGTTAATCTTTCCCATTCTTTTGCTCCGGCACCATTCATTTGCATAGAAACGGCTGGCTTACCCATTTGGTCAAAAGTATCTCCTGCATCAACAATAACACCACCACCTAACGGTGCAACGTCATCCTTGTTTCCTTTTAAAGCGTATAAATCAACTGTAGTAGTTTCTTTTTTAGTTTTCGCATCAGTCTTAGTTACCGGCTTACCCCAAACAAATTTGGCGAAACGTTTGTCTCCTGGTAATAAAGCTTTGATTTCATTACGTTTCAAATAACCATTAACCGCTGCAGTATCTTTGGTATTTACAATCGCTAAGATTGGTCCACCACCAATAGAAACAAATTTGTCAAACAATGGATTGTTTCCTTTTTTGGCAGCAGTAGAATCTGCTGATTTGTCTGTCAATAATTTGCTAAGTGAATCTTCTGCTTTAACAGCTTCTACTTTTTCATCAACTTTTACAGTGGCTTTCAAAGATTCATTGGCTTGTTGAAGGAATCCACCTAACTCTTCCGCTTTGAAAGTTTCCCAAAACTCCAACTCTGCTTTGCTCGATACTAATTTCTTAATACGGTCAACGTCTTTCGCACCTGGTAATTCAATTAAGATTCTACCGGTTTGTCCTAACTTAGCAATGTTTGGCTGCGTTACACCGAATTTATCGATACGACTTCTCAATACGCCAAAAGCAGATTCAACAGACTCATCCACTTTTCTTCTCAATACTTTTTGCACTTGTGCATCAGTAGAGTTGAAATTTAACTCTTGGTCGTCAAAGTTTCTGTTAGCAAAAATATCCGGAGACGCTAATTTTGTAGTTCCTTTATTGGCCTCAAACGCTTCAAAGAAAGCGTCTAAATAAGATTGATTTCCTTTTTGATTCAACTTTGCATCTTCCAATGACTTGTTGAAAATAGGGTTTTTGGAATTGTTTGATAATTGTACCAAAACATCTTTTACCGAAATCTGAAGAATTACTTGAATTCCTCCTTCAAGGTCAAGACCTTTGTTAATCTGTTTGTCTTTCACGTCATTATACGTGAAAAAATCAAGAAAAACTTTTTCTTTTCCTATCGAGTCAAGATATCTGATTTCTTTTTCAGGATTTCCTCCTGCAAAGTTTTTGGCATCATCTTTAACTTTATTAGCCACAAAAGTGAACGAAAGTTGGTAGATACTTACCAATGCAAATAGAATTGCAAAAAATTTAACTAGTCCTTTATTCTGCATTATTACTAAAAATTAATTAATTCTTGTTTTGTTATTGTTACTCATAAAGCAAAAAACCATTGAAATTCAAAACATTATACGTTAAAGTATTGAATTTACAACAATTCCCTTTTTTATGAAACGTGCAAATATATAATTATAGATAAGATTAACCAATATTTTCATCATTAATATCAAAAAAAAGACTGCAAAGTTTGCAGCCTCTTTTTCGTCTTACCTTAATATATTATCCCAAATGAGATTTTAAGTCATTGTTCATGTTGCGAACCGCATCGGCACTCTTAGCAAATAAAGCTTTTTCAGCGTCATTCAGGTTGATGTCCACAATCTTTTCAATACCGTTTTTACCAATGATACAAGGCACACCAATACAAATATCGCTTTGACCATATTCGCCTTCTAAGTATACTGAACACGGAATCATTTTGTGTTGGTCATTCAAAATCGCATCCACCAAATAAGCTACCGAAGCACCCGGTGCATACCAAGCAGAAGTTCCTAACAATCCTGTCAAAGTGGCACCACCAACCATAGTATCCGCAGCTACTTTGGTCAATTCATCTTCCGATAAAAACTGAGAAACCGGTACTCCGTTATAAGAAGCCAATCTCGTTAACGGAATCATAGTCGTATCACCATGACCGCCAATTACCATTCCTTGAATATCATTCGCAGGTTTGTCAAGCGCCAAAGACAAATACGTTTTAAAACGCGAACTGTCTAAAGTACCACCCATACCGATGATTCTGTTTTTTGGTAAACCTAAAGATTTATAAGTCAAATAAGTCATCGTATCCATTGGATTAGACACTATTACAAAAATGGCATTAGGTGAATTTTGCAATAAATTTTCCGCCACCGATTTCACGATTCCGGCATTAATACCAATTAACTCTTCACGAGTCATACCCGGCTTTCTCGGAATTCCCGAGGTAATTACTACCACATCACTTCCGGCAGTTTTAGCATAATCATTCGTACTTCCGACCACTTTGGTATTAAAGCCTAAAGTCGTTTGCGTTTGCGTGATGTCTAATGCTTTTCCTTCTGCAAAACCTTCTCTAATATCTACCAACACAATTTCGCTGGCAATTCTTCTGTAAGCAATCGCATCGGCACATGTTGCCCCAACGTTTCCTGCTCCTACAATCGTAACTTTCATTTGTATAATATTTGTTGTTTGTTTCTTTTTTTTGAAGCTAATCCCGCTTTCCGTTGCAATCTTTTTGTTTGTCACCCTGAGCTTGTCGAAGGGCTTTCAGCTAAAAACAAAAAGGATTTCCACTTCTATCGGGGCTAGTTACGCGTCGATTTTAGCATAAACCGCATTTTTCTCGATAAACTCTCTACGTGGTGGTACTTCGTCACCCATTAGCATCGAGAAAACCCTGTCGGCTTCAGCCAAACTATCAATCGTCACCTGACGCAAAGTACGGAAATTCGGATCCATAGTAGTTTCCCACAACTGCTCGGCGTTCATCTCACCCAAACCTTTATAACGTTGGATAGCGGCACTTCCGCCCATTTTTTCGTTGGCTATATCACGTTGGTCATCGTTCCAAGCATACTCTTTTTTGTTTCCTTTTTTCACCAAATACAAAGGTGGCGCAGCGATATACACGTGTCCGCCTTCGATTAATTCTTTCATAAAACGGAAGAAGAAGGTCAAAATCAAAGTAGAAATGTGACTACCATCGACGTCGGCATCACACATGATAATTACTTTGTGGTAACGCAATTTCTCTAAGTTCAAGGCTTTAGAATCTTCTTCGGTTCCGATAGTAACGCCCAAAGCGGTGAATATATTTCGAATCTCTTCATTTTCAAATACTTTGTGGTGCATGGCTTTTTCCACATTCAAAATCTTACCTCTTAACGGCAAAATCGCTTGAAAGTTACGGTCACGACCTTGTTTAGCCGTTCCGCCCGCCGAATCTCCCTCGACCAAGTACACTTCACATTTCGCAGGATCTTGTTCTGAACAATCAGACAGTTTCCCCGGCAAACCGCCACCGCCAAGAACGGTTTTGCGTTGTACCATTTCACGGGCTTTCTTCGCTGCATGACGGGCTTGTGCAGCCAAAATAACTTTCTGAACAATAATTTTGGCATCGTTTGGATTTTCTTCCAAATAATTCTCCAACATTTCTGCAACCGCTTGAGAAACCGGAGAAACTACTTCTCTGTTACCCAATTTGGTTTTGGTTTGCCCTTCAAATTGTGGTTCTTGTACTTTTACTGAAATAATCGCGGTCAAACCTTCGCGGAAGTCATCACCCGAAATCTCGAATTTTAATTTTTCCAACAAACCGGAAGCGTCTGCATACTTTTTCAACGTACGGGTTAATCCCATACGGAAACCTTGCAAATGTGTTCCACCTTCGTGTGTGTTGATATTATTTACGTAAGAGAAAATGTTCTCTGCGTAACTTTCGTTGTAAATCAGAGCCACTTCTACCGGAATTTCCCCTTTTTCATGCTCCATGCTGATTACATGACTGATGATTGGAATACGATTGCCGTCTAAGAATTTAACAAACTCTTTCAAGCCTTCTTTGGAATGGAAAACTTCGCCTTCGAAATCGCCATTTTCTTTGGTATGTCTTCTATCAGTTAGTGTAATCGTGATGCCTTTATTCAAAAAAGACAACTCACGCATACGACCGGCTAAAGTATCATAAGAATATTCTAAAGTTTGCGTAAAGATTGTAGCATCCGGTTTGAAAGTAACCGTAGTACCTCTTTTGGTGGTTTCACCAATTTGCTTAACCGGATACATTGATTTTCCTCTTTCATACTCTTGCTCATACACTTTTCCATCACGAAAAACAGTAGCACGCAAATGATCAGATAGTGCATTTACACACGAAACACCAACACCATGCAAACCTCCGGAAACTTTATACGAATCTTTATCAAATTTTCCTCCGGCTCCAATTTTGGTCATTACGACCTCTAAAGCCGACACGCCTTCTTTTTTGTGCATGTCCACCGGAATTCCACGACCATTATCTTCAACTGTAACGGAATTGTCTTCATTAATAATTACACTGATGGTATCACAATGTCCAGCTAAAGCCTCATCAATTGAGTTGTCTACAACTTCGTAAACCAAGTGATGCAAACCTCTTACTCCGGTATCTCCAATGTACATGGAAGGACGCATTCTTACATGCTCCATTCCTTCTAATGCCTGAATACTATCAGCTGAATAATTGTTCTTTTTAATCTCGTCGCTCATATAAATTTATCGTAAAAAATGTAATTTTTGTCTAACACGCAAATATATAAAAACGCATAGGATTTCCTACTGTAAAAAGGGTTTAAAAGGGTTAAGTTATTAACATTTTCGGCATTATTTCAACAAAAAACGCCCACCAAAAATGATGAGCGTTTTTAACAAACAAACTAAACTTCAATCTAAACTCAAACGTTAACGCTTGGTTTTGCTATTTCAACATCCGCTTGGACGTGCGCTGAGTTGGCTCGTCCGCTTGGATCTTGATTTTCTTGCCATTTTGGTATCCATTTACGGACCGTTTGTGCGGCACTGACTTGTGGATAATATTTATGGAAAATAGTTCTGTAAAAATAGGCTTCTTTCGTTGCCGGCGTATTGTATGGGAAAAGCGTTGCAGCTTGCTCCATTTGCTCATCGGTTACTTGAGACGCACAATATTCAATTAAAGTGTCAATCCAGTTGTAACCAACACCATCTGAGAATTGCTCTTTTTGGCGCCACAATACTTCATCCGGCAGATAAGGTTGCTCTGGCGTATCAAATGCTTTTCTCAAAATATATTTTTCTTTTCCGTCGTAGGTTTTAGGCTGTTTTTCTTCCCCTTTGATTTTCATTGCCACATCTAAGAATGCTTTGTCTAAAAACGGCACGCGTGCTTCTAATCCGTGAGCCATCGTTGATTTATCGGCACGCAATAAATCGGCAGTGAATAATTTTTGCACTCTTTCGATGGTTTCTTTGGTAAAATCTTCGGTACTTGGTGCATTTCTGAAGTACAAATATCCTCCAAAAACCTCATCGGCTCCTTCGCCTGAAAGCACCACTTTGATGCCCATATCGGTAATCGCTTTTGACAAAAAATACATAGGCGTGCTCGCTCTAACAGAAGTTACATCATAGGTTTCCAGATGCCAAATCAATTTATCCAAAATCTCAATACCCTGTTCGATAGTAAAATGAATTTCATGGTGTTTAGTCCCTAAAAATTCAGCCACTTTTCGTGCAGCTTTGGCATCCGGTGCTTCAGCATCCAAACCTATTGAAAACGAGTGTAACTCTTTTCCTTTTTCTTTTAATAATCGTGCTGCTATTGATGACGTTAAAGAAGAATCTAATCCTCCGGAAAGTAATACGCCAATCGGCACGTCACTCATCAATCTTTTGCGCGTGGCTTCGATTAATGATTCTCTTAAAGCGGTATAATCAACCTCGGCATCACAAACTGTATAATCTTCGTATTCCGGCGTGTAATATTTTACAAAACCGGTTTCTGCGGTATAATAATGTCCCGGAGGAAAAGTCGAAAACGTTTTACACTGGTCGGCTATAGGTTTCATTTCGGAAGCAAAATACATTCTGCCTCTTTCATCTACACCATAATACAAAGGCTTCACGCCCAGCGGATCGCGTCCGGCAATGTAATCATCGCCATCAATTACTACGAAAGCAAAATCGCCGTCTAATAAATGAACAAAATCATACCCAAACTTCTCATACAAATGTACAATCACTTCTGAATCCGATTTGGAACGAAAAACATGGTCTTTTAAAATCGTATCCCTTAACTCTTGGTGGTTATAAATTTCTCCATTGTGAACCATCCAAGCGGTAGCACAACCTTGAATGGGTTGTCTTCCTGAATGCAGGTCAATAATAGACAAACGTTCGTGACTTAAAATATGTCCGTTCTCGGTAACATGAATATCACTTTCATCCGGTCCGCGATGCGACATCCTTTTTGAAAGTTGCTTTACCAATTGCTCGTCTTTTCCTTTTCCTATAATGGCTAATATTCCGCACATGATCGTATTCTTTAATTTGTAATTGTTTATTTGATAAAGCAAAAATGCCATATTCATTTTAATACAAAAACTAAAAAAGAATAAATAGTTTCAATTTAAAACTACAAACAAGAAATAAGCAAAATTATGAAAGAAGAATATTAAAAATAAAGAATTAAAGTTAAAAATCATTAATCGACGGTTTCAATACGATAAGGTTTTCCATTCATATCAAATTCAAATCCGACTTTATTTCCTATTAACTGACTTCCCAAAGGTGATTGTGGCGAAAGTGCAAAAACCGTTTTACTATCAATAGTTATTTTCGGCAAAGCAGCGCTGATAAAAAGCAACATACCATTGGCTTGCACTAAACTTCCCAAAGCCACCACTTGATGTTTGGCTGAAGCATCAATTTTATCGAGAATTGCCTTTTGTTCGAGAATTTCTTTGAGTTTGTGATTGAGTTTTTCTTGTTCCAAATGCATCATCGACAAAGCCGTTTCGTGTTTATCACCGGCCGAACCTTTGGCGTCATTCTGCGCATCAATAGTCAAACCGGAAATCATGTCTTGAAAAACATCGATTCGGTCTTGCACCAACTGTTTATATTGCTCAAGGACTTGTTGTTTCATTTTGGATTGTTAGATTTTAGATTGTTGGATTTTTAGATTAGTTTTTTCTAACAATCTAAAAATCCATTAATCCAATAACCCGAATTAAAAATCAAATTTATAACTCGCGCCACCTAAAATCTGTAATCCTTGCACCGGATAGTTTAACCAACGCTGATAATCCTGATTGGCCAAGTTGTTTCCTTTTAAGAAAAAGGTCATTCGCTCGCTGTATTTGAAGCCGACGTGTGCATTTAAATCGAAATAACTATCCAAAGTCACATTCTGAATTGGATAACTTGTAAACAATGAACTGCGGATGAATTGGTCTTTTCGTTCTCCAACAAAAAACAAATTGGTTCCGGCGTACCATTTTGGGGTAATATTGACATCTAAATTTGCCCCTACTTTTATACCTGGCAAATTCCATGCTTCACCTTGTGCATCCATCGTGTAACTGTTGAAAGTTCCGTTAATACCAAAGGTTACATTTTTAGAAAAATCGGCTTTCAATTCACCAAAGAAACTAATGGTTTTCACATTGTCATACAATACATTGAAAGAATTTCCGAAAGTATAACCATCGGTATTCGGATTGTTTTCATCATAACCATAACTTTTAAATAACGGTTTGTTTTCTTCACTTAAGTAAGATCCTCGAAGATTATAACTCACGCTGTTGGCTAATTTTCCTTTTAATCCAACGTATACATCAAATTTTTGATCTGTTGGCGCGATACCTAATGTTGGTGCCACAAAGAAATTTTCCTGAACAAAATCGTGATAAGAATTTTGCTTTAACGCACCTTCAATTCCGGCGTAGAAAATCATTAAATCACCCACAACTCTATACGAACCGGTAACTTGCGGATAAATAAAGAATTTACTTTCACCTTGCTCTTGCGCCGCGCTGTAAAAGAAACCAACTCCGGCATTAATAGTCAAATCGTCTTTTTGAATTCTAACACTCGGTTGGAAACCAACATTGGTAAAACCGTATTTATAACTCGGATTTCCTGAAATATCTTGGTCAAATGAGCCACTGATGTAATCTACGATAAAATCTGCTTTAATCTTTTGTTCTACAATGTCAAACTCCAAGGAAGGCTTGGCTACAAAGCGATTTTCTGCCGAACCGAAAGCATCCCAGAAACGACTGAATTTTATAGAACTTTCTTTTAAAATGCTACCTAATCCTAATCTTCCTCCAACATACAACGTATGATAAGTTTGTTGCTCATCAATGGTTTCAATTATTGCATCCGAAAAAATACCGGATGGAATTCCGTACCAATTGTAAATTTGGTTTTTATACCCTAAATCGGCATTCCATGACATGGCTTTTGTTCGGCTTCCATAAGTTAAATCTAAAGCAGTATTCATGAATTTATCATCTAAAACGACCTCTTTAATTCCGCCTTGGGAAGAACTGTGACGCAACATACCGCCGAAATAATCTGTATTGCTTACATTTTCAGTCACAAATAATTCAACATTGGCGGTGCCATAATTTCCGGCAGCTAAAGTCAAATAATTACTAAATATTTTCTCTTCAGGCGATTTGTCTACATTGGCTGCTTTTCCTTTAGAAGGCGCAAAAGTGGAAGCTACCGGAAAAGAAAAAATGTTGTACTTAATATTTTCTTTTTTCTGCGTATCTTCATCGTCTAAGGTTGGCGTTTCCTTTACTTTAAAAGCGTCGGAGATTGTTGGTGTATATGGTTTTACCACGTTTACGACTTCAGTTCCGATATTATCGTCTTTCTTTTGGGCAAAGGAGATTTGGGTCAAAAAGAGAACGGCTACTATATATTTTACTTGTTTCATATCTATTTAAAAATTACAGAGAGATTACTTCGTCAATTCGTCCTATCGGACTTGGGTTGCAAAGAAACTCAGAGATTTATTCATCTATCGAAGAATTCGTTTTGGCGGCTTCGCCTTTGATAATATTCAATTCAGCTTGTGCTTCGGCTACAATATCAGCATAAGAGGCAAAGTTTTTAATCACACTATCCAAGATTGATGTTGCGCTGAAATTGTCTTTCATTTGGTAATAGTTTTTGGCCATTACAATCAAACCTTTCGCCCCAAAATATTTATAACCTGAATAATCTTTGGCCAATTTTTGGACCGTTTTATTCGAGTCTTCATATTTGCCGTCTTTGTTTTTGAAATACGCTTCATAATATAAGGCTTCGGCAGCTAATTCGCCTTTAGCAATGGTTAATAATTTAGCGTAAGCCACACGTGCTTTAGGCTCATCATTCACTTGAATCGCAGCTCGGGCAACAATAATTTGGGCATCACTTTTTACTTTATTGTCGGTTTTAGGATTTGCCAAAACTTTGTCTGCATACAATACCGCATTGGTGTAATCTTTTTGTTCATAATAAGCACGCATCAAATTGGCTTGTGCAAAAGTGACGTTTTGAGGAAAATCGGCTTCCGTTTCTAAGCGCTTTAATACCGGAGTAGCTTTGCTGTAATCGTTTTTCTTAAGATGTATTTCCGACAAACGGGCTAACGATTGTTCTGTAAACTCGTTTCTCTGTTTGTTAATAACGTATTCATAACCAGCCACTGAATTGCTTTCCAAACCATCTGCATAATAGGATTGTGCCAAATAGAAATTGGCTTTCAACGCGTGAATTCCGTTAGGAAATTTGGAAACATAACTGCTCAAAGAAGAAATGGCTTGTTTAGTATTGTTCTGCAAATATTGTTTTTCAGCTGCTTCGTAGGTATCGTTATCCAATTCGGCGTCAGACACTTCTACAAAATCTAAAGTCCTTACCCAAGACGCGTATTCATCAACTTTTCCTTTATCCATATAAATCAAACGCGCAGTAGAAACCGCTTCCAAAGCTTCAGGAGATTTTGGATAATCTGCGGCTACTTTTTTGAATTTGGCCAAAGCCAGATCTTCTTTTTGCGAATTATAATACACTAAACCTTGGCGTAAAACCGCTTTAGCGGCAAACGAACCGTTTTTGAATTCGGCCAACAATTGGTCGTAAGTTTTCACGGCCAAATCGGTTTTGTTTTCATTCACATAAGTATTTCCTAACTCAAATAATGCGTCATCTCGGTATTTTGACGTTTTGAAATTTTGCAAAAACTTATTAAAATCTTCAATCTTTTTATCATTTCTAGACACAAAACCATAACTCAAGGCTTTTTGAAAGGCTGCATAATCAGCGTCAATACCTTTCATTTCGATGGCTTTGTTATAAGCATCCATGGCCGGCCAATATTTAGAAGTCACAAAACGTGAATCGCCCAAACGCAAATACGCATCATTCAAACGCACTTTATCGTCTTTGGTACCATCGATAAAACTTTGGAAATAATTTCCGGCTTGGTCGTATTCTTTTTGCTTGAAATAAGCATAAGCAATATTGTAATTGATATTCTTGTATTCCGGTGTTTCTTTGGCGGAAGCGTAACCTGTAAATTGTTTGAAACTCAACAAGGCTTCGTTGAAATTATCCAAAACATATTCGGTTTCGCCTTTCCAGAAAGTGGCTCTTGCAGTGAATTTTTCGTTTCTTGGTGTCGCAATTGACTTTTTGAACATACTTAAAGCGCCTTTATAATCACCATCGGTATACAATTCAATTCCGCGGTAGAATGTAACTTTTTGATAAGCCGGTTTATTGGTTTCAGTATTGTTTTTTTCTAATAGGGTTAAAGCGTCTTTGTAATTTTTCGAAGTGATGTACGAATTGATTAACAACGTTTCAATCTCTGTTTTACTGGAAGAATTGGGATATTTGGTCAAAAACGCTGACAACACATCCGGAACTGATTGGTAGGAGTTTCCGATTTCGTAACTCAATTTAGCATAATTCAAATTGGCATCTTCTTGAATTTGTTTGTCAAAATCCATTTCAGAAGCACTTTTGAAAGCGTTTAAGGCTTGTTGTTTTTTATCGGTTTTAAAATAACATTCTCCTAAGTGATAGTAACCGTTTTGGGCTACGAAGTCTTTCCCATCAATAATTTTATTGAATTGCAAAATGGCATTTTCATAGTCTTTTTGCATGTAGTAAGTGTAACCCAATTGGTAATAATCAGTGTTGCTCCATTTGCCTTTCTTGCCTTTGTATTCCTTTAAATAAGGCAATGCTTTATCGTATTGCTTCAAATTGAAATAGCTCTCGCCTATGATTTTATTCAATTCTGATTTCTCTGAAGCATTAGAATTCGGCATAGCGACTAAACCGGCTTGGATAGCTTGCTCAAATTCACCGGCTTTAAAATGCATGTCGGCTTTGAAATAAGACAATTTTTCTTTGTACTTTTCTTCGTTTTCTACTTTTTGAAAATACTTATTGGCTTCCTGATAATTGTTATCTTCATATTTTATGAATCCTAAGTAGTAATTAGCTTGCGCACCGTATTCTTTAGAATTCACTACTTTTTTAAAATACTCATCCGCTACTTTTTTATTACCGGCTGTAAAATACGCATAGCCTTTTTGGAATGTAAATTTTTCGGTTTGCTCATAAGTCAAAGCACTTTCGTCTACTTTGTCAAAATATTGCAAGGCTTGAGGGAATTTGCCTTGTTCGAAATAGTATTGTGCCACTTCTATGTACGCCTGATTTTGCTTTGAACTTGTTGGGTAATCCGCAACGAATTTCTCCATTAATTCATCAGCATTATTCTGATTCAAATGAATGGCACAATTGGCAATGTAATAAGCACAGTCAGATTGAACATCTTCTGCTCTACTGTCTTGTTTTACTCTTTCAAAAAGAATTTGGGCCGATTGGTACTGCTTGTCTTTATACAATAAAATGGCTTTATCGAATTCAGATAAATTATGGGTATAAATAGCAGATTGTTGGGCTGAAACTGTTGAAATTCCGCCAACAGTCAATAGAAAACATAACATTAAAACTCTACGCATGGTTTATTTTTTTACTTATCCAAAAATATTACTCTATACACTAATAACGCAAAAACTACAGTATTTATTATAAACATTCTTTTAAACAATTTCATTTGAGAAAAAGATAAAAGACGAAGAGACAAAAAGACGTAAGACATTCTATTCTTAATGAGTCTATTATCCATCCGTCTATCATCTATTATTGGAATTAGAAAAATATATTTTGAATTCAAGCCTTATCTTTATTACTTTTACCAAATAAACCCAATTACTCATGTCAGAAACAGTTTTATCTTTAAAAAACGTTACGATTTATCAAGAAAAGAAAGTGATTTTATCACAAGTTAACTTGGAAGTAAAAGAAGGTGAATTCCTTTATATCATTGGTAAAACGGGAACGGGTAAAAGCAGTTTTATGAAAACTTTGTACGGTGATTTGCCCTTGACCGAAGGAACCGGAAACATCGTTGGCTATGATTTGGTGAATCTTAAAGAAAATGACATTCCTTTTTTAAGGAGAAAGATCGGAATTGTTTTTCAGGATTTTCAGTTGTTGCATGACAGAAGCGTAAACAAAAACATGTTATTTGTTTTAAAAGCCACCGGCTGGAGTGATGAAAAAGCCATGCAAGAGAAAATTGATGAAGTTCTTGAAAAAGTGGGTTTAAAAGGAATTGCCAACAAAATGCCGCACCAACTTTCGGGCGGAGAACAACAAAGAGTTGCCATTGCCAGAGCTTTGTTAAACGATCCTGAATTAATTTTAGCTGATGAGCCAACCGGAAATTTAGATCCGCAAACCAGCGCTGAAGTATTGGCGGTATTGAAAAAAATCAACGAAAATGGTAAAACGGTAATCATGGCCACGCACGATTATGCAGTGATTATGAAATTCCCTTCGAAAACTTTGAAATGCGAAGACAATACTATTTTTGAAGTGGTTCAGAAAACGGTTTAAACCAATTGCTATCGGATAAAAATTTGCCTAAAAGTAAAATTACGAAAGGGAAAGTTACTAGGTGAAATCTATCACCTTGACCACACGATATTCCTGAAAGCACAATGATATAAGTTATGAAAAAAGCTGTAAAAAAGTATAGCCTTTCTCTTTTATAATATTTGAATAGAAAGTAAGCTGAAAGAAAAACTGCCAATAAAGTAAATAATCTGTTTTGCCATTTGGTGGTATCAAATAAAAAACGCTTTGAAATATCAAAAAAATTCTGATCAACACTTCTTAAGTTTTTACATTCCTCAATACAACTATTTCCGCTTACGGTATTATCAAGAACATCTAAAACATAAGCCTTTATTAAGTTGGTAGTATTGAATTGCAATTGGTCTTTAAAATCTTCGGATGCGATTTCTTTTTGCCGACTTGGTTCACTACTGAATATATAATCTGCTCTTGGATTATTCAATTGACGGTATTCTTTTCCATATTCAATGCACTTGGCCTTACTTCCGATGTAACCGTAATAAGTTGGTGCGTCTATATAACTAATGGTGAAATCACCGAATTGGTATTTCATTCCGCTACATTGCACCAAAATAAGAAAGAAACTGCCATATAAAAACCACATCGATTTAGCTTTATAATTTTTGAAAATGATTTTGACAAAATAAAGTAGAAAAACAATCGCTAAAAACTTTGATCCAGGCTTAATCAGCATTGTCAACAGCAATACACTCACCGAAAATGAAAGCCATAAAAATTGTTGTGTCTTATAATACTGAAGCAAAAAGTAAAAGGACAGCATTATCATGAATATATAAATGGTTTCAGTAAGCAAATGAAACACATGTGCTGTGTTACCAACAATGAATAAGGATAATACTGTAAAATAAAAAGCTACTTTTGGGCGGATAAAATCTTTTAAAATGGCAAACAACAACAAGGAAGAGGCCAACCAACAAAATATATTTATATAAAATCCAAAAGCAAAAATAAAAGCGTCAGAACTACCAAAGAGATAAGGAATGCCATTGATTAAAGCCATTAAAATAGGGCGATAAATATGACCCTTGTGGAAAATATATAAATTCTTAGCTGATTCTTGATAATTAAAAGAATCGGAATGCATCACGCCTTGAAGACTCATTTGCGAGATAAAATCGAAAAGAAATAACCATAGCAATCCAATCAAAACTATTAGTAGGTGATACCGGTATTTAGTCAGTAGTGCCTTCAAATTAATTGTCTTTCTTGTAAACATGGGGATTTTCCTTAATGCCTTTTTTGAATATTTTCCGCAAACACATTCTTAAAAATGTATCGGTTCTCAAGATCAAATCGGCGATTTTATTTTCAGGTCTGCCACGGAATGAAGTCACGTGAAATGTATCAGATTCCAATAGCGGTGAATCAGCAAAATAATAATTGGAAACACAACGGCGATATCCGTCAAAAACCACCGGAGAAACAGAATGCAACGAATTGTTATGGGTTTCCATAATCGCCAATCGATTGAATTTACTGTGAATAGTAATTTGCTTTTGCTCTAATCCATTAGGCCAAAGTTCCAAATTGCCACCATAATTTTCTTCCCAATCAGGCGTAACGTAATAGAGTAAATTCAGCACTCGCCACAAATTGCGGTCTTTGTCATGAGAATTGTCTAAATGCGGATTAAGAAATTGATTTTTACCCATTAAAGAAATTCCGCCGGCATATAAATTATCATCCGGAATGGGGTTTTTGATACAGCAAATTTCACCAATAACTTCCACTATTCTTTTGTCTTGAAAGGCATAAATAATTTCTTCCAACAACGGATGGTATAAATTCATTTGAGCCGCAACGTATTTGTTTTCGCGAATACTTTTCTTCAAAACCATTTGGTTAGGCTCCGGAAAAGCTTGGGAAATTTCTAAAGCTATTTCTTTAGGCAACAAATCATCTAAAAAAAAATAACCAATACCGGAATGGGTATTCCTAAACTGTATTTTCAGTTCTTCTTTATGGATATTTATCTTTTCAAAAATAAGATTTGCTAAATCAATTCGGTTCATAGTGTTGATATTGCCAAAAAATATATTTCTTTGTAAAGGTATTATTAAATTCCGATTTTCTAAATGATTTCAATCCTAATCCCTACATACAATTACAACACGTTGCCTTTGGTTGAAGAATTACACAATCAAATTCAGTTGGAAAACATCGAATTTGAAATCATTGTACAAGATGATGCTTCGCCTGTCAATGAAATTACAGCAATCAACTCAAAAATCAATCAGCTAAAGAATTGTTATTTTGAGCGTAATGAAACCAATTTAGGCCGAGGTCAAAATCGAAACTTAATGGTAACCAAAGCAAAATATGATTGGCTGTTGTTGTTGGATTGCGACATGTTTCCCAAAAGTAAAAACTTCTTCAAGATATATTTAAAAAGTCTTCAAAAAAGAAATCCAAAAGCTGTTTTCGGCGGCATCATCTATTTTGATGAAAAACCTAAAGACGATGCTGTTTTGAGATGGGTTTTTGGCAAAAACAGAGAAGAAATTCCGTTAAAAAAAAGATTGGCTAATCCTTATGATTACGCTTTAATTTCGAACATATTAATTCAAAAAGAATTGCTTATAGCGCATCCTTTTGACCTAGAAATTTTTCATTATGGATATGAAGACATTGTCTTTATTTTAGAGCTAAAGAAACACCAAATACCGATTACCCATATCGAAAATCCGACTTTTCATTTGAATTTGGAAAAATCAGTTATCTTTTTGGAGAAATTTCACAGTTCATTGCAAAATCTGAAATTACTGATTGACCGGAAAATCATCCGATACGAAGACACTGCTTTGACCAAAACTTACCTCAAAATTGAAAAAGCAAACATGGTAAAACTGGCGGTTTTTCTTTTCAAGATTTTCAAAAAGCGATTCACCAAAAACTTGCTTTCTAAAAATCCGTCGATTTTTATATTTGATGTTTATCGTTTGGGCTATTTTTGCCAATTAAAATCACGCTGATGCCTTATTTTTCAATAGTCATACCGGTTTTTAACAAAGAAAAATTTGTTGGCAAAACATTGAAAAGTGTTTTAGAGCAAACTTGTACTGACATTGAAATAATTATCATAAATGATGGTTCAACCGACAATAGCGAATCTGTTATACAAACTTTTCAAGACAATAGAATTCGCTATTTTTCAAAAACAAACGAAGGTGTTGCCATAGCCAGAAACTTTGGTATAGAGAAAGCTACAAGTGATTTTATTTGCTTTTTAGACGCCGATGATTTTTGGTATCCAAAGTTTTTGGAAACTATGAAATCAACCATTGAAAAACTTCCGGAACAAAAAGTATTGGCTTGCGCGATTGAAATTGAAACCGAAAACAAAACCTTTGCAGCGAAGTATTCTATTGATAAAAAAGCTGATTTTGAAATTGTCGATTTCTTTGATGCCAGCCAAAAAGAATGTGTACTTTGGACATCGAGTTCGGTTTTTCACCAAAGTGTTTTTGAAAACATTGGTCAATTCGATATTAATATTAAAAAAGGTGAAGACACAGAGTTATGGATTCGAGTTGGACTTCAATATCCGATTGTATTTGTTTGGGAAATTTTGGCTAAATATGTATATGACAAAAGCAGTATTTCTCGCAATCTGACTTACTTTTTTGAACCTTATACGTTTGAAAAATACGCTTTAGAAGAAAAGAAAAATCCGAAACTGAAACAATACCTGGATTTGAACCGATTTTCAGCCGTAATCAAATGCAAATTGAATGGCGATTTTGAAACCGCTAAACTACTTTACAAAGAAATCGATTTGAATAAAATAGGCTGGAAAAAAGTAATAATTATGGAATTTCCGATTATCGTACTGAAATTTCTTCTTGGTTTGAAAAACTTTTTAGCCAAAATCGGTCTAGGAAAATCAGTTTTTAGATAGTAAAAACTCCTCGTAATTGCGAATGTAATCGGCTTCAACAAAAACTTCTGAAGCGATAACCAAACAAACCGAACCAGCAGAAAAATTTTCCAATTCACGCCAAATCCCATTTGGAATCAACAAACCTTGATTAGGTTTATTCAAAGTGACTTTTCTTTGTTGCTGACCATCGTTCAACACGACATCAAAACTACCGCTTAAGGCTACCAAAAATTCGAGTTGTTCTATGTGCGAATGTCCGCCACGTCTGCTATCGCTTGGAATATCATACAAATAATAAACACGCTTCATTTCAAACGGAATGACCTCATTTTCAATTACGGAAAGGTTGCCACGAGTGTCGTGAACTTTAGGAATTTCGATGATTTTGGCGTCGTTTATACTAGTCATTTGCTTTTAATAAATTTTGCCATTGTTGGGCAATGGTTGTCAAAGATAAATGTTCTACACTTTTCTGAGCATTATTTTTACAGTTTTGGTGCAAATTTTCATCTGCAATCATCAAAGTCATAGCTTCAGCCAAAGCTTTTGGGTTGTGATTTTCTACTAACAATCCGTTGCCTTTATTTTGGACAATTTCTCTCGGACCGGTTTCGCAATCTACCGAAATTACCGGAGTTCCAACAGCCAAAGATTCCACCAATGACATGGGAAAACCTTCGAAATAACTCGACAAAACAGTAGCTTTCGCGTTTTGCACATAAGGAATAATGTCTTTTTGAAAAGGCAACACTTTTATAAAATCACTTAAATTTTTGCTTTTGATTTTGTTCAAAATGGCTTCTTTATCGGAACCATCACCTACCAAAAGTAAGCTGATCTTTTTCTCTTGCAATTTTGACATTTCATACGCTTCAATCAGCAAAGACAAATTCTTGATTTTGTCTTCCAATCTTCCGAAAAAAATGAAATAGTTATCCGGAATATCTTTTGGTTTTTCAAAAATGGTTTCCGAAAAAACTACCGGATTGTAAATGGTCGTTGTATTGCTAAATCCGTATTTTGCTTTGACTTTTTGCTCAATTTCATTGGAAACAAAAACCAATCTTGTAGCTTTTTCATATAGATATTTGGCCCAAAATATCGACTTTGGCAAATACATTTCGATGTCCGAGCTGTGAATCATGAAATAGGTTTTTCGATTGCCGTAAATCCATTTGGTGAAAATTTCACGCAATAACATTGGCCGCGAACGAATGTCGATGATGGATTCGATTTGGTTTTCGTGTAAATATTGGGCAATGTATTTTCCTTTCTTAATCGCTCTGAAAACACCTTTTTCTTGGGCGAACAATTGACCTAAGTTGACCAATTTCCCTTGATAATCATAAGCAACAAAATCTAAAATGATAATGTGATGTATTTCATATCCTAAATTGTGTAACATCAATCCTAACAAACTGGCAAATCGCTCGGCACCGCCAACACCAAGGGAAGCGGAAACTATAGCTATTTTATTGTTGTTTTTCATTTCTTACTTATATTGCAGAGATATTTTTTCAAAACGACATCAATTTTTTGTCAGCGTAAATATAGGTAAACACGATTAAAAATTGATACGGAGTTTACTTCTGACCTTAGAAACAATAACAAAAACAGAAGAAATATAGGAAGATAATGAAGATTTTACTCATTGGAGAATACAGTCGGCTACACAATTCATTGAAAGAAGGTTTGCTTGAGTTAGGAAACGAAGTAACTCTCTTAGGTTTCAAAGATGGTTTCAAGGATTTCCCCGTTGATTTTCCATTGGTTAAAAAATGGGATTACGGCTTGTTGAAAAAGGTAAAAGTAGGCGTTTTAAAACTGACCGGATTTGACATTTCTTCCTATTTGACATTTAAACAATTTCAGCAAAACCAGCAGCATTTTCAAGGCTTTGATGTGGTTCAACTCATTAATGAAAATAGTTTTTTTTGTGATTACCAGCATGAGAAAAAGATTTTAAACTATCTCTTCAAAAACAATAAAAAGGTCTTTTTACTTTCTGCCGGAGATGATTATGCATATGTAAATTACAATTTCAATCATCCTGAAAATCCATCGATTGTAAAACCTTACTTAGCCGGGAAAATTGCGGACAAAGACTTTTCAAATGTTTTAAAATTCAGAAAAAAATCGTTTAAAAAACTGCATGATTTCATTTACCAAAACATTCAAGGTGTAATAGCAACCGACATCGATTATCACATTCCGTTGCAAAATCACTCGAAATATTTAGGATTGATTCCGAGTCCGATAAACTTGACAAAATTTCCTGAAAATGAATTAAAAATCAGTGACAGAATCATTATTTTCCATGGTATTAACCGCGAAAGTTATTTTAAAAAAGGGAATAATTATTTTGAAAAAGCGTTAGAAGTTATCAAGCAAAAATATGCCAACCAAATTGACATTTTTGTAACCGAAAATGTGCCGTACAATGATTACATAAACCGTTACAACCAAGCGCACATTGTTTTAGATCAATTATACGGCCACGACCAAGGCAGCAACGCATTGGAAGCAATGGCAAAAGGCAAAGTGGTTTTTACCAATGCGAGTGAAGCTTTTGAAAAGCGTTACAACTTAACAGAGAAAGTGGCTGTAAATGCAATGCCTGATGTAGATTATTTGGTTACCCAATTGTCATTCTTAATTGAAAATCCCGAAGAGATAAAAGCTATTGGCAAACGGGCTCGAAAGTTCATTGAAAAAGAGCATGATTATTTGAAAATCGCTGAATATTTCACGACAATTTGGTTAAATAACTAAACCGTTAAGTTGATAAATTAAGATTAAAATTTTGTTTAGAAAGTTTTCATTTAATAATTAAATACTTAATTTCGGAAATTACTTTAAACGTACAAAAGAAATGAAAAGCTCCATAATTTCAGAGAAAGCAAAAATAGGAAAGAATGTTGAAATTGGACATTTTTGTATCATAGATGAAGATGTAGTTATTGGAGATAATACTGTCATAAAAAATTATGTTGAACTCAGAAAAGGCACCATCGTTGGAGACAATTGTTTTCTAGATTCAAGAGTAACCTCTTCAGGAAACTGCGTAATTGGCAATAATGTAACTATTAGATACGACAGCATAATAGCTCGAGGAGTCAAAATTGGCGATAATACTTATATCAGCCCTAAGATGATGTCCAATAACTTAAACACAAATATGCATCAGATTGGTGGTGCGGAAATTGGTAAAAATGTTTTTATAGGAACCAACTGTGTCCTCCAACACGGCATAAAGATTGGAGACAATACTATATTAGGCTCGCTTTCATTTATTAACAAGGACATTCCAACAAATGAAGTTTGGTTTGGAAACCCTGCAAAATTTTATAAAAAAAATGACGATGTCGAAAACTCAAACGATATCCATTTAAACAGATAATTACATTCTTATAATTTTATATTTTTTTAGTAATTCTTTCTCCCCTTCCCAATCTCGTGTATAGTCATTTTTTATTAGTTTAGCAGGTACACCTCCTATTAGAATGTTGTTCCCTAAACCACTATAATCTTTATTGCATACAGTATTTGAAGCAATGACACAGAAATCAGGAGTTGAAGTATTTGGCATAATACTAACTCTGTTTGAAACAGCATTGTGTGTGCCTAAAATGATAGGGGAAGAAATTGGATAATATTGACCAGTGATACTATTTTTCATTGGGTGTGAATTAGTGTCTATAATTTGTGACTCATAGCCTATACCCGTCCAGTCGCCAATTGTTATTTTATTAGTGCAAATCAGTTTAACATTAGAGCCTAGACAAGACATATAACCCATCTCACAAACTGCATTTTTAGCTATATATAAAAGGACATCTTTACCCATATGTACTGGTCCATTGATGATTAACTTTCCCTTTAAAATAAACTCAGCCATACCCTTAGATTTTTGCGCTATCTCGAAATGGTGACCAAAACCAAACATCCCGCTTTCAATCGGTGCATTAAGTATAATTTCCCCACTAATATCCTGAAAGTTTACTTTACCAAAAAAAACACATGGTAATTTTCTTGCCGTTTGAAAAGGAAACTTTTTAAAGTTGAAATACAGCGTTTTTGTCCAGTTAATGGAATAATAAAGTTGCATTTTTTGATATAAATTTCTCAACAATCCCATGTTTATTTATTTTTTCTCGAAAAGAAGTCTTTAAAATTTAGCCTTTTATTCAATTGAACAAATGAAAATCCAAACGAAATCAGAATTAAAACTGACAGCAATATATACTTTAAAACAACCGATTCAATATTTAAAGATAAAAAAGATCCTAAACAAATGAGAATACAAAAGAAAAACAATTTGTAGAATTCCTTGTCAAATTCAAAATCATATCGCTTTGCGGTAATCAATTTCAATCCGAAAAAATGAATGATATAATTCACCAAAAAAGTAATTCCTAAACCTTCCAATCCATAAAAATAAAACCCTAAAATATTGATTATTAAAAAAAGTGAATTAAAAAAAATAGACGTTTTGATAAAAATTCTGGAATCGCCTTTGGCTATTAAAACATAACCCATCGACCAGGAAACCGCTTTGACAATCATACCCAAAATACCCCAGCAAACCAAAGGCACAATCGGCAAAAACTCTTTAGAATAAAGCAATCGAATGACTGTTGGCGCAAAAACCAAAAAAAGGACAACAATTGGAGTCAACAATAAAATGGCTATGATAGATTGTTCAGTTACTAACTTTTTTACCTGTACGTTATCGTGACACACTTTGGCCAATCTTGGAAAATAATCGGTTGCCATTGCAGTAAAAATAACGCCAACATAAGTGTTTAAAATCGTAAAAGCAGCACTGTAAAACCCAACTTCCGAGACACTTTTGTAATTACTTATAAAAACCTGAAGCAAATAAGAAGACAAAGTAGTTAGTAAACCAATTAAACTAAGTGAAAAACCAAGTACAATCAGTTGTTTACCTTCAGCAAAGACTTCTTTATTGGTCAACTTAACATTCTCAATTTTGATTTTGGCTCTATAATAAAAAGCAACAAGCATCGCTATCACGGAAGAAAGTACAATCGACGGCACAATTCCGTTTATTTTAAACCAATAATACAAAGGCAACGAAATCAACAAACCCAACAAATTGCCATATAAATTGGCTTTGGCCAAATATTGAATCTTGCTTAATCCTTGAAGAACGACCAAACTTCCGTTGGCTAATTGCTTAAATAACAAAGTGGAAGCAATCAAAACAAAAGCTAAAGTATATTGATCATTCCCGAAAGTCACTCGGCTTAAAATAGGAGATAAAACGGCTACCGAAATCGCTCCCAAAATACCCGTAATCCAAATCAATCTTCTCAGAATTGACACTTCTTTGCCTAGTGATTCAGCATTTTTTTCAGCAGTTGAAATGGCCTTAATGCCACTGGTTTCTATACCGGCGTTGGTAAAACTTCCAACCAAATTGATTGCCGAATTGAATAATCCGATAAGCCCAATTCCTGCTGGACCGATTAGTAATGCAATGATTTTAGATCGAACCAAAGAAATTAAAATCCCAAAAACCTGTACACTTCCAAAAATAGAAGTTGACTTGATGATTTGTCGATATGAAGATTGGGCATCTGTCATGCAATCAATACTGATTTAAAATTGAAATCACTTGGGTAACTTCTTCGGCTGTCATGACCGGACTCAACGGCAAACTCAATACTTCGCGATGAATTTTTTCTGTGATGGGAAACGACAGCGAATTCCATTCCGATAACGCTTTCTGTTGGTGTGGCGGAATCGGATAGTGAATTAAAGTTTCAATGTTATTTTGCTTCAAATATTCTTGCAGATTTTCTCTGTTTGGTGTTCGAATCACAAACAAATGAAAAATGTGATTATGGCTTTCATTCCAATAAGGCAAAATAATTTTTTCGTTTTTGATTTCGACTAAATAGCGTTTGACGATATCTAATCTTTTCTGATTATCAGCATCCAAATAAGGCAATTTAACATTCAAAAAAGCGGCTTGTAATTCGTCTAAACGAGAATTGACACCGATAAATTCGTTGTAATATTTTTGTTCCGAACCATAATTTCTCAAAGCGAAAAGCACTTTGGCCAAATCGGCATCATTAGTTGTAATGGCACCTGCATCGCCCAATGAACCCAAATTTTTACCGGGATAAAAGCTGAAGGCTGCGGCATCGGATAGATTTCCGGCTTTTCGTAATTCATAATTCGTAATTTGCAATTCGTAATTAATTTCTGCGCCATGAGCTTGTGCTGAATCTTCAATTACTAAAAGATTATGTTGCTTAGCGATGCTATTTATTTCCTCCATTTCAGACAATTGTCCATAGAGATGAACCGCTAAGATGGCTTTCGTTTTTGATGTTATTTTTTCAGTAATTAAATCGGGATTGAGATTATAGGTTTCCAACTTTGGTTCCACCAAAACCGGAACTAAATCTGCTTGTAAAATGGCTAAAACACTAGCAATATAAGTATTTGCAGGAACGATAACTTCATCGCCCTTTTGGAGTTTCCCAAGTTGGATGTATGCCTTAAAAATTAAAACCATTGCATCCAATCCGTTGCCTACCCCTATGCAATATTTTGTGCCACAATACTGCGCAAAACTGCTTTCAAAGGCTTTAACTTCATCGCCTAAAATAAACCAACCTTTATCCAAAAAATGCTTCATTTTGTCTTGAAATGCAGTTTGATAAGGTAAATTGATTTTATGCAAGTCGAGGAATTTTATCATATCAAAACATTTTCTAATAGTGGATAATTGGCTGTTTTAATTTCATAAAAATCTTGGACCGTGGTTTTTGCCCCAAAACTCTCTTTCCAAAACAGAATACCTCCGTTAATCTTCTTACCATTTTCTTCATGTGACGGGCCAAAATCAAAATAGCTTTTATCTTTAAAAACTTTGGTTATCAAATGGTTGTATAAAAAATCTAAACTGCCTAATTCATTCTTCTGTTCATTAGCCGAAATGTATTGCGGATGTGCCACTTTATCGGTTACAAAAACAGTTGTCCCTGCTACAATTTTATCATTTTGATAGACATTAAAATGTCTAATATTGTTCGGAAATGCATTTTGCAATTTGGTAATTTCTTGGGATGAATGTACCGGTTTGGATTGGTGTTTTTTACTTAAATTTGGAATTAAAATTTCGTTCCAAAAAAATTCAAAATCGGGCTCCTCTTTAATTAATAAATTATGTTTTTGACTACGAAGAATGCATTTTTTTCTATCCTTTTTAAAAGAAAATGATTGTTGCAAATCAATTACCGACAAACAATCTCTGCGTATTAATTGGGCTTCAGTCAAAAACATAGCATATTCAATCTCCTCAGAAAAAGTAGAATTATAGATACTTGGGACTAATTTCAACTGAAAACTTTCGAACTTATTTAAGTTTAAAAAAGCCAAAACTGATTTGACTATAATAATCACTTCACCTAATTTTACTTTTTCTCCAAAAACAAAACCACCATAAGTCAAGCCTTGGTGTGAAAAAATCTTATTGTCAATAACATTCGCCGGAATTACCGAAACTAATTTTTGCCCTTCAAAAACCAGTAAAGAATAGTCTTCAAATCGATCAGCGTGGTATTCCATAAAATCGCGGTGGAACAAAAAGGTAGCATTTTTGGCCGTGCCGATAAAAGCATTCCAAAGCAAAAAATCATCCGAATGATATCGTCTAACAGTATAGTTTTTCACAAGTGTGGTTTAAACTTTGGAAAATTAAACATTTATTTTTTAATAGCATTCATTGGGCAAAAAATATGAAATCCAAAATAATTACTTATTTTTAACCTACTAAATTTAAAATTGCCTTGAATTTAAAACGGAAATTGCTGTTTTTTATTGCCTTATGCCTTAATATTTACGGTATGAGCGGGCAAGATATTACCTTGTATGAGCAATTTAACGGCAGGTATGATTTTACCTTTTTTGGCAATACTTTAAACACGCAAGAAAACAACAGCACCGTCAATTCGGTCACAGTCACCTCATCTTCAGCAACTTTGAATCTTAATCCAACCGATGTAATCGAAAAAGCTTATTTATATTGGGCCGGAAGCGGTGATGGTGATTTTAACGTAACCTTAAATACCACAACTATAACTCCTGACAGAACTTTTGCCTATAGCCGATTTTTTGACAATGTTGAATTCACTTATTTTAGTGCTTTTAAAGACATCACGGCTTTAGTACAAAGTACCGGAAACGGCACTTATACTTTGTCTGATCTTGACATTTCGCCTTTTGAAGCCTTGCATTTACAAAGAAGAACCAATTTTGCCGGTTGGGCCATTGCTATTATTTACAAAAATGACAATTTACCTTTGAATCAAATCAATGTTTATGACGGTTTAGAAGGTGTTCCTGATGAATTATCAATAACCTTAACCAATCTAAATGTAATTGACAACCTCAATTCTAAAGTAGGTTTTTTGGCTTGGGAAGGCGATGCTGCTTTGGCTACAGAAGAGTTTAGAATCAATGGTGATTTGTTGAGCAATACCCTAAATCCGAGTAGTAATGTTTTTAACGGAACCAATTCTGTCACCGGAAGTACAACGATGTACAATATGGATTTGGATATTTATGACATTCAAAATCTCATTAGCATTGGAGATACAACCGCCGAAATATCGCTTACTTCTTTTCAGGATTTTGTGATGATAAACTCTGTGATTACCAAACTTAACAGCCAGTTACCCGATGCAACCGTTGCTATCAATTCAGTCAACAAAGAATGTAATTCAAGAACAATAGTGGTGAATTATACAGTTTCCAATTTGAATTGCACCGGACCGCTACCTACTCAAACACCAATCTCCGTTTACATCAACGGACAATTAATTATTATAACACAAACCACTGTAGCCATTCCGGTTGATGAGTTCATCACCTCACAAATAACCCTAACCTTACCCGATTGGGTTCCCAATAATTTCGAAATCAAATTGGTAGTTGATGATAAAGGAGACGGAACAGGCATTGTTAATGAATTGGTAGAAAACAACAATGTTTTTTTATTCCAAGAGACGCTTTATACTTCGCCAATTGTAAATGATTTAGAGAATTTAATTTCATGTAACGAAGGCTTTACTCAAGCCACTTTTGATTTCTCAGGTTATGAAACATCAGTCAAAACAAATCCTGAGGATAGCGTAGTTTTCTATGAAACTTTAGACAATGCTATTAATGAAATCAATCCTATTTTAAATACTTCCAATTATGTTGCAACGGCTACGCCAAAAGAGATTTTTGTTCGAATCGAAAATCAAAATTGCCATACAACGACCTCTTTTTTATTGACTTCAAGAAACTGTCCACCAACCGTTTACAACTACATTTCAGCCAACAACGATACACTGAATGATTCTTTCACCATAGCAGGTTTGCAAAATATCTTTCTCCATTATAAAATTGAAATTTACAGTCGATGGGGAAAATTAGTCTGGACCGGCAATCAAAATACTCAAAATTGGGATGGCTATATCAAAGAAGGATTCGGAACTAAGGATGCTCCTGACGGAACTTATTTCTATATATTGTACCTAAACGACCCTGATTATCCTCAACCTTTAACCGGCTATGTTTACTTAGTTCATTAATGCGAAAAACTTTGTAATTTTGGCGCGAACTTCGGGTTTATAAATTCACAATGAAACAAATCACCAGCGCACAAAATCCTTTTATCAAATCTTTGGTTCTGCTACAGGAAAAAACCAAAGCCAGAAAACAGTCAGGCACTTTCCTAATTGAAGGTATTCGCGAAATTGAATTGGCTCTCAAAGGAGATTACGAATTAGAAACAATACTAATTTGCCCAGAATTAGTTGATTTATCTAACTATCCAAAAATCCAAGAATCTAACAGTTCAATCATAGAAATCTCTAAAGAAGTCTATCAAAAACTAGCTTATCGCGATACTACTGAAGGTATTATTGCAGTCGCCAAAATTAAATCATTGCAACTTTCTGATTTAAAACTTCCCGAAAACCCGCTGATTGTGGTGATGGAAGCCATCGAAAAACCGGGCAATATTGGCGCTATGTTAAGGACTTGTGATGCAGCCAAAGTTGACGCTGTCATTATTGCCAATCCTAAAACCGATTTATACAACCCCAATATCATCCGCTCTAGTGTAGGCTGTTTGTTCACTAACCAAATTGCAAATGCTACAACCGAAGATGCGATAGATTTTTTAATCAAAAACAAGATTAATTTTTACAGTGCAACATTGCAAAACTCAACTTCATACCATACCCAAAACTTCAACTTACCCACTGCACTGGTAGTTGGCACAGAAGCTACTGGACTATCCCAACTTTGGCGAGACAAAGCCACTCAAAATATCATTATTCCCATGCAAGGTGAAATTGACAGTATGAATGTTTCGGTTGCGGCTGCTGTATTGATTTTTGAGGCGAAACGCCAAAGAGGATTTATATAATTTTAAATTATGAATTATGACACGAGCATTAGCGAATTGGCGAAGCAATTTTAAATTTTTACTACCGGTTTTATTAGTCGGTTTATCTTTAAATGCTCAAATTACAGAGAAAGAAGTTGATGTGTTAGTGGAAAACACTTTAAAAACCTTCAATGTTCCAGGAATTGCTGTCGGAATTGTTAAAGACGGAAAATTAGTTTTTGCTAAAGGTTATGGTGTTTCCAACATCAAAACCCAACAAAAAGTGGATGCCAATACTTTATTCGGTATTGCTTCAAATAGTAAAGCTTTTACTGCTTCAGCTCTGGCCATCTTAGTAGATGAAGGCAAAATCAATTGGGATGATAAAGTCAAAAAACACTTACCTGAGTTTAAAATGTATAACGAGTATGTCACCAATGAATTTACTATTCGCGATTTGTTAACCCACAGAAGCGGACTCGGATTAGGTGCAGGCGATTTAATGATTTGGCCCGATGGACATGATTTTACACCCAAAGATATTGTCAGAAACATTCAATATTTGAAACCGGTTTCAGGTTTCAGAGCTAAATATGACTACGATAATTTGCTCTACGTAATTGCCGGTGAAGTAGTCGAAAAAGTCTCAGGAAAAACTTGGTGTGATTTTGTGGAAGAACGACTGATGAAACCCATCGGCATGAACAAAAGCGCAGCTTCTTGGAACAGACTAAAAGATACAACCAACGTAATCGTTCCGCATGTGCCAACCAACGGAAAACTGGAAATTGTACCAAGATATACCAATCCTATTTTTGATGCCGCTGCCGGTTTATATGCTTCTGTGAATGATTTAAGCCAATGGTTAATTGTGCAAATGAACAAAGGAAAATATGGGGAAAACCAACAACTTTTTAGTGAAAAACAATGGAAAGAAATGTGGACTCCGCAAACTATTTTACCTATGGGCAAGACTTATCCTTATACTTCCAATTTCAGAAATTATGGTTTAGGATGGCGCTTAGAAGATATCAATGGTCATTTACAAGTGTCACACACCGGAGGTTTAGACGGAATTGTAACACAAACCATTATGATTCCCGATATTAATTTAGGCATTATTATTTTGACCAATCAGCAAAGTGGCACAGCTTTTACCGTGATTTCCAATACTATTAAAGACAGTTATTTAGGTTTACCCAAGTTTGATCACTTGGCTTATTTGGGTCAGGAAAGAAAAGCCAAAGAAGATGATGCCGATAAAATAACTGACCAAATTTGGGCAAAAGTAGCTCAAAACGCTAAAGAAAAAATCAAAATCGATTTCAAAAAATACATAGGCACTTATAATGACCAGTGGTTTGGAGAAGTCAGCATTTTCGAAAAGAATGGCAAATTATACTTTGCCTCTAAACGTTCGAAGAGATTAATTGGTGAAATTTTCTTTTACAAAGACCAAAATTTTGTCGTGAAATGGGATGTTAGAAGTTTTAATGCCGATTCACATATTTTCTTCGATTTAGAAGCCAATGGAAAAGCCAAACACTTCAAAATGGAAGCTATTTCACCTCTAACAGATTTCAGCTATGACTTCCATGATTTGGATTTTAACAGAGTAAATTAATTGTTACTAAAAACTACAAATCCAAAAAAATGAATTAATTTGACGATTGGTCTCTAAATTTAAGGAATGCTATTGGAAGTTAAATCAATAATGCTTATTTTTAGGAATTGAATGAACTTGCTATGATTGAAATTGATTTAGAAGAAGAAAAAAAAGCGATTGCCCGAGAATACAAAGAATTACTTCGCATAAGTTACCAAACGCTAACCGATTCAGATAAAAAATTGATTCGAAAAGCCTTTGATGTTGCCGTTGACGCTCACAAAGACCAACGCCGTAAATCAGGTGAAGCTTATATTTTCCATCCAATTGGCGTGGCCAAAATAGTGGCTTCGGATATTGGTCTTGGCGCTACGAGTATTGCTGCTGCCTTGATGCATGATGTGGTGGAAGACACCGATGTTACTTTGGAACAAATAGAAAAAATGTTCAATCCGAAGATTGCGCATTTGGTGGAAGGCTTGACCAAAATTTCCCAAGTCAAAAAAGACATGAACATCTCTATGCAGGCGGAAAATTTCCGTAAAATGCTATTGACTTTGAATGATGATGTTCGCGTAATCTTAATCAAAATTGCCGACCGCTTGCACAACATGCAAACCATGGATTCGATGCCGGATTACAAACAAGTGAAAATCGCTTCGGAAACCTTATACATTTATGCGCCACTCGCCCATCGTTTGGGATTGTACAACATCAAAACTAAGTTAGAAGATTTAGGGCTAAAATATACTGAACCCGATGTTTACCACGATATCGTCAGTAAAATCAAAGAAACCAAAGAAGAACAAGACCAATACATTGCCACCATTTCGGATGTTTTAAAAAAATCATTAGACGAAGAAGGCGTGGAATACACCATGAAAGGTCGGCCAAAATCCATCTACTCCATACGCCGAAAAATGGCAGCGCAAAACGTCACCTTTGATGAAGTGTATGACAAGTTTGCGCTCCGAATTATATACAAATCCAATCTACACGACGAGAAGTTTTTAGCTTGGAAAATTTATTCGATAGTGACCGATCATTACCGTCCGAGTCCGAGTCGTTTGCGCGATTGGATTTCGTCACCCAAATCAACCGGTTACGAAGCCTTGCACATTACGGTTATGGGACCAAAAGGCCGTTGGGTAGAAATTCAAGTGCGAAGTGAACGCATGGATGAAATTGCCGAAAAAGGATACGCAGCACACTACAAATACAAACAAGGCGCCACCGAAGAAAGTGGTTTGGATACTTGGCTAAATCTTTTGAAAGAGGCTTTAGAAAGTTCGGAAACCAATGCGGTGGATTTTGTAGAAGATTTCAAAATGAATTTGTATGCCAAAGAAATCTTTGTGTTTACGCCTAAAGGTGAGATCAAATCTTTACCAAAAGGAGCCACTTCACTCGATTTTGCCTTTAGCATCCACTCCGAAATCGGGATTAAAACCCGCGGAACTCGTGTTAATGGAAAGTTAGTACCGCTAAATCACGAATTAAAAAGTGGCGACCAAATAGAAGTCATTACTTCTATCCATCAAAAACCAACGATTAACTGGTTGGATTATGTGACGACTTCAAGAGCTAAAAACAAAATCCGAAACGTTCTTAACGAAAACACTAAGAAAATCGCTGAAGACGGAAAAGAATTGTTGACCCGAAAAATGAAACACTTGAAGATTACTTTGAGTGAAACAGTAGTCAATGAATTGGTGAATTTCTTCAATCTTAAAACTAGTTTAGACTTGTTTTACCGAGTTGGAATTGGTTCGATTGAAAACCAACAACTAAAAGATTTCGCAGCACAAAAAAGCAATACTTTAATGAACTTCTTCAAGAGTAAAATGAAGCGTTCACCAAGCTCAAGACCTGACGAAATCAATAAACAAGAACTCAGCAAAAATTTTGACATGCTGGTTTTTGGTTCAGAGCAAGACAAATTGGATTATAAATTATCTTCTTGTTGCAACCCAATTCCGGGCGATGAAGTATTTGGTTTTATTACCATCAATGAAGGAATCAAAGTGCATAAAAAGGATTGTCCGAACGCCATCACCTTACAATCTAATTATGCTTACCGCATCATGCAAGCCAAATGGATTGACTCTTCGCAGCAAGAATTCAAAGCCATCTTGAAAATTACCGGTATGGACAGTTTGGGATTAACGAATGAATTAACCAAAGTAATTTCTAACAATATGCACGTCAACATCCAAAGCATTTCACTAAGCGGTGAAGCCGGTATTTTTAACGGACAAGTGGCGGTAATTGTTCAGAATAACAATATTCTAAAAAAATTAATCGACAATATTAAAAAGATAGACGGCGTAGACAAAGTAACCAGAGTTTACACGAATTAAAATCTTTTTTGAAAACTTTGAACTTTAAACTTTTAAACCTTAAACAAAAGATTTAACTTTGTCCCATGACATTAATTGCATCCGATAATATCAAAAATCAAGAGACCGTAAAAAACGTTTTTACGCTGTACTTGGAGAACAAAGGTCATCGCAAAACCCCTGAGCGTTACGCTATTCTACAGGAAATTTACGATAGTGAAGAGCATTTTGACATCGAGAATTTGTACATCAAAATGAAAAACAAAAACTATCGTGTGTCTCGTGCCACTTTGTATAATACCATTGAACTTTTATTGGATTGTGGTTTGGTACGCAAACACCAATTTGGGCAAAACCAAGCGCATTATGAGAAGTCTTATTTTGACAAGCAGCACGACCATATCATCATGACGGATACCGGTGAAGTGATTGAGTTTTGCGACCCAAGAATACAAACCATTAAACAAACTATCGAAGAAATTTTCGGTATTGAAATTCACAACCATTCGTTGTATTTCTACGCCAATAAAAAAGAGTAATCAAACAACCAATTATATGCAGCCTGCAGACTATTTCAAAAGAACCTTCATCTTCGTATTCGTATTTTTTTTAGTTTATAAATTTACTTACCAAATTTTTGAAGGCATTGATAATATTACTGCGGAATTTATGTTAAAAACACTTGCCATAGTAACTTTGACGGCTTTAGTTTTAGGCATTATAAATTACTTTTTGAAAATAGATATTCCAAAGAAAAAGCAATAAAAAAAACAACACACAAACAACACACAATGACTGTAGATTTACTACTCGGATTACAATGGGGAGACGAAGGAAAAGGAAAAATAGTTGACGTTCTGACTTCAAAATACGACATTATCGCCAGATTTCAAGGCGGACCCAATGCAGGACACACTCTAGAATTTGACGGCATCAAACACGTTCTGAGAACCATTCCTTCAGGGATTTTTCACAGTAACAACATCAATATCATCGGAAATGGAGTCGTAATTGATCCGGTAGTTTTCAAAAGCGAAATCGATGGCTTGGCCAAATTCAACCTCGATTTAAAATCAAAACTCATCATTTCCCGCAAAGCGCATTTAATATTACCAACGCACCGTTTACTAGATGCGGCTTCTGAAGCAGCAAAAGGCAAAGCAAAAATCGGTTCTACTTTAAAAGGTATTGGTCCAACGTATATGGACAAAACCGGTCGTAACGGATTGCGCGTAGGCGATATTGAATTAGCAGATTTCAAAGAAAGATATAGAGCTTTAGCCGACAAACATGAAGCGATGATTGCGTTCTATGACGTAAACATTCAATACAACTTGCCTGAATTAGAAAAAGAATTCTTTGAAGCCATTGCCGATTTACAAAAACTAAACTTCATTGACAGCGAAGAATATTTGGCACAAGCCCAAAAAGCAGGTAAATCTATTCTTTGTGAAGGTGCTCAAGGGTCGTTACTCGATGTTGATTTCGGGACGTATCCTTTTGTAACTTCTTCTAACACCACAGCGGCCGGAGCTTGTACTGGTTTAGGGATTGCCCCTAACAAAATCAAAGAAGTGTACGGCATTTTCAAAGCGTATACCACTCGCGTGGGTTCAGGACCTTTTCCTACGGAGGATTTTGGCGATGCAGGCGATGTGATGGCGAAAGTGGGGAACGAGTTTGGCTCCGTAACCGGAAGAAAAAGACGTTGCGGCTGGCTAGATTTAGTAGCCTTGAAATATGCCATCCAAATCAACGGCGTAACCCAATTGATGATGATGAAAGGCGATGTCCTTTCGGGCTTTGATACTTTGAAAGTCGCTACGGCTTACAATTACAAAGGTGAAGTGATTCACCATTTACCATACAACATCGAAGAAGAAAACGTAACGCCGATTTATACCGAATTCAAAGGTTGGCAAGCCGATTTAACCGGCATGACCACTTACGATGCCTTACCAAAAGAACTAAAAGAATACATCGAGTTCATAGAAAAAGAAGTCGAAGTACCGATAAAAATAGTTTCGGTTGGTCCGGATAGGAAACAGACGATTACGAGATAATTTAGAAACCCTTTCAGTGATGAGAGGGTTTTGTTTTTTACTATTGATTTATTTTAATTGTAATCTTTTATAAATTAGCTACAGGAAAAAACCATAAAATAAAACGCCTTCTAAACCATGGAAAACCATAGAGTATTCAAAATGACCTTTGCCAGTGTCTATCCGCATTATATTAACAAAGTAGAGAAAAAAAGCCGTACCAAAGCTGAACTAGACATTATTATTTGTTGGCTAACCGGTTATACTCAAGAAACTTTACAGCACCAAATTGACACTAAAAAAGATTTTGAAACCTTTTTTGCCGAAGCCCCGCAACTCAACGAACATGTTTCAAAAATTACCGGCGTCATTTGTGGGTATCGCGTTGAGGAAATTAAAGATCCACTGATGCAAAAGATTCGTTATTTAGATAAACTGGTGGATGAATTGGCCAAAGGGAAAGCCATGGAGAAGATTTTAAGAAGTTAAATAAATATTCTAAAAAAATCCCTTTCTTCCGAAATATCAGGAGAAAGGGATTTTTAGTATCTGTTAAATCCATTTACAACTTAAATATAAACGACTCGCTTGGTTTCACTTTCAGCTTCATGGTTCCAACACCATTAACCACATTCAAGACTGCGCTGCTTCCATACAGTTGGTCTTTTGCGGTATAACTACCGTCGAGTAAGTTCCATTTTGAGATAACGTCTTTTGGCACTTTTAAGTCGAATTCACTTGTAGTGACCCAAGAGAAATTGGCTACCACAATTAATTTTTCATAGTTAGTAAAACGCACATAAGAATACAATCCCGGATCATAGTTTGCAGTTTCCTTGCGATTAACCTCCTGAATGGACTGGAATTTCCCCAACATGGCTTCGCTATTTAAAGTGAAGTTCAACAAACGGGAATAAAAATCACGTAACTCTTTTTCTTTCGGCGTCAATTGTCCGCCATCAAACTTACCGCCGTTCATCCAGCGTTGGTGACTCGGAACACCTACATAATCAAAGATGGACGTACGCGAACGAGTACCAAATCCGCCATTTTCATTGCCGGCCTCACCTACTTCTTGTCCGAAATAAACCATCGTTGGCGATGAACTAATCGTGGCTGAAACTACCATTAAAGGTTTTCCCTTTTCAGGTGTACCTGCAAATTCGGGACTGGCTAATCTTTGTTCATCGTGATTGTCTAAAAAATGTAACATATGGTGCTCAATATCACTCATGCTTTCTTGTATTTCAGTAAGCGGATCTGGCAAAGCATTCCCTTGAATCACGGCTTTTAGGTGGTCATAGGTTTCTACTTTGTCATATAAATAATCCATTTTGCCCAACTTAATGTAGTTACGGTATTCCTTCGGATTGTAAACTTCTGCTAGCAAAAAAGCATTCGGATTTTTCATTTTGATGGCAGAATTCATATAGCTCCAAAATTCAACCGGAACCATCTCGGCCATATCATAACGGAAACCATCAACGCCTTTGGCCAACCAATACAAGGCGATGTCACGAAACTTCTCCCAAGAATTCGGCACATCTTTTCCTTGCCAAAAATCATAATGCGTCTTGTAATCTTTCGTTTCAAATCCGGCCGGTAACTCCGGAAAATCTTTTGAACCATCCGGTCTGATACCATAATTTACTTTTACAGTTTCGTACCAATCATTAATATCCGGTTTGGCCAAACGCGAACCATTACCGGTCCATTTTGCCGGAAACTCAGCAAACTTTCCATCATTTAACGGATTCGCTTCTCCATTCAGAGGTTTATAATCCTTAGAAGTCGGTACTTCAAAAGGCGTATTCGGAATGTAGTAAAAGTTGTTATCACGAGCATATTCCACCGACGTATTATCATCGGCTCCAAAATCTTTAACCCCTTTCGGGTTGGTTAATCCGGTATAATTACGGGCAATGTGATTGGGCACTATGTCAATAATCACTTTCAGTTTATTTTTATGCGTACGCGAAATCAAAGCCTCAAATTCTTCTAAACGTTTAGCAGGATCAACCGCTAAATCCGGATTTACATTGTAATAATCTTTTACCGCATAAGGTGAACCGGCTCGCCCTTTTACCACATCAGGGTCATCATTGGAAATACCGTATTTAGTATAATCTCTAATCACATCGTGATGTGGAACACCGGTATACCAAATATGGGTTACTCCTAATTTCTTGATTTCCTGCAATGCTTTATCCGTAAAGTCATTGAACTTACCTACGCCGTTTTCCTCAATAGTTCCCCATGGTTTGTTGGTGGTGTTTTTGTTGCCGAATAATCGGGTAAAAACTTGGTAAACAACTGTTTTCTTGGGTTGATCTACAGTTTCAACTTTTCTCATCATAGGTACTTGTGTGTTGTTTTGGGCAAAAGTTATACTCCCGGTACAACCTACTGCAATCAATATTAATAGTTTTGTTTTCATATCGTTTTTTCTTGTCGGTTATAGCAACAAGTAGTAGTGACAAATATAAAGAAATGATTGAAATATAAGCAGCATAAATTATTCTTAATAAACGTTGTCATTGGGGCTAATTTCATAAATTTGCTTAAAATTTTACCTATTGAAAAAGTTACTTTTTTGCATCGGATTATTTTTATTTGTGTTGAATGTTGCTATTGCACAAAAAAAATCAACCCCAATAAATATAGAATATTCCGATTATGCAGATATCAATCAAACCGAAATTCCCGATGCTTTATTGTTGCGTGGCAATGTAAGAGTAAGCCATGATGGTATCATTTTTACTTGCAACAAGGCCTATTTCTTCCAAAAAGAAAATTACCTGAAAGCTTTTGGCGATGTCCAAATGGTACAAGGTGACACCCTTTTCCTAAACAGTAAATATGCTGAATACAATGGAGAAGTCAAGCAAGCATACGCGACAGGCAATGTGGTGATGCGCTCACCGGAATCAAAATTAGTGACTGACACGATTAACTTTGACCGAAATACCCAAGAAGCGTTTTACAATTCTTTCGGAACAATTACCAATAGAGAAAATACTCTAAAAAGTAAATCCGGTCGTTATTATGCCAATGAAAAGAAGTTTAAATTCCTAACGGCTGTTACGATTACCAATCCGAAATACACCATCAAATCCAATCATTTGGATTATTATACTAATTCAGGTCACTCTTATTTATTTGGTCCGTCGACGATTACCAGTAAGGAAAATTACATTTACACCGAAAAAGGCTTTTACGATACCAAAAAGAATCTGGCCTATTTCAAACGAAAATCTTACATCAAATACAAAGATCGACGCATTGAAGGCGACAGTTTGTATTATGACCGAAACCGAGAATATGCTTCGGCCACCAACAATGTAAAAATCACCGATTCCATCAATAAAGGCCTAATCAAAGGACATTATGCTGAAATCTACCGCAATCTGAAAACCGAAAAAGATTCGATGATGATTACTAAAAAAGCCGTCGCTATTACTTTAGTGGAAAATGATTCGATGTATGTTCACGGTAAAAAAATGATCATCACCGGAAAACCGGGTGAAAGAATTGTTCGCGCATTCAACAATGTTCGTTTTTACAAAACTGACATGAGCGGCAAATGCGATTCTATCCATTCCGACCAAAAAACAGGTTTGACCAAACTGATCAAAAACCCTATTCTTTGGAACTATGAAAACCAAATGACCGGCGACATTATGCATCTTATTGGGAACAACCAAACCGAAAAACTCGACTCGCTTAAAGTACTCAACAATGCTTTTATCATTTCGAAAGACACACTCAGCACAGGCTATAATCAGGTCAAAGGACAAAACCTCTATGGTAAATTTGCAGACAATAAACTTCGGGAAGTTGACATCATCAAAAACACCGAAGTTATCTATTATATGCGCAATGACCAACAAGAACTGATTGGAATCAACAAAAGTGCAAGTAGTAAAATCAATATGATTTTGGATAAAAACACCATTGAAACGATCACGAATTTCAACCAAGTTGATGGTGATATTTATCCGGAAGCTGAATTACCCGAAAACGCTCGAAAACTTCGTGGATTCATTTGGCGCGGCGACGAACGAATAAAAACCAAAGACGACATCTTTCCTCAAGAAGAACTCGATTTGGATGCCAAAATTCAAGCCCAAAGTAAGATTGAAAAAGCCAAAGTTGACAAACCATTATTGCCAAGTAAAGAAACTTTAGAGTACGACAAGAATAATCCGAAGCCAAAAACCGAACAGGATGAAGCTAAACCTAAAGTGAAATAATGGTAACTCAAATTTGTCCAAAGTGCCAACAAGATGCTTTCACTTGGTATGTTAGCGAAGTATTACCTAACATAACGGTTTGGAGCTGCAACAATTGTCCACTACAAATATTTGAAGAAGACCATGACGAAGAAATTTGCGAAAATTGTAATGAACAAACCAAAACGCTTTTGAGAAGCCAAGAAGAACAATTTAATTGGTGTTCCAATTGCAACACAGTCACTAATTACCAACTAAACGAATAAATCAACAGAAGTTGAAAGAAGATTTCTTAAAATACCAAGCGCAAACTTCACCGTATCCTTTGGGTATGGAAGTGTCGCATGCCATTGGTTCTTATATCTACGACACCAACAATAAAAAATACTTAGATTTTGTGGCCGGCGTTTCGGCTTGTAGTTTGGGACACCAACATCCACGTGTAAACCAAGCCATTATTGATCAATTGAATAAATATTCGCATGTGATGGTTTACGGCGAATATGCCCAACATCCGGCGGTGGCTTATTGCAAGTTGTTAGTCGAAAATTTACCGCCAAGTTTAAATAAAGTATATCTCGTCAATTCAGGAACCGAAGCTTGTGAAGGCGCTTTAAAGCTTGTTCGCAGAGTTACCGGTAGAAGCCAATTGATTTCGTGTCACCATGCTTATCACGGCAACACCATGGGTTCGATGAGCGTTATGGGATTTGAAGAACGAAAACAAATCTTCAGGCCATTGATTCCCGACGTAGATTTCATTACCTTTAATAATGAAGCCGATTTGGCAAAAATTACCACCAAAACTGCCGGAATCATTCTCGAAAGCATTCAAGGTGGCGCCGGTTTTATCGAACCTAAAAATGATTTCTTGGCGAAAGTCAAAAAACGTTGCGAGGAAGTGGGTGCTTTAATGATTGTTGATGAAATCCAACCCGGATTTGGAAGAACCGGAAAACTGTTCGGTTTTGAAAACTATAATGTCGTTCCCGACGTAGTTATCATAGGAAAAGGAATGGCCGGCGGCATGCCTGTGGGCGGATTTATTGCCAATGAAAAACACATGGACTTGTTGAGTCATGATCCAAAACTGGGACACATCACCACTTTTGGCGGACATCCTGTCATTGCGGCAGCCTGTTTGGCCACTTTAGAAGAAGTACTAGAAAAAGATTACCCAACACAGTCATTAGCCAAAGAAAAACTTTTCCGAGAACTTTTGGTACATCCTTTGATAGAGGAAGTTAGAGGCCGAGGCTTAATGCTGGCGGCGATGACCAAAGACCCGGAAATTACCAATAAAGTAATTTTTAAATGTCAAGACAAAGGATTGATTTTATTCTGGCTCTTATTTGAAGGTTGCGCCATCCGAATTACACCTCCACTCACCATCTCGGAAGATGAAATCAGAGAAGGTTGCGCCATCCTCATCGAAGCAATGAATGAAGTGGCGTTAGAAATTGAAAATTAAATATTTCATTTTCAATTTGATAAGAAAAATCGAATCAAAAAATTGTTAATTAAATTGTTTACAACAATACGTTGGCTCGACTAAAAAAAGAATCCCGTTTCCCTAATTTTATTAAGGATAATTTTAAACCCTACTGTTATGCACCTGGATCACGACGAAGAAGATTACAACTTATCCCTAGCGAAATTTGAGTCGATGTTAAAAACCAACAAAGTCTTATTTTTCGATTCAGAGGAGTTTGAGGAAATTATACTGCATTATCTCGACATGGGAAAAGCCTCTTTAGCCAAGAAAGCTTTAAAATTAGGACTGGAACAACACCCAAGATCTACCGGATTGAAACTGGTTCAAGTAGAAATGTTGGTGTATGAAGATAAATTGGATCAGGCAGAAAAGTTATTAAACGAATTGTACGCCATTGAACCAACCAACGAAGAAATTTTTATCCAAAAAGCCAATATCTATTCTAAAAGAGACGACCACGAAAAAGCGGTTGAGTTCTTGCAAACCGCATTGCTTTACACAGAAGATTACGCCGATGTATACAACTTAATCGGAATGGAGTATCTTTTTATGGACAACTTAGAATTGGCCAAAGAAAACTTCATCAAATGTTTGGAAGAAGATTTCGAAGACCAATCAGCTTTATATAACGTAGTGTATTGCTTTGAGTTTTTAGACCAAAATTTGGAGGCTATTGAATACCTCAAAACTTACATCGACCGAAATCCATACAGCGAAATCGCTTGGCATCAGTCAGGTCGTTTGTATTATGGCGTGAAGGATTATGAAAATGCTGTTCGTTCTTTTGAATTTGCTACTTATATAGATGATGAGTTCATTGGTGCTTTCATGGAAAAAGGAAAAGCTTTAGAGCGATTAAAAAGACACGAAGAAGCCATCGAAAGTTACAATCGCACTATTGAATTGGATGACCCAACATCTTATGCCTTATTACGCATTGGGAAATGTTATGAAAAACTGGGCAATAAAGTCGAAGCCTTAAAATACTTTAACAAAACCGTACACGAAGATCCGCTTTTAGACAAAGGTTGGATTGCGATTACCGATTTTTATGTACGCCAAAAAAACTTCCAAAAAGCCTTATTCTATGTAAACAAAGCGTTGGCTATAGATGACCAAAATCGTTTGTATTGGAAACGTTATGCGACCATCAACAAAGCGATGAGTATGTTTGAAGAAGCAGAGTTTGGATATAGAAAAGCCGTTGAACATGGTGATTACCAATTAGACACTTGGTTGTTTTGGGTAGACATGATGCAAAACATGGGTGAAATCAACAATGCCATTTTAACTTTAATTCAAGCCGCGGAATATTTCCCTGAAGAATGCGAAATCGAATACCGCTTGGCTGGTTTTCATTTGTCTTTATTTGAAGAAGAAAAAGGAAACTTTCATTTAAGTAATGGCCTACGGTTGAATGCTAGTCACAATACTATTTTGGAAGAATTATTTCCTTTGGTATGGGAAAGACAATCGGTTCAAGACTACTTAACAAAATATAAAAAATAAAATGAAAGCGAAACTCCTCTTTTCATGTCTGTTCTATTTACTTTTTTTAGCTCAAACTGTTGTTGCAAATACACACCCAACCAATTGGTCTGAATTTACAAAAGCGAAAAGCAATAAAATAATTTATCAAATAGACAAATTCAATTTTGAAACAAGGGCTTTATCCATCAAACAAGAAGACACATTGCTTTACCTTGACTCAAGTTTAAAAGTAAAACCAGAATATCCGGGTGGCGTTACAACATTTAATGCGCATATCAACATTGTTTTAAAAAATCCGAAAAGTAAAAAAGGAGATGTGTTAGTAAATTTTATTGTTGAGAAAGATGGAAGTTTATCTAACATAAAAATTTTAAAAGGTTTAGATGATGAAACCGATAATGAAATTTACGAAGTGTTGAAAAATTCTCCAAAATGGAAACCTGCTGAACAATCCGGAGAGAAAGTAAGATGCATAATGCCATTATTCTTAACCATTAATGGACGAAATTAAAAGAGTTTATGGTCTAATCGGAAAAAACATTTCCTATTCGTTTTCCAAAAAGTACTTTACCGAAAAGTTTGCTTTGGGTAATCTTGTTGATTGTTCTTATGAAAATTTCGATTTGTCATCTATAGAAGAATTTCCAACGCTTATTGCCAATAATCCAGATTTAAAAGGTTTAAATATTACCATTCCTTATAAAGAAGTTGTGATTCCGTATTTAGATAAATTGTCTAAAAATGCGGCGCAAATTGGCGCTGTCAATGTCATTCGGTTTACTAAAAAAGGAAAATTAAAAGGTTACAATTCAGACTATTACGGCTTTATGAAATCTTTAAAACCGCTACTCCAACCGCATCATCAAAAAGCCTTGATTCTCGGAACCGGAGGCGCAGCCAAAGCAGTAGCCTTTGCACTCGACCAACTCGGAATTCTATACACTTATGTTTCTCGCGAAGTAAAAGAAGGCTTGATTGATTATGATAGAATCAATGCAACCACTTTCGACAATTATCATATTATTATCAATTGCACGCCATTGGGCACAAGCCCTGACACTAAAGCCTTTCCACCTATCCCATATAACTTTTTTACCGAAAAACACATTGCTTTCGACTTGATTTACAATCCTGAAGAAACCCAATTTTTGAAGAAGGCAAAAAAGCAAGGCGCAATCACCAAAAACGGTTATGAAATGTTAGTTTTGCAAGCCGAAAAAGCATGGAAGATTTGGAATAAATAAAAAATTTCTACCAAATGGACATGTAAGTTATTTTAAGACTTAAACCAACTTATATGCCTTATATGGTTCAAAAAAACAACACATGAATATCAAACTAATCGCCATTGGCAAAACCGATAACAAAGCGCTGCAAACGTTGATTGACGATTACACCAAGCGTTTGTCGTTTTACATCAAGTTTGATTTAGAGATAATTCCCGATATCAAAAACGTCAAAAATCTTTCTGAAGCACAACAAAAAGAAAAGGAAGGTGAAATGATTTTGGCCAAACTCACACCAACCGACCAATTGATTTTATTAGACGAAAACGGTTCCACTTTTTCCAGCGTTAGTTTCTCCGATTATCTGCAAAAGAAAATGAATTCGGGTGTCAAAACTCTAGTCTTTGTCATTGGCGGACCTTATGGTTTTAGTGCCGAAGTTTACAAAAAAGCACAAGGCAAAGTCTCGCTTTCCGAAATGACTTTTTCGCATCAAATGGTTCGATTGTTCTTTATCGAACAATTGTATCGCGGGTTTACCATTTTGCGCAACGAACCTTATCACCATCAATAAAAGTTTTCAGTCGCAGTCAAAGTTTTTCAGTCTAATAGATGTATTCTTTATTGCTACTTACTGAAATGCCGAGTTGGGTAATCTTGAGATTTTTAATGAAGAGTTTGTATTCGATATACTTTCCGAAAGACATGCCTTTATCGAAGGAGAAATATATTCTGGAAGGATTTGGCAATTGATTCATAAACTCCTGCAATTGCTTTTTGGAGAAAACCAATTCATTGTAATGCACCAAATCATTTCGGTCTAAGTGGAAATATATCACCTCGAAATCGGGTTTTTCGAGTTTGTAGGTTATTTGAGTAAACGGCATAAAAGCTAAATTCTTTTTGACCGTATCGGTATAAGTAAAGTAGTTTTCAGAAGTTGCTTTTTTATGCGAGCTTCCTTCTTTTTTTGTCTGCAACTTTTTTACTTCCAAAATCACTTTGCGCAACGGTAATCGCTTGTCAATATTGAACAACCAATTAGTAGAACTAATCGAATTGTTTCTGTTTACGTCAACAATCGTATCATTTTCGTTTAGTTTGTAAAAGAAATAAATCGGCGAATGGTCTTTTACCTCAGCAACAATTGTTTCTTTGGCCACCGGCAACAAAACTTCTTTATTTTCTCCACAAGAAATAAGCAAAAGTGAGCATATCAGTAAAGCAACTTGTTTCATTTTAGAATTTGGGATTTAATTTTGGGTCCCTAAACTTCGGGATAATTTCTGGTACAATTTTACACATTCTATTGCTTCTTTCACATCGTGCACTCTTAAAATATTACTATTTTTTTGTAAAGCAATTGTATTCAAAACAGTGGTTCCATTTAGGGCAAATTCTGCGGAGGTTTCCAATGCCTTATAAATCATTGATTTTCGCGAAATTCCAACTAATATCGGTAATTCTAATATTTGAAACAACTCCAAACTGTTCATGAGTTCAAAATTCTGTTCCAATGTTTTGGCAAAGCCGAATCCGGGATCAATAATTATATCATTAATTCCTAAACTTCTTGCTTGCGCCACTTTTTCAGAGAAATAAAACAATATTTCTTTGGTTATATTGCCATATTGTGCCAAACTTTGCATCGTTTGCGGATTACCTTTCATGTGCATCATAATATAAGGCACTTGGAGTTCGGCAACCGTTTCCATCATGTTTTCATCCAAACTTCCGGCGGCAATATCATTGATGATGCAGGCACCATTTTCGATTCCGGCTTTGGCGACATTAGCCCGAAAAGTATCGACAGAAATTAAAGTTTCCGGAAAATGCTGAAGCACCGATTTTACAATGGGTACCAATCTGTTTATTTCTTCTTCTTCAGTAACATATTCGGCACTTGGCTTACTGGAATACGCACCAATATCAATAAAAGTTGCTCCTTCATTGAGCATCTTTTCTACTTGAGAAAGCATACTTTTCTCCTCGGCATATTTTCCGCCGTCATAAAAAGAATTAGGCGTAATATTCAATATTCCCATCACTTTGGGAGAAGATAAATCGATAAGCTTTCCGTGACAATTAATGGTCATTTGCAAATTAAGTTAGTTCTAAGATTTAGTCCTTTGTACTTCAATCTTTATTCTTTACTTTTGGGAAAATTTGACACAAAGATACACTGAAATGAGTAATACTTCTCAAGAATATGACAAGGTTATCGCCATTTGCCGACAACTTTATATTAACAAAATGAAAGACTACGGAAGTGCCTGGAGAATCTTGAGATTGCCTTCCTTAACCGATCAAATATTTATCAAAGCCCAACGCATCCGAAGTTTACAACAAAACGACATTCGCAAAGTAGACGAAGACGAAACCGGAGAATTCATTGGAATCATTAATTATTCGATTATGGCTTTAATCCAATTGGATTTAGGTGTAGTGGAACAACCTGATTTAGATGTTGCGAAAGCGACCGAACTTTACGATGCCAAAGTTGCCTTAACTAAATCGTTGATGGAAGCTAAAAACCACGATTACGGCGAAGCTTGGCGCGAAATGCGCGTAAGTTCACTAACCGATTTGATTTTGCAAAAATTGCTTCGCGTAAAACAAATTGAAGACAACCAAGGAAAAACAATAGTTTCGGAAGGGATTGACGCCAATTACCAGGATATGATTAATTATGCTGTTTTTGCTTTAATCTTGATGAAATTCGGACAATAAATGATTGTTTCCAAAATCTAAATAAATTCCAAAAACAAAATAACAAAATACAAATATGGCAATCTCTAAAAACAACATCGCTTGGGGAATTCGAATCGTAATTTCATTCCTGTTTTTACTTTCGGCTGTCGCCAAATTATATCCATCACCTTATTTTGCGATTTCCACTTTTGAAGTAAAACAATTGTATCCCATGGGATTCTCTGAAGGATTTGCACCTTATTTTTCAAGAGTACTAATCGGAATTGAGCTGGCTTTAGGCTTTTTGATCTTGCAAAAGAATTTTTTGAGAAGTATTGTCGTTCCGGCTACCATTTTATTATTAGCCATTTTCACCACACATTTAGCAATAGAAACCATTCAAAATGGTGGAAATTCAGGAAACTGTGGTTGTTTTGGTAGTTTATTACCAATGACGCCAATTGAAGCGATTCTAAAGAATGTTGCTGCCATGGCTTTGTTGGTTTGGCTTTTTATCATCATGCCAAAAACAAACGAAAAACACGACAACTTTTGGATTTTAACAACCGTAACATTGGCTTCGATTTTGGCCTTATTTATGTTGGCACCAATCCAACCTTTAGAAAGTAGTTTTTCAGTTTCAACTCCGGAAGAAGCAGTAATTGATACGATTTCTGACACAACCATTGACACTACAAAAGCTGTTATCATCAAAGATACCATCAAAAAAGTTGAAGAAGTAAAAGAAACTGTCAAAGCTGAAATGACAGAACCTGCCAAACACAAATCGGGTTATGCGCAGTATTTTTCGAATATAGATAAAGGCAGAAAAACACTTTGTTTCTTTGTTCCGGGTTGCGACCATTGTCGGGATGCCGCTAAAGAATTAACTGAAATGAAGAAAACTACTAAAGATTTTCCTGAAATTTCTATTATTTTTATGAATGAAGAAGCCGATTTAATTCCGGCCTTTTTCAAATATGCCGGAGCTGAATATCCCTATAAAATCATAGAAGTCATTCCGTTTTGGAAAGTACTTGGCTCAGGTAAAGATACGCCGGGCGTGAAGTATTTGTGGAATGGAAATGATTATAAATACTATTGGGGAATTGGTGATAACAAATTTGACGCTGCCGATTTTCAAAAATTAATCAGCAAACCATATTCTGAATTGAAAAAATAAATGCAACTTATGTATCTTTTTGTTATTTTTAAAAGTTAAAAAAAACTAGATTTCATATGATTGACTATATCATGTCTAAAAGAACCAACGAAAGATGCCTAATTGGTATTGTTCTTTGTATTGCAGTTTTTATACTAGGTTATTTTATTTTAAATCACATTTCCACCATGGAAGATCCGCCATTGGGAAATACGATTTACATATTAGTTGGTAGTGCTTTAACTTTTTTATCGGTTCTTGGTGTAATCTTGATTCTAAAATACATGTATGACAGTAAAAAGAAAGCGCAAAGAAGAGAAAGAAAAAGAAAAAATCACAGATTGTTTTACCTAAAAGATTCTGAGCAAAAAAAAGCCGCTAAAACTAATCCGTAGAATTATAGAAATTTTAAGAATTCGAAAAATCGGATTACTTACATTTATAAAAAAAGTATATGAAAAAAATTGCTTTAAGTTTAGTATTAGCCATCATAGGTTTAGGCTGTTCTAATGCACAGAAAACCGAATTTAATAAAGAAAGTTTGGACCAAAAATTAACCACTTCAGACAACACCGAGATTTCATTCGAAACAATTCTTAAAAATCAAAAAGGAAAAGTTACCGTTATTGAAATATGGGCTTCATGGTGTAGTGATTGTGTCAAAGCCATGCCTAAAGTAAAAGAAATGCAAGCCAATAATCCAACTGTAGATTATGTTTTTATTTCGATGGATAAAGCCTTTGACAAATGGAAAGCCGGTATCGAAAAACACGGATTGACCGGAAAACAATATTGGGTTAATGATCCTAAATTGATGAAAGGTGAATTTGGAAAATCAATCGATTTAGATTGGATTCCGAGATATATCATCTTAGATAAAAACGGTAAAATTGTTACCTACAGAGCCATTGAAACCGATTTTGAACAAATAAACGCTACCTTAAAAACTTTACAATAATGAGACAAAAGATTGTTGCCGGTAATTGGAAAATGCACAAAAATGCCGAAGAGACAGAAGATTTATTAAACGAGTTGATTGATAAATTACCCAATGATATTGAAGCCCAAATTATCGTTGCGCCAACTTTTGTAAACTTAGCTTCTGCGGTTGATCATTTGGAATTTACCAATATTGGTGTTGCTGCACAAAACATGCACCAAAATGAAAGCGGTGCTTATACCGGAGAAATCTCTGCCGATATGTTAAAAAGCATAGGCGTAAACATTGTAATCCTTGGTCATTCTGAACGCCGTGCTTATTTTCATGAAACCGATACACTTTTGGCCCAAAAAGTAACCACCGCGCTTAAACATGATATGACTGTTATTTTTTGCTTTGGCGAAGAATTAAAAGACCGACAAAACAACCAACACTTTAATGTAGTAGAAAATCAATTACGCGATGGCTTGTTCCATATCGAAAACAAAGATTGGGAACAAATTATTCTGGCTTACGAACCGGTTTGGGCAATTGGTACAGGTGAAACAGCTTCTCCGGAACAAGCACAAGAAATGCACGAATTTATTAGAGAAACAGTCCGAAAAAGATATGGAAGCGATATAGCCGAAGATGTTTCTATCTTGTATGGCGGAAGTGTAAAACCTGAAAATGCGAAAGAGATATTTTCAAAACCAGATGTTGATGGCGGTTTAATTGGTGGTGCTGCTTTAAAAGCTTCTGACTTTACTGCGATTGCCAGTGCTATTTAAATTTATACAACAATATTAGAATAAGAAACCTTTCATTGATTTGAAAGGTTTTTTTTATTTTTTTTGACAATTATATGTATTTAGTCGATTTTATTTGCTTTTTATCGATTAGTAGTTGTATTTTTGCCTCTGTCACAAATCAAATAAAGTCTGTAATGAAAGCAAAATTTATTTTACTCTTCTTTTTTGTATGCTTATCTAACCTACAAGCACAAACCGACACTCAGAAACGTTTTCAATCGGAAACCAGAAAATATTATGTTTGGAGTGCCGATTTCGAAAAATACGAATTGATTGAAACAGAGTATGAACATTCTGTAATTGATATCCGAGAAATTGGTTCCAAATCCAATGGATATGTCATCATTAGTATGATTGACAATGGGCAAACGAGATTGCATCATGGCTCTATTTATAACTTTACCAAAGATTCAGAAAATGAAGGCTCGTGGTCAATACAATCTAAATTCATGAGAGCCAAACTGACTTACAATCCAAAAGACAACACCATGACTTATTTATATGATGGTGACAACAAACGCTACAAAAAATTGATGATATTTACTGTTGCACCTGACGAGCTTCCTAATGCTAGTTTGAAAACCACTATTGTAAAAGCCGATTAAATTTCTTTTTGCAAAACTCTTTAAAGTAACTCTTTCGATTGTTACCTTTGCAAAAAAAAATCCATGTCAAATATTTATTTAGGATATCACTTTTCGGTTGAACCCAAAGAACTAGGTTCGGAAATTCTCATTGCCGAATTAGGAGAAAAGCCATTTGAAAGCTTCATTGAAACCGATAATGGTTTTAGTGCTTACATCCAAAAAGACCTTTGGACAGAAGATATTCTAAATGATATTTACCTTTTGAGTTCTCCCGAATTTACTATTTCTTATACTATAGAAGAAATCGACCAAGTGAATTGGAATGAAGAATGGGAAAAGAATTTTGAACCGATTGACGTAGACGGAAAATGTCATGTTCGCGCACCATTTCACCCAAAAACCAGTGCGGAATTCGACATTATCATCGAACCTAAAATGAGCTTCGGAACCGGTCATCACGAAACAACACACATGATGATTCAGCATTTATTAGAAACCGATGTTACGGGAATGAAAACCTTAGACATGGGTTGCGGAACGGCAATCTTAGCTATTTTGGCCGAAATGAAAGGTGCAAAACCGATAGACGCGATTGATATTGACAATTGGTGTTATTTAAACTCAATTGAAAATGCAGAACGCAATAATTGTCACGAAATCACAGTTTATGAAGGTGACGCCGAATTATTAAAAGGAAAAAAATACGACTTAATCATTGCCAACATCAATCGCAATATTTTGCTAAACGACATGCAACAATATGTAGATTGCTTGAATAAAGACGGCATCCTGTTATTAAGCGGATTTTACACCGAAGACATTCCGTTTATTGATGCATCTTGCACAGAGAAAGGTTTGACCTATATAAAGAAATTTGAGCGAAACAATTGGGTTTCTCTAAAATATGTAAATTAGCAATAGAAAATTTTACACTTTGTAAAACGCAATGAAAATGAGCACTATAGAAAAAGTACAAGAAGACGTTTTAGTCGAAGAGCAAGTTGGAATCAACAACGAAATCGTATTGTATAATGATGATGTCAACACTTTTGACCATGTGATTGACACGCTAATTCGTGTTTGCCAACACAGTTCAGAACAAGCAGAACAATGTGCCATTTTAGTTCACTACAAAGGAAAATGTACTGTAAAAACTGGTCATTACGACGAATTAAAACCACAATGTACTCAGTTGTTAGAAGCCGGATTGAGTGCAGAAATTATTTAACTCTTAAACTTCCAATCAAACTCGTCGTTATCTTTGATAATAGCGCCGATTTCCACTCGAATAATGGTATCAAATTCTGATTGAAGGATTAACCAATTACTTTCGTTGAAGTGATTTTCAGTACTGTCAAAATCTTCGACTTCCCAAGTTTTAAAAGGCAGTTCCGATTTGATTTCGCTAACACTTTTACCTATAACAGCTTTACCTAAAAGTGTTGCTGCATTATTTGAAGTGATAATATATCCTAAACGAAAAGCTTCATCTTCATAAAACGTTAAGCGCAGCTTTTGATTATTGTATAAATAAATCACATTACCATCATCGTCCTTGAATTGCTTCGATGGCTTGCCGTAAATAGCTTCTACATGATTTTGCTTCATGCCGAATAACAATTGGTCTACTCCGTTTTTAGGATTGATTATCATTTGCAAATGAATTTAATACTCAAATTTCCCAAACTCACTTTCAATAGTTAGCTTTTTGCTTTCGCTAGCTTCTACTCTACCCACAATTTGTGCCGCTACGCCAAAAGATTCGGAAATCGCGATAATATCTTGAGCAATGGCTTGAGGCACGTACAATTCCATGCGATGGCCGCAGTTGAACACTTGGTACATTTCTTTCCAATCGGTTTTGGAGTTTTCTTGTATTAATTTGAATAATGGTGGAACAGGAAACAAGTTGTCTTTGATAACGTGGACATTATCAACAAAATGCAATACTTTAGTTTGCGCACCACCGGAACAATGCACCATCCCGTGAATTTCGTTTGGAGAATATTTATCTAAAATCGATTTGATAATCGGAGCGTAAGTTCTGGTTGGCGATAAAACTAACTTTCCGGCATCTATTGGAGAATCTTCCACTGCATCGGTTAATTTAGTATTCCCCGAATAAACCAATTCGTTTGGAACCGCGGCATCAAAACTTTCCGGATATTTTTCGGCTAAATATTTGGCAAAAACATCATGACGTGCCGATGTTAGTCCGTTACTTCCCATACCGCCGTTATAACTTTTTTCATATTTGGCTTGACCAAAAGAAGCCAAACCAACTATCACATCGCCCGGTTGAATATTGGCATTATCAACTACATCAGAGCGTTTCATTCGTGCGGTAACCGTTGAATCTACAATGATCGTTCGAACCAAATCACCCACATCGGCAGTTTCGCCACCGGTAGAATGAATGGTTACACCAAAAGTTTTCAACTCAGTTATTAATTCTTCTGTTCCGTTGATAATGGCAGAAATCACTTCAGCCGGAATTAAGTTTTTGTTTCTTCCGATAGTAGAAGACAACAAAATATTGTCTGTTGCTCCAACACACAATAAATCGTCAATATTCATAATTAATGCATCTTGTGCAATGCCTTTCCACACAGAAATATCGCCGGTTTCTTTCCAATACATGTACGCCAAAGACGATTTGGTTCCGGCGCCATCGGCATGCATGATCAGACAATAATTGTCGTCATTGGTTAAATAATCGGGAACGATTTTGCAGAAAGCTTTTGGGAATAATCCTTTGTCGATGTTTTTGATGGCGTTGTGCACGTCTTCTTTAGAAGCTGAAACTCCACGGAGATTGTAGCGTTGACTGTTATCAGAGCTCATTTTGTAGTGTGTGTTGTTGTGGCGCAAAGATAATCAGATTTTTCGATTGTTAGATTATTAGACACTTAGAAATAGTGTTTAATTTTCCAGGATTAAAATCTCTACACGACGGTTTTCGTTGGCTTCATTTTCATTGCGTTCCGGAATTTTGTGGATTGGTCTGGAAACCCCAAAACCTTTATAAGACATTCGCTTTCTGTCGATTTTATTGCGCAATAAATAATTGTAAATGGCCTTGGCACGAGCCGTAGAAACATCACCAACATCAACTTTGGTCTGACAACAAATGTGGCCTTGGATTTCAATTTTAAGCTTCGGATTTTCTTCTAAAGCACAAAGTACATCATAAAGCGTGGGTTCGGAACCGGGCACAACACGTGCCGAATTATTGAAGAAATAAATATTGGGCAACTTAATGGTTTCGCCTACTTTGGAATTTTTGATTTGTTTGGTGAGTTCGCTTTCAACAAGTTTTGGGGCGATTTCGGTATAAAAAATAGTTACCCTTCTGTTTTCTGCTTGAATCTTTGACTGTTTAAATTCTTTACCAAAGGCTATTTTCTCTAAGTTCTTGCTGAATTTCAAACCGCTTTTTTCTAATAAATTACGAACGTTGGCGATGCGTCTTTCGGCTAAATGCTTATTGTAATCCTTGGTATCTATACTGTCGCAAAAACCTTGCAATTTGGTAATTTCTATTTCTTTGTTATTGGCAATCCACTCGTTTAATGTTAGTATAGAACTTTGATTAGGAAAGTCTTTATTGAAATCGAAAAAAACTTCAAATTGCTTTTGCCCTAAACAATTCAGGGAAACCAAAAATAGCCATATGAATATTTTACATTTCATTATTTATCTACGATTAAAATTTCAACCCTACGATTGGCTTTTCGTTCCGCTTCATTTCGTTCGGGCACTTTATAAATTGGATCATTGCTGCCGAAACCTTTATAGGATAATCGGTTCATTTCGATTTCATTGTCTCTCAAGTATTTAAAAATAACCAACGCTCTTCTGTAGGACAATTTGGTATCCATACCGTTCGGATTGCAGCAAATATGACCGTGTATGGCGATTCTCAGTTTTGGATTATCGTATAAAATCTGAAGCAATTCTTCCAATATCGGCATGGATAGCTCCTCAATTTTTTCTGAATTAAAAAAGAAATTGATGTTATTGATTTTAATCAAATCTCCTTTTTTAGCATTCTTGAATTTGGTTTGCAATTCCGACACTTCCTTTTCAACTAATGCTTGAGTGTCAAATGGAGAAATTGGCGCTTCCTCTTTTGCACCAATCAATTTTTCTGCATTCTTCTCATGTTTCAACGAATAAAAAAAGACTACTTTCCGATTCTCTTCTTGCTTTTTGGAATACTTAAAATCTTTACCAAAAGGCTTTAACTCTATTTTATCACTAATGTTTATCGAGTCATTTTTCAACAAAGCTAAGACTGAATTAATTCGGCGCATGGCCAAATCTTTATTGTATTGGCTATCATCTACACTATCGCAAAAACCTAGCATTGCAGTGACTTCGGCCAATTTATTTTCTTTAATCCATTGGTTTAATTTTGTCAATGAGACTTGGTTTGGGAACTCTTTATTGAAATCAAAAAACACTTCAAACTGTTGTTGAGAAAATCCAAAAAAAGGGAAGAACAATAAAATGACATATAATTTCTTCATCTTAATTCTCTACAATTAAAATTTCAACCCGACGATTGGCAGCCCTTTCTGTTTCATTTTTTTCCGGTATGGGATAAATAGGTTGTGTACTTCCAAAACCTTTATAAGACAATCGGGCGCGATAAACATCATTTTTGATTAAGAAATTGTAAATCGCTTTGGCTCTTTGGGTTGATAAATCGGTACGATCGACCGGCATACAACACAAATGACCTTGAATTTCAATTTTCAATTCGGGATTACTTTGCAAAACCAGTAAGAGTTCATATAACTTTCCACGAGATTCATTGACAACCGCATAGGTGTTGATGATAAAATTTAGGTTTTCAATGGTCAATTTCTCTCCTGTTTTGGCATTGCCGACTTTCTTCATAAACTCTCGATCGAGTTTGAATTCTGATTTGGTTCCGTTGGGGTTTTCGAAGATTAATTTTTCAGGATAGTCTATTTCGGGTTTAGTTTGCTCTTCATCTAAAACTTCATCTTGCTTAATGCCTAGAATTTCATTCTCACGTGGAATGTCTTTTTCGAGGATGTAATAAATCGTTACCTTTCTATTTTCGGCTTTGTTTTCAGACTGTTTGAAACTTTCGCCAAAACTTATGGTTTTAAAATCTTCTCTGATTTTGATTTGGTCTTTTACAATATTAAAAATGAAATTGACTCTTTTCTGGGCTAAAGTATCGTTAAAACCTGAAGTTCCATCTTCATCGGTAAAACCGTGAATCGCTACAATTTTATTGTTGTTATTGGCTAAAATCCATTGGTTGAATTTATTCTGTTCTTTTTTAGTCAATTCAAATTTATTACTGTCGAAATAAAGATTGAACTGTTCTTGTGCAAAAGTATTTGCAGTAATCAGCAAGATAATAACCGTAATGATTTTACGCAACATTGGATTAGGTTTATTTTATAACGAAAGTTACGTAAAAATAGTATGGCTACCGGTAAAATATCCACTGATAGATAAAAATATTATTTACATTTGTAGTCAAACACTTTAATTATGAAACAATTATTATTCCTTTTACTACTTATGTTGGGTTTTACCGGAAAAGCCCAATCAGTTGTTCAATCAGTGAATTCGGGAAGTCTTATCACTCCCGGTTCTTCTATTTCTGTTGGTGAAATTGTAGTCGTACTACAGAATCAAAACCAATCCAGTACGGGCATCATTGGTCTATTGGCACAAACCCAACAAGCGCTTGAAGTACCGCAATTGGAACTCGGCGGAAAGATCATCGTTTTTCCAAATCCGACTACCGCGACAGTTTCTTTTAAAACCGATACAAATCTTTTGAATGAGAGAGTATCGATTTACAATTTATCGGGACAATTAATTTCAAAAAAACAAATTACGACCAACAATGCTTTAGATTTAACAGAGTTACAAGCCGGAGTTTATTTGATTCAATTCGATAATAAAAACATTAAATCCTTTAAAATCATCAAACGATAAAAAATACAACGTCAAATTTCAATTACAAAATCAATTATGAAAAAAATATTACTATTATCAGCACTTTTTATTTCCTTTTTGACCTTTGCGCAAGTGCCACAAGGTATTTCTTATCAAGCCATTGCTTTAAACGGTTCCGGAAATCCTGTAGTGAGTTCGAATGTTAGGGTTAAACTTTCCATTTTAGACCAAACCGCAACCGGAACAGTTTTATATTCTGAAACGCAATTAAAAACCACTACTGCACAAGGTTTATTCAACCTTACTATTGGTCAAGGAACGGTGGTTTCGGGTGTATTTAATACGATTAATTGGGGAACCAATTCCAAATTTTTAAAAGTAGAAATGGATGTTACCGGTGGAACAAATTATGTTGCAGTTGGAACAACACAATTGTTATCTGTTCCTTATGCAATGGCTGCTGACAGCTTGGTTACATCACCAGGAGAAGGAATCACTTTGGTTTCGCCAAATGGAACGCCTTATCAATTGACTGTGAATGATGCTGGAGAACTGTCGTTACCAACTTCAGGCTCAACTGGAGCTGTACCGAATCAATTGTATTTATATGGAACTTTTAATAGTTTTAATCCTGCTACTTCATTATTATTTGCGAGTAACGGCGACTCTTTTTATGGATATAAGTACTTAACTTCTGGTAGTCAGATAAAATTTTTAGCTGACAATAATTCAAATGCTACTGTATATGGATTAAATGCTTCGCAAAATTTAACTATAGGAGGCAGTGCATACACTGTTCCTTCTAACGGGTATTATATCTTAGAAATTCAGCATTTTGGAGGCAGTCAAATGGAGTTTTATTCGGGACCATTCGCACCAGTATTAATTAATCAGTTTGGTTGTGTACAAATAAATTCAACATATAACACTTCAACAAATACTTTTTCATTTATCGCTAACGGAATAACTACTAATAATAATGAGTTTTTAATCAATTACCCTTATCCTTCAGGGTCTTCTAGTTGTGGGGTATTTGGAGACCTCCTTTCGGATGGCACTCTTGATTTTTCAGGAACTACTATATCTTTTCCGAATGTAACAACAACACCAAAGAACTTCAGAGTTGATTTAATAATAAACTTCAATGGTTCTGCAACTTATACTGTTACACAGATATAACTCTAAAAATATTTAATAAAAATCCCGTCGAGTTGAAACAAGACGGGATTTTTTATTTAAAACGAGTTTTATATATTATCTTGTAAATAACAACTCTCTATATTTAGTTAAGGTCCAAATCTCGTCGTCTACCAACAACTCTAATTTATCGCAATGTTCTCTGATTACTTCAAAGTATGGTTTTACTTTGTCGCAGTAAGCCTCGGCCATTTTTTGAGCATCGGTTAACACGTTTGCTTTTTTACGGGCTTCGGTCATTGCTTCTACATTAGAATTGATTCCTTCGATATGCGCTGAAATTTCTTTGATTAAAGAGATTTGCTCTTTGGCAATTTTTTCAAAGTCTTTACCGAAGATTTCTTTCAAGCCGCGTACATTTTCGATTAAAGTATTTTGGTAACGAATGGCTGTTGGAATTACGTGATTGCGAGCAATATCGCCTAAAACTCTGCCTTCAATTTGAATTTTTTTGGTGTATTCTTCCAATTCAATTTCGTAACGCGCTTCTACTTCTACGTGGTTCATTACGCTCAAATCTTTGAATAAGTCTAATGCTTTTTTAGACACTTTGGCTTTCAAAGCGGCTGGCGTAGTTTTGTGATTGCTCAATCCGCGTTTTTTAGCTTCTTTTTCCCAAGCATCGCTATAACCATCGCCTTCGAAAAGAATGTTTTTGGTTTCTTTGATGTATTCTCTTAAAACATTGAAAATAGCTTCGTCTTTCTTTAAATCTTTTTTCTCGATTAAAGCATCCACTTCTTTTTTGAAATCTTTCAATTGTTTGGCCACAATAGAGTTCAACGTTGTCATTGCATTGGCACAATTGGCAGAAGAACCAACTGCACGGAATTCAAATTTATTTCCGGTAAATGCAAAAGGAGAAGTTCTGTTTCTGTCTGTATTGTCTAATAATACATCCGGAATTTTACCTACCACATTAAGTTTCAGGTCGGTTTTTTCTTCAGGTGATAATTTTCCTTTGGTTACGCCTTCTAACTCTTCTAACACTTTGGTCAATTGTTGTCCAATGAATACTGAGATGATTGCCGGTGGTGCCTCATTGGCTCCTAATCGGTGATCATTGCTGGCGGTTGCGATGGCTGCGCGAAGTAATTCTTCGTATTCATTTACCGCTTTAATAGTATTGATAAAAAACGACAAGAATTGTAAGTTACTCATAGGTGTTTTACCCGGAGACAACAAATTCACACCGGTATCCGTAGCCAAAGACCAGTTGTTATGTTTACCTGAACCATTTACGCCTTTGAACGGTTTTTCATGAAACAATACTTTGAAATCATGACGCTCGCCTACTTTTGACATCACATCCATTAGCAATGAATTGTGGTCAACTGCTAAGTTAGTTTCTTCGAAAATTGGAGCCAATTCAAATTGGTTTGGCGCTACTTCATTATGACGCGTTTTTACAGGAATTCCCAAAAGCATACATTCTTCTTCCAATTCTCTCATATAATTTAACGCACGCGACGGAATTGAACCGAAATAATGGTCATCTAATTGTTGCCCTTTAGCAGACGTATGTCCTAATAAAGTTCTTCCGGTCATGATTAAGTCAGGACGAGAATTTGCCAGAGATGAATCAACCAAAAAATATTCTTGTTCCCAACCTAAAGTGGCGGTAACCTTTTTAACGTTTTTATCGAAATACTTACATACTTCCGTGGCAGCTTCATCTACAGCATTTAAAGCTCTTAATAAAGGGGTTTTATAATCTAAAGCTTCACCGGTATAAGAGATAAAAACTGTTGGAATACACAAAGTTGTTCCAAAGATAAATGCTGGTGAAGTTGGATCCCAAGCAGTGTAACCACGAGCTTCGAATGTATTTCTGATACCGCCATTTGGAAAAGAAGAGGCATCCGGTTCTTGTTGTACCAATTGCCCACCACCAAATTTTTCAACCGGATCTGAACCATCATAAGAAGTTTCAAAAAAAGCATCATGCTTTTCAGCTGTAGTTCCTGTTAAGGGTTGAAACCAGTGCGTGTAATGAGTTACACCCTTGGACAAAGCCCATTCTTTCATTCCCATTGCTATGTAATCCGCGAGCTTTCTGTCAATTTTAGTTCCATGTTGCACTGCGTCTTTAACACCTTTGTAAGCATCAGAAGTCAAATATTGCTTCATTGCTTTATCATTAAACACATTGGCACCGAAAATGGCTGATTTTTTATCAGCTTCTTCAAATTTTACAGGTTTTCTACCTGATGCATCTTTTAATGCTTGAAAACGTAAAGTTGACATAAAGTTATTTTTTTTTAATGTTATACCCTATTAATTTGATGCAAATATAGCTATATTTTTATTTTAAAATAAAATAACCCTATTTTTTTAGGGGTCAATTTATTAAATTATTAAAAACTGATTGTTTAAAACTTTTATTTCTCAATCATTAATAATTGTACTCTGATTACTCAAACCATTATATTTGCATCAACTAAATAAGAACATCATGACAGTTTGGATTATTTTTTTAGCTTTAATTTTTCTCTTTCTTGCTCTTGATTTGGGCGTTTTCAACAAAAATCCGCATGTAATAAAGCCAAAAGAGGCTGGGATTTGGACCGGGATTTGGGTTTCGCTTTCGTTTATTTTTAGTTTTGTTGTGGGATGGATATATAAAAACGAGCTTGTAGCCAATCCAACCGGAATAGAACCAGCTGTAGCAACAATGAAGTTCATCACAGGTTATCTCATAGAGTTATCGCTGAGTGTCGATAATATTTTTGTCATTGCCGTAATTTTTGCTTCATTCAAAATTCCTCAAAAATACCAACATAGGGTTTTGTTTTGGGGTATACTTGGCGCTATAGTCTTTAGAGGATTGATGATTTTCTTTGGAGTCATTTTGATTAACAAGTTCAGTTGGATGACCTATTTATTTGGTGCCTTCTTAATTTTCACTGCTTTCAAAATGCTTTTTAAAGGAGAGGAAGATGAATTTAATCCGAAAAAATCTTTTGTCTACAGAAACTTGCGTAAAATAATTCCAATCACCAGCCACGCTGAAGGGGAACATTTTTTTGTAAAAAGAAGACATATTACAGCCGCTACACCTCTTTTCGTTGCCTTAATTGTAATTGAAGTAATGGATATGTTGTTTGCTTTGGATAGCGTTCCCGCAATTTTAGCGATTACCTCTGATCCTTTTTTAGTCTTTAGTTCTAACATTTTTGCCATTCTTGGACTGCGTTCTATGTATTTCTTTTTGGCTAATATGTTAGAAAGATTTAGTTACCTCGAGTATAGTTTGATTGCTATTCTAACTTTTGTCGGAATCAAAATGTTGATTGTCCATTATTACAAATTTCCGGAATGGGTTTCATTAGGATTCATCGCATTTTCACTACTTACCGGAATTATTGTATCATTAAGAAAAAAAGAATCTTAAATAATCATTGAAATCTTCTCATACAAAAAAAGCCTCTTCATAATGAAGAGGCTTTTTATTTATTAAATCATTTTAAATTATCTTTTGATTACTCTTACAGTTTTAACATCTGCTCCTTGAGTAACAATTACATTGTAGATTCCAGAAGGATACTTATCTCCAATTTGAACTTCTAGAGAGTTTTTAGGATCTAACTCAAGTGTATCAACTAATCTTCCTAACATATCATAAACAACAAGTGAAATTTTACCATCACTTACAGTTGTCAATCCAACATTGAAATTATTAGTCGTTGGATTAGGGTAAACTTTAATACTCATTCTTTGAAGTGCTGATATTAAACTTGGCGTAGCTGCACTTGAATTACAATTTGACGCAGAAGTAGCTCTTGTTCCTCCTAAAGGACATCCCGCATTATTAAACGTATCTAATTGAGAACCCAATATTCCTGGAGCATTTCCTCCAGTTGCATAAGCTTGATTAACCGCATCAATAATTGACTGTTCAACATCTTGATATCCAGCATAATTAACTTCATCACTACAAGCATTTAATAAGGCGGCAACTCCTTGACGAGCTAGGTTATAGATACCACCTCCACCTATATTGAGGACTTGCAACAACGTCATATTAGCTAAGTTAGCTGGTGCATTTGTAAACACATCGCCAAATAGATCGCAAGTTGTATAAGAAGGACACCATCTATCTGTATGGGTTTTCCAATATCCTATAGTACAACCTTCACAGGACTCTACAGTGAATGTAGCCGTACATGAAACAGTTTGACAATTATCAGTCACCGTAAATGTGACAGTTATTGAGTGACCTGGCTCTGGCGCTTGTAATTGTGACAAATCAGTTGAAACTGCATTTGCACATCCACCAGTGAATCCAAATGAATCTCTCCATGCATCAAATTCAGCAGCAACATCTCTACCACATTCAACTGTTTTATTAGCAGGACATATAATTTGAAGTTTTGTTGATGGTAATACCGTAAATGTTTCTGTAACTTCCGGAGAATCACATTTATCAGTTACTGCATAAGTTACTGTAGTAGTTCCTCCACTACACAATGGTGGTGCAACTGGCGATCCGTAATTTCCTACCGGAGCACATCCTCCACTTACACTAAACTGACTCAACCATATAGCAAATGCATCATCCAATGAAGACTGATCAGTATAATCACAAGAATTAACAACCGTTGAGTCTGGTGAAATTACAACTACCGCTGCAGGAGCTGTAATAGTAAAGGTTCTGGTTACTGAACTTGTATGACACTTATCTGTTACATTGTAAACTACTGTTGTAGTTCCGCCCTCACACAATACCGGTGCAACTGGTTGACCTGTAAAGCTTCCGCTTGGATCACATCCGCCACTTACACTAAATCCATTTAAGAATGCTGCAAAAGCTGCATTCACCGCTGCTTGGTCTGCGTAAGCACATGCTGATGCCGAAGCATTAGCCGGTGCGTTGGTAGTTACCGCTGCAGGAGCTGTGATAGTAAAGGTTCTGGTTACTGAACTTGTATGACACTTATCTGTTACATTGTAAACTACTGTTGTAGTTCCGCCCTCAC
>NZ_JBKBOL010000009.1:0-124339 GCF_046293665.1 Flavobacterium sp.
GGATACTGAGGGCGGATTGGCCTTTAGCTGTGAGGAGTTTATCATTAATAATGTACAAGTAATAGATTACCCACATTACTTTACTCCGAATGGTGATGGTATTCATGATACATGGAATGTGAGAGGATTGGAGAGCTTCTCCGGGATGACTAAGATTTACATCTTTGACCGTTACGGAAAATTACTGAAACAAATTAGTTCAGCAGGCGATGGATGGGATGGAACCTACAACGGACAACTGTTACCTTCAACCGATTACTGGTTTACGGTGGATTATCCGGAGCAAGGCGGCATGAAGCAATTTAAAGCGCACTTTACGTTGAAGCGATAAGTCGAATAAAAGAATAGAAATTAAAAACACCCGTGCTATAATTGTGCGGGTGTTTTTTTATGTAGTATGGTGGTGGGTTTCTCTAGTTGATTGTATCGAGGTAGTGATGATGAGGATTGTTGAAAAGTGGTTTAGGGTGGGAGAAGTATCGAAGCGGATGGGAGAAGTATCAGAGTGGATGGCAAAAGTATCAAAGTGGACGCGAGAAGTATCAAAGCGGATGGGAGAAGTATCAGAGTGGATGGGAGAAGTATTAAAGTGGACGGGAGAAGTATCGAAGCGAATGGGAGAAGTATCAAAGCGGACGGGAGAAGTATTAAAGCGGAGGGGAGAAGTATTAAAGAGGAAGCCAAAACTATCGTTTTGGCTTCTCGTAAAGGTATTATGTTAACGGATTATTAGAGTGCTTTGAATTCGATACTATTTATTTGTTTATAACTAGGACTGGCGGCTCCGAAAATACTTTTGGCGTATTTTTTTATGTCTTTTGAGAGTTGTACTAGCCCTGATGTAGGGTTATAGAATTCGTCGTTACGGGCATTTAAGGATTGGTTGTAATCAAAAGTGGCTACATCAACTCTTTGGTTTTTTAGTATCATCTCTGCCAATTTTGATTGCAACGTTGCTACTGAGAGTGTGGTTTCGTTTGGACTATAGATTGGTTTTGTTTCTACGAATTGGATAAAGTTGGTAAAGAAATTGATTTTGCTGTCATAAGACTGTTGCGAATTTGACACTTGTAATGGTGTGGGATTTTCGGGTGTTGGTGTTGCTTTTTTTTGTTTAGCCCCTTGGATTTTTTTGTTGATGGTTTGCAAGTCGCTTACATCAAGATCGGTAGCTCCCGAGACTGCGAAGGCATTTGTTACTTGTGTGCATAATACTTCAAGACCTTTGAAAGCTTCTATGCGTTCATTTATTGCCGTGTTTAGAATTGATTTTTGTAATGCGGTGGTGTTGAGTTTTTGTTGGGCCAAGAGTAGTTTGGCTTGGAGTTGTGGTACTTGGATGGCGGTGTTTACAGGGTTGTAGATTGCACCGTGACCAAGGCATGCAGTGATTAATGTTTCGAAATTGGCGACATTGATAGCATGTCCGGTTTCTGAGGTACTTTGTGTAGTTTCCATAATTTCCTATTTTTAAATTGGTTGTGAATTATTTCACACAAAAGCACTTACAAACCCCTTGCCATTATATGCATGCATAGTATTAAATGTTTGTTAAAGGATTTTTGAGATATGTGCTGAGAGGTTGTGAGGCGTTGATTTTGTTGAGCAACGTGTTGAAGTCTGTTGTTGCCAATATATCATCCCTACAGGATTTTGAGTAAGGGTATAGCCCATTTTTGTTAAAGTTTTGAGTTTTTGAAAATCGTTAATTTAAATATGGTATAGTCTTACAAATGATTTTTTATATATTTGAGGCTCAAACTATTTTTATGAAAAAACTTTACACTCTATTGGTTTTATTGTTTGCTATTTCTACCGCAAATTCGCAAATTGTAAATATTCCTGATGCTAATTTTAAGGCGAAGTTATTGCAGTCAAGTGCAATAGCGGATATTGCATATAATTCAATAGGAACCAAAATAAAAATAGATCAGAATGATAATGGAGATATTGAAATAAGTGAAGCTTTAGAGGTATACCGATTGAATTTAAATTTTGGTACAATATCAAATTTGGAAGGTATAGCAAGTTTTGCAAATTTGAGGTATCTATATTGTAATAATAATCAAATCTTGGAATTGAATTTAAGTAGTTTGATTAATCTCAGGGAATTGGAATGTTATTCAAATCAACTTGTTTCGATTAATGTTAGTGGACTGACAAACCTTCAAATAATAAATTGTCTTAACAATTCTATTACTTCCCTAGATCTCAGTGGATTGACAAGCCTTTATTCAGTTAGATGTAGTCAAAACCAACTTACTTCTCTAAACCTTTCCGGATTGATTAATCTACAGCAATTGTTTTGTGAACAAAACCTACTTACGTCACTTGACGTTAATGATTCTATTTATTTAACCATACTTTATTGTATGGATAACCAACTTACTACCATAGATGTTAGTGAGTTGCGAATTTTGTATACTCTATATTGTCAAGGAAATCAACTAACATCCTTATTTATAAAGAATGGTGCTATCGAATCGTCTTTAGTTTTTGGTTTAAACCCTAATATTCAGTACATCTGTGCAGATGAAGATCAGGTAACTGCTATCCAAAATTTAATTGGATTGTATGGGTATAGTAATTGTCATGTAACTACTTATTGTAGCTTTACACCAGGTGGTATATTTTACAATGTAAATGGGAGTCATAAGTTTGACATTGACAATAATGGCTGTGATAATAATGATATTATTATCCCCAACCAGAGATTTTCAGTTACTAATGGTACAACTTCGGGGACAGTAATTAGTAATCTGTCCGGAGACTTCACTATACCTGTTTCTTCTGGTACATTTACGATTACCCCAATTCTTGAAAATTCGGATTATTTTACTATTTCTCCGAGTTCAATTACAGTAACATTTCCGGATACTGCAAGTCCTTTTACTCAAAATTTTTGCTTAAGTTCAAGTAGCAATCTTAACGATTTGGAAGTTGTTTTGTTTCCGATATCACCTGCAAGACCCGGATTTGACGCTGTTTATAAAGTAGTTTGTAAAAACAAAGGCAATCAGGTACAATCTGGTTCAGTTACTTTAGAATTTGAAGATGATTATATTGATTTGGTTTCTGCTAACCCAATTTATACGAATCAAAATACAGGCATTTTATCTTGGGATATAATAAATCTGCAACCTTTTGAAACCAGACAAATTACGGTTACATTTAATATTAATTCGCCAACTGAAACGCCTTCGGTAAATAATGGAGATCAACTCGATTTTTCTTCCACAATTAATCCCATTATTGGAGATGAGAATCCTCAAGACAATGTAAGTGCTTTGAAGCAAATAGTGGTTGGTTCATACGATCCTAATGACAAAACTTGTTTGGAAGGAACAACAATAACGCCAGGCATGGTTGGGCAATATGTTCATTATATCATTCGTTTTGAGAACACCGGAACTTTTGCAGCAGAGAACATTGTGGTAGCTGATGTTATTGATGTTACTAAGTTTGACCTCCCAACCTTAATCCCGCAAAGTAGCAGTCACAATTTTGTGACGAGAATTAATAATACCACAAATAAAGTAGAATTTATCTTTGAAAACATAAATCTTCCTTTCGATGATGCCAATAATGATGGTTATGTAGCGTTTAAAATTAAAACGAAGCCTACGTTGGTGGTTGGTAATACATTTAGTAATAGTGCCAGCATTTATTTTGATTATAACTTCCCGATTATTACAGATACTTATACTACTACTGTTCAGGCATTGGGTAATCAGGATTTTGAGTTTAACAGTGTATTTAGTTTGTCGCCTGTGCCTACAAAAGATATATTAACCATTACTGCGAAAGAAAGTTTGGTAATGAGTTCGGTAAGTATTTATAACACACTTGGGCAATTGGTTCAAGTGGCTACTAGTCCTGATGAAACGATTGATGTTTCGGGGTTGCCAAGTGGCAGTTATTTTATTAAGATTGTTAGTGATAGAGGTAGTGCTACCGGGAAATTTATAAAAGAATAAAGTTTTTTGAAATTTATATATAAAACACCTGTACTGAAATCGTACAGGTTTTTTTTGATAGAAAATCGGTTCGTGTTTATAGCCCCGATAATAGTGGAAATCCTTTTTATTGCTTTGAAGGAAAGCCCTTCGACTGCACTCAGGGTGACAAAGCAATAAAAAGATTGTAGCGGAAAGCGGGAGCAGTAGTGAAAGAAAACAAAATGGTCTGCTTCTAAAAAAAAAACGCCGCAATTTCTTGAAGCTTTTTTGTGGAGTCGCCGAGTGTGGCTTCGCCCAACTCTGTTATTCCAAAATTGCAAATGCAATTTTCAGCCTTTACAAGGCTGACGGCTTAAAATAAAAAAATCCAATCAAGTGAACTTGTTGGATTTTTTTATTTTAAGCCGCAATAAAACTGCGCTTGGTGTGGAGTCGGGGAGAGTCGAACTCCCGTCCAAACAAGCAACTAAAGAGCTTTCTACACGTTTAGTCTTTGATTGGGTTTTCGACAGTAGGCTATGCCAAAGACAGCGGCCTAATGCTTAGCTCTATCAGTGTCAGAAAGGATTCAGAACATTACCTTTCCTAGGTTTACTTTTACGGTTCCCCTGAGCCAGACGCCATAAACCAGGGCTTCTGAGGAGAATCCAGCTTCCCGATCTTATCGGGACTTGGCAAATCTTACTTTAATTCAGATTATGCAGCTAAAGCGTAGTTATTTTCGCCGTTTATAAGTTCGTACCCTTGGATTTACGAGCAAAAGGTACCATGCTCGACGTGCTTACTGTTCAATTCGACTTGCTGTCAAAACCAGTCGACCCCATTTTGAATTATGAATTATCAAAGTGCAAAGATAGGCTATTTTGTTGCTTTAGCAAAAGGTGTTTTAGTGAAAATTATTCGTCATTATCATCATTCAATTTGAATGGATAATCGCCAAAAAGAGCGGCTAATCTTTTAGATTGATACGTTTTCTTGGTAAATTTATTAGAAAGCGCAATAATGGTTACTTTTTCTTTTCTCAGATTGATGAAAGTAGATGTGTTACCATGCCACCAGCCATTATGGAAGTAGAAAGGCTCGCCTTTTTCATACTCGACCATTCGGATGCCTAGACCATAGTTTTTTAGTCCTTTGCTCTCGTAGCTGTAACCTTGGTAGGTTTTTTTTATCAATTCTTTGTTGAGGAAGAAAGGCGCGTAGCGTGCGGTGTCAAACTTTAACAAATCTCTTGGCGTGGAATAAATGTTTTTGTCGCCGTAAATTCCGTCTAAATAATCGGTTCCTATTTCTACATTGTTGCCTTTATAGGAGGGAACTATGTTTTCTCTGTCTTTTTCGAAATCGCACACATAAGTATTGGTCATGCCTAGCGGTGTAAAAATCATTTCTTTCATGGCTTCGGGATATTTTAATCCGGTCGCTTTTTCGATGATGAGTGCCAACATGGCATAATTGGTATTGCAATAGCTAAAACGGGTATCAGTTTTGGTTTCCAAAGGGATCTTTTTTTCGATCATAACCTTAACAATATCCTCGTTGGTTAAGATTTTTTTCTTGTCCCAGTTGCTTTTTTCATAAGTGAAATAAGCATAATTTTTCATGCCGCTTCGATGGTTTAAAAGTGTTTGAACCGTTACTTCAGGATAAGGAAAGCTGTCTATTAGTGTAGCTACTTTTTGGTCGAGCTTTATTTTTTCAGCATCAACTAACATCAAAATAGCGGTAGCAGTCAAAACCTTACTTACCGAAGCTATATGTAATGGTGTTTCTTTGGTTATCTTTTCATCGGTTCGTTTATTAGCGTAACCCATATAGTTTTCATAGATGATTTGGCCGTTCTTGGCTACTAAAAAACTTACGTTGTCATTCTTTTCAGACCAAGTTTTTTCAAAAAAAAGAGCAGTGCCATATTTTTTGTCATCCATAAATGACTTGGAAAGTTTTGGTAATGCTTCTTGAAGTGGTTGCATTATTGGAATGCCATTCTCATTAATTTTAACAATACCTTCTTCAGTTTTCTCTTGTTTAGAACAGGAAGCTGTAATTAAAAGTAACGAATAACAGAGTAGTATATAATGGGATTTTTTGAATTTCATTTTTGAGACTTATAGAAACACAAATATAATTATTCAAGTTAGGTGTATGGTTAATATTTTGCAAAGCTTTCAACAGGTTTTTCACAATTTATATTTTTCAGAAAAAGTTTTGAAAACGTTTTCGTTACAACTACTTTTGGGCACAAAATAAAAGAGAATGAAATTCGGAATTATCAAAGAAAGAAAAAGTCCACCTGACAGAAGAGTTGTTTTTACACCGGAAGAATTGGTAAGATTGCAACAAGAACATCCTGATGCTATAGTGAAAGTAGAAAGCTCTGATATCAGGGTTTTTACCGATGAGGAATATAAAAAAAGGGGTATTGAAGTAACAGCTGATATTTCTGATTGTGATGTTTTCTTTGGGGTTAAAGAAATTCCGGTTGATTATTTGATTCCGAATAAGAAGTATTTTTTCTTTTCTCATACTATAAAAAAGCAAGTGCACAATCGTAAGTTGTTGCAAGCTATATTAGAAAAAAATATTGAGTTGTACGATCATGAAACAATCGTTGATGCCAACAATAGACGACTAATAGGTTTCGGACGTTATGCCGGAATTGTTGGTGCATACAATGGTTTTAGAGCTTTTGGAATTAAATATGAATTGTTTACTTTGCCCAAGGCTGAAACCTTAAATGGTAAAGAAGATTTAATCGTTCGTTTGAAAAGACAAACCTTGCCTAATATCAAAATTGTTTTAACCGGTCACGGGAAAGTCGGTATGGGTGCGAAAGAGATTCTCGACGGCATGAAAATCAAACAAGTTTCTGTTGATGATTTTTTGAATAAAGTCTATTCACAACCGGTTTACACTCAAATTGATGTTTTAGATTATAACAAACGCATTGACGGACAAGTGTTAGATAACAATGATTTTTATAAGAATCCACAAGAATACACTTCCAATTTTGAACGTTTTACCAAAGTAGCGGATATTTTTATGGCCGGTCATTTTCATGGGAATAACGCACCGGATATTTTAACACAAGACATGTTGAAAGCTGCGGATTGTAAAATCAAAGTCGTTGCAGATATATCTTGCGATGTTGACGGACCGATTGCTTGTACCATTAAAGCCTCGACTATTGCCGAGCCATTTTTTGGTTATTTACCCTTTGAAAATAAAGAAGTTTCGTTTACGCATCCTGGTTCGATTATGGTAATGTCTGTAGACAATTTACCTTGTGAATTGCCTAAAGATGCCAGCGAAGGTTTTGGTGAAATGTTTATGGAACATGTCATCCCGGCGTTTTTTAACGGTGATAAAGACGGTATTTTACAACGCGCTAAAATCACTGAAAATGGCAAACTAACATCACGATTTGCTTATTTGCAAGACTACGTAGATGGAAATTAATTTAGGATTAGTATCAAAAGGCGTAAGTTTTTTTATTTTTGGGTATTAATCTGCCCAAAGTGAAAAATAAAATTGCCTTTTTCTTTTTACTGCTCTGTTCATTTGTCAATGCTCAGGAGTTGCTTCCGTTTGTGGAAAACTTTACCAAAAGTAATTATAACGGAGATAATCAAGTTTGGAGCGTAACCCAAGGCAATGATAATGCTTTTTATTTTGCGAATAATCACTATTTACTTCGTTTCAACGGCGTTCGATGGGAAAAATACAGTTTACCCAACAAAACCATTATTAGGTCTGTCTTTTCTGATGGAGATAAAATTTATTCAGGTTCTTATAACGAGTTTGGCTTTTGGAAAAGACATAATGGTATTCTAAAATACACGTCACTCTCTAAAGGCAAAAATTACTTTACTGGCTCGTCAATTAATGAGGAAATTTGGAAAATTTTTAAGCATAACAACAAAATATACTTCCAGTCATTTAATGAGCTTTATGTTTTAGAAAACGGAAAGACAAAAAAAATCAGGATTCCTTTTCAGATTTCGTATTGTTTTTTAGTGGAGAATAAAATCTACGCAGCTTCGGTAAAAGACGGTGTATTTCTTTTTGAAAACAATGATTTCAAGAAGATTGAAAAGTGGAATTTACTGGAAGAAAACATCATCCATGCTATTGATAAGGCCAAAGGTAAAATGTTTTTTTTTACACAAAAGAACGGTGTTTATGTTGAAGAAAATAACACTTTAAAGCCATGGATGCATCCGTTAAACGAATTGCTGAAAAGGGAAATTATCATTACAGCCAAAGCCATTTCTAATGATAGATTGGTCATTGGGACTGCTTTTCAAGGGGTTTACGTAATTGATCTAAACAATAATAGCTACAATAATATTTGTCGAAAAAATGCTTTGAAGAACAACTCGATTTTAAGCATTGGCTTAGACAAAGAAAACGATTTGTGGCTCGGACTCGACAATGGAATTTCCCATATCGAAATCAATTCGCCGTATAAGATATTTTCAGACAATACCGGAATATTGGGCTCGGTTTATACTTTGGCACCATTAAATGACGGATTGCTTTTGGGTTCTAATCACGGAGTTTTTAAGTACCAAAATAAGACTTTAACTTTATTATCCAATTCGCAAGGACAAGTTTGGGATATTTTGAAAGTAGGCGATAAATATCTTATTGGTCATAACGATGGAACATATATCTATCAAAATGATGTATTGTTTAAGGCCAATGAAATTAGTGGCGGATGGAAGTTTTTGAAGAGTAATTTCCACGATAATTTTTTTCTGGCTAATTATTCAGGCATCGTGATTTATGAAAATCCGGTTGATTTTAAAACTTATAAATACTTTTCAAACCTTACTAAACCAATCAAAAACATAGTTCAGAATAAGCCAAATGAACTCTGGGCAGTGGATAATTACAGAAGTTTATACCGAATACTTTTTGACGATGATTTTGTGGTCAAAAAAATTGAAAATATTACTCAGAAAAATAAAATTCTCAATGATTATGGGGTTAAAATGGTCAATTTTAATAACGAAGTATTGTTTTATATTAATGCCAAATGGTATGCATATAACGCTATTTCGGATAAATTGGAACTTAATGCGTATTTCAATAAATCGTTTTCTAATATTTCCGAATTAATTCCAATCGATAATGAGAATTTTGTTATTCTGAAGGACAAATCGCTTTATGTGATCAATAGGGTTAATGATAAATTTGTTTGGCGACTGATTCCGGAGAAATATTATGAAGGAAAAATTATCAATCAAGACACTAAAGTCTTTAAAACCAACGGCCAGTATTTATTGAACCTCGATGATGGTTTTTTTGCGTTTAAACTCCAAAAGACGAAGCCCAAACCAAACAACAAAAGTGTAAAATTAGAGGCTTTTGTAGATGGCATTTTTACTGAAAAAGCGGCCACTATAGGTTATAATAAGTCGATTAACTTAGATGTCATTTCAGAATATTATGGGTATAACAAGCAGGAACTTTTTTATTCCCTTGACGATGCAAAAAATCACAGTTCTTTAAAGAATTCCAATATTGAACTAAGTAATTTATCCAGCGGAAGTCATGAATTAATTGTCTATTATAATGACGGTGAGCATTATATTCAATTGGCTTCATTTAATTTTAATGTTGAAAGACCTTGGTATATTTCTCTTTGGATGATATTAATTTATTTGTCTATTATAAGCGGTGCTTTTTATCTTTATTATAAATGGAATAAAATCCGCTACATCGAGAAATTGAAGTTGAAGGAAGAAGAATTAAAACATCAAAAAGAAATTCTTCACTTAGAGATGGAAGCACAGAATAAGTTAAAATTACAGGAGTATGAAAAACACATATTAGAGGTTCAAATTCAAGCCAAAGCGTCAGAAGTTGCCGGAAAATCATTGTCAATTGCTAAGCAATCAGAAATGATTGAGAGTATTCAAAAGGCATTAGAATCTGAAAATGACATCAGTAATTTAAAAAACAGCATTAAAAAATCAATTAAGATTAATGCCATTAATAAAAATGAATGGGAAAGCTTTGAAAAAAACTTACTCCAAAGCAACGAAGAATTTGTGCAAAGATTGTCTAAAAAGTATCCAATCCTGACTCCTAAAGACATTAAGCTTTGCATTTACCTTAAAATGAATCTTTCTTCTAAAGAAATTGCTCCGTTAATGAATATTTCTTTCAGAGGTGTTGAGCTTCATCGTTACCGATTGAGAAAAAAATTAAGACTTTCTTCGGATGACAGTTTATCTAAGTTTATGATAAATACATAATTTTATCAATTTTATTGCCAATAATTTAATTTTATTTCAAGTATATTATCAATTATTAACTCATCAATGCTACATCATTACTGATTAGTATCGATGAGTTTTTTATTGCTAAAACTTATTTTAAATCATTGAAAATAAGTTATTTATATTTTTTATTTTTTATAAAGATGTAGCAATGTAGTAAATTTACGCCACAACTATAACGATTTAGTTCACTATATTTACTAAAACAAAATCAAATATCACAAAATGAAAATTTTCTTAGCTTATTTTCTGGTGTTAACTTTTGCCAGTGTGTCACATGCTCAAGAAGTAAAAGGTAAAGTAATAGATGAAAATGGTTTACCGCTTCCCGGAGTTAATGTTACTGTAAAGGGCAAAAGTGCTAGTACTTCAACCGATTTTGATGGTTATTTTTCTTTAAAAACCGAATTAAATGATTTACTAGAATTTTCAATGATAGGTTTTGAAACTATCACCATTAAAGCCCAATCAAACATGACGGTTACTCTTAAAGAAAGTAATCAGTTACTAAAAGAGGTTGTAGTAGTAGGTTACGGAACCAAAAAAGCGGGTTCTATTACAGGATCTGTGTCACAAATAAAGGCAACTGATATTGTAAAAACACCTTCGCAATCTGCTATTCAAGCCATTCAAGGTAGAGCAGCAGGTGTAAATATTGTTACCAATGATGAGCCGGGAGCCAATCCTTCGATAAGAATCAGAGGTTTAGGAACCGTTTTAGGAGGAAGAGATCCTTTATATTTAATTGATGGTGTGGAAGCTACCGGATTAAACGGATTGAACCCAAATGAGATAGCCACTATTGATATTTTAAAAGATGCTTCTTCTTTAGCTATATACGGTCAAAAAGCGGCCAATGGAGCCGTTATTGTTACTACTAAAAAAGGAAAACAAGGGAAAATAAAGGTTCAATTTGATTCTTATTACGGTCAAAAGTTTATCCAAAAGAAAGTTGAAATGGCCGACTCATATCGTTTTGCTTATTACAATAATGTCGCTGCAGGCTCTTCCACTTATTATAGTTTTGAGCAACCCTATAACACCGATTGGTTAAATGAAGTTACAAATACCGGTGAAGTGATGAGTAATTATGTTTCTTTTTCAGGAGGTAACGAAAACGCTAGTTATTATTTTGGAGCTACAAATTATAAAGAAAAAGGGATTTTAATTGGGACAGAATACGAACGTAACAATGTCAACTCAAGAAACGAATTCAAAATATTTGATGATAGAGTAAAAATTTCTCAAAATTTTAATTTAGCTATTGCAAACAATACACCAAAACCTGTAAGTGCTTTTACAAATGCATACAAACAATCTCCAATTGTTCCAGTTTTTTTTCCAAATGGACGATGGGGTGTGCCATTGCGAAACCCTACAACCGGTTTAATAGACATTAATGGTAGCGACCGCTTTAACAATGTAGCTAACCCGGTTGCACAGCTTCATTATTTCAATGAAAGAAGTAAAAATATTGTAATGTCAGGTTCGGTAGCTGCCGAAATTGCTTTGTTGAAAGAATTAAAATACACTTCCAATTTTGGTGCGACATACGCTTTAAATAAAGGCTATAATTTTTCTTCAAACGCTGATATCTATTTATCCCAAAATGCTACTCAAACCCTCCAAGATTATGAGAATAGTTTTGGTAATAACCCAATAAAATACAATACACTTCAACAGTATAAAAGCGATGATTATATGTGGAATTGGGATAATTATTTAACATATAAAAAAGCTTTTAACAAACATGATATTAGTATTGTTGTCGGTATGTCAAGGACTACAAGAAATAATGTCGAGTTTTTATCAGGTACTCGTTTTAATGTTCCTGAAAGTTCCAATTATTGGTATTTAGACCTGTCTTCTTTTAATGCTGAAACATCACCAGGTTCTGTAGTTTCTAATAACCATTCAACTCCAATTGTTTCCATAGCCTATTTTGGAAGAGCAGAATATGAATATGATAATAAATATTTATTATCTGCTTCTATCAGAAGAGAAGGTATCAGTTCATTTCAAGATGTGAAAAAATGGGGTTACTTTCCGGCGGTTTCTGCCGGTTGGGTGATTTCTAATGAGTCTTTTTTAGAAAAAGTGAAGTTTGTTAATTATCTTAAATTAAGAGCCGGTTATGGTGAGGTTGGTAATGCTAACTCTTTAAATGCCTTGAATATTCCTGTTTTTGCCGCTGGTTATAATTATGCTTTTGGAGATAACCAAACTATTTTCCCCGGAAGTAATCAGCCTTATCAAGTTGATCCAAATCTCACATGGGAAACTATGAGAGAATTTGATTTCGGACTTGATTTTAAGGTGTTGAACAACAAACTTTCTGGTTCTATTGATGTTTACGACAGAACATCTTCAGATGTGATTCTTCCGGTATCATTGCCTTCGGTTTTATCTCCTGGGGAAGTGACTGTAAACACCGGAGAAGTTAACAATAAAGGAATTGAGATTTCTTTGAGGTGGGATAGTGAAATTAACGATAATCTGAAATATTGGGTTTCAGGAAATTTTTCGCATAACAAAAACGAGTTGACAAAAGTCAATAACGCCTACTTTTCAAGATTAATTGGAGGTGGTTTAGGTAATGGAGAATATACTAAACAAGTATTAGTTGGACAACCTTTAGGTAGTTTCTATGTGTATGATGTGCTCGGTATTAATGGTGACGGAGCTTTTATATATAGTGATGAAAGGGTTGTTGCCGGTTCTTATTTACCAACTTACACCTACGGATTAAGTTTAGGTGGAAGTTATAGAAATTTTGATTTCTCTGTTGATACTTATGGTGTTGGGGGCAATAAAGTTTATAACGGGAAAAAAGCACAACGTTTTGGAGGAGAGAATATCGAATACAGTTACTTAGACAGTTTTTGGACGCCATCAACGCCCAATGCAACTAATCCAAAACCTTATAATGAAATACCAAGACCTTCTACATATTTTCTTGAAGACGGTTCTTTTTTGAGAATAAATAATATTACCATTGGTTATACAATACCAAAATTTTATAGCAAAATTGAAAAAGTGAGAGTCTATATCACTGCAGTTAATCCTTTTGTTTTTACCAAGTATACCGGTTACTCACCTGAAGTTGTTGGCGGTGATAATGCTAATCCTCTTGGTGGAGCTGGAATTGAATTGGATGCATATCCAACTAATAAAACATTTTTGTTTGGTCTTAATGTAAGTCTTTAAAATACTATGAAAATGATTTGTAACATAAAATTTAAAACAGCCATATTGCTATTGTTCACTTTGATTTTCTTTTCGTGTGAAGACGATTTGAATGTTGAACCCAGTAATGCTTTGACAGAGATTGATTTTCTTAATGATCCTAACAATGCCGTTCAACTAGTTAACGGGGTTTACAATAAGCAATTAGATTACAACATGTATGCATTTTCATGGATTGGAATTACCAGTATTGTTTCTGATGATGCTGATAAAGGTTCAACCCTTACTGATACAGGAGTTGATAAAGGAAGACTTGATAATTTGACTTTTGGTCCGACAGACATTTCATTTAATGATGTTTGGATAGGTCGCTATGACGGAATATATCGTGCCAATAATGCTTTGTTTTATTTAGAACAATTGTCTATTGAAGAAAGCCTCAAAAACAGATTAATAGGTGAAGTAAAATTCCTCAGAGCACTATGTTATTTTGATCTGGTTCGTTGTTTTGGTGGCGTACCTTTGGTAATTACAAAAATCGATATTAATGATACTGCGCAAATCAATGAAGTGGTCTTTGTCAGAAAATCAAAAACAGAAACCTATGCACAAATCGAAACAGATTTGTTAGATGCTATTGACAAGTTACCTTTAAAAGGAGCTTATGCACCCAATGATAAAGGAAGAGCATCAAAAGGAGCGGCACAAGCTTTATTGGCAAAAGCCTACTTATACCAAGAAAAGTGGCAACAATCATTTGACATGAGCGGTAACGTAATGAGTTCAGCCCAATACAGTTTGATGACCAATTACGCAGATGTTTGGAAGGAAATTGGCGAAAATGGGTCCGAATCAATCTATGAAGTGCAAGCTACACTAACAAAAGGTTTACAAGATTATACCAATGTTCAAGGACCGAGAGGAACTCCTGATTTAGGTTGGGGTTTTAATACGCCTTCATTATCGTTAGCCAACTCTTTTGAACCCGGAGATGTTAGAAGAAGTAGTTCAATCATCTTTGTTCCTTCAGTACTTTGGGATGGATTTGTTGCACCAACAACTTGGACCAATCCAAGATACAATTACAAATCCTATCAAAGCAGTATTGCAGAATCTTGGAATGGCGACCGTACACAAACTGCTAAAAACCTCAGGATTTTAAAATATAGTGACATTTTGTTAATTCGAGCAGAAGCAGCCTATCATCTTGGGTTGAATTCAGAAGCTACAGATAGGATTAATGATTTAAGAACCAGAGCCGGTTTAGCTATAGTAAATTCAGTTACGCTTTCTGATATTTTAAAAGAAAGAAGAGCCGAAATGGCAATGGAACACGATCGTTGGTTCGATTTAATCAGAACCGGTCAAGCACCAACCGCTATGGCTGCCGATGGAAAAACATTTATTGTTGGAACGCATGAATTATTTCCAATTCCACAAAATCAAATAATTACAAGCGGAGGCTTACTAACTCAAAATCCAGGATATTAAAATTAATTTAACTTAAACCATTTTTTTTATGAAAACGAACAAAATTTTTATTTCAGCATTTGCTCTAACCATTGCATTTGGATCATTAACAAGTTGTAGTAGTGATAGTGATAGTTCACTACCACCTATTGGAGGTTATGACAATGCAGGGGAAGTCGGAGCAACAGATTTGATTGCCTATTGGCCTTTGAATGGCAATGGCAAAGAAAGTATTTCAAATACTTCTCCTTCAACTACAGTAGGAGCATCTTATGAAGATGGAATTAAAGGACAGGGCGCAAAACTGACAAATGGTTATATGAAATATCCTTCTATAACAGCTTTGACAGGAACACTGAATGCATATACCATTAGTGCATGGGCAAAACTTAAAAACAATCAGACGCCTACAACAGGTTCTGTCTCAGTGATTTTATCATTAAGTCGTCCTAACGAATGGGAAGGGAATTTAAACATGTATGCTGAAACTGGACAAAGACCAGCTGTAGAAGAAAATGGAGCGGTGAACGATTCTATCGTTTTTAAAAGCGGTTTTAGAACAACAGCTTCTGATGGTCAAGCCTATGAAAATCTATTGCACTTAGAGCCTTGGATGATAGCTGACAATTTAGTAACACCTGGTAAGCATGTTGCTCGTCCTATTGCTGTTGGCGGTACATGGGCTCATGTTGTTGCTACATGGGATGGAGCAACTAATAAATTTATTATTTATATTAATGGAGTTAAATCTTCAAATCCAGCGTTTGAAATTAGAGGCTCAAATACTTCAATTATTTTTGATTCTCCTACTTCACCAATAATTGGTGCATTTGGAAACGTTGATACTACAGCAGATACTTGGAATAAACCAATGACAGGTAGCTTAGACGAAATCAGAGTGTGGAAAAAAGCTTTATCAGCTTCAGATGTCAACTCATTGTATGAGTTAGAATTGGCTGGTAGATAATTTATGTAAATTTTAAAAAGTCTGGCGGTTCACTGCCAGACTTTTTAATTCAAAATTTAATCCTCTCATCATCAATCATGAAATACATTTCCAAAATGCTTATCCTTTTACCTCTTTTGCTACTTTTTGGCTCTTGCTCTAAAGATTCCTCTACGCAAACAGAAGAACCTATTGTATTGTCCGATGAAGAGATTCTTAACTTAGCCCAAAAAGATGCTTTTAAATACTTCTGGGATTATGCTGAAACCAATTCAAAATTAGCCCGAGAAAGATACCATACTGATGAACCGTTCGTTGATGAACATCTTGTGACCACAGGTGGTTCAGGATTTGGATTAATGACAATTCTGGTAGGTATTGAACGCGGTTTTGTCACAAGAAGTGAAGCAGTATCCCGATTAAATACCGCACTTGCATTTCTTGAAAGTGCCGATAGATTTCACGGGGCTTGGCCACATTGGATAAATGGAAATAACGGAGACGTTGTCCCTTTTGGTACAGTGGATAATGGCGGTGATATAGTTGAAACTTCTTTTCTTTGCCAAGGATTAATTTGTATCAGAGAGTATTTCAAAAATGGTAATGCAGAGGAACAAGCCTTAGCCTTAAAAGCGGATAATTTATGGAAAGGTGTTGATTGGAATTGGTACACAAAAGGAGAAAATGTCATGTATTGGCATTGGTCACCTAACTACGAATGGCAATTGAATTTTAAATTGGAAGGCTATAATGAGTGTTTAATCACTTATATCATGGGTGCAGCATCTCCAACACATCCGATTCCATCCGCCGCTTATCATGAGGGTTGGGCCAGAAGTGGAAATATTGTCAGCCCGGGAACTAGTTTCAATATCCCGAAAGTATTCAATTATAATGGAACTTCTACCGTTGGACCTATGTTTTGGTCGCATTATTCCTATTTGGGTCTAGATCCAAGAGGTTTGACCGATCAGTATGCTAATTATTGGACACTGACTCAAAATCATACCAAAATTATGAACGCATATTGTATAGCAAATCCGTTATCATGGAATGGTTACAGTGAAGATTGTTGGGGCTTAACAGCCAGCTATTCTCGTAATGCTAATGGTACAACAGGCTATTCAGCACACCAACCTAACAATGACAGAGGTGTGATTTCGCCAACAGCAGCCTTATCATCTTTTCCTTATACACCTGAAGAATCAATGAAAGCATTGCGTTTTTTTTATGAAAACGAAGATTGGAAAGATAGATTAATAGGAGTTGCAGGACCTTATGATGCTTTTTCGCCTCATCACGATTGGGTAACCAAACGATACTTAGCCATTGACCAAGGAACTATTGCGCCAATGATTGAAAATTACAGAACCGGATTCCTTTGGAACTTATTCATGCAAGCACCGGAAATTCAGACCGGATTACAGAATTTAGGATTTGCATCAGCACAACACGGATTTTAAGATGAAAAAAAAATCGAAAATAATAGTACTACTCTTTTTTTTAGGGTTGAGTTTAATTGGCTTTGCACAAGAAACATCAGGAAGTTACTTCTCCACTCAAATATGTGAAAACTACTCTTACGGTTATTTATTACACAAACCCAAAGTAGTCAAAACTAAAAAACCACTAATTGTTTTCCTTCACGGTTCGGGTGAAAAAGGTACCGATTTAGAAAAGTTAAAAATACACGGCCCTTTAAAATACATTAAAAACAACAAATTAGACGCTTTTATTTTGGCACCACAATGTGCTTTAAACGCTAATTGGGAAGCGGAATCGCTCTATCAGTTGATACAAAAAATTTGTAAAGAAAACAATATCGATACTAGGCGAATTTATTTAACCGGATTGAGTTTAGGCGGTTGGGGAACCTGGGATTTGGCACTGGCACATCCTGAACTTTTTGCAGCTTTAGTCCCAATAGCTGGCTTTGTAAATGTAGTTCAAGAGGATAGTTTATGCAAACTTAAAGACATTCCAACTAAAATTTTTCATGGATTGTTGGATGACTCTGTTGACTTTAATTACGCAGCCACAGCCTATGAAAAATTAAAAGCTTGCAATACCAATGTCAAATTAACTATTTTTGATGATGCCAACCATGATAGTTGGAGTAGAGTATATGATACTAAAGAAATCTACGATTGGATGTTGCAACAAGTTAAAAAATAATGCCACGAATGAAATTTAAAACCACCATTATTCTATTGCTATTGACTGGCTTTGCCTTTGCCCAAAAAGCAAAAAAAAATAAAACGACAGTTACTATTGCGCCCAAAGAAGTATTCGTTTCCGACTTATTGTCAAGAATGACTTTGGAAGAAAAATTAGGACAGCTCAACCTACCTACCTCAGGTGATATTACTACCGGTCAAGCCAATAGCTCAAATATTGCCAAAAAAATTGAAGAAGGTAAAGTCGGAGGTTTGTTTAACATCAAATCAGTTAAAAAAATCAAAGAAGTTCAAAAAATTGCCGTAGAAAAAACCCGTTTAAAAATCCCATTGCTTTTTGGGATGGATGTTATCCACGGATACGAAACCACGTTCCCAATTCCGTTAGGGTTGTCCTGTACTTGGGATATGAATTTAATCAAAAGAAGTGCTCAAATTGCTGCCCAAGAAGCCAGCGCCGATGGTATCAATTGGACGTTTTCGCCTATGGTAGATATTTCTCGTGATCCACGTTGGGGTAGAGTCTCTGAAGGTTCAGGTGAAGATCCTTATCTGGGAAGCCAAATTGCCAAAGCCATGGTTCAAGGCTATCAAGGTGACGATTTGACTAAAAACAACACTATTTTATCGTGTGTAAAACACTTTGCGCTTTACGGAGCGCCAGAAGGCGGCAGAGATTACAACACGGTAGACATGAGTAAACTCAGAATGTTTAACGAATATTTACCGCCTTACAAAGCTGCTATTGATGCCGGAACAGCTTCAGTTATGGCTTCGTTTAATGAAATTGATGGTATTCCGGCCACCGGAAACAAATGGTTGCTAACCGACTTGCTAAGAAAACAATGGGGTTTTAAAGGCTTTGTTGTAACCGATTATACCGGAATTATGGAAATGACTGAACACGGAATGGGTGATTCACAAACAGTTTCTGCTTTGGCTCTAAATGCCGGAGTTGAAATGGATATGGTTAGCGAAGGGTTTTTGCTCACCCTAACAAAGTCAGTGGAGGAAGGCAAAGTGTCTATGTCTCAAATTGACAATGCTGTTAGATTAATTCTAAACGCCAAATACGATCTGGGACTATTTCATGATCCATACAAATACTGTGATACCAATCGTGCTGAATCAGAAATTTTCACTTCTGCTAACAGAAACGAAGCCAAAAAGATTGCTGTCGAATCATTGGTTTTATTAAAAAATGAAAATCAGACCTTACCTCTAAAAAAAACCGGAACCATTGCAGTGATCGGTCCGTTAGCAGATGCCAAAGAAAATATGGCGGGAACTTGGAGTGTGGCGACCAAGCAAGAAAATTCCATTGCTTTGTTGGCCGGAATTAAATCGGTAGTCGGATCTTCAGCCAAAGTATTATATGCCAAAGGCAGTAATCTCGATTATGATGCTGCTTTGGAAGAAAGAGCCACCATGTTTGGCAAAACCTTACATAGAGATAATAGAACAAAAGAAGAATTGCTTTCAGAAGCTTTGCAAATAGCCAATCAATCGGATGTAATTATAGCGGCTTTAGGTGAGTCAGCAGAAATGAGCGGAGAATCAAGTAGTCGAACTAATCTTGAAATTCCTCAAGCACAAAAAGATTTACTTCAAGTTTTATTAAAAACGGGTAAGCCTGTGGTTTTAGTTTTATTTGATGGTCGTCCACTAGTTATAACAGAAGAAAATAAATCTGTTCCGGCTATTTTAAATGTATGGTTCGCCGGAAGTGAAGCCGGTTATGCCATAGCCGATGTACTATTCGGAAACGAAAATCCATCCGGAAAATTAACTACTACATTCCCTAGAAGTGTTGGTCAAATCCCCATTTATTACGCGGCTAAAAATACCGGAAGGCCTTTGGGTAACAAAGAAGGAATATTTGAAAAGTTTAAAACAAATTATATAGATGAAAGAAATGAACCTTTATTTCCATTCGGATTCGGATTGAGTTACACGACTTTCGAATATAATAATTTGAGATTGTCATCTTCTACAATGAAGCCTAATGAAACCATTAAAGCTTCTGTAGATATAACTAATACCGGAAATTTTGAGGGAAAGGAAGTAGTTCAGTTGTACATCAGAGATTTGGTAGGTACCATCACAAGACCAATTAAGGAATTAAAAGGGTTTCAGAAAATAAACCTAAAAAAAGGGGAAAGACAAACGGTAACCTTTGAAATTTCTGTGGAAGATTTAAAATTCTATAACTCAGATTTACAGTTTACAGCCGAACCGGGAAAGTTTCAAGTTTTCATCGGAACCAATTCTGATACTACTAACAAAATAGAATTTGATTTAGTTAATTAATTTTATGTTTAATGTGAAGAAAACCCTTTGGCTAAATACTGAAGGGTTTTTTTAAAAGTAAGTAGTAATTTCTATCTTTAGCAAAAATATATTTTATGAAAAATACGATTACTACAGTCTTTTTGTTGTTTGCATTTTGTCTTAAAGCACAAACGATACAATCGCCGTCAAAAGAAATTACGCTAGATTTTAAATTGACAGAAAACGGAAGACCATCTTATACTTTAACTTATAAAACCAAATCTGTTATTTCGAAAAGTCATTTGGGGATTTATCTCAAAGACAATGCTGATTTGGCAACCAATTTTAAAATTGACAGTATTGCAAACTTTACTTTCAATGAAAAATGGAAACCTGTTCTGGGTGAGCAATCTAGCATAGAAAATCATTACAATCAAATGACAATCGCTTTGTCTCAAACTACTACCAAGAGAAGGATAAACATCGTCTTCAAGGTTTATGATGAAGGAATGGCATTTAGATATGAATTCCCAAAACAACCTAATTTAAATTATTTTATTATTTCCGATGAAAAGTCGGAGTTCAACTTAACCGGTAACCACAAAGCTTTCTGGATTCCCGGAGATTTTGACAGTCAGGAATATGCTTATAATGAGACTTTATTGTCAGAAGTTGATACTGAAAAGTTAGATCTTAACAATGGTATTGGCTTAAAAAGAATTTTTGGTAAATACGGAGTCCAATCGCCATTGATGATGAAAACTTCTGAGGGTTTGTATGTAAATATTTTTGAAGCTGCAGTGGTAAATTATCCGGTTATGCATCTAGATTTAGATACCAAAACATTTGCTTTGACTTCGCATTTGGTGCCCAATGCTATTGGCGATAAAGCCTACTTACAAGCGCCATCTGTTACACCATGGAGAACGATTATGGTAAGCGATGATGCCCGCGAAATTGTAAGTTCCAAAATGATTTTAAACCTAAACGAACCTTCAAAAATTACCGACACTTCATGGATCAAACCTATGAAATATGTTGGTGTTTGGTGGGAAATGCACGTGGGTAAATCAACTTGGGATTATGCCGGCAGTCAAAATGCACAAAATACCGAGTCCAAGGAATTAATCGCCAGCGGCAAACACGGAGCGACAACTGAAAATACAAAACGTTACATTGATTTTGCAGCCAAACACGGTTTTGATGGTGTTTTAGTAGAAGGTTGGAACGTAGGCTGGGAAGATTGGTTCGGCAATTGGAAAGAAGACGTGTTCGATTTTACCACACCTTATCCTGATTATAATTTAGCCGAAATTAACGCTTACGCCAAATCCAAAGGCGTTAAGATGATTATGCATCACGAAACTTCGGGTTCAGTGGCGAATTATGAAAGACATTTGGATAGGGCTTTGAACTTAATGAAAGAGTATGGTTATCCTGCAGCCAAATCAGGTTATGTGGGCCGAATTATTCCGCGTGGTGAATTCCATGACGGTCAAACCATGGTTAACCATTTCAACTTTGTAGCCCGAAGATTTGCCGATTATAAAATGATGGTCAACTCACACGAAAGTTCTCGTCCGACAGGTTACCACAGAACTTATCCAAATTATATCGCAGCCGAAGCAGCACGCGGAAATGAATTTAACGCTTGGAGTAACGGAAATCCGCCAATGCATGAAACCATTTTACCATTCACAAGATTGTTAGGCGGACCAATGGATTATACACCGGGCATTTTTGAAATTAAAATGAGCCATTATGACAAAACCAAAAAAGAGCAGGTTCATACTACTTTGGCTAAACAATTGGCTTTGTATGTAACGATGTATTCTCCGTTGCAAATGGCCGCCGATTTACCGGAAAACTACGAAAAATATCTCGATGCTTTTCAATTTATCAAAGACGTGGCAGCCGATTGGCAAGAATCAAAATACCTTGAAGCTGAACCGGGAGATTATCTAACAGTAGCCCGTAAAGACAAGAAATCTGAAAACTGGTTTTTAGGCGCTGTTACTGATGAAAATGCAAGAAATACCGAAATCAAATTGGATTTCCTTTCTCCAAACAAAAAATATAAAGCCATCATTTACCAAGACAGTAAAACGGCTCATTGGGAGAAAAACCCAATCAGTTACGAAATCAAAACCATGACCGTAACTTCTAAAACCAAGCTGAAATTAGCTTTAGCTGCCGGTGGCGGAACGGCTGTTAGTTTTGTACCTATCAATTAAAACCATTTTATATGAAACATCGGATTGCCTTACTGCTATTGTTATTTATTTCAAATTATGGAATTGCCCAACAAAAAACGTATTGCAATCCGATTAATATTGATTATGGGTATTGCCCGATTCCCAATTTTGTAACCCAAGGAAAACACCGTGCAACAGCCGATCCTGTAATTACTTTTTTCAAAGGAGAATACTATCTTTTTTCTACTAACCAATGGGGTTACTGGCATAGCAAAGACATGTCGGATTGGAAGTTTATTTCGCGTAAATTCCTTCGTCCTGAGCACAAGGTTTATGACGAATTGTGCGCGCCGTCGTTATCTTTTGTCAATGATACTTTGTTGGTGGTAGGTTCAACACACGGTAAAGATTTTCCACTTTGGATGAGTACCAATCCTGCGAAAGGCGTGTGGAAGGAACTCATTCATAAATCGGAGGCTGCGGCTTGGGATCCGCAAATTTTTTGGGACAAAGAAAAAGATGAAGTCTATGAATATTACGGTTCGAGTAATTTGTATCCTTTATATGGTATGAAACTCAACCGCAAGACGTTCCAACCTGAAGGGGAAAGAATTCCGGTCTTGGCTTTAAACGATGACGAACACGGTTGGGAAAGATTTGGCGAATACAACGACAATACTTTTTTGCAACCTTTTACCGAAGGTGTATTTATGACCAAACACAACGGTAAATATTATCTCCAATACGGTGCGCCGGGTACCGAATTCAGCGGTTATGCCGATGGTGTTTATGTTGGAAACCATCCGCTTGGTCCTTTTGAATACCAATCGCATAATCCGTTTTCTTATAAACCGGGTGGTTTTGCTCGTGGTGCCGGGCATGGAGCGACTTTCACCGATGCCAACAATCAATATTGGCATATTTCTACTATTGGAGTTTGTGTAAAAAACAATTTCGAACGCCGTTTAGGAATTTGGCCTGCGGGTTTTGACAAAGATGATATTTTGTATTCGAATACGGCTTATGGTGACTATCCAACGTTTTTACCATCGGAAAACAAAGGACATTTAAGCGAAAGTTTTGCCGGTTGGATGTTGTTAAATTATAATAAACCGGTTCAAGTATCTTCAACGCTTGGCGGATTTCAGGCTAATCTTTCGGTAGATGAAGATATCAAAACCTATTGGTCAGCCAAAACGGGTCAAAAAGGCGAATATTTGATTTCTGATTTGGGCGAAAAAAGTACCATACATGCCATCCAAATCAATTATGCCGATCAAGATGCTGATATTATGGGCAAACCCGAAACGACTTTGGGACACAAATACATCATTTACATTTCCAATGACGGTAAGAATTGGAAAGTCTTAATCGATAAAAGTAAAAACACTAAAGACGTACCGCACGAGTATATCGAACTGTCAACACCAATTTCGGCACGCTATTTAAAACTGGAAAATATCGGAATGCCTACGGGTAAATTTGCCATCAGCGGATTCAGGATTTTTGGAAAAGGAAGTGGTGAAAAACCTAATGAAGTTAAAGGATTTTTGCCTTTGCGCTCAGGGCCAAAAGTGAAAGGAGAAAGAAGAAACGTATGGTTCAAATGGCAACAAGAGCAAAATGCCGATGGTTATGTAATTTACTTTGGCAAATCGCCTGATAAATTATACGGTTCGATTATGGTTTATGGCAAAACCGAATATTACTTCAACGGTTTGGATAAATCCGATGCTTATTATTTTCAAATAGAAGCTTTTAACAACAACGGAATCGGATCAAAGAGTGAAATCAAACGAGCGGATTGAGTTTATGAAGATGACATCGTTAATAACTAATTTTAAAGCCAATCTTTTTTTTTATTTATAAATGTATATTTAACCAATCGAATTTATTCAAGCATTAACTATTAACAACCAAACCAAAACTATAAATATGAATTCAGAACAAACCAAAGCCAATAATTCGGCACTTTATACTTTAATTACGGTATTTTTCTTTTGGGGATTTATCGGCGCTTCCAATGGTGTTTTTATTCCTTTTTGTAAAATCAAATTCGGTTTAGATCAATTTCAAAGTCAGTTAATCGATTTTGCTTTTTATGGAGCCTATTATATTGGGGCATTATTGCTTTTTATTTTTAGTAGTATGGCGAACAAAGACATTCTCAACGCTTGGGGTTTCAAAAAAGGAATCATTAATGGGTTATTGATTAGTACGTTTGGCGCGGCATTCATGATTTTTGCAGTGACACAAGGAAGTTATGCCTTAATTTTAGGTGCTTTATTTGTTGTTGCCTTAGGTTTTTCTTTGCAACAGACTTCTGCCCAGCCTTTTGCTACTTCGTTAGGAGATATCAAAACGGCTTCTAATCGTTTGAATTTGGCCGGAGGAATTAATTCTTTTGGAACAACCATTGGACCAATAGTAGTTTCTATAGCTCTATTTGGTGTTATTGCCGGAGCTAATTTAGAAGAGTTCGCCCAAAAAGCAGATTCTTTGGATAAAATGGAAATCCTTTACGTATTTGTTGGTGGTTTGTTTTTATTGGCTGCAGCCTTATTCTTTTTTTCTAAAAAATTACCTTCAGGGAAAAGTGATTCCACTTTTGAACCGGCAAATAAAGCTATGAAAACTCTAATTGCTATTACAGTGATATTGGTTGCGATTTTCGGATACATTTTTTCCAGATATGAAGATGCAGACTTTATCAATCGATTTATTGAGAACAAAGAGAAAGACTACTTAGGACTTTATTTAACCATTGCTACATTATTAGTTACTGTTTTTGGTTTGTTATTTGCCAATGTGAAAGCTCAAAAAAATCCAGAAGGTTGGGGCGCGATGAAATATCCACAATTGGTTTTAGGGATGTTAGGAATATTTACTTATGTTGGAGTAGAAGTAACCATTCAAAGTAATTTAGGAGAACTTTTAGACACAGCAGCATTTGGAAACATTACCGGTTCAGCAATGGCGCCTTACATTTCAATGTATTGGGGAAGTTTGATGATTGGTCGTTGGGCTGGAGCGATTTCGGTGTTTAATCCAACCAATTCTATGCGTAAAATTCTTTTGATAGTTATTCCTTATATAGCTTTTGGAGTGGTTTTGTATGTAAATCATTTGTCTGGGCAAGACGTTTCTCCTTTATATGCCTATGCTGCGGTAGTTGCTTTCCAAATTGCCGGTTTCTTTTTAGGACAAGATAAACCATCAAAAACGTTAATGATATTTGGTTTAATGGGAATGATAGCTATGATAATTGGCTTATTCACTTCGGGAACTGTAGCGATTTATGCTTTTATGAGCGGTGGTTTATTTTGTAGTATTATGTGGCCTGCTATTTTTTCATTGGCTATTACTGGTTTGGGGAAATACACTTCACAAGGTTCTGCTTTTTTAGTAATGATGATCTTAGGTGGCGGAATTATTCCTCCGTTACAAGGTAAAATTTCAGATATCATTGGTATTCACCAATCTTATTTTATTCCTGTAATTTGTTTTGCTTATTTAGCCTATTATGGTTTTGTAGTAAAAGGTATTTTGAAAAAACAGAATATTGATGTTGATGACATTCAAGCTGAAGGCGGACATTAATCAAACGGCATAGTTATAAAATCAAAAATCCCGCATCGTGTAAACTTTGCGGGATTTTCTTCATCAAAACCTAACCAAAACAACTAACTATTTATTTTTTATCTTCAATCTTTGCTTTAGTACCATCTGCTTTGTAGTAGTAATAATCGTCATCATTTCTTGGATTGTTTGTAGCGTAATCATTACCGTAATCATAGTTGCTGTGGTAAACAAAACCTTGATTTCTTCCGCCTTTAATGTTTCCAAACATTTTTACAATATCACCTCTACGATTATAGACAATTTGCATTCCTCCAATTTGAATTAGTGCATTTCTATTGTATTTCATGTAAACTGTTCCAATTCGGTTTACTCTGTCTCGACTGTCGTAATTGATAAAAGTATTACCAACTCGTCTTACTCTACCAAAACTATCATGTTCAATTAAAGTACCATAATTGATAGGTCTTCTTGCTGATACAGCAGCTCCTCTTTTTCCGGCAGTTCGGTAAAAATAATCCCCTTGACTGTCTTGTGGACGGGTGTTGAAATCAAAGTCTCCATTCGGAAAAACAAAAAACTCAATGCCTCTTTCCATAAATGAGATTGGCTCATCAAAGCTATATCTCGTTCTTTCTTCAGCAGAAATTCTATTCACTTCTGTTGCATTCACTACGTTTCCAACCAGTAAAACAGTAGCTACTAAAAGGGTAATTTTTTTCATAATCAATACATTTTGAGTTTTGCTTACTCTTGCGATTTTCAGCTTCTTCGAACAGTTGTTTTTGCTGTTGTTTTGTCTATTTCAATCCATGTGCCAAAGTTCGTAACTAAATTCTTAAGGTTTGATTAAGATGGCTTAATATTAAGATTTACAGGTGTTTAGAGTTGCTCTTATTCGACACTTATTTATTTCGCTATCATTGAATATTTCTAAAGTTTTAGTACATTTGCTAACGAATTTGCAAACTAAACAACTTTATTTTATTAAAACTTCAATGAAAAACCTACTATTTTCATTTTCCTTTTTGTTATTCTTGTCTAAAGGCTTTAGCCAAACTTATGTACCTTACTATGGAACTATTGTTGATCAAGTATCTGAATCCAACATCTTAACTAATTTAACTGAGTTTGAAAACCTGGGTGTAAAAAGAAGAGGAACTGCAGCTTTGCAAAACACACTCGATTGGTTAAAAGCTGAATATTTAAGCTATGGTTATACAGCTTCACAATTGCAGGAATATAGTTTTACCAATGGTTCTACTACTTGTAAAAATTTGGTTGTAACCAAAGTTGGAACCCTTTATCCAAATACTTTTGTGATTATCTGCGGTCATTATGATACCATTACCGGAAAAGGAACTAATGACAATGGAAGTGGTGTTGTTACCATTTTTGAGGTGGCTCGTTTACTGCAAAATATTCCAACAGAATATTCCATAAAATTCATTAATTTCAGTGGTGAAGAAGATGGTTTGGTTGGAAGTCAACATTTCGTTTCTACGGTAGTTAATGCTACTAATCCCAAAATGGACATCAAATTGGTTTTCAATATTGATGAAGTAGGAGGAAGAGCTGACATGACCAATGATACGATTACTTGTGAAAGAGATACCGGAAGTCCAACTACAAATAATGCTGCTTCAAATGTTATTACAAATGAATTAATAACTTGTACCCAACTTTATTCTCCTTTGAATACTCATTTGTCATATGCTTACGCTTCGGATTATATGCCATTTGAAGATAATAATGAGGTAATCACCGGTTTTTTTGAAAAGAATCAAACACCACATCGCCATACGGCTAGTGACTTACTGATCAATATGGATCCTCAATATGTTTATAATATAGCCAAAGCGGCAACCGGAGCCATGTTGCATTTTGCAGTTGCATCAACTTCATCACTTAATTCGAGTGATTTTGTAGATGACTTTCAAGTGAGTTTTTATCCAAGTCCGGTGAGGGAAGTTTTAAATATTAATTTGGGAACTTTAACCGATAATTATTACTCGTTTTCGATGGTTGATTTACAAGGAAAAGTTGTGTTGAATCAGCAAGTGGAGAATGCCAATTTAATTGAGCCAATATCAGTTATAGGCTTGCCAAGAGGAATGTATTTGGCTGTATTAAAAACTACAAACAAAACAATTACAAAGAAAATTGTGGTCGAGTAAGACTCAAATTAAAAATAAAATGCAATGAAATACAGATTGAGCATCATAATATTGACCTTATTAACTTCCACAATAATTTATTCACAGGAATATATTCCTGGTTATGACGCAGTTGTTAATCAAACCACTCAAGTTAATATAACAGCAAGATTAACCGAGTTTCAAAATTTAGGTATAAAGCGAAGAGGAACAGCAGCATTGCAAAATACTTTAGATTGGTTAAAGAGCCAGTATTTAAGCTATGGTTATACTGCTGCGCAATTGGTAGAAGACACCTATTCTTATTCGGGATTTACTTGTAAAAATCTTGTCGTTACCAAAGTTGGAACATTATATCCAAACACCTACGTGATAGTTTGTGGACATTATGATACAATTTCAGGCACCGGAACAAACGATAATGGAAGCGGAACTGCAATTATATTAGAAATAGCCCGTTTGTTGCAGAATATTCCAACCGAATACTCAATAAAATTCATCAATTTTAGTGGAGAAGAAGACGGCTTAAGAGGAAGCCAACACTATGTAAGCAATGTTGTTAATGCCACATCTCCTAAAATGGATATCCGTGTTGTGTTTAACATAGACGAAGTTGGTGGTGTAGCAGGAGAAATAAACGATACCATAACTTGCGACGTTGATGAGTCGTTGCCAATGGCAAATAATGCTGCATCAGCAATAATTACAGAGGAATTGGCTACTTGTGTTGCTTTGTATTCACCATTAAATACTTGGATTAATTTTGCAGAGGCCACTGATTATATTCCGTTTGAAAATAACGGTGAAATCATTACCGGCTTTTACGAAACTAATATTTCTTCTCATCCGCATACACCATCAGATAATTTGGCCAATATGGATACGGTTTATTGTTTTAATGTTGCCAAAGCCGCTATTGGAGCAACCATGCATTTTGCTACCGCTAACACTCAGGTTCTTGATAATCAATTTTTTAATGAAGATGCTCAGGTAAGTTTTTTTCCAAATCCTTCCAAAAGCATACTCAATATTAATAAAGGCAATTTAAATGATGCTAATTATACTTTTTTGATGATAGACATTCATGGCAAAATAGTTTTGAACCAAACTTTTATAAATACTGGTTTAATAGAAACTATTAATGTAAGTGATTTGGCCAATGGTATTTATCTTGGCGTTATAGAAACGGGAACCAATCGTATTACTAAGAAAGTGATTATCCAATAAAAAAAGCCTTCCAAACGGAAGGCTTTTTTTATAGTTTATCTTTTAAATATTGCGCTGTAATTGATTTTTTATTTTTTATAATCTCTTCCGGGGTTCCAGCTGCTAATAACTGTCCACCGTTTTCTCCACCTTCCGGACCTAAATCAATAATCCAATCGGCACACTTGATTAAATCTAAATTGTGCTCAATGACTATGATAGAATGTCCTTTTTCAATCAAAGCATCAAACGAAGCCAATAGTTTTTTAATATCGTGGAAATGTAAACCGGTTGTTGGTTCGTCAAAAACGAATAGTGCTTTTTCTTTGGTTACCCCTTTTACTAAAAATGAAGCTAATTTGATACGTTGGGCTTCACCGCCTGAAAGAGTAGAAGAGGATTGTCCTAATTGAACATAGCCTAGGCCAACATCTTGTAAAGGTTGTAACTTTTGAGTGATTTTTGTCTGTTTGTTTTCGGCAAAAAATGCAATCGCATCATCAATAGTCATTGTCAATATATCATCAATGTTTTTGCCTTCAAAAGCTACTTCTAAAACTTCCTTCTTGAAACGCTTTCCACCACAAGTATCGCAAGGCAAAGAAACATCGGCCATGAAAACCATTTCAACATTTATTGAGCCTTCGCCTTTGCAGGTTTCGCATCTTCCACCGTCAACGTTGAAAGAAAAGTGTTTGGCTTGATAACCGCGAACTTTTGACAATTTCTCTTTGGCATATAAATCCCGAATATCATCATAGGCTTTGATATAAGTCACCGGATTCGAACGCGAACTTCTTCCAATTGGATTTTGGTCAACGTATTCAATGTGCTTTATATGCGAAAAACTTCCGGTTAATTCACTGAATTGTCCGGCTTTGTCGCCAATGCCTTCGAGTTTCTTTTGCATGGCAGGAAACAGAATCTTTTTGACCAACGTACTTTTTCCACTTCCCGAAACGCCGGTGATTACAGTGAGACTTTCTAATGGGAAAGTGACATCTATGTTTTGCAAGTTGTTTTCTCGAGCACCTTTGATTTCGATGAAGTTATTGGATTTTCTGCGTTTTTTTGGCACCGAAATTTCTAATTGTCCATTTAAATATTTAGCTGTCAATGACTCTGCTTGCAGTATTTCTTCGAAAGTTCCTTCGGCAACCAATTCACCACCAAAAGTTCCGGCTTCCGGACCAATATCGATAATTCTGTCGGCTGCTTTCATGATATCTTCATCGTGTTCCACTACAATTACAGTATTGCCTAAATCGCGTAGGTTTTTCAAAACTTTGATTAATCTTTCGGTGTCTTTCGGATGTAAACCAATACTTGGTTCATCTAAAATGTACATCGAACCTACTAAACTACTTCCTAATGAAGTTGCTAAGTTGATACGTTGCGATTCACCACCGGAAAGCGAAGCTGAATTTCTGTTTAAAGTCAGATAATCTAAGCCTACATCACTTAAGAAAGCTAATCGGTTATTGATTTCTATTAAAAGACGTTTGGCTACTTTGGCATCATATTCGGAAAGATTCAATTCGTTAAAAAAAGGAATCAAACGTTTAATCGACATATCTACTAATTCTGAAATAGTTTTGCCGCTAACAGTGATGTAATTAGCCTCTTTGCGCAAGCGTTTTCCTTTGCAGGTATTGCACTTGGTTTTACCACGATAACGTGACAACATCACGCGGTTTTGAATTTTATAATTTTTCTCCTCGAGTTCTTTGAAGAAATCATCTAAACCGGTAAATAGTTTGTTGCCTTTCCAGATCAGGTCTTTTTGTTCGTCAGTTAGTTCGAAATAAGGTTTGTGTATCGGGAAATCAAATTTATAAGCATTGTTGACCAATTGGTCGCGATACCAACTCATACTTTCGCCGCGCCAAGGAAATATGGCGTTTTCATAAACCGAAAGGGAAGTATTTGGGATTACTAATTCTTCATCAATGCCAATGATATTTCCATAACCTTCACAAGTTGGACAAGCGCCATAAGGATTATTAAAGCTGAATAAATGAATATTAGGTTCTAAAAAAGTAATTCCGTCTAGTTCAAAATTGGCACTGAATTCCAAACGTTTTTTAGTATCTAATTCTTGCAAGTAGCAAATGCCTTTGCCTTCGAAAAAAGCCGTTTGCACAGCATCTGCCAGGCGATTGTAAAAATCTTCTTCGTCTTTAACGATGATTCTGTCGATGATCAGCAGAATGTCTTTATTGTCAAGCGAATGTTGATCGATTTCATCCAAACGTATCATTTCGTTATCAACTAAAATACGGGCGAAACCTTGTTGGAGTAACACTTTTAATTTGTCCTCTAATTGTCTTCCCTGTTCCAAATGAATGGGAGAAAGCAATAACCATTTGCTGTCTAAGTCAAATTTTTTAACAGCAATTACTACATCAGCAACAGTGTCTTTTTTAACTTCATTACCTGATATAGGCGAAAATGTTTTCCCAATTCGGGCAAAAAGTAATTTTAAATAGTCATAAATTTCGGTTGAAGTGCCAACAGTAGAACGAGCATTGGTAGTATTTACCTTTTGCTCAATAGCAATAGCAGGTGCAATACCTTTGATGTATTCAACTTTGGGTTTATCTAAACGACCCAAAAACTGGCGTGCATAGGAAGATAAACTTTCAACGTAACGACGTTGTCCTTCAGCATACAATGTATCAAAGGCCAAACTTGATTTTCCGGAACCTGAAAGTCCGGTAATAACGACCAATTCATTCCGCGGAATAACCACATCCAAATTCTTAAGGTTATGGATTTGCGCGCCTTTGATTAAAATGTTTTTCTTAGGTTCTAGTGTAGCAATTTCAGTACTCTTCATAGCAAAAAGGAATGTCGGCAAAGTTAATCAATTCCGGTAGGATTTAATGAGAAAGTTGATTGTCAAATTGGATTTATCTGTAAAATTTTCTCTTTGAATTTGATAAAAATAGGCGGCTATTTTTATGACTTGTTTTTTTTTAGCGTTAATTTTTTAATAAATAAGCATTTTGTTGTTGTGTGAAATCTTATAAAATCATATTTTACCACAACATTACCACAACATTTTATTTTTTTAACAGTCGTTCACTCTAATTATAAAATTGCTATAATTAACTTTGAGTGCAGGTATTTGAAGCGATTGATAAAGTTTTTAAGTTGTATAGTTTTTATATAGTTCAGTATAAAATATCGTCGCTCAGATTAAGCTAAATTTACACTCAAACTTTTAATCAACACATTATGAAAAAAATTACCTTATTATTAGTCTTAATGATTTCTTCATTGGGAATTGCGCAACAAGTAGTTGTTCAGAACTTTGAAACTCCTTCCTCTTACACTTTTGCCGGTTTTGAAGGTTTAGCCAGTGCAACTATTGTAGCAGATCCTCAAGTTGGAGGTACTAGAATTAACACACTACAATTAGTTAGCCAATCAACGGGTAATCCATGGCAAGGAGCTGAAGTTGTTCAGCAAACAACAAATCTGAAATTGACAACAGACAAAACCGTTTCCATTGATGTTTATGCAACCCAAGCTTTTACTTTACTGGCAAAAGTTGAAATGGGAACAGGTCCTAATTCTGCAGCATCACAATCTTATACTACGCCAAATACATGGCAAACGCTAACTTTCACATTTACACAAGCATTAGACAATACCGCTATTGCTAATGGTAATTATCAGAAAATTGTATTTTTTCCAAACTGGAAAGCCACAAATGACGGATTCAATCCACCAGGGAATTTTACTGTTTATGTAGATAATATTACAAGTGAGGCAGCTTCTATTGCTCCGCTACCGCAGCCAACAACTGCTGCGCCAACTCCTCCGGCTCGTCCAGCTGCTGATGTAGTTTCTATATATAGTGATGCTTATGCAAATATAACTATGAATAATTTTGATGCTGGTTGGTGCGGCGGAGCTGCTACAACTCAAGTTCAAATTGCCGGGAATAACACTTTAAAGAAAAACACTGGTGTAGCCTGTCATGGAATAGATTTTCAAACAAACAGACAAAACTTAACAAATTTCACGCATGTTCATTTTGATTTTTATATTACAGATACAGATTTGACGGGTGACGTTTTTAACTTTAAACTTGTAGAATTTGGTGGCGGTGCCGGAGAGGTTTCAGCATTAGAGGTGAATATTAACGGAGGAACTACTCCGCAATTAGTTGCAAATCAATGGGTATCTGTTGATGTTCCGATCACTGCATTGGGTGGTGTAGTTGCCGGAAACTTGACTAGAAGTGATATTGCGCAAATAGGAATAACAACTGCAATGGTTGATAATGTTTGGTATGACAATATTTATCTACACAAAAATACCGTTTTGAGTACTTCTGATTTTACAGCTTCTAGTGTGAAATTTTACCCAAACCCTGCTACAAATGTTTTGAATATTGAATCTGCTTTAAGTATAGAAAAAGTTTCTGTATACAATGTTTTAGGGCAAGAAATCATTACCAAAATGCCTAACAGTGAAAACGTAACAATTGATGTTGCTCACATTCAATCAGGTGTTTATGTATTTAAAACAACAATAGAAGGTAAAGTTTCTTCAAAAAGATTTATAAAAGAATAAATTTTAAACAGTAAATAATTAAAGCACGGAATTTATTTTCGTGCTTTTCTGTTTTATAAAACTATTGTTTAAATTGAAATTTGTAAATTGTAATTCTGAGATTAGAATTCGTAATATTGTGTAAATATGACTGCCAAAACATCATTTCATTGTAAATATATAAACATAGCGATTTTATTGTTGTTTACTAACTTTATTTTTGCTCAAGATTTACCGCCAATTGTTAAATACAACTCTTCTATATACAATGCCGGTAATCAAAATTGGATGATTTCTCAAGACAAAAGTCACTTTGTTTATTTTGCAAACAATGAAGGCTTACTCGAATTTAATGGCTCTAACTGGATTCTTTATCAATCTCCTAACGAAACTATTATTCGTTCTGTGAAAGTTATTGGAGATAAAATTTATACTGGTTGCTACATGGAATTTGGCTATTGGATAAGGGAAAACAATGGAAGACTTAAGTACACTTCTTTAAGTCATAAAATCAAATCTAAAATTAACGTTGACGAACAATTTTGGAATATTTTCAATTATGATCAATGGGTAATTTTCCAATCTTTGGATAAAATTTACATTTATGATACTAAAACCAATGGTTTCAAAATAGTTATACCTAAAAATAGTATTCTAAAATCATTTAAAACTTCAAGTTCAATTTACTACCAAACGGTTAATTTTGATTTGTTTGAAATTGAAAACGGCACTAGCAAGTTGGTTTCCAACAATGCTATTTTAAAAAACAATAAAATTGTAAACATTTTTGCTATTGATGAAGGGTTGTTAATTCATACCCAATTTGACGGATTTTACAAATTGACTAATGGTAATTTGGTCAAATTCAACACCGAAGCAGATTCTGAAATTGCAGCCAGTAGTATTTATAGTAGCCAAATGCTTTCTGACGGGAGTTTTGCTGTCGGAACAATTTCAAACGGTGTTTTTATTTTAACTAAGGAAGGAAAGGTTAAATACCATATTACCCAAAGTAAAGGATTGAGTAACAATACTGTATTGTCTATTTTTGAGGATATTGACAATAATTTATGGTTAGGATTAGACAATGGTATTAATTGTATCAATTTAAAATCTCCTATAAAAAGCTTTTCTGATGATTCCGGAAATCTAGGAACCGTTTATGCGTCTATTATTCACAACGGTCTTTTATACATAGGAACAAATCAAGGATTGTTTTATAAAGATTATCGAAATGACAATCAATTCAAGTTCGTTAAAGGAACAAAAGGTCAGGTTTGGTCTTTGTTTGCTCATGATGAAGTTTTGTTTTGCGGTCATGACTCGGGAACTTATATAGTTGAAAATGACAATTCAAAGCTAATATTTTCGCAATCAGGAACCTGGAAATTGCAAGTTGTTCCCAATAAAACAAATTTATTACTTCAAGGTAATTATTACGGCATGTCTGTTCTGGAAAAAGTCAATAATCAATGGGTTTTCAGAAACAAAATATCCGGTTTTAACTACTCTTCCAAATATTTTGAAACGACTAAATCTAATGAAGTTTATGTAAGTCATGAATACAAAGGTATTTTTCGTTTTCAATTGGACAATCAATTCACCAAAGGCCATAATATATATACTTACAAATACCCATACAAAGGGAAAAATGCTGGTTTATGTAAGTTTAACAATTCTATTTATTATGCATATAAAGACGGAATTTTTAAACTAAACCAAAAAACAAAACAGTTTGAAAAAGACAAACTACTGAGTACAGTTTTTGAAAATAATGAATATACTTCTGGAAAATTAATCATTGATAACACCAACAAATTGTGGCTTTTTTCGAAAAACTACATTAATTATTTCACCGTTAACAAACTCAATTCTGAGTTAAAAAAGAATGTGATTTCAATTCCCTCATCTATTACAAATACGATGTTAGGCTATGAAAACATTTCTCAATTATCAAATTCCTATTATATCATTGGTACTACTGATGGTTATTATACTTTCAATATCGATGATTTAAATTTTAAAAACAATCATGTGTTGATTTCTAACATAAGTATAAATAAACTCAATGAGCAACCAACCAATTCGCCGATAACGGAGTATGGAACGTTTTCCCATGATGAAAACAATTTTACTTTTAGCTATACAGTCCCAAAATATAACAAATATGTTATTGCTGAGTACCAATATTTATTGGAAGGATTTCAAGACAAATGGAGTGATTGGAGTTCTAAATCAACGGTTAATTTCAAAAATTTATCACCAGGCGATTATACTTTTAAAGTACGATCAAAGTTAGTCAACTCACAAACCGAAAATGTTGCTGTTTATAAATTTACCATTGAAAAACCATGGTACAGTACAAATCTTGCCATGATTATTTATTTTCTTTTGATTTGTTTGATGGCTTATTATATCAATAAAGCTTATGTGAATTATTATTCAAAGCAGAAGCAAAAATTGATTGACGAAAATAATCTGTTGTTAGAAATCAAAGAGTTAGAAAATGAGCAACAATTGATGAAATTAAGGAACGAACAATTGTCCTTAGATGTCAATGAAAAGAGCAGAGAATTGGCACTTTCAACAATGAGTTTAATTAAAAAAGATGAGCTGTTATCTCTTATAAGGGAAGACTTAAAAAAATCTTCTGATGATGCCAGTACAAGAAGTGTTAAATCAATTATTTCTTCTACAATCAACAAAAATGTCTCTGCAGATAAAGCATGGAATGTTTTTAAAGAAGCCTTTGATTCAGCTGACAATGATTTTTTAAAGAAAGTGAAACAGGCTTATCCTTCATTAACACCAAACGATTTAAGACTCTGTGCTTATTTAAGATTGAATTTGTCTTCTAAAGAAATTGCACCTTTATTAAACATATCTGTGCGAAGTGTTGAGATTAAAAGATACCGTTTGCGTAAAAAAATGGATTTGCCGCATGAAACCGGACTTGTAGAATACATCCTTTCAATATAGTCAATCTATTGAATCTTTCGTATGCCTATACATTAACTATACATAGTTTGTTTAGCCCTTCAATCTTTTGCTGTGATAAGTATCATAGATTGCATGTATACCTACAACAATTCAATTTTTTAATCAATTTAAGTCGATTTGTATAGTTTCTATAATCTATAAATTCGTTGCAGAATTATAAAATATGTAAATTTACTTTATTGCAATTTTTGTCATTTTTTTTTGTTAATACATGAAAAAAAGCTTCGAAAAGTTGGAATATGTTTAAATAATTTACATTTCAAAACAAAATATTAACAACCTAGAATTTCAATTTGTAAATACAAACCAAACAATTATATAATATGAAAAACTTAATTTTATTACTCTCTTTTTTAATTTTTACGCCATCCGTTTTTTCACAGGCCAACAAAGTGGTCGTAGTGAATAATAGTGATGGGATAAAATTTGTAGTTGATGGGAAAGATTTTATTGTAAACGGAATGAATTGGGATTATTTTCCAATAGGAACAAATTATTCCTATAGTCTTTGGAATCAATCTGACGATTTCATTAAGGAAGCTTTAGATGAAGAAATGGGGCTGCTTAAGAATATGGGAGTCAATACCATAAGAGTTTATTCAGGTATGCCTAAAAAATGGATTGAATATGTCTATGATAATTTCGGAATTTATACAATGTTAAATCATTCTTTCGGGCGCTATGGTTTAACCATTGATGGTGTTTGGACACCCAATACAGAGTATTCCAATCCAAAAACAAGAGATCTTTTACTAAGTGAAGTAAAGAAAATGGCCTCTGATTACAAAGACACCAAAGGTTTGTTGTTGTTTTTACTTGGAAACGAAAACAACTATGGTTTGTTTTGGGATGGAGCAGAGACAGAAAATATTCCGATTAAGGACAGAAAATCAACTATTCGTGCTCAATCAATGTATAAACTTTTCAATGAGGCTAGTATTGCAATGAAATCTATTGATGCATCTCATCCGGTTGCTATTTGTAATGGAGATTTACTTTTCCTTGATTTGGTTGCCCAAGAGTGTAAAGATGTTGACATCTTCGGAACCAATGTTTACAGAGGAGTTTCTTTTGGAGATTTATTTGAAAGAGTGAAAAAAGAATACGGCAAGCCGGTTTTACTTACTGAGTTTGGTGCTGATGCGTTCAATGTTTTGACAAACGATGAGGACCAAAAATCACAATCTTTCTATTTAAAAGGAAATTGGAAAGAAATTTATGAAAATGCTGCAGGCCAAGGAAAATCAGGAAACTCTTTAGGTGGTTTTACCTTTCAATTTAGTGATGGTTGGTGGAAATATGGACAAACTAAAAATTTAGACATACATGATACCAATGCTTCATGGTCAAATGGTGGTTATCAAAAAGATTTTACTGAAGGCGAAAATAATATGAATGAAGAATGGTTCGGGATTTGTGCCAAAGGACCAACCAATCAAAAAGGACATTATCAACTTTATCCGCGTGCTGCTTACTATGTTTTAAAAGAATTACATCAATTAAATCCATTTGCAGCCGGAACAACACTTACATCAATAAATGACCATTTTGATAAATCTCAAATCATGGATGCTGTTTTAAGAGCGAGAAGTGACAAAGCAGCTCTAGGAGGAAAAGACAATGAAATGTTGAAAATAAGCAATTTAAGAGCTGAATTCACTACTTTCAATACCGGTGGAAGTCTGATTACAACACCAGATAGTGATGATCCCGATACTAGTAACTATCCAAACAGATTAGGTTTTGACCACATGCAATCTTATTTTATAGGAGTAGAAGGAAAACCAAGTGCAAACATGAGAGCAAATGTTAATGTGAACATTTTAGGTCGTGTTGCTGAAAACCCAATTAATGAAATTTTCTATGAAAACAGAGGTAGAGCTCAAACTTTTGAAACTCCTGATGGTACTTTAGTTGTAAATGACCTTAACAGAGTTCAAGTTTACAATGCTTCATATTCATGGGATGCAAAAGATTTTGAACTAAGAGGATTTTACAGAACAGGTCATTACCATTGGGGTTATGAAGGTGATTTCTTTGCCTTGTATTCTGAAGCAAATTACGGTCCTAATTTAGACATCTATAACGGAGAAACATTAGGTTTTGAAGTGGATGGGAAAAGAAGTTTAAGCGGGTTAAAAGCTGCTTTTGGTCCGCAATTGTGGTGGGGCGCCAATCCAGCTTACTTATTAAAATACACAAAAAAATTAGGAAAAATTGATGCAACAGTTGTTTATCATGAGGATATTAATCAAGCTGAAGTTTCAGAATCTGTTTCTTCGATTGCATTTCCTATACCAAAAACAAGAAGAGCAACAATACATTTAAAAACCAAAGTTGGCTCTTTTGGATTAGAAGCCGGTGGTATTTGGGGTGGACAACCTTTGAACGGCAGAGAGTTTCAAATAATGGATGGTGATGTTGTAAAAGTAGATAAAATCAACAATAAAGATAATTGGGGAGGAAAAGCAAAAGTTACTTTTTCTCAAGGAAAGTTTAATATTTACACACAAGGTGCAATTATGGGATTAGTTGCCAATGGTGGTGCTGATAATGTCCAAACCTTTACCGGATGGAGATTAAAAGACAGCGGAAGTGGTAATCAAATGAACTTTTTAGCTGGTTTAACCTACAATGTAAGTACTAATTTTCAAATTGCACCCAATTTCCTATGGCAAAAACCCTTGGTTGATGCGATGCCTAATGGAGTAGATGCTCCAGGCAGATTAAGAAATATTTTAGATGATCCTTTCATTGTTAGAGCCAACAGAGAAACTGTGGGTGGAGAATTGTTACTTACCTACGATCCAACTCCTGCAACTTGGATGTATGAATGGAATAACGATATGTTAGAAGATGCAAAATTTGCAATTAGTACAGGCTTTGTATTCAGACATTTACCAACCAACCAAGATGCTGCTATCGGATTTTTAGCCAATCGCTCTTCCTTTGCTTTTGAAAGATCAGCACCGGCACAAGACTTATGGGAATCTAACACCAGAATAGTTTCAAAATTGAGTCCTGATTTAGGAGTTATAGCCAACATTTATTTTGGAAATGGACAAGCTAATGGTGATTCTGACAGAACAATTAATAGAGCAGGTGGAGACCTTAGATTGATTTATAGAAAAGTTAAAGTTACTGGTTCATTAAAATTCAACGATTGGGGACCTTTTGATTATCACAGAGATTTCAATTTAACTTATCCGTTACAATCATCCTTAGACATTTCAACATCAGTAGGAAAACCTAGTTGGTTTATTTTACCAGATACTAGAATTGGTATTATGGGTATTTGGCGTTCGTTAGATCAATATTCACCAAGATATTTGCCAACATTTATACCGGCAAATACTTTTCCTGCAGTTCCACCAATAAGTCCAGTAGGATTTCCAAATGGTTCTGAATGGGAAATTAGAACATACATACACATCAATATTGGAAAATAATAAAAAAATTGAAAAATGAAAAATCAAAAAATTAATTATTTAAAGCTTACTTCACTTCTAAGTTTGTTTTTAGTAACAAGTGTAAGTTGTGAAAGAGATCTGTCAGATGAGGCTACTGAAGCTACTTTTGCTAAAACAGCCGAAATTTTTATCGATGATTTCGTAGGAATGGGAAGTGATTTTTACAGACCTTATGGCGATTCTAAATTCACAGCATTTTCTGTTGATCTTCAACAAGGTTTTGAAAGTAATTCTTCTATTCGTATTGATGTGCCCAACGCAACCGATCCTGAAGGTACATATGCTGGAGGTATTTTTGTCATTGATGGTGCGGGACGCAATTTAACCGATTACGATGCACTAACATTTTATGTTAAGGCTTCTCAAGGTGTTACCATAGGCGAACTTGGTTTTGGGGAAGATTTTGGAGAAAACAAATTCATCACTACAATAACAAATGTTAACGTTGGAACAAACTGGACTAAAATTATCATTCCAATTCTGGATGCCTCAAAGTTACTACAGGAAAGAGGAATGTTCAGATATGCAGCCGGTACAAATAGCACAAATGGTTTTGGTTATACGTTGTGGATAGATGAAATTAAATTCGAAAAATTAGGTACTAATAATCTACTTTATCCTTTCATTTTAAATGGGGAAGATGTAAACGTAGATGGTTTTGCAGGAGCTAATCAAATAATTGGAGAATTGGGTGCGGTTTATAATTTAGCCAATGGTCAAAATGTAAGAGTAAATGCCGCTCCATCTTATTTTACTTTCAATGTTTCTGATACCACAATCATTACTCCTTTAGCATTAAATAATCTGGGACAAATGTCAACAAGAATTATCGGTACTTCTGGCTCATCAGTGGTTACGGCACAAATTGGAAATACATTAGCCCAAGGCTCTTTAACCATTAATGCTGTTGGTGAATTTCCTCATGCTCCAGTGCCAACAAGAGCAGCTTCATCAGTAGTTTCTTTGTTTAGCGATGCTTATACCAATTTACCGGTTAGACATTACAATGGATTCTTTTTGGGTTCTAATACTCAAGGAGGAGCAGGAAATAATCCTAATGATGTTGATATACAAGCACCTTTTGTTAATGGATCATTAGATAATATTATTCATTACACACAATTGGATTTTGTAAGCTTTGGGATGTATGAAACTGTTCCAAGAGTAAATATAAGTGGTATGACACACATGCATGTTGATATTAATGTGCGACAAGCTGTAAGTCCAACAAATTTCATCAGAATAGAACTTCACAGTAGTCTTGCCAATGGTCCAACAACATCTTCTGGTTCTTTTGTAGTTAATGCTGCAACTTTAACAAATGTTGATCCAAATGGATGGGCAAGCATAGATATTCCAATTGCAAGTTTCCCGGGCTTTAATGATGCCGCCAATCTTGGACAAGTGTTCTTTGTCTCCGGAAACCCCGGAGGTATCTTCAATATTTGGGTAGACAACGTCTATTTTTATGCTCAATAATTAGTTAAATTTTAACAAAGAAAAATGAAAAATATAAATTATAAAATAAGTGTTTTATCCCTTGTACTTATGGGATTAGTTATCAGTACCTATTCTTGTGACAATGATGAAAAGCAAACCGTAGTCACCAAATTCGACTTGGTTCTGGAAGACAATTTTGATGTTGATGGAGCTCCAAATCCATCAATATGGACTTATGATATTGGAAGAGGTTCAGAAAACAATGGTTGGGGAAACAATGAATTACAGTTTTATACCGATAGACCAGAAAACGTAATCGTGCAAAATGGATATTTGATTATCACAGCCAAGCAAGAAGCTTTAGGAGGTGCGAGTTATACTTCAGCAAGATTGAAAACTCAAAATTTATTTGATCAAAAATATGGTCGTTTTGAAGCTCGTATCAAGTTACCGCTAGGTCAAGGTTTATGGCCGGCCTTTTGGATGTTAGGAAGTAATATTAGTCAAGTTGGTTGGCCACAATGTGGAGAGATAGACATCATGGAATACTTAGGAAATAGTCCTACTCAAATTTTAGGAACGCTACACGGACCAGGTTTTTCCGGAGGAGAAAGTATTAGTAAAAGCTATACTTTACGAAATAGTCGATTTGATAATGAGTTTCACGTATTTGGCGTAGAATGGAGCGAAAACCATATCAATTGGTATGTTGATGATGTTCTCTACAATCAAATTACCAGAAAACAAGTTGAAGATGAGGGAGGAGAATGGGTTTTTGATAATTCATTTTTCATGATCTTAAATATGGCTGTTGGAGGAAATTTACCCGGTAGTCCAAATACCAATACAACCTTTCCACAAAGAATGCTTGTAGATTATGTGAGAGTTTATCAATAAAATATAAATATAAAACCATGAACAAATCAATAAAAATAGTTAGTTTATTAGTAGTATTTATGAGCTTTTTCGCTTGTGATAATGATGATGACTCAGCTCAAAATGACGCTTTAAGTGCCCGATATACATACATTAGAGAAGCTTCACAAGGTCAGATTACATTCATTAACACTTCTGAAAATGCAGATAGCTATGTATGGGATTTTGGCGACGGAACAACTTCTATTATAAAAAATCCTGAAAAAACTTTTACACAAACAGGTGAATATACTGTAAAACTTACTGCAAAAAACAGCCAAACCGGAACAGAAGATTCGTTTAGTAGCATAATTTCAATATTTGTTTTTCAAGGCGGATTAATAACGAACGGTAATTTTGAAAGTGGAACTTCTCCTTGGACTTTTGGGGTGACCAATGCAATAGCACCGTCTTTATTGGTAACTGAAGGTGGAAATACATTTTTTTCAATAAATGTTGCGGCCGCAGGAAATCCTTTTGATGTAAACTTATCGCACAAAGGAATTAATATGATTCAAGGTAAAACTTACCGTCTAACCTTTGATGCTTGGTCTAATGTTAATAGAACTATAGTAGTAGGAATAGGTTTGAGTAATGATCCTTGGACTAATCAAGTGGTGACACGAAACCTAACAAACTCTGTTCAAAATTTCAGCATCGATTTGCTAGCGAACTTTACTAACAATAACTCAAGGGTAATTTTTGATTTAGGTGCCGCAATCGGTAGAGTTAATATTGATAATGTAACCTTGAACGAACTTCCTTAATAAAAATAAATAATAAAAATAGGTATTCATTTTAGTTGATTTATTTCAACTAATTCAACTTTAAATTTTCTCTAGTTGATTTTTAAAAATGAATAAAATAATTACAATTGAACAGATTTTATGCAACTAATTGAAATAAACGGCGAAAAATTTTATAAAATAGAAAACTCCGATCTAATGAGGCCATTTTTTATGAGCATTGTTAGTGATTCCAATCATTGGCTATTTATTTCAAGTAATGGTGGTATTTCTGCCGGAAGAAAGAATGCTGAATTTGCACTTTTCCCTTATTACACAGATGATAAGATTACTGAATTTGCAGATATTACCGGAAGTAAGTCTATTTTCCAAATTCACTCTAAAAATGAAACCATCATTTGGGAACCGTTTTCAGAGCGCTTTAATGACAAATACAATCTCAGTAGAAATTTGTACAAGAACAGTTACGGCAATAAAATCATTTTTGAGGAAATTCATCACGATTTACATCTTACTTTCAGATACCAATGGAGTAGTAGCAACTTGTATGGTTTTGTCAAATCATCCAATTTAATCAACAACTCTAATGAAAATTATTCCATCACACTTTTAGATGGTATTCAAAATGTTTTACCACAAGGTGTTAGTAGTGATTTACAAGCCACAACGAGCAATTTAGTTGATGCTTATAAGCGCAACGAACTTCACGCTGAAAGTGGATTAGGAATTTATGCTTTAAGTGCAATTATTGTTGATAAAGCAGAACCAAGTGAGGCTTTAAAAGCGAATGTTGTTTGGTCGTTAGGATTTGAAAAACCAACTTATTTATTGTCATCGTTGCAACTTCCTGCTTTCAGAAAGACACAAAAAGTTAAACAAGAAACCGATATTAAAGGTGAAAAAGGGGCTTATTTTATTTCCGCTGATTTAACTCTTGAAGCCAATCAATCAAAGAGCTGGAAGATTATTGGTAATGTAAATCAAAATCAATCTCAAGTTATAGAACTTACAGAAGCCATCTCTAATGATAAAAACCTTGAAAATAAGGTAGTTGACGATATTGCTTTAGGAACGCAAAATTTAATTGCTTTAAACGCCGCTGCAGATGGATTGCAGTTTACAGCCGACAAAAGAAAAGATACACGTCATTTTTCCAATGTTTTGTTCAACATCATGCGCGGTGGTATTTTTGATCATAATTATCAAATTGATAAAAGCGATTTTGTTCAATATATTTCAAAAGCAAACAAAGGTGTTTTTCAAAAACAATCAACTTTTTTAAGCAATTTACCGGAAAACTTCGATTATGCTTATTTGCAACAACTTATTGTAGACAATGATGATGCCGATTTATTCCGTCTGTGCACAGAATACTTACCATTGAAATTTAGCCGCCGTCACGGTGATCCTAGTCGACCATGGAATAAATTTTCCATCAACACTCGAAGCGAAATAGACGGTTCTAAAATCCTAGATTACCAAGGCAATTGGCGTGATATTTTCCAGAATTGGGAAGCTTTGGCTTATGCTTATCCAGAGTTTATTGACGGAATGATTCATAAATTCTTAAACGCTTCCACTTTTGATGGATACAATCCGTATCGCGTGACCAAAGACGGTTTTGATTGGGAAACTATCGAACCTGATAATCCATGGTCATACATTGGCTATTGGGGTGACCATCAAATTATTTATTTATTAAAATTTTTAGAGTTTATCGAAAAATACCAACCCGGTAAATTAAATCAATACTTTGATAAAGAATGTTTTGTTTATGCCGCCGTTCCTTATACCATTAAGTCGTATCAGGATATTTTGCAAAATCCAAAAGACACTATACTATTCAATCACGAATGGGATGCGAAAATCAATGTCCGTAGAAACCAAAATGGAGCCGACGGAGCATTGTTAAGAGATAACAATGACGAAATCTATCATGTCAATTTAATCGAAAAGATATTGGCAACAGTTTTGGCTAAAATGTCCAATTTTATTCCCGAAGCCGGTATTTGGATGAATACCCAACGCCCGGAATGGAACGATGCAAATAATGCGCTAGTAGGTAATGGTGTTTCGATGGTGACTTTGTATTACTTGAGAAGATTTTTGAAATTCTTCCAACAATTACTTGACAATTCAAATCAAGAAACGATAAAAATTTCGAACGAAATGGTCGAGTTTTATCACGCTATTCGAGAAAATTTATTGGCCTTTCAACCTTTACTCTCTAAGCCAATAAACGATAAAGACAGAAAAAAAATATTGGATGCATTAGGTCAAGCGGCTTCTGAATACCGCCACCAAGTTTACAATAGCGGATTTTGGGGAAAGAAAAGAACCCATTCTATGGAAGGTTTAAAAAAGTTTACCCAAGTTAGCATTGATTTTATTGAACATTCTATAAAAGCCAATCAGAGAGAAGACCAATTATTTCATGCTTACAATTTGATGTCTGTTGAAAATGAGGGCGTTTCAATTTCTTATTTACCTGAAATGCTCGAAGGTCAAGTGGCCGTTTTGAGTTCAGGATTTCTAAATGGTGAAGAATCACTAGCGGTCTTGGATGCTTTGAGAAACAGTGCTTTGTACAGACCTGACCAAAGCAGTTATATTTTATATCCGAATAAAGAACTTCCTAAGTTTTTAGAGAAAAATACCATTCCAAAAGATAAAGTAGAAAATTCAAAATTGCTAAAAAAGCTACTCGAAAACCATAACTTCCAATTAATCAATCAAGACATTAAAGGTGGTTTTCATTTCAATGGCAATTTTCACAATGCCAATGATGTAAAAGAAGCTTTAAACCAATTGAAAAATCATCAAGAATTCAAGCTATTGGTTGAAAATGAATCGGACGCAGTTTTGCAAATTTTTGAAGATGTTTTCAATCATAAAGCATTTACAGGACGATCCGGTACTTTTTATGGATACGAAGGTTTGGGTTCAATCTATTGGCACATGGTTTCCAAATTACATGTAGCCGTTTTAGAAGTTATTAGTACAGCAACGGAATCCAATGAAAGTCAGTCTACAATTGATTCGTTGGTTGCTCATTTTGATGCCATAGGAGCCGGAATCGGTGTTCATAAGTCGCCTAAAGTGTACGGTGCCTTTCCAACCGATCCTTATTCCCATACGCCATTTAATAAAGGTGCTCAACAACCGGGAATGACTGGTCAGGTGAAGGAAGATATTCTAACTCGTATAGGTGAATTGGGTGTGAAATTGAACGATGGTAAATTGCATTTTCAACCAACATTTATTCTTAAAAATGAGTTCTTACAAGATGATACCGAAGCTACTTTTGTTTTGGTAGATGGTAAAGAAAAAACATTGATTTTAGAAAAAAGCAGTATGGCATTTACGGTTTGTCAAGTGCCTGTTATTTATAAAATGGCAAATTCAAACAGTCTAAAATTACAGTATGCGAATGGAACTGAGGAAATTTATGAAACACTGGTATTAGACAGAGAAAATAGCACAAAAATATTCCACAGAACAGGTGAGATTTCTCAAGTGGTGGTTTATTTAAATGAAAACAACTGGAGATAATGAATAAGTTATTTTACATCATATTACTACTGTTTATATCATGTAATCAAAAAAATACCAGCAATTTAGTTTCTAAAGAAATGACTGCAGCAAAAATATTAGGAAATGTTGATTACCAGGCGATTTGTTATGGTGGTTACAGAACTCAAACAAGAGAAAAGCAACCAACAATTGCCGAGATAAAGGAAGATTTGAAACTTCTTTCTGCTATGAATATAAAAGTGCTCAGAACCTACAATGTTCATTACGAAGAAGCTTCTAGTCTGTTAAAAGCCATAACTGAATTAAAAAAAGAGAATGCCAATTTTGAAATGTACGTCATGTTAGGTGCTTGGATTGATTGTAAAAATGCTTGGACAGATTTGCCACCAATTCACCACGAAGAAAGTGACCGCAATGCCATCGAAATTAAAGAAGCAGTGCGATTGACCAATCAATATCCTGATGTAGTTAAAGTTATTGCGGTAGGGAATGAGGCTATGGTTCAATGGGCAACGAGTTATTATGTAACGCCTAATATCGTTTTGAAATGGGTCAATTATTTGCAAAATTTAAAAAAGACAAATCAATTACCAAAAGAAACTTGGATAACGAGTTCTGACAATTTTGCCTCATGGGGCGGCGGTGGAAAGGAATACCATGTAGAAGATTTAAATCAGTTGATTAAAGCAGTAGATTATATTTCAATGCATACTTATCCGATGCATGACACACATTATAATCCTGTTTTTTGGGGAATAAAAGAAAGTGAATCGGCTTTGTCCGAAAAAGAAAAAATTGATTTAGCTATGGTAAGAGCCAGAGATTATGCGATTCAACAATACAATAATGTTGTCAATTATATGAAATCAATTGGTGTAAATAAACCGGTTCACATTGGCGAAACCGGCTGGGCAACAGTTTCCAATGAACACTATGGGAATGATGGTTCTAAAGCTACTGACGAATATAAATCGGCTCAATTTTACCATTTGATGAGAGATTGGTCAAACAGTAATAAAATTTCGTGTTTCTATTTTGAAGCTTTCGACGAAAATTGGAAAGACAGTAGCAATCCGATGGGCTCAGAAAATCATTTCGGATTGATCAATTTAGAATCACAAGCCAAGTTTGCGCTTTGGAAAGAGGTAGATAACGGAACGTTTAATGGTTTAACCCGAAACGGCAAACCCATTACAAAAACTTATAAAGGTGAAGAAAACGCCTTGTGGTTAGACGTAAAAACACCCACTGCGATTTTAAAAAATTAGAAAGAATGCCAAAGAGAAAGGATAAAATAATTGATGTTAAATTTTTGATACTAGCTTGTAGTATGGCATTTTCATTGCACAGTTGTAAAGTGACCGATAAACTCAATGTTGAAGTCTATGAAACTTCAGCACAAGGCAATTCGTTAAAAAAGATTACAGATTTTTCAGACAATGGAAAACCGCTAATTATCACCTTAAATCCGGAAGAAAAGTTTCAAACAATTACAGGTTTTGGTGGTTCATTTACTGAATCTTCAGCTTATTTGTTGAACAAACTAAGCAAAGCTAACCGAAAAAAAATACTCGAGGCTTATTTTAGTGAAGCCGGTGCCAATTATTCTTTGACACGAACACACATTGCCTCTTGTGATTTTTCCTTGAGTAATTATACTTACGCCAAAGTCGAAAACGACTTAAAAATGGAACATTTCACTATCGAAGACGATAAAGACGACCTCATTCCTATGATTTTAGAAGCACAGGCTATTTCTAAGGAAGGCTTTAATATCATCGCTTCACCTTGGACATGTCCGCCGTGGATGAAAGACAATAAAAAATATGTTGGTGGAAAATTATTACCTGAATTCAACGATGCATTTTCCTTATACTTTTCTAAATATCTAGCCGCTTACAAAAAAGAAGGAATCAACATTTGGGGTATTACGGTTATCAATGAACCACACGGTAATGGAAACAATTGGGAAAGCACCCATTTTTCTCCTGAAGAAATGACTTTGTTTGTTCAAAATCATTTAGGTCCTAAGCTAGAAAAAGATGGCTGGCCTGAGGTCAAAATTTTCGGTTATGATCAAAACAGAGCAGGTTTGCCTGAATGGGTTGATGCAATGTTCAAAGATGAAAAAACTTCAAAATACTTTGCCGGAACAGCTATACATTGGTATGAAAGCACGTATGATTATTTTGCCAAAGAACTTCAATATGCCCATAAAAAAGCACCCAATAAGTATTTGATTGAAACCGAAGGATGTGTTGATTCTGAAATTCCGCATTGGAATGATGACGCTTGGTATTGGAAAAAGGAAGCCACCGATTGGGGTTGGGATTGGGCCAGCGAAAAAGACAAACATTTACATCCTAAATATGCTCCGGTTAACCGTTATGCCAACGATATCATTGGATGTATGAACAATTGGGTTGATGGTTGGGTTGATTGGAATATGGTTTTAGACCGACAAGGCGGCCCGAATTGGTTTAAAAATTGGTGTGTCGCTCCGGTAATTGTTGATCCTGATAAAGATGAAGTCTATTTTACGCCATTGTATTATACCATGGCTCATTTTAGTAAGTTCATGCGCCCGGGTGCTGTAAAAATTGGATGTACAATCAACAGTAATGAAGTCGTAACTACAGCGGTAAAAAATCCTGACGGATCAATAGCTGTTGCTATTTTCAATCCGTCCGAATCGAAACAAACAATCGAAATACAAATCAACAATCAAAGCACAATCATTTCAATAGATGCAAAAGCATTGCAAACTGTAGTAATCAAATAATAACTTAAAATACCTTCGATATGTCAAATAACACTTTAAAAGCTAAAGTACCGATGGGTCAAAAAATAGCGTTTGGTCTAGGAATGTTAGCCAATCAAATGTTTCCTGCGGCATTGGGTATTTTTATCGTTGTACTGGTAGAAAATTTAGGTTTTCCCGGTTGGATGTTGGGTGTTATTTATTTTGTACCAAAACTTTTTGATGCCATAACCGACCCAATTATGGGCTTTATTACAGATAATACTAAGTCAAAATGGGGAAGAAGAAGACAATATGTTTTTATTGGAGCCATAGTGATGGGTTTATCCTTTGCCTTTATGTGGCAGCTTTTTTCGGGTGATAGTGTAAATTACAATTTTACCTATTTTTTAATTTGGTCATTAGTCTTCTATCTTGGGTTAACCATTTTTAGCGTTCCCTATGTTGCAATGGGATACGAAATGAGTGATGATTTTCACGAACGTACTGATATTATGGCTATTGCCCAGTTTATTGGTCAACTAGCCTGGGTAATCGCACCATGGTTTTGGGTAATTATGGCCGACAAGTCAATGTTTGAATCAGGAGAAATTGCAACAAGAACTTTGGCGATTTATGTGGCTATAGGTTGTTCGATGCTGGCAGCAATTCCTGCTATTTTTATCAGTAGTAAGTCAACTTTAAATGAAAATTACGAACCATTAACTTTAAAGAGTATAGGCAGTAGTTTTGATTTAATTATAACTGGATTCAAGGATGCTTTAAAAATAGTACCTTTTAAAAAGTTGTGTATAGCTACTTTTTTGATATTCAATGCATTCAATACTATTGCTGGTTTTTCATACTTCATCATAAAATATTATCTATTTAGCAGTAATCCGGATCAAATTGGAATTTGGCCAACTTTATTCGGTAGTGTTGGTGCCATAATTACAACATTACTAGTCATTCCGATTGTTTCTAAAATGTCAAAATTAGTAGGTAAAAAGAAAGCTTTTATTTGGTCTCAAGGGATTTCAATCATCGGATATATATTATTATGGTTCTTATTTGTTCCGGGAAAACCTTACCTGTTCTTATTTGCTTTACCCTTTTTCTCTTTTGGTATAGGAAGTCTATTTACATTGATGATGTCTATGACTTCTGACGTTATTGATATAGATGAACTTAATACAGGCAAAAGACGAGAAGGTATTTTTGGAGCTATTTATTGGTGGATGGTAAAATTTGGTTTGGCCATAGCCGGATTATTAAGTGGATTGATACTAACACTAGTAGATTTCAAATCGGGTGCCGCTACACAAACTTATGAGTCTATGTTCGGATTGAGACTGTTTTTCTCAGGATTACCAATTTTAGGGACATTAATTGCTATCTGGGTAATGAGAGATTATGATGTTACAGAAGAACGTGCCATGGAAATAAGTGCAGAATTAGCCAAAAGAAAAGAGCAAAAGAAAACAGTATCGTCTTCCTCTTCGTCTTACTTACCGGGTAAGTTAAATTCTTTCTTGAAAAATGGTAGTATAAATACCATTTTAGGTACTGATTTTAGTCTTAAAAGTAACTTTGAAATTAAAAAAGAATACGAAGATATTTTAAGCAACGGATTGCATGGTGTTTGTTTTAGCCCTTATGGTGAAGGTCAACAAGCCGGAGATATACTATCGGCAGACCAAATTAAAAGGCGATTGGAAATCATTGCACCACATACCCAATGGATTCGTTCGTTCTCTTGTACGGAAGGCAATGAATTAATCCCTGAAATTGCTCACCAAAAAGGGTTAAAAACCATAGTAGGAGCTTGGATAAGTGATGACAAAGTTAGAAATGAAAGAGAAATTCAATCGCTAATCAAATTGGCAAAAGCAGGTTTGGTAGATATTGCTGCAATAGGAAACGAAGTGTTACACCGTAATGAAATTTCTGAGCAAGAACTTATCGCCTATATTAAAAGAGTCAAAGAAGCATTACCCAATACAACAGTAAGCTATGTGGACGCTTATTATCAGTTTTTAGATAAACCAAATTTGGTTTCAAATTGTGATGTTCTTTTGGTTAATTTTTATCCGTTTTGGGAAGGGGCAAAAATTGATTATGCAATCTCTTATTTGCAAAACATGCTCGCAGTAACACAAAAAGTTGCTAATGGAAAAAAGATTATCATTTCAGAAACCGGTTGGCCTAGCAATGGTGAAACTGTTGACGAAGCCATTCCATCAGAAATCAATGCCATAAAATATTTTGTTGCTTCTCATGAATGGGCAAAAGGAAATGATATTGATTTGTTCTATTTTTCATCCTTTGATGAATCATGGAAAGCCAATCAAGAAGGAACAGTTGGAACTGCTTGGGGAATTTGGGACAAAAACGAAAAATTGAAATTTGAACTTAAAGTAAATTAATCATGTCATACAGAGAAGGTCATTATTTTTCTTTAGAAGAGTCTTCTTTTGAAAATTTTCAGGAAAGTATCAATTATTCGGAAATTCCGGTTAAAAAGTTAAAGGAAATTTGGAAAGAAACACTTGAAAATGGAATGCATGGCATTTGTTTTAGTCTTTACGAAGAAGGTCAAAAACCGGGTGACATTATTACCGCCGAACAAGTAAACAGACGAATTCAGGTATTAAAGCCCTACACCCAATGGATTCGTTCATTTTCATGTATTGAAGGAAACGAAAACATTCCTCGAATTGCTCATCAAAATGGAATTAAAACGCTTGTTGGAGCTTGGTTAGGAAATGATTTAGCACTTAATGAAAAAGAAATAGAGGGTTTGATAACCCTGGCAAAAGAAGGTTGCGTAGATATTGCTGCCGTTGGTAATGAAGTAATGTACCGAGGTGATTTAACAGAAGAACAATTACTAAACTACATTCATCGAGTGAAAGAAGCTTTACCAAATATTCCGGTAGGTTATGTAGATGCTTATTATGAATTTTCACATCGACCTAATATTACTGAAGCTTGTGATGTCATTTTAACCAATTGCTATCCTTATTGGGAAGGATGTCCAATAGAATATTCATTGCAACACATGCAAAGTATGTTTGGCTCTGCAAGAGATGCCGGTCAAGGAAAACGAGTTATCATTACAGAAACCGGTTGGCCTAGCGAAGGCGGTTCTCTCAAAGGTGCTTTTGCTTCCGAAGAAAATGCGATGCAGTATTTTATAGAAACGCAATCTTGGTCCAAACAAAATAATATTGAAATTTTCTACTTTTCCTCTTTTGATGAAGCATGGAAAGTTGGCGCAGAAGGAGATGTTGGCGCTTATTGGGGATTATGGGATAAAAATGAACAATTAAAATTTTAGCATATACTATTTATAATAGAGTTAGATGGGTAAGTTTTAAATCTAATTATACTAATTGAATAAACAATAAACGCTCATCATGAAAAATAATTTTCTATTTCTAATTTTTTTAACTTTTATCCTTGCTATGCAAAATGGCTATTCTCAAGTAGATGTTGTGTATACTGATTTAGTATGGTCTGATGAATTTGAGACCAATGGAGCCATAAATTCTAGTAAATGGCATCATCAAACACAGTTACCTGACGGAGGAAGTTGGTTTAACGGAGAAGTACAGCATTATACCAATTCATTGACTAATTCGTTTGTTAATGCGGGTTTCTTAAACATCGTCGCCAAAAAACAGCCTTTTACCGATCAAGGTGTTACTAAACAATATACTTCGGCGCGGTTAAATTCGAAGTTTTCTTTTTTATATGGTCGTGTAGATGTAAGAGCTAAAATTCCAACGAATCAAGGTACTTGGCCTGCCATCTGGATGTTAGGAAAGAATGTAAACGAAGACGGAGGCTTTTTTGACGCCCAATTCGGAACAACAAGTTGGCCGGCTTGTGGAGAAATTGATATTATGGAACATGGAATAACACCTTCGCAACCCTCAAATTATGTTCAAAGTGCTTTACATACACCATCATCATTCGGAAACACAATAAATATTGGAGGAACAATAGCTAATAATTTAGGAAATGATTTTCATGTTTATTCTATGAATTGGTCTCCTTTTCAAATTTCTTTTCTTTTGGATGGTGTCGTTTTTTATACCTACAATCCGGCAGTCAAAACACCAAATAATTGGCCTTTTAATGCAGAACAATATTTATTACTGAATATTGCCATGGGAGGTGTTGCCGGTTCAATTCCATCTAATTTCAATCAGGCTACTATGGAAATTGATTATGTGAGGGTTTATCAAAATGCGCAAACCGATACACAGTCACCAACAAATTTTACAGCTTCAATTGGTGCTGTTACAAGTTCTACAATTGAGTTATTATTAAATGCAAACGACAATTCTGGAAATGTTAATTATACCATTACCTATAATGGAGGAACAATTACTTTAGCCAATCCTTCAGGAATTCAAAAATCGGTCGTAGTTCCTAATTTGCTACCTACTACTACTTATGTTTTTTCCGTCTCAGCCAGTGATTTGGCGGGGAATAATTATGTTCAAAACCCAATAGTACTTAATGCAACTACCACCGGAACCGTGGGCTGTTCGGGTACTGATACTGAAACACAACAGGGTTCTTTTACTATCGGATATAATTATGCTTTTGAAACTTTGGGAACAGATGTAAAAATCACTTTTCAAATGTTAGATACTGATAAAGTGGGTGTGGTGGCCTTTCTGTGGAGACAAAATCCATTTACAGAATACCCGATGACTAATGTGTCCGGTAATATATTTACAAGAACGATTACCGGTCAAACCATTGGATCTACTATTAGCTACGCTGTCAAATTTGCCTTTGCTGGTGGATTGTCAGTTACAAAATATTTTTCTTACGTAGTTGGTGATAATTGCTCATTAGATGTGCCAATCACTAATGAATTCAAACAACTTTGTTACCCAAATCCGGTGGAAAGTATATTGCACTTGCAGTTATATAATGATCAAAGTAAAATAAGGCTAACCGATATATCAGGAAAGACACTTATTGACGCAATAGTTAATTCCTTACACGATATTGATATGCGTAACTTTAATTCAGGAGTATACTTTTTAAAGGTTGAAAACTTAAATGGAATTCAAAATTTTAAAATACTAAAAGAGTAAAGAGGTAAGTTTCATAAACTTAGAATTTGGCTCTGCTTTTATTATGGAAATTCGATAACAAAAAACACCATTATTAAATATTCTTAAAGAAAATAATAGCTTAATTGGTAGAAAATAATATTTTTTTCTCTTTTTATTTGTTTTTTAAATAAATTTTATGTTAAATTTGGCTATTAATTAACTCTCAAACTCGATTTGCCTATACACGAATATTACTTTTTAGATTAAAAATTCTTTTTTTAACCCTTACTAAAAGGTAATATTATGGCACAATCTCAACTACCGGATGCTGTATTAGTGGATAAGTATGTTTCAGGCGATGAAAACGCTTTGGGTATCCTTATCAATAGGCACCAATCAAAAATTTATGGGTATATCTATTCTAAAGTTTCGGATAGAGATGTGACCGAAGATATCTTTCAGGAAACATTTTTCAAAGTAATCCATACCCTTAAGTCCAAAAAATACTATAACGAAGAAGGTAAGTTTTTATCGTGGGTTTTGCGCATAGCGAGTAATTTGATCATAGACAAATTTCGTAACGATAAAAAAATGCCATTAAATCGCGATACCGATGAGCTGTTGATTTTTTCCAGAATCACTGATGACTCATTGAATATCGAAAGAAGATTGATTAAAAATCAAGTGGAAATCGATATCAAAACGATTATTGAAAAATTACCTCATGATCAAAAAGAAGTGATTATGATGCGTTATTTTTTAGACATGAGTTTTAAAGAAATAGCTGATTTTACAGGTGTTAGCGTAAACACTACTTTGGGTAGAATGCGATATGCCATTACAAATCTTAGAAAGGTAATTGAGAAAAATAAAATTTATTTACCTTCCTAGGCAATAAAAAGTAAACTTTTGCGTTATTATATAAACGTCTCAAAACCAACAGATTTATATATGGCAAAACTTTACTCAAAAAGAAAATTAGCACCCAAAAAAATGTTACCTAAAAAAGAAACCATACGTCTGATACTTCAATATTCTTGTGCATTGAATATTATTAAAGTAGGCAACATGAACTTCGAAAATATTGCTAATTAAGAAACATCCCGATAAATCTATCGGGATGTTTTTTTATAATATTCATCAAGGATATCTTTTCTGCCAATGGTTTTGGTAATAATGTCTTTGTTTAAATCCCAACCACGAGCAGGCGAATATTCTCTTCCGTACCAAATGATTTGCAAATGCAGTTCATTCCACAATTCCTTTGGAAAAATGGCTTTAGCATCTTTTTCAGTTTGCTGAACGTTTTTACCATCGCTTAAATTCCAACGATACATCAAACGATGAATATGTGTATCCACAGGAAATGCAGGAACACCAAAAGCTTGCGACATAACTACACTGGCAGTTTTATGTCCGACAGAAGGCAATTTTTCTAAAGCTTCAAAACTCTTTGGTACTTCACCGTTGTACTCTTCAATAAGAATTTTAGACAAACCAAAGATGCCCTTTGATTTCATTGGAGATAAACCACACGGACGGATAATTTCTTTAATTTCTTCGACTGAAAGTTTGACCATGTCATAGGGATTATCGGCTTTAGAAAATAGAATAGGAGTAATTTGGTTTACGCGAACATCAGTGCATTGCGCTGAGAGTAAAACTGCAATCAGTAAAGTGTAAGCGTCTTTATGGTCTAGTGGAATAGGAATTTCAGGATAGTATTCTTTTAACGTATTTATAACAAATGTTGCACGCTCTTTTTTGGTCATTTTAAACTAAATTTGATTTGTAAAAATAATAAATTAAAACCTCAATACCTTAATCCCTTTTAACCTTAGTACCACAAAATATGACAACACTTCAAAAAGGTGACAAAGCACCAAATTTTTCAGGAAAAGACCAAGATGGAAACAATCATTCATTAGCAGATTACAAAGGTAAAAAGTTGGTTGTTTTCTTTTATCCAAAAGCTGACACACCAGGTTGTACTGCAGAAGCTTGTGATTTGAGAGATAATTTTGAACGATTTCAAGCTAATAACTATGCTTTGTTGGGCGTTAGTGCCGATAGTGCCAAAGCTCAAAGTAAATTCAAAAACAAATATGAGTTTCCTTTTCCATTATTGGCAGATGAAGACAAATCTGTTATTGAAGCCTTCGGTGTTTGGGGACCAAAAAAATTTATGGGAAGAGAATTCGACGGCATTCACAGAACCACTTTTGTAATCAATGAAGAAGGTGTGATTGACGAAGTGATTTCAGCCGTTAAGACTAAAGAACATGCGTCACAGATATTGAAATAGTATTTTAAATCACACTGTAAATTATAACCATTCCAATTATGACTGCAAATGGCGAGATTAACTGAAAATATTTAGGTTTTAAAATATCAGCAGCTTTAACTGAAAAGCTATGATGAAGTTGCCTCGGGACAAAGTACAGTACGAAGGAAGTTAAAAGCATAAACCAACCGAAAATCTTAAAAATATCAGGATATTTAGAGTAATTTGAATAGATAATTAATGCAATAGCAGGAATCATTCGTATACTTATTTCAGCATAATTTATAAAATTAGTGCTTCCGGCTTTTCTTAAAATAGCATTGGCTTTTTTGGGAGCAAAAAGCATCAGTAATCCAGCTAATACAAAGAATAATCCAAAACAAATTATGATGTATTTAGAGATGATTACCATTTTATTTAGTTGTAATTAAATTCTGAACACTCAAATATAAAGAAAATCCGAACTGCCTTCACAATCCGGATTTATATATCTAGTTGCTATAGTTTACTAAGCTTTCTCCAAAATTCTATTCGGATCATAACCAAACAACTGGTGCTGTTTGATAATGTCTGCAATACCTTGAGGTAGTAATTTTTCCCAACCCGGTGTTCCGGTACTTATCATTTTTAATACTTCGCGAGAAAATATTTTTAAGTGGTCTTTGTCGAAATCAGTAATATCAACCACTTTTCCGTTGTAAGCAAAGAATTTGTATAATTCTTTCATGCGCGGATGTACTTTCAGGTTTTGAGAATTTACAATTTCTCCGTTTTCATCTTCCATCGGATATAAGAATACTTTCAAATCACGGTAGAATAATTTACCGAAAGCTTCCAAAATACCACCACTCAAATGACGATAATATTTTTCGTCAAAAATATCTACTAAGTTGTTAACTCCCATGGCCAGTCCCATACGAGCTTTGGTATAATTCGAGAAATATTCTACTACTTTATAATATTCTTGGAAGTTGGAAATCATTACAGTTTGACCAAGAGAACATAGCAGTTCGGCTCTGTCCATAAAATCTCTTTCGTCAATTTCACCTTCAGAACGCAAATTGGATAATGTGATTTCAAAAACAACCAATGTATTGTCTTTGTCAACCTTACTTTCTTCAAGAAACATTTTTAGTGATTTCTCATACATGTCCATGTTTACCTGAGTAACCGGTCGGAAACTTCCTCTTAAGGCCAAAATATTTTTCTTGTAAAGAATAGAGGCCGGCAAAATATTTTTTCCATCAGGACCAAACATTACCGCATCCGTCATTCCATTTTTAACCAACTGTAAACTCATCAAGCGATTGTCAACATTGGCAAAACGCGGACCGGAAAAGTTAATAGTATCTATTTCTAATTGGTCTTTGTCTAAATGATCGTATAAATAACGCAACAATTTTTTAGGATCATTGTATTTGTAAAAAGCGCCATAAATCAAATTCACACCCAATATCCCTAAAGTTTCTTGTTGTAAACGTGCGTCAGTTTCTTTAAAACGGATGTGAAGTGTAATTTCGTTGTAATCTTCATCAGGTTCAACTTGGTATTTTATTCCAACCCAACCGTGACCTTTGAATTGCTTGGCAAAATCAATAGTAGCGACGGTATTGGCAAAACTGAAAAATATTTTATTGGGATGTTTGTCTCTTTTTAAACGTTTTTCAATTAACTCTACTTCATGATTCAGCATTTTTTTCAGACGACTTTCGGTTACATAACGACCGTCATCTTCAATTCCATATATTGCATCACTAAAATCTTTATCGTAAGCCGACATCGCTTTTGCAATCGTTCCGGAAGAACCACCGGCTCTGAAGAAGTGTCTTACCGTTTCTTGACCGGCTCCAATTTCTGCAAATGTCCCGTAAATGTTATCATTAAGATTGATTCTCAGGGCTTTATCTTTGATTGCGGGAATTTGTTCAATGGCTTTATCGCCTTTCAATTTGATAATAGAAACAATATTGTCCATAGTAGTGTAAGTATTCATGGCAAAGTTAGTAAAATAGCTATTTTATTAAAAGATAATTAACCTATTTTTGTAATTAATTACTTTTATAGTACAACTTTAAAAAATGATTCCATCAAAAACCATGCTATGATGCAAGTTTATTTTCTCGGAACAGGTACATCTCAAGGAATTCCTGTGATTGGTAGTCATCATCCCGTTTGTATGAGTGAAGATGTAAAAGACAAGCGTTTGAGGGTTTCGGTTTGGATTACTTTTGAAGAAGCTTCGGTCGTAATTGACTGCGGTCCCGATTTTAGACAACAAATGCTGACTTCTGGTTGTGAGAAGCTAGACGCCATTTTATTTACACATGAACATGCTGATCACACAGCAGGTTTAGATGATATTCGACCGTTTTTCTTCAGACAAAAAAAAGACATTCCAATTTATGCACACCATCGAGTTTTAGAAAATTTCAAAAAGCGTTTTGATTATATTTTTGAAACTGAAAACAAGTATCCGGGCGCGCCTGGTGTTGAGATTTTTGAAGTTAAAAACAATACTGATTTTACAATAGGTCAAGCCAAGATTACACCAATCAATGTTAATCACGGAAATCTTCAGGTTTTTGGTTATCGAATTCAGGATTTTGTATATTTAACCGATGTAAAAACGGTTGAAGCTACGGAAATAGAAAAGATGAAAGGGTTAAAAGTATTGGTAGTGAATGCCTTAAGAGAAGAACCGCATCATACTCATTTTAATTTGCAGGAAGCGTTAGATTTTATACATTTGGTTCAACCCGAAAGAGCTTATCTGACTCACATCAGTCATCTTTTAGGTTTTCATGAAGAGGTTCAAAAAAAATTACCGCCAAATGTGTTTTTGGCCTATGACAATTTGAAAATTACAATTTAATATTATGAAAAAGTCTTTGTTTTTGTACTTGTTTATCATTGCGGTTTTGATGAATATTTTTACTTATAAATATTTTACTTCAAAAGAATCGTCAGAAAAAAAACCAGCAATTGTCCAAGACAGTAAAAAGCTAAATGATAGTATTACAAATTTGACAGACCAATTATACGATGCTAATTATTTTTCTTTAGAAGCCAATGACAGAGCTCAGAATTACTTAAATCAAAAAGACATCAGCACTTTTAGTGAAAAAGTAAAGCAAAAGCTATTGTCTTATAATGATTCACCGGAAGGAAATCAGTATACTGACCAAATTAAAATGGGTGAACAGAAGTTTATTATCAATAAAATCAAACTTTTAAATCACCGTTGGATAATAGCCAATTACAGCAATGGTAAACTTTGGGGTGAAGTGATGCTTAAATATTTCATCAATGAAGACCAAACCATTTCGTTTGAAATCATGAATTCCTATCTATATCCTGAACAATTAAACTAGAAATTTTTAAGGCATGAAAAAAATATCTCTACTCTTAATGGCTTCAATTGTTTTGTTTTCCTGTAAATTAACGGATCAAAACGAAACAGAAACTGAAGAAGAAAATGTTCCTTCGGCAGTTAAAGATTCCACTGTTGTAAATGACAAAGACGAACACGGATGTTTGGCAACGGCAGGTTATATTTGGTCTAAAATGAACAAAGAATGTGTCAAAGGTTACACCGGCATTCCTTTAAATCCGATTGCTAAACCAGACAATGAAGACGAAGCTTTGAGTGCGTTTGTGCTTTTTAGTGAAGATCTAAGTCAGGCGGAAGTTTTTTTTCCAAATGACACCAATTCTTTAGTTTTAAAACGTCTTTCTGAAGGAAAGCCTTGGGTTTTTGAAGATTGGCAATTAGTGCCGTGGAAAGGGTATGTTTTGAAAAAAGGAGACGAAATTAAGTACGCCGGAGATGGTCAAATTGGAAAAAAAGTTACTGGTAGTGATACCGAAGAATAACAAAAAGGTCTTGATTTTCAAGACCTTTTTTATTGGGATAACCAATGCTTGAAATCGAAGAAATTTTGTGGTGCAACGCCATGACCAACCATGTATTCTTTAAAAATAACGTCAATACCTAAAACTTGAAGCATCGGAATAGATTTTCGAGCCCATTCAACCGGAATTACTTGGTCAACCGTTCCGTGTGAAGCAAATATTTTTAACTTACTCAAATCATTTTCAGTATAATCATCAACTGCGATTTCCGGATTAAAATAACCACTCATAGCCACTACGCGCTGAACTTTTTCAGGATAAGACAAAGCCACGGCATAACTTAATATGCAACCTTGACTAAAACCAATTAGTGTTACGTTATCAGCATCGATTGGATAATTGGCTGTTAATTCGTCAATAAAACCGGCAATAATATCTCTCGAGGCTCTGGCTTGTCCAATGTCTGAAAACTTATTCTCATCAGCATCGAAATTAATCGCGTACCAAGCATAACTGCCAAAAGTCATATCAAATGGCGCGCGTGCTGAAACTACATAGTACTCTTCGGGTAATTCACCGGCAAATGAAAACAAATCTTCTTCATTACTACCATAACCGTGAAGCAATAGGAGTAAAGGGTTTTTGTCTTTCTTGTCTTTAGGTTCTCTAACTAGATGGTGAAGTGATAAAGTCATCATAAATTTTTAAATAGGTTTTGAAAAAATCCACCAACCAACGGCAATTCTCTTTTTTGTCCTTGAACGGCTCCTAAAAAGCCATAAATCCAAAGAATAAAATAGAACAAATAAAAGGCAGAAGTCGCCGTCCAACTATTGGCATAACCCACAAAATAACCCAATAAAAAGAAAGAGATAAACAATCCTAAAGCTTGTCGAATGTGAAATGAAGCAAACTCTGATTTGTTTTCTTCTTGATTCATAAAAATGGCAATTACGCTACCAATGATAGTTAAGTAAGCTACAATTGCTGTGTTCTTTGCTTTTTCAATATTTTCCATAATAATTTAGGCTAAAACTAATTTTCCTTGATTGTAAATTCCAATAGCTTTTCCTTTCATGTTTTGTCCAAGGAATGCAGAATTTTTAGATTTTGATAAAATATGTTCTTTAGTAAATGTCCAATCGTTGTCAATTTGAAACAAACTAAAACTAGCGTTATTTTTTTCTTTAATTATATGATTTTCAATATTTAAAATAGTTTTACCGGAAGTTAATTTTTCTATTGTTTTATCTAAAGGCAATATGGTTAACAATGCGCTAAAAGCACTTTCCAAACCAATGGTTCCGTTTTTGGCCAAATCAAATTCCATCTTTTTATGCTCAATATCCATTGGATTATGGTCAGAAGTAATGCAATCAATGGTATTGTCTAAAACGCCATCGATTAAAGCTTTTCTGTCAGCTTCCGTGCGCAATGGCGGTGAAACTTTATAACGCGTATCAAAACCATCCAGTTTTTCATCGGTTAAAACCAAATGGTGTACGGCAACGCTACAAGTCACATGCAAACCTTTGGCTTTAGCTTCTTTAATTAACGCAACCGATTTGGCGGTAGAAATTGTTGGAATGTGTAATTTTCCACCGGTATATTCTAGTAAAAATAAGTTTCTAGCGACCATCAATTCTTCGGCTAAACTTGGAATTCCTTTCAAACCTAATCTTGTAGAAACAACGCCTTCATTGGCAACGCCATTACCTTTGATGTTTTCCTCTTCAGCAAAAGCAATCACTAAACCGTCAAAATCTTGAGTATATTGTAATCCTATTTTTAACAGATTGGCATTCGCTATATTTTTTCCATAATCTCCAAAAGCGATAGCTCCGGCGTTTTTCATGTCAAACAATTCAGCTAAATCTTTGCCTTCGCTGTTTTTAGTTAAAGCACCAATCGGAAACAATTCTGTGGCTGAGTTAGCGCTTTTTTGTTTAACGAAATGTACTTGAGACTGGTTGTCTATTATAGGATTTGAATTGGGTTGCAAAGCGATTCCGGCAAAGCCACTTTTAGCAGCAACTTCTAATCCGTTGGCGATGGTTTCTCGGTCTTCAAAACCCGGTTCGCCTAGAGAAACACTAGTATCAAACCAACCTTGAGAAAGATGCAAACCATCGTGTTGGAATTCCTGGTGCGTATCTATATTGAGCAGAGAAGTGCCTATTTCTTCGATGATGCCTTGTGTAATTTTCACATCAACGGTTTTGTTGTGAAACGGACTTTTAGGGTCAACAATTTTGGCTTTTCGGATGATCAGGTTCATTTTACAAATTTTTGAATAAGTAGTTCTAATACTAAAAAGAGTAGTGTAAGCAGCACAAACCATTTCCAGATTTGTGTATCAGTTCGTTCTGTTTGAATCGTATTGAAAACCGTTTCTATATCATCGATTTCTTTGTAATTCGTTGCAATATCTGTATTGGTTAAACTCAAGTTGCTTTCAGTTCGTGTGTAATTAAAGCTGATGTTTTGGATCAAATCCGTACCGTTAAAGATACCAAAATTTCCGGCTTCAGTTGGATTGTCAGCAAAAGTCATTTTTACTTTAGTATTCAACAACTGTTGAATGGGAATAAAACTCTCGGTCGTGTTTCTAATGCTTAAAATTTCATCTTTCGATAACAATGCATCAACTATTAAGGGTTGGTTTTCACCAATAACAATTGCATTGACACCGGTTTTTTGACTGTTTTGCGCCATATTGTAGAACGTTGGTACAATCAATGGAGAATTCTGAAAATTACTGTTGGTTTTGTTAATTGGCGCTGCAAAAACATAGACTGATGACAATGGATTTGAAATCGAACTCAGAAATGCGCTTTGGTCTTCATACGAAAGTACAGCAGGTGATGTAGTGTTTATACTAAAACTTAATTTAGTGGATGGATATTGAAAATTATCGATTTTTTTTTCAAAAACACTGCTGAATAACGGATGATTAAAATTGATTTTAGTGACTTTTTTTTCACCGCTTGTTGCTGTTTTTAGTTGAATGCTTCCAAAATTGGCTAACAAACTGTTTACCGAATTCACATTGCTTTCTTGCGCCGGAATGACAATCAGGTTTCCGCCTTTGTTTACAAATGATTTTAAGGTTGTTTGTAACGCTTGCGGTATATCTTTGAGTTCATTTAATACAATTGCATCTTGCTTTTCTAATAAGTTGTAATCCAAATTCGCTATCGGAAAATTGGTGTACGCAAACTCATCGTTGGTATAAATTCGGGCCAAGAAATTACTTTTTTCTGTATCGCCAACACTGATTACATTGGTTTTGCTGGGTTTAGAAATGCTGAAATAATATGTATTGTCATAAGCCAAACCATTGTCTGTAATCGAAACATAGCCATGAAAATCTTCTTTCGGAATGGTAAACTTAATTATTTGATTTTTGCCATTGCCATTGTTATTGAAATCTATTAAAGTTTTTGCAGTCAACTTATTTTGGTTGTACAACGCAATCGGAACTGCGGAAATGTCTTTTCCGTTGGCTGATAATTTCACCCCAATTTCATAAAAATTATCTAAGGTTTGTTGGAGGTAAACACTGTCAATGGAAACGTTATTTTTTTGTTCTGCTTGCGGTATAATGAAATAAACATTGTCTTCTTTCTTGAAGCTTTTCGCCTGATTGGTCTCTAATCCAACAGCATCGGTAATGACAATGATGTCTTTATTGAAAGCAGACTTTCTCGCATTGACTTTAGCAATCAAATTGTCTAATCTAAAAGGTGTCGCGCTGTATTTTAAATCCTGTAAATCTTTTTGAATCGATTTGATATCGGTATTCCAATAGGTTTCAGAGTTGGTAATCAACGAAAAGTTTTGTGCTTCCGGAGTGTGTTCTAATAAATCTTGTACGGCGCGTTTTAGCAATTCTCCTTTTTTACCTTTGGCTTGCATGCTATAGGAATTGTCTAGGATAATGTACATTTCATTAGTGGCTTTCAAACTTTCCTTAGCGGTGAAAAAAGGTTGAGCAAAGGCCAAAATCAAACAAGCCAGCAGCAATAATCGTGTAAAAAGCAACAACCATTTTTTGATGGTCGAACTTTTTCGGGTTTGCAGGGAAAGTTCTTTTAGGAATTGTACGTTGGTGAAATATTCTTTCTTAAAACGTCTCAATTGAAATAAATGCACCAATATTGGAATCACCAATAAGAAAAGAAAATAGAGAATTTCCGGGTGTTTGAATTGCATTACGAATTTCGATTTGTCAAAAATAGTAATCAATTGTCAATTATCAATTACTAAGGGTGAATTATTTCTTCTTTCGCTTCGCTGCTCTGTTCTTCAAAATGTTTCTATTCACCGAAGTGCCGGTTTTCTTTTTAGTTTTCGATGGTCCGCCGAGATTGACTTTGGTATTTTTCTTGGCCTTTTCGTGAAAGGAAGCGCCGCCTTCTAGTTTGTTGGTTTTCAGAATGACCTTCATTTTCTTTCTGTCTTTCTCAAACTCAAGCAAACGTTCCGCGATTACAACTTCTTTTGGTAAAGGCAAAAAGGTAAGTTCTTTTTCCATGAGCATTTCGGCCTCAATCATGATTTCTTCTTCTCTTGGACTGATTAAACTAATCGCAATACCTGATTTGTCGGCACGACCGGTTCTACCGATACGGTGGATGTATTGTTCTTGAATTTCGGGAAACTCTACGTTGATTACGTGTGTGATGTCTGAAATATCCAAACCTCTTGCCATTACGTCGGTAGTTACAATCCCGCGAATTTCTCCGGCTTGAAAGGTAGCCATCGTTTGCAAACGGTAGTTTTGTGATTTATTCGAGTGAATCGTTCCGAATTGTTCCGGATAGACTTCTTCCAATTTATCAGCCAACAAATCAGCCGTTTTTTTATTGTTGACAAAAAGCAATACACGTTCGTAGGCTTCGTCTTTTAGTAATTCGATGATCAAATTGACTTTCGTCAAAAAGTTAGGCGTTTTGTAACCCAATTGTTCAATTTGTTCCAATGGCGTGCCACTTGGTGCCAGCGACACTTCTTCGGGAAATTCAAAATATTCTTCTAGCATGCCATCAACCTCATCGGTCATGGTCGCTGAAAACAAAATATTTTGGCGTTTGGTTTTAATCATCGCTAAGATTGAAGTCACCTGAGTGCGGAAACCTAAATTCAGGATTTCGTCAAATTCATCAATGACTAATTTTTGCAAACTGTCAAAGCGAATGACGTTGTCTAAAGCCAAATCCATGATTCTTCCCGGAGTTCCAACCAAAACATCAATTCCTTGATAAACGGCTTTTTTTTGCGTATTGATGTTTACACCACCATAAACGCCTAGAGTTCGCACCGACATAAATTGGGTCAGCTTTTCTACTTCGGCAGCAATTTGCACTACTAATTCACGTGTCGGTACTAAAATAACTACACGTGGCGTATCAGTAGCAACAAATTTCCATTGTTTTAGTATTGGCAATAAATAAGCGAACGTTTTTCCGGTACCGGTTTGGGCAATTCCCATCATATCTCGACCTGACATAATCACCGAAAATGATTTTTCCTGAATAGGTGTTGGTGTTGACAAACCTAATTCGTCGACGGCTTTTTGTAGGGATTTCGGAAGATTGAATTGCTCAAAAGTGTTCATTGCATGTGTAATTTGCGGCAAAGGTAAGGAATTCTATTTTGGGAATTTTTTAGTCGTTTTCTTTTTGTTAATCACCCAATAATCAATTAATTCGGTTTTAATTAATACTGACTTTCTTACTATTAAATTATATTTCATACATTTATAAAAATAATTTCCTTTAGATTAAAATTTCCGCCTCCAATTCGCTTATTGTTTTAACCTGCAAAACGGATTTAGTAAACAACTTAAACACTAGTTGATGAACACAATGCAATCTGTATTGATAGTTGAGGACGAAATGATAATTGCGGCAAATATCTCGATGCAACTCAATCATTTGGGATACCAAGTCAACGGAATTATTCCTCGAGCCGAAGAAGTACTTCCGCACATTAAGCAACAGGTGCCCGATATTCTTTTGATGGATATTAATCTAAAAGGAAAAATGGATGGTATTGAATTGGCAAGTTTGATTCAGAACGAGTATAAAATTCCTATCATTTATTTAACGGCTAATTCAGATGAAGCTCATTTCAATCGAGCAAAATCGACTAATCCTTACGCATTTATTTCCAAACCTTTTAAGAAAATCGATTTACAGCGTGCGATTGAATTAACTATAATTCGTGTTGCCGAAGAAAAGAACAACAAGCCAACAGAAGTAATTTCAGACGAACCTTTTGTGCTTAGTGATTCTATTTTTGTGCGTCATCATGACAAAATGGTAAAAATCAATATTAACGATATTCTGTACATTGAAGCAGAAAGAAATTATTGCAAAATCCACTGCAAAGACAAAGAGCATTTACTGGTTTCGACTTTAAAAGATTTAGAAGAAAAATTAACGGTCAATCATTTGATGCGGATTCATCGTTCGTTTATCGTCAATTTATTCCACATCGATGAAATTGCCAACACTCATGTGGTCATTGCCAGAAAAGCCATTCCATTGAGCGCTGAATTAAAGAAGCAACTGTTACTTCACATCCAAAAGATTTAAGTAATGAAACCATTTATTTTATTTCTGCTCCTAATCGTTTCTCCGTTGCTGTTTTCACAAGCAAAACACCAATTATCGGCTAAAGAAGCCTTGAGCTTAAGTAATAAATACAAAGAAAAGGCCAGTTGGTTTACCGATATGCCACAATATAATAATGACAGTAGCGCTTATTATTCGGCTAAAGCCATTAAAGTTTTAAATCGAAACGAGTCGACACATCGAAATACTTTGTTGCAATTGCAATTGGAACTGAATAAAAGTAAGTTTTACACACTTCCAAATGCTGAGAAGGATTCCATATTGAAAAAACAATGGTCTGACTATGAAGAATTGGATGCTGAAATAACCGAAAACAGAATTTTACAATACCATTATTTGGTTTTTTGGGCCAATATTAAACTTCAAAAAGGCGATTCAAAAGCTTCATTACATTTATTTGAAAAAGCTTTAGCATTAATCCACAAAAATGACAAACCTAATGTGAAAGCAAGAATGACATTGGACAAAGCATTATACTATGGTTTATATGGTTTAGAGGCAGAAAAAAAGCTTTCGCTTAAATATTTAAAAGAATGCCTGGTTTTTTTCAAAGAGAATTACAAAAAATATCCTTCAGAATATTATATGATTAATGCCGAATTACAATATTTTTATGCTACAAAAAATTCGGATTCTACCTATTACTATCTTAATGAGGTAAAAACGATACTCAAGGATTTCAAAAAACCGTTGTGTCATATTTGGTACTACTCGTCTCTAGGCGGTTTTCAGATAGGTGAAAAGAAATATGATCAAGGCAGAATTAACATTAAAAAAGCACTTGAACTGATCGAAACCTACCAATTTGATTTTTATTATGCCTATTGTCTTGAGCGATTGGGTCAAATAGATTATGAAACAAAAAATTATGATCAAGCAGTTGTTAGTTATGCTAAAGCGCGAGATGTTTATCTAAAAGATAACGATCATTACAGTGCTATCAATGCCTTAAACAATATAGCCGATACTTATGAAGCCAAAGGAGATTTAGCCAATGCCTTAAAGTTTAAAAAACAATATTATACCGAATCATTGGATTCTCAAAAAGAATTGAATGATAGAAGTTTACGCGAAAGCGAACTTAAAGTCAATGTACTAAACCAAGAAAAAGAACTGACACAAAAGAGCAACCAACAAATTTTCTTTATTGTGGCTTTAGGTTTGTGCGCGATTTCATTGTTGTTAATCTATCGAAACGTAAGGCTCAAGCAAAAAAGTAATTTAAAATTGGCAGCGGTTAATCACGAACTAGAGGATAAAAATAATTTGTTAGACAAACGCAATGCTGAAAACGAGTTACTCTTAAAAGAAATACACCATCGAGTGAAAAACAATTTGGAAGTTGTATCGAGTTTATTAGCCTTACAATCCGCGCAAATTGATGACCAACATACCAAAGACACTATGGCTGAAAGTCAGAATCGTGTAAATTCGATAGGTATAGTTCATCAAAAACTCTATCAAGGAAGCAATCTAGGTGCTATTGAAATGAAAGATTATTTTCTAAACCTAAGCGAAAGTATACTCGATAGTTTTGGTGCTGAAGATCGCATTAATTTAGAATTGGCGATGGATAATCTCGATTTAGATATAGACACCGCAGTTCCATTGGGATTAATAATCAATGAATTATTAACCAACATCATAAAATACGCTTTCCCAAAAGGCGAAAAAGGAACCATTACCATCAAAATGGAAAGACAAAAAGACAACATTCTCCATTTAGAAGTGGTTGATAACGGTGTCGGAAAATCGGGTGTCACGCATGGAACAGGCTTTGGCGGGCAATTGGTTACCTTACTTACAAACCAACTAAACGGCACTATGCGGGAAGAAAGCCAAAACGGTACCGCAATCATATTTGACTTTAAATTGAAGGCTGCTTAAATAAATTACGAATTACGAATTTTGGACTTATAAACTCCAGATTCTTAAATCTATTCTCTCTTATCTATTTTCTTTTTTTAGTTCCGATAAATAAATCTGCTGCTTCGGACATAATTTAGTGCCATTCGTCCTAACTTGTTTTTGTTTCTAATTGATTAACTGTTACTTAGATGTAGAATTAATAGCTGATTCTATACAACTAACAAAAACAAATAATCATGAAAACAGTAAACCAAACTATGCTACTGATGCTATTTCTGATAGTAGCAACCTTTTCATCTAATGCGCAAAACCAATTGTATTGGGTGCATGAAGATCATGTAAAACCGGCTATGCAAGCAGAATACGAAAAAACGTCCAAAGAACTCGTTGACGCTTGTAAAAAGTACAAGATCCAAAACAGTGATTGGAATGCCGCAAGAATGGACAACGGCGTTTATTTATCTATTGCTCCGATTGCTAATATGGCTGAATTAGACACTAACACTTTTGCTGTATTGGCTGAAAAAATGGGAAAAGACAATTTGGCCGCAATTTGGGAACGCTTCAACAAATGTTATGATAAACACGGCAGTTATGTGGTTGAATTGATGAGTGATTTGTCTTATATGCCAAATGGACTGACAGTAAATACAGAAGGACAAAACTACAGAAAGTACCATTATTTTTATGTTACTCCAGCCAACTCAAAAGCTGTAGCTGATAAATTAAAAGAAATCAAAGCTTTATTTGCTTCTAAAGGTTCAAAAGAATATTACAGAATTTATCACAGTGGTTTTGGGACAATAGGAGAATACTATATGGCAGCAGTTTCGGCAAAAGATGTTCAAGACTACGAAAAAACTTCTGATGAAAATGAGAAGCTTTTAGGAGATGCATGGAAAACAAAATTCAATGAACTTTTTTTGCTTAGTGCAAGATATGACGTTAAAACAGGTTATATGCGCCCGGATTTAGGCTATACGACTAAAAAATAATAATCAATAAAACAGTTAAAATCATGAAAAAAATATTTCTATTAGGACTGGCAATAGTTCTTTCCTTAAGCGCTTGTAACAATGAAAAACGTTACACACAACAATCACCTGAAATCGATTCGTATAAAAAATTAATGGAAGCTTATAAAACCCAAAAATGGGACGAATTTTCAAGTCATTATGCTGATACCGCCAAAATTGCCAATAACGTCATTAAAGAAAAAGGAGTGCTTTTGGCAGAAGTTATTAAAACCAATAAAGAAGATGCCGCTTTATTCAATTACGCAGTAGAAAAAGAAGAATATGAAATGGTAGTCACCGATAAAAAAGAAACTTGGGTGAACTTTTGGGGATTGTGGAAAGGAACACTAAAATCGAGTGGGAAAGTATACCAAATTCCGTTTCATACTACGGCAAGATTTATAGACGGTAAAATTGTAGAAGAATACGGTTATTGGAATAATTCTGAGATAATCAAGGATTTTATGAAACAACCGGAAACACCAGCTAAAACTCAGGAAACAGTATCAGAGAAATAATTGTTAATTCAGAAACCTACATGACGTCAAAAATCATGTAGGTTTTTTTTTAATCGAATTAAAAATGAAGAAAGTAGGCATCATTGGTGGTTCCGGTTTCATTGGAAGCCATATCACCAAAGTGTTTTTAGAAAATGGTTATCAAGTTAAAGTATCCGCAACTGATATTAGTCGGGAAGATAAATACCAACATTTGATGAACTTAAAAAACACAGAAAACTTATACATCAGTGAATTGAATGTTACGGATAGTAACCAATTACAAGATTTTGTAACCGATTGTGATTACGTTATTCACGGTGGAACGCCTTTCTTATTAGACTTTCAAGATGCAGAAACAGAATTATTTAATCCAACAATTAATGGCACCATAAACTTTTTGGAAGTAATTAATAAAACACCCGGAATTGAAAAAGTAGTTTTAATCGCTTCAGTCGCCGGATGGAATACTAATTTTCCTTTACCTGCAAACGGAAACGATTTCTACGACACTTTTGACGAAACCGATGCAAGATTTACTAGCAAAGAAAGTCATCCGTATGCACAAGCCAAATTCATCGCGAATCAAGTGGTGGAACAATTTATAAAAAACAATCCAAAATTATCCTTCGAAATAACTTCTGTTTCTCCGGTAGCCGTGATGGGAAAGGCATTGTCTGACAGAGAAGATTCAACTTCAAGCGGATTACAATTTTTAATCAAAAACAAAATCGCTCCGAATGATTTTATTCAATTTTTATACGAAAACGATGTGCCTTTTGCCATGATAGATGTAGCCGATGTTGCTCAAGCAGTTTTTAAAGCTACTAGAACTAAAGGTTTACACGGAAAGGATTATTTACTTAGTAGTGAAACGTATAAAGTATCTGATATATACGAAATGCTGAATGGGCGAGAACCCCATTCAAGTGCAAAAATTGTTTATAAAAATGATTTAGCCAAAAGGGATTTAGGAATACAATTTCGACCGGCAAAAGAAACATTGAACAGTTTTTCGAACTAAAAATGCGACAAATGAGAACCAATACTTTGCCATCGCTTTCAGAAAACACATTTCTTCGATACTTCAATTTCATCGCTCTCTATTTTGCGCAAGGCGTTCCCGAAGGAATGTTGTTTTACGGCATTCCGGCTTGGATGGCAATGAATGGCAAATCTCCCGGAGAAATAGCCGGTTTTGCAGTTGCTTGCGGACTACCTTGGAGTTTTAAATTTATTGTAGCGCCAATGATGGATCGTTATACCTTTTTACCAATGGGACGAAAAAGACCTTGGGTGATTTTAGGTCAAATAGGTTTAATTGTAAGTTGTATTTATATGGCTTATGTTCCCGATCCATTAAATAATCTCAACCAATTTATGATTGCAGGTTTTATTGTTTCTTTCTTTGGTGCCTTTCAGGATGTAGCTACTGATGGAATGGCGGTTGATGTTATTCCGATTGACCAACAAGCTCGTGCTAATGGTTTAATGTGGGGTTCAAAAATGGTTGCTATTTCTACTACGCTTGCCTTGGGAACTTGGTTGTTAAACGAATACAATTTTACCGTTTCTATACTCACGCTTGCCACAATGATTGGTATTATTATGTTAGTTCCATTATTTTTAAGAGAAAGACAAGACGAAAAAATAGTGCCTTGGACTGCTGGAACAGCATCAATAGAAAATAAAAAAATGCAACTAACCAATTGGACTGCTCTTCTCAAATCATTATACAGTGTTTTTAGTTTGCGAAATTCTTTAATACTTGCTTTAATAGCATTCATAACGCAAGGTTCTTATAACTACTTGGATGTATTGCTTCCTATTTTTACGGTAACAGAGTTAGGCTGGACTAACCTTGATTATTCCCAAGTTTACGCAACAGCAACATTGATAGGAGGAATTAGCGGTATGGTTATAGGTGGCTTTTTGATTGATAAATTCGGGAAGAAGCGCATGATGAATATCTATTTTTTCTGTTTGGTAGCTTCAACCTTAACGTTAGTTTTTATAAAATCTTATTGGATTAACGCTACTTTTATTTATGGCTTTATGCTACTATTTAATATAATGAATGTCTTTGCTTCAATAGGTCTTTTTGCCATCGCTATGCAATGTTGTTGGAAAAAAGTCTCAGCAAGCCAATTCACACTTTATATGACCATTGCTAACCTTGGTCGAATTGCTTTAGCAGCATTAATTGGCCCAATAAAGGAAAATTTTAGTTGGGAAATTACACTTTTTGTCTTTGCATTCTTTATAGCATTAGCTTGGCTGCTATTGCAATTTTTAAATATTAATCAGCAAGTAAAAAGTGTTGTCCGATTAGAAAATAAGGATGTGCAAACAAAAGCAAATTTAACTTTAGTAAAGGTATAATTCATTATTGATTATGTCATCATCACTAACAAAACAAAGAATACAATCCATCGATCTCCTAAAAGGTTTAGTAATGGTTATCATGGCACTAGATCATGTTAGAGATTATTTCCATTATTCAGCATTCTTTTTTGATGCGACTGATCCAACGCAAACCACATGGCCAATCTTTTTTACGAGATTCATAACGCATTTTTGTGCGCCGGCTTTTAGTTTCTTAGCTGGGACTTCAGCGTTTATGATTGGTAAAAGAAAATCACCTTCTGAATTGTCAAGCTTCTTGTTCAAGCGCGGCCTATGGTTGGTTTTTGTCGAAGTAATAATCATTTCTTTCGCATGGAAATTTGATATTAACTTTACTCATATTACTTTGGCAACGATCTGGCAATTAGGAATTAGCATGATTGTTTTGGCCGGACTAATTCATCTTCCGAAAACAGTGATTTTGGGGTTTAGCTTGGTAATCATTTTTGGACACAATTTGCTCGACAACATTCATTTCGAGAGTAATGTTTTATGGGCAATGCTTCACGAACGTCAAAAATTTGAGTTTGCAGGTCATACTATTGTTTTTGCCTATTCATTATTGCCTTGGATTGCGGTAATGTCTTTGGGTTATTGCTTCGGGTCACTTTATGACAGTTCGTTTGAGGCTAAAAAAAGAATCCGAATTTTAAATGGTTTGGGAATAGGCAGTATTGCACTTTTCTTTATTCTAATTGCCTTCAATACTTATGGCGATCCCGTAAAATGGACCAATTATGGTGATACTTCCAAAACATTAATGTCTATTTTTAACATCAGTAAATATCCTCCATCGTTATTGTATTTACTGATGACATTAGGTTGCTCATTTCTTTTTTTGGCGAATTCTGAAAAATTAAAAGGGAAAGTAATTAATTTCTTTTGTATCTTCGGTAGAGTTCCCTTCTTCTATTATATCATTCACCTTTACTTGATTCATTTGCTTGCGATATTAGCCGCTGAGTTTTCGGGCTATGGATGGCAAATTATGGTTTCAATGCCAACATTCGTCACCCGAGTAGAAGCATTAAAAGGCTATGGATTTAACCTGGTTACCGTTTATCTCATATGGATTTTAGTGATTCTTTTACTTTATCCTTTGTGTAAAAAATTTGATGCTTATAAACAAAACCATAAAGAAAAATGGTGGCTCAGTTATTTGTAAAGCAAACTTAAAAATAAAAACCAACTTCTAAACAAATGAAATCGAAGATTACTACGTCAATTCCCCGCCAAGGCGGCTCGGGTCACGAACACCAAAAAAACAATTTGTTCTTTGTGAGTAAAAACACAAAAACAATCCTCGTATTTATCGTCTTGATAAATCTATTTTCTTTTCAACTTTTTGCTCAAAAGAAATTTGAAATAGCAGACTACGCTAAGTTTGTCAACATCTCAGATCCGCAATTATCTCCTGATGGTAAAAGTGTCGTAATCGTAGTATCCAAACCTGATTATACGCTAAACCGATACAATGCCGAATTGGTATTGATAGACATCGCATTAGGCAGAAAAAGAACGCTTACTTCACAAGATAGATTTACGGTTTCAAGTCCGAGATGGTCGCCCAATGGAGAACAATTGGCTTTTATTTCCAAAATCGGTCAGGGCAAGGAAGCCAACAATCAAATTTTTGTACTTTCCATGTCTGGTGGCGAGGCAAAGCAAGTTACCAAATCACCCAAAGGCGTACAGCATTTTGCTTGGAGTCCGAATTCAATTGATATTGCTTATGCCGCTCTTAATGAAGCTAAAAACAAGCAGGAAATCGAAAAAGGATTTACGGGTTTTGAAATCACCAATAACGACATGTTTGTTGGAAGCCAACCGTTGCCAGCGCATATTTGGTTGGCCAACACCAATACTCTTGAAAGTAAAAGACTAACGGATGGCGATTGGACTTTGCCACTTATTATTCCACCAAGTGCGCCATCTTCTCCGTTTTCATGGTCACCCGATGGCAAGTCTATTTTGTTTGTAAAAACAGTATCTCCTTATTCCGGTGATGGCATGCATAGAAGTATCCAATTACTTAACCTTGCTGATGGAACCTACAAACCTTTAACTACCAGAACCAAATGGGAAGGATATCCAAATTTTTCACCTGATGGCAGTAAAATTTCCTATTGGTATAAAAAAGGCGGTGCTATGCCGGATATAAACGAAGTATGGCTAACCAATGCAAATGGTGGCGAAGGCAGGCCTATTTCAACTCAATTAAACAGAGATTTGTATCTCTCCGCTTGGATGTCGGATAACAAAACCTTGTTGGTTGGTGGTCATGACGATAATAAAACTTCTTTGTGGACAATGACATTAGACGGTAAAACAACAAAACTTGATTTGGGGAATGTTAGTCCATCATGGGGTTTTTGGATTGGCGCATCAGTCAGCAAAACCGGTGCACTAGTCTTCACAGCTTCAGAACCCGACCAACCGCTTGAATTGTATTATATGGCCTCAACCAAATCAAAACCGATAGCCATAACCGACTACAATAGCGAAGTGAGTAAAATGACTTTTGGCAAAACCGAAACCATCCGATGGGAAAATAATGGCTGGAAGCATTGTGGTATAGTGACATATCCAACCAACTATGAAAAAGGAAAAAAATACCCTTTGGTCTTGATAGTTCACGGTGGTCCAAATTCGGCTTCTGTCGAACAGTTCTCGAGACTGGCGCAAGTATTTGCCAATGAAGGTTACTTTGTTTTTGAACCCAACTACAGAGGAAGTGATAATTTAGGCAGTGAATATAAAGTTGCCATTGTAGAAGATGCCGGTGCCGGACCGGGAAGAGATGTTATGGCTGGTTTAGATAAACTCAAAGCAACCGGAATGATAGATGTTGATAGAATAGGCGTAAGCGGTTGGTCGTATGGTGGTTTTATGACTGTTTGGCTCGCCGGACATTACACCGGTTGGAAAGCAGCAGTAGCCGGAGCAGCAGTAACAGATTGGGTAGATCAATATAGTTTTAGTGATAATAATATTGCTCGTGGTGAAGCACTTGGGGGTTCGCCTTATGTGGGAGATAACATGAAAAAATATATCGCCCAATCACCCATAACTGAAGCTAAAAACATCAAAGCACCAACACTTATTTTAGCCAATGTTGGTGATCCAAGAGTACCGGTTACCCAATCCTATAAACTATACCATTCGTTGATAGACAATGGAACTGTTGCCAAATTTATAGGTTGGCCAATTCCGGCACACAATGCTACTGATCCGGTTACCCAAATGGAAACCCATAAGCAATGGTTGAATTGGCTGAATACGTATTTGAAATAACACATTAATTATAGACTTATGAATAGACTATTAAACATCGTATTGTTAATTTCTTGCAATGCGCTTTTTTCACAAACCTACATTACTAATGTAACAATTGCCGATGTAGAAAAGCAAAAATTAATTCCCAATCAAACCGTGGTTGTTACTAAGGATTTGATTTCAAATATTCAACCTAGTAATAAAATAAAAATTCCAGCAAATGCTAAAGTAATCGATGGCAAAGGCAAGTTTTTATTTCCTGGATTGGTCGATGCGCACATTCATTTCTTTCAAAATGGAGGATTATATACACGTCCGGATGCCATTGATTTTAGAACTGAAATGCCTTACAATAAGGAAATCGACTTGGCGCATAATACTATGGAAGACAAATTACGCCGGTATTTGCAAAATGGCATTACCACTGTAATCGATGTTGGAGCGACCTATAGTTTTTTAAAACAAAGAAAAGAATTCGCAACTAAAGATTTTGCACCAACTGTTTATATGACAGGTCCATTGGCCACCACATATGAGCCATCAGTCTATGAAAATTTAAAGGAAGATGAACCTTTTAATTTGGTTAAAACCGTTGAAGATGGCATTAAAATGGTGCAAAATCAATTGCCGTTAAATCCTGATTTTATTAAAATTTGGTACATTACAGCTAGAGACAAAGACGGTATTGAAGCCAGCGCCAGAAAGAATTTACCTATCATCAAAGCGATAATAGAGGAAGCTCACAAACATAAACTCAAAGTGGCAGTTCACGCCACGGAAAGAATTACAGCCCAATTGGCCGTTGAGGTTGGTTGCGACTTTTTGGTACATAGCGTAGAAGATGAATTGTTGAAAGACGATTTTGTCCAATTGCTCAAAAAGAACAAAACGATTCTTTGTCCAACCTTAATTGTGCATGATGGTTATGTCAACACTTTTGGACAAAAAATACAATTTACCCATCATGATTTATTAAAATCCGATTCTTATCAATTAGGCTCTTTGCTCGATTTGAGGCATCTGCCCGATACTTTGCTAATCAATAATTATAAACGGAGAATTAATTCGGAAGCATTTTTGGCTGATGTTATTAAAGACAATGCAATCTGCATGCAAAATCTGAAAAAGTTATCCGATGCCGGCGTCATCATTGCCACAGGAACCGATGCCGGCAATATTGGCACTTTACATGCTTCTTCTTATTTAGCCGAATTAAAGGCCATGCAGAAAAGCGGAATGAGCATCTGGCAAATCATTCAAGCATCAACAATTAACGGTGCTAAAGTGTTGAACAAAGAAAATGAATTCGGAACCATTAGCATCGGCAAAAAAGCCAACTTGATTTTATTGGATAACAATCCCATTGAAAACTTAGAACATATTGCTAAAATCAACCGTGTCATCAATCGCGGCGTAGTTTTTAATCCGGCCGACTTAATTCCGGAAACACCGGAAGCTTTGGCTCAAAGACAATTGAATGCTTATAATGTTCGAAATATTGAGGCTTTTTTAGAACCGTATGCGGATGATGTTGAAATCTATAATTATCCTAATGAATTACAATCTAAAGGAAAAGAAATGATGCGCCAAGGTTACGCGGCAATGTTCCAATCGGTAACCAATTTGCATTGTGAATTAAAAGAACGGATTGTGCAAGGCAACATCGTAATTGATAAAGAACGCGTTCAATTTGGAGATAAATTCATTGAAGCCGTAGCCATTTATCACATAGAAAACGGAAAAATTAAGAAGGTCTATTTTATTCAGTAAAAATAAATGGAAAATATAACACCAATAAAAACACAAGAACGCGAAATCTTTATGGACGCTTTGCGTGGCTTTGCTATTCTTGGGATATTTATTGCCAATCTCGGAGGATTTAGTCATTTTGATGACGATGCTCAAGTGGTTAGTCCTTGGGTAGTTAAAGGTGCTGATGATGTTATGAGTTTTTTGCACCACATGCTTATTGAAGGTAAGTTCTATTCCATCTTTAGCTTACTCTTTGGCTGGGGAATTGCTTTGCAAATCAAGCGTGGATTGGCTAATGGGGTTGATGCGCTACCAACCATCAAAAGAAGGCTTTTGTTTATGATGTTATTTGGCGCCTTGCATTTGCTTATTTGGTCCGGAGACATAGTCTTTTTTTATGCGTTATTAGGATTTATATTATTACCGCTGAGAAAGCTCTCCAATAAAACCTTACTGATTACAGGAGCGATTCTTATTCTATCTCCGATACTTTTGTATTGGTTAAAAATGACTTTTCCGGTACTCAATTTACCGGCTCAAATGACTTATCAAGCCGGAGTTGAATTAGAAGAAAAATTTCTAGGCATTAATAGCGAAGCTTCTTATAATGATTTTTTACAAAACGGCAGTTGGTTTGACCATCTAATAGGTAATATCAGTGGCTTCTTTTATCGTTATGGTTATTTATTCTTCGTAAGCCGCATACCAAAAGTACTTGGTATGTTTTTGATAGGTTACGTTCTAGGGCGTTCTGATTTTTACAAGAATTTGGCTCAAAATAAAAAAACAGTCTATTGGATTATTGCTCTTGGCTTGTTAATAGGCTTGCCGGCTAATTATCAAATGGCGCAATACATGTCAGCTCCGGGCGGTGCTTATTTTGGTTTAAAAATTAATGGATGGTATCAAACCATTTTTTATGCTATTGGTGTTGTTCCTTTGTCGTTAGCGTATGTTGGCATTTTGATGTTGAGTTTTCATACCAAAATCGGACACAAATTATTACTTTTGATTTCTCCCGTTGGAAAAATGGCTTTTAGCAATTACTTCATGCATTCTTTGATAGGGAACTTTGTTTTTCTGGGTGCCGGATTGGGTTATATGGGACAAGTCGGGCCGTTTTATTATACAATTTTTGCTATCTTGGTGTTTGTTTTCCAAATTATTTTAAGTACCGTTTGGTTGAAATATTTTCATTATGGACCGATAGAATGGTTTTGGCGTTCCTTGACCTATAAAAAGCGACAAGTATTCCGTGTGAATTCAAATTCAGTATAAATTAGTCAACATGAAAAAAGTAGTCCTTATTGCATTATTGTTGTGTTTCAAGATAACCACAGCTCAAAAAAGCAATTATAGCGAACTCATCGCCAAAAAAGCCATTCAAATAGAACAAAAAGTAATCGCTTGGCGACATGATATTCATCAAAATCCCGAACTCGGAAATCGTGAAGTTAGAACAGCAGCGCTTATTGCCAAACATTTACAATCCTTAGGCATCGAAGTAAAAACAGGGGTTGCAATAACAGGTGTTGTTGGTATTCTAAAAGGAGATAAACCCGGACCGGTGATTGCCTTGAGAGCTGATATGGATGCCTTGCCCGTAATAGAAAACAACGATTTGCCTTTCGCCTCAAAAGTAAAAACCACTTATAACGGAAAAGAAACCGGAGTAATGCACGCTTGCGGACATGACGGACACGTAGCCATTTTGATGGGCGTAGCCGAAATCCTTTCAGGAATGAAAAAAGAGTTGAAAGGAACAGTTAAATTTATCTTCCAACCGGCTGAAGAAGGTGCGCCGGTAGGAGAAGAAGGTGGCGCAGAATTGATGGTTAAAGAAGGCGTTTTACAAAATCCAAAAGTCGATGTCATTTTCGGATTGCACTTGAGCGCCGGAACAGAAGTAGGTAAAATCAACTATCATCCCGGAGGAACTATGGCGTCTTCTGCAGACGTAAAAATCACTGTAAAAGGAAAACCGGCTCACGGTGCTTATCCATGGCAATCTGTTGATCCAATTGTGGTTTCGGCACAAATTATTAATAGTTTGCAAACAATAGTGAGCCGAAATGTCCAACTTACTCATAATCCGGCCGTAGTCACTATTGGTTCGATTCATGGCGGTAATCGCCACAATATTATTTCAGAAGAAGTCGAAATGTTAGGAACGATTCGGACTTTCAGCAAAGATGATGAAGAGCTGATATTCGAACGTATTAGGCAAATCGCTATTAAAACGGCAGAAGCTGCAGGAGCAACGGCTGAGGTAAAATTACCGTATTCGTCTTATAATCCGGTAACTTTTAATGATATTGCCTTGACTGAAGCGATGCTGCCATCTTTGCAAAAAACTGCTGGAAAAGCGAATGTTAATTTAGTGCCTGCCGTAACCGGAGCCGAAGATTTTTCATTCTACCAAGAAAAAGTTCCGGGTTTGTATTTCTTTGTAGGTGGCATGAAAAAAGGACAAGATCCTGATACTGTCGGGCCTCATCACACACCTCAATTTCTCATTGAAGATACAGCTTTCCTTACCGGAATGAATGCTTTGTGTAATTTGGTTTTTGATTATATAGATTTGTATAAGAAATAAATCAACACTGTTGAAACATAGCATATAAGTTGAAATTGATTCAGGAATCTATATGGTGAAGCGCTTTTTATCCTAAAACCCTTCAAAAACGCCTAAACCAAACAAGGCAAAATCATACTTTACCGGATCGTTTTGGTCTAGTTGTCTTAGCGCATTGTCAAGTTCTACTAAAGCTTTTCCGTCGTTTTGTTTTCGAGTAAGTAATCCGAGTTTTCGAGCGACATTTCCGGAATGAACATCCAGCGGACATGACAAAGCTGAGGTTGGGATATTTTTCCAAAGTCCAAAATCAACACCATTAGCATCTTGGCGAACCATCCAACGCAAATACATGTTAATTCGTTTGGCAGCCGAACCTTGCATCGGGTCAGAAATGTGTTTGGTTGTTCGCTGTAAATGATTTACTTCGAAGAAATACTTTTTAAAAGTTGAAATCGCCGGTTGCATTGAAAATTCTTCTTGATTTTTGGTTAATATTGCTTCCAATCCACCATGATTTTGATAGAGATTTTGCAAAGCAATAATAAATGTTTTGAAGTCGTTACCATTAAAAGTTCTGTGTACAAACGGTGCTAAGTTTTCCAAATGATAATCTCGGTGATTCATCACAAAGTCATAAGGTGAATTTCCCATCAAATCCATCATGCGCTTGGCGTTGTTGATAATCATCTTGCGATTACCCCAAGCGATTGTCGCCGTTAGAAAACCTGAAATTTCAATATCTTCTTTCAAAGAAAACTGATGCGGAATCTGAATCGGGTCGCTTTCTATAAACTTTGGATTGTTGTATAATGCGACCTTTTCATCCAGAAATTCTTTAAGTTCAGTTTTAGTCATCAGCTTTTACTTTTTTGGCATAAAAACCTTCACTTAAAGTCTCACCACGCAATTGTGGAATGACATGAAAATAAGTTTCAAAATAATCCATTTGTTCTTTGCTTACGCAAGGCAAGTCACTTTTTCCGGTAATCCAAAAAATAGGTGTTTCGGTAGGCGAGTAGTAGTCAAGATTTCCCTTTCTTAGGTTTATATAATGTAACTTTTCTTTAGTGTTTGGTTCCGGTAAAATAAAATTCTTTGTTTGAAATGTATTGTTGTTTGACAATAATTTGTTTTGAGTCAAGGCACTGAATGACATTGGCACAAAAACCAAAGCAGTAATCACAATCAAACTCAGGCTAATTAATCCAAGAATGAGCTTCTTGTTGGTAAATAAAATCGAAAGGAAAATAAGCCCGAAGAAAATCGTGAAATAAAGATAAAAACGATATTGTGGTGAACTAAAAGTAAGCAATGCCAATAAGATGACAAAGACAACATAAATATCGCGAACGCTTTGTTTGGGATAATATTTGATAAAAAGGAATGGCGAAACAATTACCAATAATATCGTAGTTAAACCAAAGATGCCATCGATTCCGCTTTGTAAAAAATAATTCTTCAGAAATTCTATAAAAGAAGCATCTTCAAAATCACCAAAAGGCATATAAAAAGAATGCATCATCTTCGGGCTGAAGAAATAATCCATGATTTTATTCGGAACCAAATAATCGGCAGTTGAATAAGGGAAAATAGTTAAAGGATAAAAAGGATAACCGGTCAACAGTATGTTTTTTACTGAAAAAAGAAACAATACTAATCCACTTAAAAGTTGAAGTCGAATGAGTTGGTTTTTCAGCAACGCAGCGTATTTCACAAAAAATATTAGCGGCAAAAGCAATAGCACAACTGCCGTGATTTTATTGTAAATTACAAAGAGTACTAATGCTGTGATGATACTGAATTTTTCTAGCTTGAAGTCTAGTTGTAATTCCAAATACAACGAAAATATTATGAATCCGATGAAGTATACTACCAAATCAGGTGATGGCGCGCTGATGAATTGGAATAGAAAAACATAAGCCAAAGGCAATAGTCCAAAAACCAAATCCATTCGATTTCCATCGGAAAAATAGGAGTGAAGCTTTTGAAATGCCCAAAAGTTTCCCATCAAGAACAAATATCCGTTCAAATCATTCAAGCTATCGTAAAGAAATGAAAACGAATAAACACTCTGTGTAATATGCCAACCGCTGGTTTGTCCGAGAAACAAGTGTAAATTGGCTAAACCCGGAACAAATCCGTATTCGTTGAGCCATTTGATGGTTTGGATATAATAGGTTTCGTTGTCAACAATAAAAGGTAAAGTGGCGCTTTGTGCCAAAATCAATAAACTACTGATGCCAAAAAGTATTTTTATGGATAAAGAAAATGTATTGAATTGAAGTAATGTGCTTTTGATGATTTCTTTTAATTCGGTCTTAAAACCAAATCCAAACCCAAGCGAAAGGATTAGCAAAAAAAAATGAAAGCCAACATTTATGGGACCAAAAATAGCCCAAGAACTTGCCAGTAGTGTAATTCCAAATAAACCTAAAATACTAGTAATAACTACAGTTAAAGATTGAATTCGAAAAAGCTTTGAAAAGCCTATTCCAACCACAATTGAAGTAAAAAAAACATACAGCCAGCTAAGTAGAATAAGCGTCATATTATCAAACGATTAAGCCGTCTTTCATAATGAGTTTTCGATCAGCCATGTTGGCTAATTCTTCGTTATGTGTGACAATGACAAAGGTTTGCCCAAATTCTTCTCTTAGCTTAAAAAACAATTGGTGCAAATTCTCTGCAGAAGTTGTATCCAAATTTCCGGAAGGTTCATCGGCAAAAATTACCGCCGGTTTGTTTATCAAGGCACGAGCTACGGCAACCCGTTGTTGTTCACCGCCTGAAAGTTCATTAGGCTTATGATGGCTTCTTTCGGCTAAGCCTAAATAATCGAGTAAGCGTTGGGCTTCAATTTCAGTTTCTTTTTTCTCTTTGCCGGCAATGTAGGCCGGAATACATACATTTTCCAAAGCCGTAAATTCAGGCAATAACTGGTGGAATTGAAAGATAAAGCCCAAGTGTAAGTTTCTAAACTTAGATAAAGCTTTGTCATTCATTTTCAATACGTTTTCGCTATTTATCTCAAGCGAAGTTCCATCTAATTTTGCAGTATTATCAAGTGTTCCTAGAATTTGCAGTAAAGTTGTTTTTCCGGCACCGGAAGCCCCAACAATAGAAACAATTTCCCCCTTTTTTATGTGTAAGTCAACACCTTTTAAAACGTGTAAACTATCGTAGTACTTGTGAATGTTTTTGGCAATAATCATTAATTGATTTTTTCACAAAGTAACAAAGTATTTTCTTTTAATGCTTGATATCAATTTTTTTTATGATTGAATAAATAATAAAGTTATGTTAAGAAAATTATTTTGTTTAATTATTCATTACATTTGTTAAACAAAATAACAAAAATTAATTCTTATGAACACGCCCATTGAAAAAGAATTATTTGAATTGATAGGTGACAATCATCAAATGACTTCTGCAGAAACACCTTTGCGTCCCGACGCATTTATTAAGTCAGATAAGCAAAAGATGGAGGTCATCGAAAAACATTTCCATAGCATAATGGAGGAAATGGGCTTGGACATGACTGATGACAGTTTGAGAGGTACGCCGCATCGCGTAGCCAAAATGTTTATCCAAGAAATATTTTCCGGTTTAAATCCTGCGAACAAACCAAAAATATCGGTTTTTGATAATTCATATAAATATGATAAAATGCTGGTTGAAGCGGATATTAGTTTCAATTCTACTTGTGAACATCATTTTCTGCCTATCGTAGGCAAAACTCACATTGGCTATGTTTCCAGCGGAAAAGTGATTGGTTTATCAAAGTTGAATAGAATTGTGGACTATTATTCGCGGAGACCGCAAGTTCAGGAACGCTTGATTATGCAGATTTTCAATGAATTAAAGTCTGTTTTGGAAACTGAAAGCGTTATTGTTGTCATAGAAGCCAAACACCTTTGTGTGTCAAGCAGAGGAATTCAAGATGAAAGTAGTTACACTTCAACCATTCAGTATGGCGGGATATTTATGGATAAAGAAAACAGAAATGATTTTTTCCATTTAATCAATAAAGAAAAGTAGAATTTTAGTTAAAATAAGTTGAGTATTTTGGTGAAAAGTCCTGAGTGTTAATTTACTCGGGATTTTTTTTATCTGAAAATAAAAAACCCAAACCCATACTTTTGAGCATTTTCTTTTCAAACGCCCAAAAGAAAGTAAACTGCCCAAAGATAAATCCGAAACTAACCAATAAGACTTGATAAATAGGGAAGATAAGGATGATGTATAACGGATAGTATATCCAATTGGAAACGTCACCTTTTACAATACCAAATAATTCTAAAACAGGTTTGGAAAGTAATGCAGATGACGAGCCGGTAACAGCAAAAACTACTAAAATGACAAAGACTTGCCAATTTGATTTAATATTCCATCGCTCTTTAAAACTCGCCATAAACTATTTTTCTACAAATATAACAGTTTATGGAAAAGGAACAATGCCGCCCAATCGCTGATTATAGGTGACTTGAAAATAAACGAAATAGTTGAAAATTAAATAATTAACTTCATAACCATAACGAATTGACGGATCATAGTCTATTCTCATTTGGTATAAATTGTTATAACGTTGTGGTTGTAAAGCTCTGGAATTCCATTCCATTACATACAACTGATTTTTATTTTCCAAATAACTCTCAGAGTAATAACCTCTTGGTCTGGCTCTGCTGGCAACCCAAGAACTAAATCCCGGATCAATAATGATGACTTCATATTCTAGTTCTTCATTGGCAATTTTAACCGTATCGGAAACTTTTGCGCTTATATCATTTGAAGCAATGTTTTTACTACTGTTACAACCTATAACAGCCAATAATACAAGCAGTAATGATATCAATGTTTTCATCGCTTTAATTTTTTAAATAAAATTACTCAAAACAGCTTAATATTGAAGCCATCAATATGTTAAAAAAAACCTTGTCACAGCTTTAGCCGTAACAAGGTTTTAACTAACCCAAATTAAAAATAATTAAAAACCTAAACCTACTGCCATTGCAGTAGCTTGGATATTTATGTCGGCTCCTTTTGTAGCAGCGCCGGTTGTTAAATTGATTGCGTAAACAGAAGTTACACCATTTACTCTAAATAAGGCAAAAGCAGCATTACTACTTCCGCCAATATCAAATCCGTTAGCTGTCTCAACATTAAAACCAAGTGAACCAACGGACACTAAAGTTCCGTTATTTGGTGGGTTTTGAAGGTAAAGCATATCTGTTGAAGTATCAATGACAAATAGAGCCGTAGTAGTTGAACCTGCAAAATTATTGGTATAAGCACCAGCATTTACTACCGGAGTTCCCGGATTAAGATTCCCGTCTGTAAATACAACTGTTCCCAAATCTGGATGTAATCTTAGGTTTTGGCCTGTGTCACTAACTAATCTGATTCGATCTACGGTCGGATTAAAATCAAATCCAAATGATGTTCCTGAAAGTGAAGGTGTTAAGCTTGTGCCAACTTGAGTCAGTTGACCATTAGCCGTATTAACAGTCAACAATCTACTCTGATTTGTAATTGCGTAAAGCGTTCCGGTAGCCGGTCTGAAGTCTAATCCGACTACAGTTTCGCCACTTGAAAGTCCGGCCAATGCAACCGAATTGATCATTGGACTGGTTGGATTAAATCGGTAAAGTAAATTGTCAGCTGTAGTTGCAAACGCAACCGGATTAGTTTTGAAAGCCAAACTGATTACTTGCAATCCAAAAGTGCCAACATCAACTGCTTTCCCATTAGTTAAATCAATAGTGTATAGTTTTGAGATACTGTTGTTATTGGTTACAGCCAAAGCTTGACTGTTGTCTGCCAAAATATCAAAATCTCCTTGTCCTTCAAAATCGATGGTCAAATCGCCTACAAGTTGTAATCCTCCATCGTTTGGCGGGTTTTGAATGTATAATTTGTCTTCTCCAAAGTCTATGTCATACAAAGTAGTTGAACTAGCACCGGCCATACTGTTGGTATAAGCTACTGCACCAATTCTGGTATTTGCATTACCGGCAATAGCAATATCGGTTGCGACAACTGTCCCTAATTCAGGATGCAAACGTAGATTTTGTCCCGATGCTGTAACCAATCTGATTCGGTCAACCGTTGGGTTAAAATCCAAAGACGCATTTGTTCCGCTAGTAGCCGGAGAAAATGAAGCAGTGCCTAACGCAGTTGCAGCGCCACTTTCTTCATTGATAAAATAGAGTCTGCTTGACGAACCTAATGCATATAATTGTCCGGTTGCCGGTCGGTAATCAATACTGACAATTTGTTCGCTACCGGCTAAACCTGTGATGGGCGTAGTTGAAATTGGCGAGGTCAAGTTTCGTGCGTTGTACTTCACTATAACATTGTTGTTGGTTAGTGCAGTAAAATTTACATTTGGAGCTTCAACAGTATTGTTGCTGTTATTGTCATCATCACTACAAGAAATTGTAGTCGTAGCCAAAGAAGCCATTAGTAAAAACGAGGCGATTCGATAATTAATTTTGTCTTTTTTCATAATGATAAATGTTTTTTGTTTTCGTCATTTACGAGATGAAATCAGACTTGGTTTTTTAATTTACTACATTTTTTTATTCCTAAATTTAGAAAAATAAAAAAGCCACACTTTTCAGCATGGCTCAAAATATATTTTGATTTATTATACTTTCTCCGATTTCAGCAAACTAATAATTTGTTCCGCTAATTCAGTTCCAATTCGGTCTTGCGCTTCTAAAGTCGCCGCACCAATATGCGGTGTCAATGAAATCTTTGTATGCATCAAGATTTGAATTTCCGGAGTTGGTTCGTTTTCAAAGACATCTAATCCGGCAAACAATACTTTATTATTATCCAAAGCTTCTACCAAAGCCACTTCATCAATCACACCGCCACGTGCGCAGTTTACTATCCCAACGCCATCTTTCATCAGTTCAAATTCGGCTTTGCCAATCACATAACCATCTTGCGCCGGAACGTGCAGCGTAATAAAATCAGAATGTTTAATTACGTCTTCTAAAGGTTCCGTTTCAAATTCTACGTTAATAAATTGACCGTTGTAAAAATCCACTTTCACTTCCGCTTTGTCCACATATTTATCGGCAGCAATGACTTTCATGCCCAAACCAAGCGCCATTTTAGCTACAGCCTGACCAATTCTTCCAAAACCAATAATCCCTAAAGTTTTACCTCTTAGCTCAATTCCGTTAGCATACGCTTTCTTCAAACCGTCAAAATTGGTATCGCCTTCCAAAGGCATATTTCTGTTCGAATCATGTAAAAATCTAACGCCGGTAAACAAATGAGCAAACACCAATTCAGCCACGCTTTCTGAAGAAGAAGCCGGAGTATTGATCACGTGAACTCCTTTACTACGAGCATATTCTACATCAATATTGTCCATACCAACACCGCCGCGACCAATGATTTTCAATCCCGGACAAGCATCAATAATATCTTTTCTAACCTTAGTGGCACTGCGAACCAACACCACCGAAATGTTATTGGCATTGATATAATTCGCAACTTGCTCTTGCGCTACTTTGGTTGTTATTACCTCAAAACCACCTTTTTCTAAAGCTTGAATTCCGCTTTTTGAAATTCCGTCGTTGGCTAATACTTTCATTTTTTTGTTCTATGTTATAAAGTTGTATGTTGTATGTTTTTTTCTAGGAGCTTGATCCGGTTTTCCGCGCTACATGGTAGCTCGCTCCAATCCGGGCTAATTTTATTCTGCTAACTGCGACTGTGACTGAACACTGAACACGATCTCAAGTTCCTTCATCACATCGACCAAAACTTGTACGCTTTCCAAAGGCAAAGCATTGTACATCGAAGCTCTGTAACCGCCAACAGATCGATGACCCGGCAAACCGGAAATCCCGGCCGCTTTCCACATTTTATCAAACGTTTCTTGATGGTCAGGATTTACTAAAAGGAAAGTCGCATTCATAAAACTTCTGTCAGCAGGATTTGCGGTGCCAATGAACAACGGATTTCTGTCGATTTCGTTGTAAAGTAAATTGGCTTTGGCTTCGTTGATTTTTTCGATAGCCGCAATTCCGCCTTGGTTTTTCAACCATTGTAAAGTCAGCAAACAAGTATAAACCGCAAAAACAGCTGGCGTATTGTACATACTTTCGGCTTTGATATGCTTTTCATAATCCAAAATACTCGGAATCGCTCTGCCTGATTTCCCCAAGATTTCCTCTTTAACAACTACTAATGTTGCTCCGGCGGCACCCATATTTTTCTGAGCTCCGGCATAAATCAAATCAAACTGAGTAAAATCTAAAGTGCGTGAAAAGATATCTGAACTCATATCACAAACCACCGGTATATCGGTTTTTGGAAAAGATTTCATTTGTGTTCCGAAAATCGTATTATTACTCGTGCAATGAAAATAACTCGCGTCAGCAGGAATCGTATAATCAGTCGGAATGTGATTGTAGTTTTGTTCTTTAGAAGAAGCAACAACAACGGTTTCACCAAACAATTTAGCTTCTTTAATGGCATTGTTGGCCCAAGTTCCGGTATCTAAGTAAGCCGCTTTTCCATCGACTTTCATTAAATTATAAGGAACCATTAAGAATTCCAAACTGGCACCACCTTGTAAAAACAACGCTTGGTAACCTTTGCCTTCCAAACCTAAAAGTTCTAAGACCAAAGCTCGAGCTTCGTCCATTACGGCCACGAAATCTTTACTTCGGTGTGAAATTTCCAATAAGGACAAACCCGAGTTGTTGAAGTTCAAAACGGCTTGAGCAGATTTTTCAAAAACTTCTTGAGGAAGTATACACGGTCCGGCGCTGTAATTGTGTTTTTTCATAGTGGATTTCCTAAAAATTAAAGTGCAAATTTCGGAAATAGGGCTAAAATAAGCGATTAGAATTCCGCAATAATAAGGCTATGTTATTAACGAAAACGTTTTAGTTTATAACAATTATTGATAATAACTTAAAATAGCAGTTTAAATCTTTACAATTCTTTTACAAGTGGAAATACCGTTAGTCCAAGTTATTTTTAAAAGATACACCCCATTTTGAAATTCATTCAATGAAATTGGGTTTTGGGAATATTTCACTTTTTTTATTAGTTTTCCATCAAACTGATAAATACCTATAGTACTTATGTTTTCCCCTAAATCGTTTGTCAAATAAACAAGGTCGGAAGTTGGATTAGGATAAATTTCTAAATCATTTAATGTATTTTCGTTAACTCCTAAAGTGACATCAATTGTATAGGCATTTCCACCATATGCCTGCGGCATTCGCTCAATTGGAGCTCCAATTACCACAATGCTATTTGAAATAGCCATTTGGGAACCAAAACCATCATCATGTTCAAATGGTCCGACCCCATAAATTAGTTCCTGATATGACCAAACACCGCCTATTTTTTTAAACATCGCTACTGGAGTTTTACCGGTATACAATAACGGATGGAAATTGAGACTGATAAACATTAAATTATTCTTAACCTCAAAGTTGGTTGGCATTCTGTCATTGAAATTTAATGACGTGACTGTAGTATTTAAATTCCAGGTGTCAGCAACTTCGTTATATATATCTATGTTGGAACTAAAGCCAGTTACTCGTAAAACAAAAAGTTGATTGTTGTCTAAATCAAAATCAACCATTGTTGAAGAAGCGAAGGTGGAAGAAAAGTTCCAATTGCTTCCATCGAAATTATAGGTGTGTAAGTCAGTTCCAGCAGCTATTACTAATTGGTTATTAGCCACTTTAATTTTATTACCAAAATTATAAGTACCACTTTGTATTATCTTTTGTGAAAAAATCCAGTTCAGTCCATTAAAATTATATACATACACAGCTCCACTGTTGGTAGTAGTTGGTTGTCCGATAGGTTCATTATTAATTGCACTTACAAAAAGTTGGTTTCCAATAACTTTAACATCGGTTCCGAAGTAATCATCAACCACACCATCAAAAGCAGTTATCTTTTCGAAAAACGTCCAATTGCCTGCCACTTTTCTATACATATAAACTGCTCCGGCATTCGACGCGACTTGATCGTTTAATCTAGAACTAGCCGCAATGAAGTCGTTGTCTATAGATACTTTTTCACCAAAGTTGTCAAATGGGGCAAAGTCTGTTGGTGTAAAATAAGTTTCCTGTGAGATAGTAGTGCCATTTTTTTCAAAGACAAAAACCATTGTTTGGGAGAAATCATGAGCATGACTACCAGATATTGCTATTTCGTTGCCAAAAGCATCAAGTGAACTTGTAAATCCACTAAAAGGAATATCGGGTGTGAAAGGTGTTAATGTTATTTGAGCAAACAAACCTTGAATAAATAAAATCGAAATGCAGAAAGTAATTTTTCTCATGATTTACAATTGTTTAGAAAGTAAATGTAGGAATTAAATTGTCGTTAAGAAAGTTAAAGTATCGATATTATCCGCATAATCCCAAAGTTCAGGCTGTTGCGTTTTGCCAAACGGAATCGAATTTGGAGTCAGATTATTAGAAACAATACACTGAATTTGCTCTGCATCGTTTTCCAATTGCTTTTTAATGTCTTCTAAGTTTACATAATATTCATAAAACACCGAAGAAATAGGCGAGGCGTAGCTGGTATCTTCTTTCAACGTCAGGAATTCATTATCGAGTAATTTGAAATTGCTCATCAAAAAAACCGCTTTATTGTAATCGTAATTGTTAGAATATTTTTCGTAAAAAATCACGTCTTTATATTCATAAATCGCCTGAAAGAAAGGCTGGAAATCGTAACCTTTGGGCACAAATAATTTGGAGACATTTCTACAACCTAATCCAAAATACCTAAAAATATCTTCGCCCAAATTGATTAAGTCTTCTTTAGTTTCATTTCCGGTTAAAACGGCAACTGAATTTCTGTTTTTGCGAATGATACTAGGTTTGTCTTTGAAGTAAAATTCGAAATATCTAGCGGTATTATTGCTTCCGGTAGCGATTACGGCATCAAAATTTACCAACTTACCATCGGTAAAAGTGATGTAGTTTTCTATATCAGGATTAACAGCAATTATATATTTGGCTAAAAACTTGATTAAATGTTGGTCATTGGAAGAGGTCTTTACCAAAACTTTATGTCCGGAAATCAACACCGAAAGAAAATCGTGAAAACCAACTAAAGGAATATTTCCGGCCAAGATTAAACCGACAGTTTTAGGTTGCACTTTCGAAAAATCATAATTTGATAACCATTGATTTAAATTGTCTTCTTGTAAAGCTTTCGACCAAGATTGAACCGAATGATAAACCTGTTGCGGTGTAAACCAACCGTTGTGCGATTGTGATAAATGAATTAAATCGATAAAACCTTCAAAAAATAAATCGTTGTGAAGAACTGCTTCGTTTTTACTGTTTTGTTCCAAAGAAAATTGGCTTAAAAACTTCCCTAATTCGGTAAAACATTTTTTTTTCTCGATTTGTAACATCAGTAACTTGTTTATGAATGGTTTTGATTGTAATTTTGCGCAAAAATAAGACAATAGAAAATAGAATAAAGATAAAAGATGCAATTTTAATCTATTGATGAAGCGTCTATATTCTATTCACTATATTCTTTTTATCTAAAAATAATAAAAAATTAGCTATGGCTATCATAATAACTGACGAATGTATCAACTGTGGTGCATGTGAACCCGAGTGTCCCAATACAGCAATTTACGAAGGTGCTGACGATTGGCGTTACAAAGACGGAACCAAGTTAAGAGGAAAAGTAATTTTACCTGACGGAAGCGAAGTAGATGCGGATGCTGCACAAACTCCAATTTCAGATGATATTTATTATATCGTTCCGGGGAAATGTACAGAATGTAAAGGTTTTCATGAAGAACCACAATGTGCGGCAGTTTGTCCGGTAGATTGTTGTATTCCCGATGATAATCACGTAGAAAGCGAAGAAACTTTGCTTAACAGACAATCATTTTTACACAACGAGTGATAAATAAAACCTCAAGTAATTGAGGTTTTTTACTTTATGAAAAGGTACTTTCTTATTATTTTTTGCTTATATGTTGGTTTCAATACGGTATATAATACTTACCGGTACTTCCAAAGTGATAAGGTTTTAGCTAAGGTTATAGGTTTTGAAAGGTACAAAAAGACCCGTGAAACCCGAACTAAAACTACTATTGAAATTTCAGATTCACCAGTTGTGGTCTATACCTATAAAAATTATGATTGGGAAGCTTCAGATCAAAAATGGGGTCATATCAATCTTCTTGATATAGGAGATGAAGTAACCGTTTTAATAAACGAGAAAAATGATTGGATTGGTTTGAATACCTTCTTTCAGTTTTGGTTTACTCTTAATGATATTTTTATTTCTTTTTCTCTTTGTTGTGTTGGAACTATAGTACTAGAAAGCGTATTTCCAACCAAAGAAAAAGCGCCAAAAACATGGAAATAAAAAAAGCCCAAGCATTTAGCCCGGGCTTCCCTAACAAAACATGAAATATATTAAGGCTTCACAACAATATATTTTTCAAGAACCACTGTGTCTGTTTTTTCGTCGTAGGTCTCCACAACTAGGTTTCCTTCTGCATCAAAATAACCAACAGAGAGTTTGTCCTTGTTTTTAAAAATATAATTGTTATTGGAAGTTCTTCTCAGAATTGTTTTTTCATTGTTCTCAGGCAACGACATAGTATAGCCACTATTGTCTATAGCAACTTGGTATTTTTGTCCGTTATAGGTGTAATAGGCTGAACGGTCAACGTCTACAAATCTGGTCACACCATCAACAGAAACTTGTGTTTTGGTGGTGACATCAACTTGGCTTGGTTTTGTAGGAATGTTTAAAGTGTTGGCTTTTTCCTCTTCTAACTTAATTTTCTGCACTTCTTTAGTTTCCTCAGTTTTTACAATTTTTTTTACACCATCAGAATCTTTAACGGTTGTGGTAGTTGTTTTGACTTCTGATTTTTTGTTTGTGTTTTGTGCTTGGCTATTGATTGACAATAATAAAGCAATCATACTTATAACTAGAACTTTCATAATCTTTTGTTTTATGGTTTGTATGTTACAAATTTAAATCGCAATGAAGTCTTTCGTGTTACATAATTTTTTTTAAATGTTATAGGATAATCACACAAAATAACTTCGTTGTCTCGCTGTCCTTTTTTAAACTTTATATTTTAAGGGCTATGACTTGATTTCAAAATCAGTTTTTTTAACAAAATCAATAAAAATATTATGATTAATTAACGAATAAAATGGTGGTGTGTTGGATAAAATGAAATTTTGTTAAATTTGTTCAAACCTAATCTAAGGATGAAACAACTTTACCTACTGTTTTTATTGGCTTTTAGCGTTTCAATGTATGGTCAGGCCTCCGAGATGACCTTGATATTGAAAGATACAGAAACCAATCTCCCTGTTGAAGATGTGACGGTTTATATTCTGAAAACTAAACAGACATTGCTAAGTAATGTTGATGGAAAGGTCACTTTTGTATTGAATGGTTCTTCCAATATTCAAGTAACTCATTCCTCTTATGCAAAAGTCACAGTGCGTTCATCGGCATTGCAAAAAACAGACAATACAATTTATCTGAAAAGTAATATTAATGATCTTGACGAAATTATTGTCACCAAACAACACCCTCAGAAAATCCTAAAAAGTATAGTGGCCAATTCTGTCAAAAAGCTTACTGTTCCGGCTCGATTGAAAGTTTATTCCAGAGAATTTTTTAAGATGGACGGAAATTACACCTACTACAATGATGGCTTAATGAATTTTCAGCTATTTGGCAAAGACAAAAACTTTAAAAGCAACATTTTAGTCGAACAAAACAGGTCATTTGGTTTGATGTTTGATCAAATAAATGCAGACGTTTTAGGTTATAATCTCAATGACATTATGCAGAATTATTACAATTTCAAATATTTGGAACCAATATTGGATAATGGTGCCAAAAAAGAATACGATTTCCTAATCAAAGGTTATTCTGCCAATCAAGACTACAATATGATGATAGTAACGCCTTTAGACAACAACAAGGATTTACGGGATGACTTTAAAATTATTTACGATTGGAAAAAGAAAATTATTATAGAAGTTAGTACTGTGGTTTCGCCTACTACCATTGCCAATATTAAAGAGAAAAAAGCCATTGGGTCCAAAAACATTTATAAATCTTTATTCAAAAATATTTATCGATTAGATGGTGAAAATTATTATTTAGTTAGTTCAAAAGAAGAGATTGGTTTTGAGCGAATTGACAAAAATAAAACTACTGATATTGAAGTTCGAAATTATTTTGTTACAACCAATTTCAGTAACCAAAATTACAGTTATAAAGAAAGTGAGGTTTTCAAAGACAAAACGCTTTACAACAAGAAAAATACTATTCTTTCGACTTATTGGGATGTCTCCGGATTAACGGCCACCGAAGAAGAACAGGCCATCATCAATCAATTACAAGAGAGGACAAATTAACTTCAATTTTTTGCTTTTTCAGACACTTTGTTACTTGGTTTTATTACGCTATATTTGCACACTTTTAAAAACAAGCATACTCATGAAAGCAGGAATTGTAGGATTGCCAAACGTAGGGAAATCAACCTTATTTAATTGTTTATCTAATGCCAAAGCACAAAGCGCGAACTTTCCGTTTTGTACTATCGAACCTAACATAGGCGTTGTAAACGTTCCTGACCCGAGAATCAACAAATTAGAAGAATTGGTAAAGCCGGAGCGCGTTCAAATGGCAACTGTAGATATAGTTGACATTGCCGGATTGGTGAAAGGAGCGAGTAAAGGCGAAGGTTTGGGCAATCAATTTTTGGCTAACATCAGAGAATGTAACGCTATCATTCACGTGTTGCGTTGTTTTGATAATGACAATATTATACACGTAGATGGGAATGTGAACCCAATCCGCGACAAAGAAACTATCGATATCGAATTGCAGTTAAAAGACTTGGAAACCGTTGAAAAACGTCTGGAAAAAGTTAATCGTGCTGCGAAAACAGGAAATAAAGAAGCCCAAGTTGAAAAAGCTTTCTTAGACAGAATCCGTGAAGCTTTATTACAAGCCAAGTCTGCAAGAACAGTTCTTCCGCAAAACGCCGATGAAGAAGCCTTGATGGAAGATTTCCAATTAATCACAACCAAACCGGTTTTATATGTTTGTAATGTAGAGGAAGAATCAGCCGCAACCGGAAACAAATACGTAGAACAAGTACGCGAATTGGTGAAAGACGAAAATGCAGAAGTAATTGTTTTGGCTGTTGGAACCGAGGCAGATATCACCGAATTAGAAACGTACGAAGAGCGTCAAATGTTCTTAGAAGATTTAGGGTTGAAAGAACCGGGTTCAGCGGTTTTGATTCGCGCCGCATATAAATTATTAAAGCAACAAACTTATTTCACAGCAGGCGTAAAAGAAGTTCGCGCGTGGACAATCAACATCGGAGATACCGCACCAAAAGCCGCCGGAGTTATTCACACCGATTTCGAAAAGGGATTCATCCGTGCCGAAGTAATTGCCTTTGAGGATTTTGCACATTACGGTTCAGAAGCCAAAGTAAAAGAAGCCGGAAAACTCAGAGTGGAAGGAAAGGAATACATTGTAAAAGACGGTGATGTGATGCATTTCCGTTTTAATGTGTAGTTAGTAATTAGGCATAAGCCAAAAGGCAATAGAAAAAAACCGGAAGTTAGTACTTTCGGTTTTTTTTTTGACACTAAATTTATTTCTAGAATGAGGAAAATCATTTAATTCAATAACTTTCAACTATTCCCTTTTGGCTTATGTCTATTGCCTTATTTTGTCAATATCATTCTTAATAACTTTGATAACTATCATTTCAAAAATCATCCTAATTCCACTATATTAGCACAAAATCGTTAGTTTTAAAATGTCAGAACAAAATCAATATACCGAAGACAATATCCGTTCACTCGACTGGAAAGAACACATCCGAATGCGTCCCGGAATGTACATCGGAAAACTTGGAGACGGTTCTTCGCCCGACGATGGTATTTATATTTTACTAAAAGAAGTCATCGACAACTGTATTGATGAATTCGTTATGGGTGCCGGAAAAGTCATTGAAGTGACCATCAAAGATAAACTGGTAACCGTGCGCGATTATGGTCGTGGAATTCCGTTAGGGAAAGTAGTGGATGTAGTTTCCAAAATGAATACCGGTGGAAAATACGATTCCAAAGCCTTCAAGAAATCCGTAGGTTTGAATGGAGTCGGTACCAAAGCTGTTAACGCTTTATCGAACTATTTCCGTGTAGAATCGGTTCGAGACAACCAACAAAAAGCTGCCGAGTTCTCTGCCGGAAATCTAACCATCGAAGAAGACGTTCAGGAATCGACCAAACGCAAAGGAACCAAAGTCGCTTTCGTTGCCGATGAAGCCATTTTCAAAAACTACAAATACCGAAATGAGTATGTCATCAAAATGCTCAAAAATTACTGTTATCTGAATACCGGTTTGACCATTTATTACAATGGCGAAAAGTATTATTCAGATAATGGGTTAAAGGATTTGTTAGAAGAAACGATTACGGAAGAAGACATGCAATATCCAATCATCCATTTGTTGGGTGACGATATTGAAGTGGCTTTAACACACAGTAAATCGCAATATTCAGAAGAGTACCATTCGTTTGTGAATGGGCAAAATACCACGCAAGGTGGAACGCACTTAGGCGCTTTCCGTGAAGCGATTGTCAAAACGATCAAAGAGTTTTACAACAAACCGTTTGAAGCGTCTGATATCCGTAAGTCGATTGTTTCGGCGATTTCAGTAAAAGTCGAAGAACCGGTATTCGAATCGCAAACTAAAACCAAGTTAGGCTCGACTGATATTGGTCCGAATGGACCATCAGTTCGTACATTCGTAAATGATTTTATCAAAACCAAACTCGATAATTTTTTACACAAGAATCCTGAAGTTGCCGATTTGTTACTCCGCAAAATCCTTCAGGCGGAAAGAGAACGTAAAGAGCTTTCAGGAATTCGAAAATTAGCCAAAGACAGGGCCAAAAAAGCTAGTTTACATAATAAAAAACTTCGCGATTGCAGAGTGCATTTAACCGATGCCAAAAACCCACGAAGTTTAGAAAGCACACTTTTTATTACGGAAGGTGATTCGGCTTCGGGTTCGATTACCAAAAGTCGGGATGTAAATACACAAGCGGTTTTCAGTTTGCGTGGTAAGCCTTTGAATTCGTATGGCATGACCAAAAAGATTGTATACGAAAACGAAGAGTTCAACTTACTCCAAGCGGCTTTAGACATTGAAGAAGACATGGGCGATTTGCGTTACAATAATATCGTAATCGCTACCGATGCCGATGTTGATGGAATGCATATTCGTTTGCTGTTAATCACGTTCTTCCTGCAATTTTTCCCGGAGTTGATTAAGGATGGCCATTTGTACATTTTACAAACGCCATTATTCCGCGTGCGAAACAAAAAGGAAACCATCTATTGTTACAGCGAACAAGAGCGAATTGATGCCATCGAAAAACTAAAACCCAAACCGGAAATCACCCGTTTCAAGGGATTAGGAGAGATTTCACCTGATGAGTTTAAACATTTTATTGGAGAGAGTATAAGATTAGATCCGGTCATGTTAGACAAAGCCACGTCAATTGAAACCTTACTCGAATTCTATATGGGTAAAAACACACCGGACAGACAGATTTTCATTATCAATAATTTGAAAGTGGAATTGGATGTGGTGGAGAAATAAGTTTTGGAGCACAAAGTGGCACTATGTAAAGCACAAAGTCACACAAAGAAATTTTACAAAAAACATTGAGAAACATTGTGAAAAAACTTAGTGTAACATTGTGTAACAAAAACACACATTATGAACGAAGAAAACGAAATTAGCCGAATTATATTGGATTGTGCTTATAAAGTTCATACAAAATTAGGTTCTGGTTTGTTGGAAAAAGTTTATAGAGAATGTTTAGCTTATGAATTAATAAAATTAGGATTAGACGTCAAGCAAGAACAACCCTTTCCTGTTATTTATGAAGATATAAAAATGGATTGCGGATACCGAGTTGATTTGATTGTAAATAATAAAGTAATTGTTGAACTAAAAGTTGTAGAAAATTTTACAATTGAACACACTGCTCAATGTTTAACTTATATGCGGCTTTCAGAATGCAAGTTAGGATTACTTTTAAATTTTTACAAAAAATCATTGAAAGATGGTATAAAAAGATTGATATTATAAAGTTAGTAACACAAAGTGGCACTACGTAAAGCACAAAGTCACACAAAGTAAAAGATAATAAACATTGAGAAACTTAGCGTTTAACTTTGAGTAACATAGTGAAACAAGAGGAGCACAAAGTCACACAAATAAATTTAAAAACATTGAGAAACTTAGTGTTTAACTTTGAGTAACATTGTGCTACAAAATAAAAATAGTAATGAAAGACGAAGAAGACGATATCATCCCAAACGAAGACGACAACAACGAAGAGTTGAACGAATCTTCAAGCGATGACGCCATGGAAGAAGGTTTTGAAGACCTCAAATCTTCAGGCAACCATTTCTACGAAAACGACGAAAACCCGGAAGACACCATTACCAAAGTTACAGGCATGTACAAAGATTGGTTTTTGGACTATGCTTCCTATGTAATCTTAGAGCGCGCCGTTCCTGCCATTGAAGACGGATTCAAACCGGTGCAACGCCGTATTATGCATTCCATGAAAGAGTTGGATGATGGTCGTTACAACAAAGTGGCGAACATCGTTGGACATACCATGCAGTATCATCCACACGGAGATGCGAGTATCGGTGACGCGATGGTGCAAATAGGGCAAAAAGATTTGATCATCGACATGCAAGGAAACTGGGGAAATATCCTCACGGGCGACAGTGCTGCGGCTTCGCGTTATATTGAAGCGCGTATTTCTAAGTTTGGCCACGATGTGTTGTATTCTCCAAAGATTACCCAATGGGGAATGTCGTATGACGGTCGACGTGCCGAACCGATTAATCTTCCGGTAAAGTTTCCGTTATTGTTAGCGCAAGGTGCTGAAGGAATTGCCGTTGGTTTATCGACTAAAATTTTGCCACACAATTTTAACGAATTGATTGATTGTTCGATTAAAGTTTTAAAAAACAAGCCTTTTACTTTATTTCCGGATTTTCCAACAGCTGGTATTGCTGACGTGTCGAATTACAACGACGGTTTGCGTGGCGGACGTGTTCGTGTGCGTGCCAAAATTGGTCAGCTTGACAAGCAAACTTTGGTGATTACCCAAATTCCATTTTCAACCAATACTTCAACACTGATTGATAGCATTCTGAAAGCCAACGAAAAAGGAAAAATAAAAGTCAAAAAAATCGAAGACAACACCGCTGCCGAAGTAGAGATTTTAATCCATCTTCCGCCGGGCGTTTCTCCGGATAAAACCATTGATGCGTTGTATGCGTTTACCGCTTGCGAAACTTCCGTGGCGCCATTGGGTTGTGTGATTGAAAACCATAAACCCTTGTTCATCGGTGTTTCGGATATGTTGAAAATTTCAACGCATCGTACGGTCGATTTGCTCAAGAGAGAATTGGAAATTCAGTTAGACGAACTCGAAAACAAATGGCATTTCTCGACTTTGGAGAAAATCTTCATCCGTGAAGAAATGTACATCGATTTCAAATTGTATTCCGACAGAGAATCGCTTTACGTTTATATGTATGACCGATTCAAACCGTTCTTAAAATCGTTTGTCAGAGAAATTAATGATGACGATTTGCAAAAGCTAACGCAAATTCCGATGATTCGTATCACGCGATTCGACTCGGATAAAGCCGATGATGCGATTGCCAAGTTGGAAGCCGAAATGGAAGAAGTAAAACACCATTTAGATCATATCATAGATTATACGATTGATTTCTTCCAAAAACTCAAAGACAAATACGGTAAAGGACGCGAACGCCAAACTGAGTTAAGAAGTTTTGATACTATTGAAGCTACGAAAGTAGTTTTGAGAAATACCAAACTCTATGTAAATCGAGAAGAAGGTTTCTTTGGAACGGGTTTGAAAAAAGATGAATACGTAGCCGATTGTTCAGATATCGATGATGTAATTGTGTTTTTGCGTGACGGAAAAATGATGGTGGCCAAAGTCGATGACAAAAAGTTCGTCGGCAAAGACATTATCCATATTGCGGTTTTTGATAAGAACGACAAGCGCACGATTTACAATATGATGTACCGAGATGGTAAAAACGGTTCCACCTTTATCAAGCGTTTCAATGTTTCCGGAATTACCCGTGATAAATTTTATGATTTGACACAAGAAAAAGCCGGTTCGCAAGTCTTGTATTTTTCTGCCAATCCGAATGGGGAAGCGGAAACGGTCACGATTTTATTGCGTCAAATTGGAAGTGTCAAAAAACTAAAATGGGATGTTGATTTCTCCGATATTGCCATCAAAGGAAGAGCTTCACGTGGTAATACCGTAACCAAATATCCAATTAAGAAAATCGAACTCAAAGAAAAAGGTATTTCAACTTTGCGTCCACGTAAAGTGTGGTTTGACGATACGGTTCAACGATTGAATGTCGATGGAAGAGGTGAGTTGCTCGGTGAATTTAGACCTAATGACCGTTTGCTCATCATCAACCAATCCGGGAAATTGAAAACGATTGTACCTGAGTTGACTACGCATTTTGACGAAGACATGATTGTTTTGGAAAAATGGCATCCGAAGAAACCGATTTCGACCATTTATTACGATGGCGAAAAGGAACGTTACTTTGTAAAACGCTTCTTAGTCGAAAACGAAAACAAGGAAGAAACTTTTATAACCGAACATGAGAAATCTCAATTGGAAGTCGTTTCAACCGATTGGCGACCAATGGCGGAAATTGTTTTTGCCAAAGTCAAAGGCGTTCAAAAAGAAACGATTACGGTTGATTTAGAACAATTTATCGCTGTAAAAGGAATCAAAGCAATTGGTAATCAGCTGACTACAGATAAACTAAAGCAAGTCAATTTATTAGAACCATTACCGTTTGAAGAACCGGAAGAAGTCCAACCGGAAGATGTAGAAGTAACCGGTGAAGACAATGTTTCAGACGACATTCAAACGGAAACGGATGATGATGGACAGATAACCTTGTCGTTGGAGTAAATTATAAACCTTATTATTGATAGTGTTAAATGTAAAATACAATTATTATTTTTTTTACTATAAATAAGTATATATTTGAAAGAATAATAATTAAAAACAAAAAAACATGAAGCAATTAACAAAATCTATTTTATTTTTATCATTTGCAGTATTACTTTTTTCCTGTAGCAGTGACGATAGCTCCTCTTCAGGAGGTACCACTTTTAAAGTCAACAATGAAACTTTCACAATACAGCCTTCGGGCGGAATTATTTTATTAACTCAGAATATACCTGCTCAAAACATGGTAAGGACAAGTTTTACGGTATCCGGACTTAAGGGTACGTCTAAAACGGCAAGTGTAAGTTTCGATTTATTTAGAAAACCAACCGAAAGCATAAGTGGAACTTATACGATTTATGATACTGATGATGCTGGTTCAGATGATATGGAAACATTTATTCAAACAAACAATAGAGGTTGTTTAGGATGGACATCATCGCTTCAGGTTGTAAATATTATGAGCCAACAAATTGAAAATGATGCAAACAACCCAACTACAGCAGCTACAATTACAATAACTGATAATGGTAATAATTCATACACCATTCAATATACCGGAAGTTATAGAAAGTATGATGATAATTTTGTTGTAACAGGTACAGTGCCGGTTGAAATGAATGTAACTGGAACAGCGGTAGGGAATTAAACCAAATAATTATAAAATAAATAAGTACCTTAATAAAAAACTCCCAATCACTTGGGAGTTTTTTTATTTAATATTAAGATTTCTTTTTGCGCATTTTCATATTAACGAATTCCACCGCTAATGAGAACGCAATGGCAAAATACAAATACCCTTTTGGAACGACACCAACGTGTTGTCCGGCCAATGAAGCGTTAGATAAATGCATACTTTCGGTAATTAACATGAATCCGATTAGAATTAAAAACGCTAATCCTAATACTTGAATCGATGGATTGGCATTGACAAAATTACCTACCGGAACGGCAAACAATAACATCACACCAACCGAAATGATTACAGCTGTAACCATTATGTAAATAGCGCCTTCCACACCATTAGTCATTCCAACCGCAGTTAAAATACTGTCAACCGAAAAGATTAAATCGATTAAAAGAATTTGGACAATCACATTGCTGAATGATTTCGCAGCCGAAGTTTTCAAATCTTTTTCTTCTTCACCTTTATGGTCAACTTTTTCGTGAATTTCTTTGGTGCTTTTGTAAATCAGGAAGATACCACCAAGCAACAAAATAATAGCTTGACCGGTGAAACTGGCGCTAAACCAACCCCAATCAATGCTAAACCAAGGCGCTTTCATTGCTATCAACAATGTGATTCCGAACAACAATCCAATTCGCATGAACATGGCTAAAAACAAACCAATTCGCGTGGCTTTTTTTCGTTTTTCTTGAGGAAGTTTCCCGGTGACGATTGAAATAAAGATAATGTTGTCAATTCCGAGAACAATTTCTAAAAAAGTTAAGGTTAAAAGTGCAATCCAAGCATCGGGATTTAAAAATACTTCCATGTTTGTAAATTAAGTTTGTATCGGTTAAAAGGTTTATTTCAATTTTGTCACCGTGCCGCGTTGTTTTTGCGCATCGCCTACAAAAGAATAGTCAAAGGTATAGGTATTGTCTTTAGTAAACAAAATTTTCATACTAATGGCTTTCTTTTCGTTCATGGTTTTCGGATGCAATTTTTGCAATACAAATTCACAGTCATTTACCCAACGAACCGAAGCCGTATCGGTTTTACCATTAAAGGTTTCTATTTGCAAAGTTTCAGTCCGTGTGAAATTAGAAGTGACTTTCTTACCATTGATTTCTTGCGAAAATTCGAAGGTTCCGGTTTTGAAATCAGCACAATTGCGTTCTTTTTCTGAGCAAGACACAAGGGTTAAAGCAATAAGGAGTAATATTTTTTTCATTTTTATTAGGAGCTATTTCCGGCTTTTCGTTGCAATCTTTTTACTATTTTCCTTGCACTTTGTTCCTGGAAAATAGTAAAAAGGATTTACACTGCACACGAGCGAAGCGACTGCCGAAGGAATCCGGGCTAGGGCTTTAGTTTATAATAGAATTTTTTGTTATTTATCGTTTTCAAACAATGCATCGGTTAATGTTTTGATTCCTTTGAACATAAAATAAACAGCCCAACCACAAAGGGAAATACCAATCGCTAAAACCAACCAATGCCACACATTTTGTTTGTTGATGAAGGCGTTATAAATGACACTCGGACCAATGAACATCAATGGTAAAGCGTAAAGCATATATTTAATTCCTTTGTCGAGTAGCGGTTTGTTGATTGCCATAATTTTAAAATTTTAATTGTAAACCAAAGCCGTTTTGATTCGAAACTGCATTGAGTTCAATAGTGTGGTTTGTGGCGCCTAGTTTTAATTCTTTGTGCTCCGAATTATAAATTTCAATCGCTTCATTATATCGTTTCTTTCTTCCTGAAAGTATCGGCACAGAAACCGCAATCGAACCCAATCCAGCGTAGGTCAAACCCGAAGGATAATCTTTGTCAGAAAACAATCCAATAGCCAAATCACCAACGGTTAAGCCAATGCCTAATCCTAATAAAAATCCGCCCAAAGCTTCTTTAGATTGTGCTTGTTTGTATAACGCAGCAGCTTTGACATTGGTAGCAAATAAATTTCGGGCTTGTCGACTGTCAATTCGGTTGCCGCCGAGATAAAATTTGCCTTTTTCTAAACTCATTTGTTGGGAATAGGAAGTCGCAGTAAGCCATAATACAATTAGAAGTAAGATTTTTTTCATGGTTGACTATTTTAGGATTTAGTCCAATTAGAAAGCAATTGTTTATCCGAAGATAATTTGCCTGCCACTCGGTATTTTGATTTAATTAATAAAGCCGATTCGTTAAACTTTTCTTTAACCACTTTAAACGGTCGCGCACCACTGGAATGGATAAAGTAATTGCCTTCATCGGATAAATATAAAAATCCGGTGTGATTGTCTAATCCAACTACATAAATACCGTTGCCTTTTTCTTTTAAAGTCTTTTCAAAATCCTGAATGCTTTTGTTCGAAAAACGATAAATATTGTCTTCTGAAACCAATTTTTTTATCATTTCCTCAGAAGCGCATTGGGCTAATTTTACTCGGTTGATGTCAACACCCAAATCTCTCAAAGTCGTTGTCACAAAATAACCGCAAGCAATGTTGCCTTCGTTTGGCTTTTGAGAAGTTCCGTTGAAATCCCAATTCGTGCCATACCAGTAAGGGAATATTTTATTGGTCAGTTGGTTGGTAAATGCTTTGGCTATTTCGGCATTGCTTTTACCTTTCAAATTTCTTCTGATTTGTTTGATACTATCCAAGGTTTTGGGATAATCATCAGCATCTAGTTCCGATTTGTATTCAACGACAGAAGCGCGAACAGAATTGCGATACGCATAAATGCCAATGGTCGTAGCAACAATTAAAAAGAAAACTATTTTGAGCGCTTTCTTCATATTAACTTTGATAAGCTTCAACCGCTTTTCTAACGCTTCCGTGTTTTTCTAACAAAACCGAAGCTTCTTCATAACTTACCGGAATTTCTCCCATAATCATACGAACGCCGCGGTCAACGAGTTTTACGTTGCTCAATTGCATATCAACCATTTTGTTGCCTTTCACACGTCCTAACTGAATCATCGTCGCGGTAGAAATCATATTCAAAACCAATTTCTGAGCGGTTCCGGCTTTCATTCGGGAACTTCCGGTTACGAATTCGGGTCCAACCACTACCACAACCGGAAATTGTGCAGTCAATGCTAACGGACTTCCTTCATTACAAGTAATGCAACCGGTGATGATATTATTTTCATGACATTTTTCCAAACCGCCAATCACATAAGGAGTTGTTCCTGAAGCTGCGATTCCGATTACGACATCATTCTCTGTTATATTTTCAGCGACTAAATCTTTCCAAGCTTGGTTTTTATCGTCCTCGGCAAATTCAACCGCTTTGCGAATGGCTTTGTCACCGCCGGCGATAATTCCGTTAACCAAATCAAAAGGAACACCAAAGGTTGGCGGACACTCGGAAGCATCCACAATACCAAGTCTTCCTGAAGTTCCGGCACCGATGTAAAACAATCTGCCGCCGAGTTTCATTTTGGCCACAATTTGAGTAACCAAAGTTTCAATTTGTGGCAAAGCTTTCTCCACCGCGAAAGGCACGGTTTTGTCTTCGTTGTTGATGTTGGTTAACAAGTCTGAAACCGACATTTGTTCGAGACTTTCGTAATGTGAGGATTGTTCGGTGGTTTTGGTGAAGCTCATTTTTGAGTGGCTAAGGTTCTGAGTGGCTAAGTTACTGAGTTTTCTTCAGATTTCTAAACAAAACATGCCAACAAAATTCCCAAAATAATCATCGAAATCTTAGCAATGTTAAACTTATGTCCTTCGCTGCTTTCAAAGATAATCGTTGACGAAATATGGAATAGAATTCCAATGACAACTGCTGTGATTTCGGTATAATATTGTGTAATTACCGGTGCCGAATCTGAAACGAATGTTCCCAATGGTGTCATTAAAGCAAATGAAATCATGAAAACAAACAAGGCTGTTTTATTCAATTCCGCATTGAGGAAAAAGGTGGTCAGAATTATGGCGATAGGCAAGTGGTGAATCGCAATACCGTAGGCCAGATCGTGGTGATGCCCAACCGGAAATCCTTCTAAAAAAGCATGAATACACAAACTAATAAACAACAACCAAGGCATTTGCTTGATTTTGTCGTGACCATGAACGTGACCGTGTTCTGCGCCTTTGGAGAAAAACTCTAAAATGATTTGGAATAAAATCCCGATCATGATGAAGATTCCAACGCTGTGCGAATGACTTTCATAGACTTCTGGTAACAAATCCATCACGGTAATGGAAAGCAAAAATGAACCGCTAAACGCCAATAACAGTTTGAGATTGTTTTTCTTTTTAGGTTTAATGATTAATGCAATTGCATAACCCAAAAGAACTGATAATAAGGGAAGTATGTAATTCATTTATTTGAAAATCATAATTAATCTCTCACTCGTATTCTTGTGGAATTTCTTCAACCTATAATCTCCGAAAGTATCCAATAAATAAATACCCGCTTCATCCATCATGCGTTGGAAATCTTCTAAAGTATAGGCTTTTACTTTTTCTTCAAAGTGAAAGGTTTGGCCATCGGCTTCAAAATCAATTTCTTTGATGATGAAATGGTCTTTATGACTGCGTTTGATGTGAAAAGTAATGCCGTCAACTTCTTTGGTTTCTTCCGGAATTAAGTTTTCTAAAACCGTGTAGACATTCATAAAATCAATTACCGCAAAACCGTATTCCGATAAACTGTCTTTGATAGCCACTAAAGTTTGCAAATTGTCTTCTTCTTTTTCAAAATAACCAAAACTGGTAAACAAATTAAAGATGGCATCAAACTTATCTTCATAAGGTTCGCGTTTGTCATGCACCACAAAGTGCAAAGTTTCATTCGCATTCTTATTCGCTTCGGCTATACTGTTTTCGGATAAATCGGCACCAATTACATCATAACCCAATTGGTTTAAATAAATAGAATGACGGCCTTTGCCACAAGCTAAATCAAGCACTTTGGCTTTCTCGGGTAAGTTTAAATAATGGGTAAGATTGTCCATGAAGATTTGCGCTTCACGGTAGTTTCGGTCTTTATATAAAATGTGGTAATAAGGTGTATCAAACCAGGAAGCGTACCAATTTTTTGGATTAGGATTTGTTATATCTGACATTTATTCTTTTCAAATGAATTCTTCACCCGCAAAATTAATGTATTTTTGCCACAGAAATTAAACTTTGCCCGACTTTGTGTCTTCTTTTAGTAACTTAAAAATAGTTATTACACAGAGATTCACAGAGATTTTCGCAGAGATTCACAAAGTTTTTATGGAGAATTTTAAAATGGTAGCCAAAACCTTTTTTGGTTTTGAAGAAATATTGGTCAAAGAATTACAGCAATTGGGCGCACAAGACGTCGAAATTGGTACACGAGCTGTGAGTTTCAAAGGTGATAAAGGTTTTATGTACAAAGCCAATTTGTCCTTGAGAACTGCCTTGAAAATCTTAAAACCTATTTACCATTTCAGAGCTTTTAACGACCAAAGTTTGTACAAAGGTATTCAAGGGATTGATTGGAGTAAGTACATGAACGCTAACCAGACTTTTGTCATTGATACTACCATTCATTCGGATCACTTTAAACATTCTCAGTTTGTTTCTCAAAAAGCTAAAGATGCTATCGTAGACCAATTTCGTGATAAAACCGGACAACGTCCGAGTGTTGACAAAGACTTTCCTGATTTAAGAATTAATATTCATATCGATCGTGACCAATGTTCGGTAGCGCTGGATACTTCGGGAGCTTCATTGCATCACCGAGGTTATCGAACAGCAACCAATATCGCTCCGATTAACGAAGTTTTGGCGGCAGGAATGTTGTTATTATCAGGTTGGGACGGCAGTTCTGATTTTTTAGATCCGATGTGTGGTTCGGGAACCATTTTGGCGGAAGCTGCTATGATTGCTTGTAATATTCCGGCGAATATCAATAGAAAAGAATTTGCTTTTGAAAAATGGAACGATTGGGACAACGATTTGTTTGACCAAATTATCGATGCATTGATGAAACGCACCAAAGAATTCCACCATAACATCATTGGTTACGATAAAGCGCCAAGTGCCGTTCAGAAAGCCAAAGACAATATTCGCAATGCTAATTTGGATGATTATATAACAATTAGTCAGGCGAATTTCTTTGATACTAAAAAGGAAACGGCCGGACCATTGCATATGGTTTTTAATCCGCCATACGGAGAACGTTTAGATATCGAATTGGAACGTTTTTACCGTGAGTTAGGCGATACTTTAAAGAACAATTATCCAAATACCAATGCTTGGTTTATTACCGGTAATTTGGAAGCACTAAAATTTGTTGGACTTCGACCTTCTCGCAAAATCAAACTTTTTAACGGAAGTTTAGAAGCGCGTTTAGTGAAATACGAAATGTACGAAGGCAGTAAGCGAACTAAATTTCAAAATACAGAAGAGTAATCATTTAGAAAAAGTTTCGATGTGTGTGCCAACATGCGGAACGACGATTTTCCATTTAAGTTTGGTTTCGGTTAGTTCTAAAATATGGTATTTGGTAACCGAATGACCATTGGTGTTATTTTCCCAATTGACGATAAGTGTATTTTCTACTATATAATAATTACCAATATCATCAACTTGATGGCTGTTTTGTCCTTCAAATTGATGGGTAAATTCTACTGAGTTGTCTATCGTAAATTCTATTTGATTATAAGAGTTTACTTCTTGACCGTTGAGTTCACTTTTTTGGAGTGTCCATTCCCCATATAATTTATTAATATCTGCCACAGCAACATCATCTTCACAATCTGAATCTGAGCAGGATAAGAGAAAAACAATAAAGAGTTTCGGAAATAGAAAGATTGTTCTCATAATGTTCTATTTTAATGTTACAACAAGCCCATTTACCGAGCATTTGAAATAAAATCAAAACATTGTCTTTTGAGGATAGGCTTTAACTTAACACATTTAGAGTATAGAAAAAGACAAGATTTATATTTTTACCTTTAAATCAGATGACTAAAATTAAAAAATATATTTTGAACGACCTAAAATTTAACTATTTCTCTTAGCAATTTCTTCTTTTATCTTTTTCAGATTATTAAAGTTGAGAATGATTAAAGGAAGAAAAGCCACCGGTATAATTACAAAGACATTAAATCTTTGCTGGAAAGTCAAATAGACACCAACGGCAAATTGTACCAATAAAACACCCAATAGAAAACCGGATGCAATTTTGGTAGTTTTAGCTCTTTTTTCGAGTTCTTCAACAGTTAGTGTTGAAAGTTCCGGTTCTTTTTTCATGATTTTAGGTTTTTGTCTTCGGCTTCTAAAGCCTTTATGATTGATTTTACGTTTGACGCATCAATTCTTTTAGCTCTGATGACTTTGTTTTTATCCAAGATATAAATTACCGGAGTTGAGTAGACGTCGTATTTTTCAATAACATTATTGTAATGTGCGCCATCGTATAAGTTGATGAATGGCAGTTTGTTATCGGCTATGTATTTTAGGTATTTTTCTCCTTCGTGTAAGGTGTAAACACTGTAAACTTTAACATCTTTTTTTTCTTGAAGCAATTCGTTGTAAGTTTTGACCAGTACCGGAATTTCTTTCTGACAATGACCGCAGTCTACGTCCCAAAATGCCAGAATAGTATAATCGGCTTTGACTTCGCTTAACTTGACGAACATTTTGTTGACTTCGTTGACGTTTTTATAGAATACTTTGGTCATTTCGTCACTGTTTTTGGCGTCTTCAAAACCCATCGCTTTGAACTTAGGAAAATCTTCGGCCCGAATCATGGATAAATCTATCGCTTTGGCACCAATCAATAAGGGTTTCATTTTATCCGCACGTTTGATGATTCTTTGTACAACATCAGCATCATCATAAATACCATTGGCTTTACCGGTTTTGAAATATTGATCGGAAATATGAACAAATACTTTATCAAATCCCATGATTTTTGAGGTTTCATAAGTGTATGTGAAATGCGCCAAAAGCAATTTGTACATCAAACTCTCGGGTTTTGTTTTTAAAAGTATACGGTCAATTTCGACACAAACCGAATCCGGATGAGTCAAGATAACTTTATCGAAATAGGTTTTTAATTTGCTAAACAAGAAAGGATTTCGCATCATGGCATCGTCTTTAAAATCAACGTTTCGCCAAAAGTTTTCTTTGTAAAATTTGTAAACTGCAATACTATCCGGTCTGCCGTTTGAAGCATTGGGTACATTTTTCAGGCTTTTTTCCATTTTCAAGTTGATTACATCGGCGATGTAGCTTCCTTTGTTTTGGGCAATAAAATTTTCTTCATAATCAACTATGCTTTGCTCGAGCTCTTTTTGTTTTTGGGCGAATGCCAAAGAATCACTTTTAGTAGCTAAAACTGTTTTTTGCTTGTATTCTAAAAAAGTTTTGTTTTGCTCGCCAAGGAACTTGAGGTATTTAAAAAAGTCGTTTTGTCTGGCCGAGTTAACTGCCGTTAAATCTTTATTTAAACTAGCACCCATTTCACTTTTGAGTTCCAGTTTTTGCGTGTCATCATCGATGAAGAAGTCGAAGAGTATTGTCTTTTGTTGGCTAACCAATGAATAAATTCCCTTGTCTAATTTGGATTTGCCTTTAAAAACAATTCGACCGTTTTTGATAGTAGTACAAGTATCTTTGATTAAAGTTTTGTCAAATCGATAAAAAGTAAGATAGGCCAGTGTGTCATTACAGTTTTTTAAATCGATTGTAATTTCGTAACCCTTTTGGGCATTAGCATAAAAAGAAGCGCAACAAATAATTAATACGGCTAATAATTTCTTCATATACAAACTCTCTTTGGTTTTTAGGTATTCAAAAATAATCTATTTTTTAAATATAAAACACACTGACTTTTAAAGTTTGCTTAAAAAACAAAAACACCCATTATTTGAGTGTTTTTTGTCATTTTTATGGGTTACAAAATTAAAATTCATCAAAAATAACGATACCTTTTCTTTCTAAGTTATTTTTAATCAATGATTCTGATAAGTTGTATTGCGCAGATAAATCAGCGATGCGGATTCCTGAAAAAAACAGTTCTACTAAAGTATCTAATATAATTGGATTTATATTTTCGTCATTGCTGGCATGACCATTCAATCCAATAATGTTTCTTTTTGATTGGTGAAGCGCATCAATAATCAGATCTATGTCATTGCTCGGAAATTCTAGGGTGTTAATTTCTTTGCTGTTTTGAGAAAGTTGTTTAAGGACAACAATTTTTGCCGTTTTTTTCTCGTTTTTTAAGTCAATACTGTAATTATAGATACTGCTCATAATAGGGTAAGTTTAAGTTTGTGTAAATTTGGGTACTACAAAAGTAACAATTCCTTTGAAAAAGAAATGTTAATTAACAAAAACATACCGACTAATATAAGCTTGTGAGGTATTTACTGTAAGAAAAATAAAATTAAACCGACGAACTGCATCAGTCAATAATTACTTTAATCTTACTAAAGGATGATTTAGGCCGTTGACTTCATTTTTGACCACTTGGTATTTGCTGATACTTTCAAAAAGTTTGGTCAAATTACGGTAACCATAAGTTCTTGAATCGAAACTTGGATCGATTTTCCTCAAATTGGTACCAACATGTGAAATATAAGCTTCATCTTCTTCATTAGTTGAAATTTCAAAGGCTTTGTCTATGATGGATAGATTGACTTTGTTTACAGGAACTGTTTCTTTGGGAGAAGTTTCTTTGGTATTGGTTTTGGTTTTTGCTTTAGGTTGTTTTTCAATTTGAGGCACTAAATTTTCGCTAAACGTAAAAATTTCACAAGATTGTACAAAAGCGCTTGGTGTTTTCTTTTGCCCGATGCCCATGACGAATAAACCTTCTTCACGGATTCTTTTGGCCAAACCGGTATAATCACTATCGCTGGAAACGATGCAAAAACCATCTATATTTTTACTGTGTAAAATATCCATTGCATCAATAATCATCGAACTGTCGGTTGAGTTTTTGCCGGTTGTGTATGCAAATTTCTGCACCGGACTTATAGAATATTGGTTGATGATTTCTTTCCAACCGTTCATTTGCGATTGCGTCCAATCTCCATAAATTCTACGAATGGTTGCTTTGCCGTATTTGGAAACTTCTTCTAGTATTTCTTTGATTAGTTTGGGTTGGGCGTTGTCGCCGTCAATTAATACGGCTATATTGAATTTGGTGTTTTCCATTTTAAATAGTATGTTGTTTTGAACAATAAAAGTAGTCTTTTAAAATCAATATACATTTGATCCCTTATTTTTTGCCGTTATGCGTTTCGATATGGTGTTGCAATTGCGACTTTAAAGTTTCCAAATATTGTACGAGTTCAGTAGTATGAACCCTTTCCGAAGAGGTTTCACATAATGACAAAGGTGTTTCGCTCAGGTATTTGTATAGTTCAGGATATTGGGTTTCTATTTCAGTGGTGAGTTGAATGATGTCTTGCATGAGTTGATTGAGTGTTTTCATAATGCTAAAGTTTAAGTGTTTTTAAACTACTATAAAATTACTAATTTTAATGGTTTTGACCCTTTGAATAATTGAGTATCTTTGGCACACAAAACAAAAAGGGATGAATAACAAAATAAAAGCTCTGTTGTATAACTTTCTAGGATTTGGTACAATCTTTATAATAGTTTATATTCTACTCATGCATTACTCAGGTCTAACCAGACTTTGGTTACCAATTACCTCCTTTGTTGTAGGAACAATTTTGGCACCAAAATTTCAAGCCATCAAAACCCAAAGCGGAGAAAAGATTTTTATGAAGTGGATATTTATTAAAGGAATTAAGCAGTTGTAGCTATTTCTTTTTTTGATTTTTAGCAGCTTTGGCTTTATTATCTGCTTTGGTATTGGCCTTAACTGTTGATTTGTAAAGCGGAATAAAATAAGAAACCGTATAGTTAAATCCAACCCCAAAATCACCGTTATAAGTTCGGTTAAAGCCCGGAATGTATAGGTTTTCGAAATTACTAGGCTGTTTCTGAGTTACCAATCGGTTTAATCTAAAACTGAAACCTACAAATACATTATTGAATACTTCCGCTTTAACACCGGCCACGACTTCAATCCATTGTGCGGATAATCCTTTGTATTCTTCATTGGGATAAACCGTTGGCGCTTCTCCAAAGTATTGATTATTGGGGTCATAAATTTGATAGCTGTTCAAGGTTTGGCTAAAACTACTCACACCATAGCGCAAACCAACGGAAATAATGTTTTCCATATCCAACCAATTTTGATAATTGTTGTAATCAAAACCTACTTTAATGTAAGTTCCTTTAGTGGTAAAGTTCAATTGTGCATCATCAACGGTTTTGTCTTCGTTTCCAATTTCGGCTGCTAAATAATGCTTACGAGTCAAGCGATAATCGCCTACAATTTCCAATCCTCGATAGTCTTTTTCGTAAAACGAACGGGTAAGTTTGAACAAATCGACACCAAGTCTTAAGCCATAACGCTCCATTTTGGGCGGAATGCTGTCTTTCTTTGCTTTGGTTTCCTTTTGGGCATTGCTCGTTAATGAAAGCAATACCAAAGCAATACTAAAAGTAAATTTTGATATGTACTTCATTTTCAGTTTCAATGTTAGTGGTTTGTATGCTGTAACTTCTTATCCATGGCAAATCGGGTGTCTCGGGTTCAGTTTGGATTACTCCGGCCGGAAAACTTAACAACTCGAAAATAGTTTTATAACCACATGCTCTGGAAACATAAAAGTTTTCACGGGTGTAATTAAATTGAAGAAAATCTTCATTGATTACTAATGGATTAGTACTGGCACTATTTAATATCAGACTGTATTTTGTAATGTCGTCATTGGTTTTCAGGGGTAAATATATTTTACTCACGCCACTGAAAGTTCCTAAAACTAAGTCGCCAATGGCGCCTTCGCCTTTAATTTTTAAACCCGTAACATTTTTGGTGTTCGCCGGACTGGCATCGTCATAAAATTCTAAAACCAATCGAGGTGTAGTTTCATCAATACAAATGTCATCTTTCTCACAAGCGGAAAACGAAATGGCAAGTAAAAACAGTAAAAATATCTTTTTCATATTTGTTTATTTGAGTTTTTATTCCGCTGCGCTCCATACAATTTTGCCATGCCTCGGGTCAGTCTCAGTCTCAGTTTACAGTTTTTATTGCCTACAGCGACTGCTAACTGTAAACTATCTTCTCTCCAAAAGTACAACATTTTCCACGTGATGGGTTTGCGGAAACATATCAACCGGACGAACGCGCGTTACTTTGTATTTTTCATCCATCAAAGCTAAGTCTCGTGCTTGTGTCGCCGAGTTACAACTGACATAAACTACTTTTTCAGGAGCAATTTTCAGGATTTGTTCTACGACGTCTTTGTGCATGCCATCTCTTGGCGGATCAGTGATAATCACATCAGGTTGTCCGTGCTGTGCGATGAAATCGTCGTTGAATACGTTTTTCATGTCACCAACATAGAATTCACAATTGGTAATGCTGTTGCGCTTGGCGTTTTCTTTGGCATCAAAAATCGCTTCGGGAACAGCTTCGACTCCAATGACTTTTTTCGCTTCTTTGGAAACGAATTGTGCAATGGTTCCGGTTCCGGTGTATAAATCGTAAACGACTTCATTGCCGGTCAATCCTGCAAATTCTCGAGTGATTTTGTATAATTCGTAGGCTTGGTCCGAATTGGTTTGGTAGAAAGATTTCGCATTTATGCTAAAGTGTAAACCTTCCATTTCTTCCAAAATATAATCTCTGCCTTTGAACAACTTAATGTCTTGATCATACAAAGTATCGTTAGCTTTGCCGTTAATCACATATTGCAAAGACGTAATTTGTGGAAACGTGGCGTGAATGTGATTCAACAACAATTCGCGTTGCGCTTTATCTTCTTTGTAAAATTGAAGCAATACCATAATTTCTCCGGTAGAAGCGGTGCGAATCATCAGTGTGCGCAACAAACCTTCGTGACTACGGGCATTAAAGAACTCTAAATTATTCTCCGTAGCAAAACGCTTTATTTCATTGCGAATAGCATTCGATGGATCTTCTTGTAAATGACATTTCTCGATGTCTAGTATTTTGTCCCACATGCGCGGAATATGGAAACCTAAAGCATTTTTATTGTCAAACTCAACACCGGATTGGATTTCGGCATCGGTCATCCAACGCGTGTTGGAAAACCCGAATTCCATTTTGTTACGGTAGAAGAACTGTTTTTCCGAACCTAAAATCGGTTCAAAATCAGGCAATTCAATTTTACCAATGCGTTTTAGGTTATTAAAAACTTCTTGGTTTTTGTAAAATAATTGTTTGTCATAGTTCATATTCTGCCATTTGCAACCACCACAAGCACCAAAATGCTGGCAGACTGGTTCCACTCGGTCGGTAGAATACTCATGAAATTTAATGGCTTTACCTTCAAAATAGGCTTTGCGTTTTTTAAGCGTTTGCACATCTACCACGTCGCCCGGAACGACATTGGGTATAAAAATGATTTGACCTTCAGGTGCTTTAGCGACCGATACGCCTTTGGCACCTGCATCTAAAACGGTTATGTTTTCAAAAATGACTTTGTTGGTTTGTTTTCTTCCCATAGCGCAAAAATAAACTATTGGAGAAAACTTAAATGGGATTTAAGAAAAAAATATAAATTAGTGGAAAATTAAAAGTATGCACACCCACTTAGCCCTTCTCCGCGGCATCAACGTCTCCGGTCACAAAATGATAAACATGGTCGCTTTGAAAAAAGCGCTCGAAGGCATTGGGTTTACCAATGTGGTGACGTATATCCAATCTGGAAATGTGTTTGTGGATACTGAAGAGGAAAGTCCTGGGAAAGTTGGGTTTCTAATTAAACAAGAAATTTTCAAAGAATTTGGCCATGATGTTCCGGTGATTGTTATTGGGAAAGAAGATTTGCAGGCATGTTTGGACCGAAACTTATTCCTAAATGACGAAAGTGTCGATTTGAAGAAATTGTATGTGTCTTTTATCTCTTCGGAATTGCCTGAGAATATGATTACCCAACTCAATTTAAATTTTATCAAACCCGATGAAATCCAATTAGACGGTAAAAGAATATATTTAAAATACGATGTTTCTCCGGCCAAAACCAGATTGGACAACAAGTGGATTGAGAAGAGCATGAACGTAGTTTCAACAACTCGAAATTGGAACACGGTAAATAAGTTGTTGGAAATGTTTGAAGAGCGCGAATAGTTGTAATTTAGTCCATAAATAAGCATCATGAGTTCAAAAGTCACTTTTAAAAGCACTATTTCAGGAGTAGAATTTCCGGAACACGAAAGGGTTTGGGGAAAATCGATTCGGACTTCAATCTTCGATTTAATCAAAAAGGATTATCCTGAATTTGATTCCAATGGTTGTATTGCCAATAGCGAACTTAACGTTTACAGAGAAAAATACATTGCCCAATTTCTACAATCAGAAGTAGGTGAGTTGACCGATTTGCATAAAAATGTTATCAAATCATTAACCGATGACAAATCGTTTGTTTCTAAAGTAGAAGACGAAGTCGATAATCGCACTTTCGGTCAAGTCATTGCCGATAAAGTAGCCGATTTTGGCGGAAGCTGGACGTTTATCATTTCGTTTTTCATTTTTATTTTGATTTGGATTGGTTCCAATGTATATATTTTACTGAATAAAGGTTTTGATCCTTATCCGTTTATTTTACTGAACCTGATTTTGTCCTGTTTGGCAGCCTTACAAGCGCCAATCATCATGATGAGCCAAAACCGACAAGAAGAAAAAGACAGAGAACGCGCTAAGAAAGACTATATGATCAACTTAAAATCAGAACTAGAAATCAGAATGCTCGATGAAAAAGTAGACCATTTAATCATGCACCAACAACAAGAGTTAATCGAAATTCAGAAAGTGCAGATTGAGATGATGAATGATATTTTAGAAAGAATCAAGAAATAATTACGAATTTTAAATTACGAATTAGGAATTTATGAAAGAAAATGTGATTCAGATTAAGAGTTATGCTTTTGCAGTTAGAATTGTAAAAGTTTGTCAACGGTTGCGTGAAGATAAAAAAGAGTTTATTTTAAGTAAACAACTTTTGCGCTCTGGAACATCTGAGGGCCAACAATTCGTAATTCGTAATTTATAATTCGTAATTAAATCATACTTTTGCTATTGATAGGGATGATTTCTCTCCAAAAGAAGGAATAATGTTTTATTAAATAACCTATAACGAGATTAGGTTACAAATTTGAATTACAATGTCAGTTTTAGAAAAATTAACTTCAGCAGACGCTATTGCCCTAGAAAACAAGTATGGAGCACACAATTATCATCCGTTACCGGTTGTGTTGAATAGAGGAGAAGGTGTTTATGTTTGGGATGTAGAAGGCAAAAAATACTATGATTTTCTTTCAGCTTATTCTGCGGTAAACCAAGGTCATTGTCACCCGAAAATTGTCGGTGCGATGATGGAACAAGCGCAAACTTTAACGCTTACATCAAGGGCTTTTTACAATGATAAATTAGGTGTTTACGAAGAATTTATCACCAAATATTTTGGTTTTGATAAAGTATTACCCATGAATACCGGTGCCGAAGCCGTGGAAACTGCTTTGAAATTGTGTAGAAAATGGGCTTACGAGAAAAAAGGCATTCCTGAAAATGAAGCACAAATCATTGTTTGCGATGGTAATTTCCACGGAAGAACGACTACCATTATTTCGTTTTCCAATGATGAAAATGCCCGTAAAAACTTCGGACCTTACACCGCCGGATTTATCAAAATAGCTTACGACGATTTGGACGCTTTGGAAAAAGCCATTACGTCTTCAAAAAATATTGCAGGTTTCTTGGTAGAACCAATTCAAGGAGAAGCAGGAGTTTATGTACCAAGCGAAGATTATTTGGCGAAAGCTAAAGCCTTGTGTAAAGCCAATAACGTTTTATTCATAGCCGATGAAGTACAAACAGGCATTGCCAGAACCGGTTCTTTATTAGCGGTTTGTGGCAATTGTACTTGTGAAAATAAATGTGAGAAGCAATCAAGTTATGTAACTCCGGATATTTTAATTTTAGGCAAAGCTTTGTCAGGCGGCGCTTACCCTGTATCAGCAGTGTTGGCCAATGATGTAATTATGAATGTGATTAAGCCAGGACAACACGGTTCAACTTTTGGAGGAAATCCGATTGCTGCAGCAGTTGCTATGGCGGCGATGGATGTGGTTAGCGAAGAACATTTAGCCCAAAATGCCAGAAGATTAGGTGAAATTTTCCGTAGAGAATTAGCTAAATATATTGAGACTTCTAACATTGCTACACTAGTGCGTGGCAAAGGATTGTTGAATGCTGTAGTAATCAATGATACCGAAGAAAGTGATACGGCTTGGAATATCTGTATGAAATTAGCAGAAAATGGTTTGTTAGCCAAACCTACGCACGGCAATATTATTCGTTTTGCACCGCCATTAGTAATGAATGAGGAACAATTACTCGATTGTGTTTCCATCATTATTAATACTTTAAAACAATTTGAAAAGTAAACAATTAACCAATTTATAAACCAATTCAAAACTCTCTTTATTATGGAAGACCAAAACATTTTGACCTTAAATGATTTAGCCATTGATTCATTGCGACAAACCGCCAAATGGACTATGTTTCTATCAATCGTAGGATTTATTTTTATTGGCTTAATGCTGATAGGTGGTGCAATTGCCGTAATTTCATTATCTGCAATCCCTGACGAACCCGATTTTGGCGCTTACAATCCAATGGGTGGATTTAAAAGTTATATCGGAATCATTTATGTTGTCATGGCAGCTCTTTATTTTTTCCCTGTTCTTTATTTGTATAAATATTCAAAAGGAATTAAAGAAGCTTTAAACTTTAACAATAGTGAAGTATTGGCAGAAGCTCTTGAGAATTTAAAATCACATTATAAATTTGTTGGGATACTAACAATTGTTCTTCTAAGCCTTTATGCTTTAATTTTTATTGGAATAATCATATTTGCAGCAAGCATGGCTAGCGGAGCAATGTAATTATACTAAAATATACTTACTGAAAGCCGGCTATTTTAGTCGGTTTTTTTTATTTTTGGAGTATGAAAAAAATAATCCTTCCGTTAATGATTGTCGCGATAGGCATTGGTTTATACGAACAAAGCAAAGAAACTCCCAATCGCTATATCATGATTATCGCGATTGTTATCTTTATGTATGGTATGATGCGATTGAGTGCCAAAACACCAAGTAAACACTCAGAAACAGACGAAGAAAATGATAACTAAAGGCGATAAAGTTTCGGTACTTGACGATGCCATTGATGGCATTGTAGTTGACGTGAAAGGCAATGAAGTAACTATTGAAACTACCGATGGTTTTAATTTGACCTTTAAAAGTAATGAGTTAATCAAAGTTGGGAATACTAGTGATATGAATTTCAGCTTTAATAAAAGTCAAATCATCTCTGAAAAAGAAATCCCCAAACCTAATTATACCAATACCGAAAAGAAGTCTAAAAAAGAAATACCGGTTCCCGATTTTGATTTACACATTGAAAAGTTGGTAAAGAGTTACAAGTCAATGAGTAACTATGATATATTGACATTACAAATCGAAACAGCAAAACGCCACATCGAGTTCGCCATCAGAAACAGAATTCCTAAAATCGTTTTTATTCACGGAGTAGGCGAAGGTATTTTAAAATCGGAACTCGACTTTATGTTGGGAAGATATGACAACGTCACTTTTCAAGATGCGAATTATCAAAAATATGGTCAAGGTGCAACTGAAGTCTATTTCAAACAAAATATAAAATAAAAAAAGTCTCGTGGCATCGAGACTTTTCTTTTAAAACTAACCAAATTATATTTAATCCAAACTTAACTTAAAATTGAATTAAGCAACGCTGCTTTCTGATGTACTAACTTTTTTCAAAAACGATCTGATTAAAACGCTGTTAGTATTGATGCCAGAGTTGATTAAGGCTTTTTTGCTGAAACTTACATTTGATTTGCTACCTGAAGTAGTTTTGTTAGTTCCCATAAACCATACTGCGAAATCCATTGAAGCAATTGTGTTTTCTGTTGTGATAACCATTCCTTTATTTTCAACAATTGAAACTTCAGTTGAAGTGGTCTCAGCTACAGTTGTAGTTTTAACTTCTTGACCAAAAACACCATTGCTTGATAATACTAATAAAACGAATAAAACAAATAATCTAACGTTGGTTACATTTTTTTGAGCTACTGTGTTATTGGTTGTTTTCATAATCGTGTTTTAATTTCTTTCTGATTTCTTGGTCAAAACTACTTCAAGACTATTGGCAACAGAAATTTTTTCGATAACTAACCCCAAAAGTCGTTTAATCGACAAATTCAATGAATTCGGGGGTTTTCAGCGTTTTTATCGTGCAGTTGGTCTATAAAATGTTAAAAAAACGTGTATTTCACCGATGAAAAACCAATAAATTCTATGAACTGCAACATTCAAATCACAAACCTTTGTACAAATGCCAAAAAATGGCAAAATCTTACTAAATTAGCTTCGTATTAAATATTTATCCTCAAAATGAAAGTCGAGCAAAAAGGTCATACCACTATTATTAAAGATACTCATGGGCAAACTCAAGAGTTTCTGTCCAAATTCACTCACGAATACAACAGCTATAAAAACACCAATCTTATTTTAGACTTGACGCATGACAAGCATTTAAAAATGGATGACGTAAAGTCGTTTACCGAATTAATTAAAAACCACCAAAAACAAAAGAAGTCCATAGTGCTTGTAGCTGATAATGTTAACTTTAATGCGGTGCCAAAAAACATCATCTTGGTGCCAACACTTTTAGAAGCACACGATATTATAGAAATGGAGGAAATTGAGCGCGATTTAGGATTTTAAACCATTATGAAATTAACCATATTGGGTTGCTACGCAGCCACACCCAGAACCATAACCAATCCAACTTCACAAATATTAGAAATTCGCAACCGAATGTTTCTAATTGATTGCGGTGAAGGAACACAAGTACAACTGCGCAAAAACAAACTCAAGTTCTCCAAGATCAATCACATCTTCATTTCGCATTTGCACGGCGACCATTTTTATGGATTGGTTGGATTGATTTCTACTTTTATGTTATTAAACCGCCAAACCGACTTACATGTTTACGGACCCAAAGGCATCAAAGAAATAATTCTTTTACAATTGCGGTATTCCAATTCGTTTACCGGTTACAATTTGTATTTTCATGAATTAGAATCCAAAGAAAGCGAAGTGATTTTTGAAGACGAAAAAGTCATAGTCAAAACCATTCCGCTAAAACACCGCGTTTACACCAACGGTTTTTTGTTTCAAGAAAAACCCAAAGAGCGAAAACTCAATGTAGAAGCAGTTGAGAAATATAAAATAGATACTGCCTACTTCAGAAAAATAAAATACGGCGGCGATATTACGCTCGACAACGGAAAAATAATTCCCAATGCTGAGTTGTCATTCGATCCTGAACCGACCAAAAACTACGCCTTTTGCAGCGATACGATGTATGATGAATCCATTATTCCACTAATTCAGGATGTAGACGTTTTGTACCACGAAACCACTTTCCTCGAATCCGAAGCAGATAAAGCCGAGAAAACCATGCACAGCACCGCCAAAGAAGCCGCGAGAATTGCCAAGTTGGCCAACGTCAAACAATTGCTCCTCGGGCACTACAGCACGCGTTACAGCAGCATCGAGTTGTTCAAGGAAGAAGCTGAAACCATTTTCCCAAACGTATTGTTAGGCGATGACGGGAAAGTATTCGATTTTGGATAGGAGCGAAGGGTTCGGGATTTATCGGTGATGGCAATTCCTGCTATCCATTCCAATCTCTTCGAGGATTTCCATTCCTATCAGGGCTAAAAAGTTATCCTTATTTGTTTCTGAAAACTTAGTAACTTTACCACTTACAAGCACAATCTACAATGAAAGACTTAAGCAATTACAGAAAATCATACGAAAAGAGCGAACTCCTGGAAACCAATATTCCAGAAGATCCGATTAACCTTTTCCACAAATGGTTCTACGAAACCGAAGAATTTGGAGGTCCCGAAGCTTCGGGAGAAGAGGTTAACGCTATGACAGTAGCTACGATTGGCTTAGACGGATTTCCAAAGAGTAGAGTAGTGCTGCTCAAAAAATTCAACGAAGAAGGATTCATTTTCTATACCAACTACAATTCCGAAAAAGGAAAAGCCATACTCAACAATCCGAATATTTGTTTGTCCTTCTTTTGGCACAGTATGGAGAGACAAGTAATCATCAAAGGAATTGCCGAAAAAACATCGGAAATCATTTCCGACAACTATTTTGATTCAAGACCTGATGGAAGCAAGTTAGGCGCCATCGTTTCTTCACAAAGTGAAACCATTCCGTCAAGAGAATATTTAGACGAAAAATTAAAAGCACTCGAAAATGAATTTGATGGGAAACCCATTCCAAGACCAGATTATTGGGGAGGTTTTTTAGTGCGTCCGGTTGAAGTAGAATTTTGGCAAGGTCGTCCAAACCGTTTGCATGACAGAATAAGATACACACTCAAAGAAGATTATGTTTGGCAAATCGACAGGCTTTCTCCTTAAATCATATAAATAAAGCTGAAAATTATATAAACCACTCCTCGGAGTGGTTTTTTAGTTTTGTGAATATCAAAAAAAATATCGACGAAATGCATTTAAGTAAGAATTTATCTTATAATATTTGAGTAAACATGTATTTCATCGATTTTATTTGTGTTTTAATCGATGTTTGTGCTAATATTGTCTAACAAAATAAAACAATACGTTCTTAAAAACTATAAAGTGTTTGCCCCACATCTACTTTATTAAAAACTGTCAAAATTAATCGAAATAAAGTGTTTGCCCCACATCTACTTTATTAAAAACTTAACCTACTACTATGAAAGCAAAAATGTTTAGAGCATTGTTGCCCCTAGCAATCGTGTTCACTATGGTATCTTGTTCTTCTGACTCAGAAGGCACTACTGAAGACAAACAAGTTGTAACAACCTACAATTACAACGAGACCGAGTTAAAATTAGTTACACTAATTAACGACTACCGTCAAAGTCAAGGATTAAACACCCTTCAAGTAATCAATCACATCTCTTACAAATCAGAAGAGCACAATTATTACATGATTGAAAAAAATGTGTTTAATCACGATTACTTCCAACAACGTTCTGATAATTTAATCAGAGTATTAGGAGCAGAGAAAGTAGGCGAGAATATCGCTTACAATTATCAAACTGCCGAAAGCGCCTTTGCGGCTTGGTTAAACAGTCCGGCGCACAAAGCTAACATAGAAGGTGACTACACGCACTTTGGAATTTCAGTTACAACAAATCCGGACACCGGAAGAAAATATTACACTAATATGTTAATAAAAAAATAGTTTGATTATTGTTTTGTTTGATTTTGACAGATCGAAAAA
>NZ_JBKBOL010000010.1:0-115623 GCF_046293665.1 Flavobacterium sp.
ATCATGTTATTCATGTTTGGGATACTGAGGGCGGATTGGCCTTTAGCTGTGAGGAGTTTATCATTAATAATGTACAAGTAATAGATTACCCACATTACTTTACTCCGAATGGTGATGGTATCCATGATACATGGAATGTGAGAGGATTGGAGAGCTTCTCCGGGATGACTAAGATTTACATCTTTGACCGCTACGGAAAATTGTTGAAACAAATCAGTTCGGCAGGCGATGGATGGGATGGTACCTACAACGGACAGCCATTGCCTTCAACGGACTACTGGTTTACGGTGGATTATCCGGAGCAAGGCGGTATGAAGCAATTTAAAGCACACTTCTCGTTGAAACGATAAAGAATTACACAAATAAAGAAAGCCACTCAATTGAGTGGCTTTTTTGTTGTGACGCTCTTAAACAAGCTTAGGGAAATACAAAAAATACTAAGAAGCAATTATGTGATGATTAGCCCCGATTGCAGAGGAAATCCTTTTTATTGCTTTGAAGAAAAGCCCTTCGACTGCACTCAGGGTGACAAAGCAATAAAAAGATTGTAGCGAAAAGCGGGAGCAGTAGTGAGAGAAAGCAGGATGGTTTGCTCCTAAAAATAAAAAAACTCCACTATCACTAGCGGAGTTTTTGCTATTATTAAAAAATCTTAGTTTTGATTGTAGACTTTCAAGGCATCTTTTAGAATAGCTACCGAGCGAATCAAATCATCTTTTTTAAGTACGTAAGCAATTCGAACTTCGTCTAAACCAACATTTGGTGATGAGTAAAATCCGGCTGCTGGAGCGACCATCACGGTTTCTCCGTTGTTGTCATAGGATTCTAAAAGCCATTGAGCGAAATCATCAGCGTTTTTTACCGGCAATTTGGCAATACAATAAAAGGCACCTTTTGGGGTGGCTACTTTTACACCTTCAATTTTTTGGAGTTCTGTGATTAGCGTATCTCTTCTGTCCTTGTATTCCGAAATTACGTCGTCAAAATAACTTTGCGGGGTTTCTAGAGCGGCTTCGCTGGCAATTTGGGCATAAGTTGGCGGACTCAATCGGGCTTGAGCAAATTTCATGGCGGTGGCCATTACTTCTTTGTTTTTGGAAACAATACAACCAATTCTGGCGCCACACATGCTGTATCTTTTAGAAACCGAATCAATCATAATAGCGTGTTCTTCCAATCCCGGAACGGTCATTACCGAGAAGTGTTGGTCGTTTTCATCATAAATGAATTCGCGGTATACTTCGTCGGCAATTAAGAACAAATCGTGTTTTTTTACGATTTCGGCCAATTGCATAATTTCTTCTTTGGAATATAAATAACCGGTTGGATTTCCGGGGTTACAAATTAGAATGGCTTTGGTTTTTGGGGTAATTAATTTTTCGAAAGCAGTAATTGGTGGTAAAGCAAATCCTTCTTCTAAAGTTGAAATTACCGGAACAACTGTTACTCCGGAAGCAGTTGAAAATCCGTTATAGTTGGCGTAAAATGGTTCAGGGATAATGATTTCATCACCCGAATCCATCGTGCTTCCCATGGCAAATAGTAACGCTTCAGAACCACCGGTAGTGATAATAATATCAGCTACATCGATCGGTAAACCATGTGATTTGTAGTAAGCAGACAATTTGGTTCTGTAACTTTCAAATCCGGCAGAGTGACTGTATTCCAACACTTTGATATCGGCATTTTTAACGGCATTTAAAGCTACATCCGGTGTTTTAATGTCGGGTTGACCAATGTTTAAATGGTATACTTTATGACCTTTCTTTTTAGCAATTTCGGAATACGGAACCAATTTTCTGATTGGCGATTCAGGCATTTGCTGGCCTTTTAATGATATCTTCGGCATGTTGTTTGATTTAGTGGTGCAAATTTGCGATTTTTTTAGCTTGAAAACAATTCCTTTTTGGGTTTAAAAATTGTTAAAAATTATTTTTTGCCGCTTCTTTTTTATTAAATTTAACAAAAATTGCCGCCAATGAGATTCGTTTTTACGTTTTGTGTATTTCTTTTTACTTTTTTTTCTTCTTTCAGCCAGTCTAATTTTCAATTTAAAAAAAATAAAAGCTGTATTTCAATTCCTTTTAAATTAATCAATAATTTGATTTTTATTCCGATTGATGTTAATGGTGAAAAGCTTACCTTTCTTTTAGACACTGGTGTTGAAAAAACCATACTTTTCAGTTTAGACGATAAAGAACAAGTACAGTTTTTTAATTTAGAAAGCATCAAGCTCAAAGGGCTGGGAAGCAATGAAGCTATTGATGCTTATATGTCTACAAAAAACAAATTAGAAGCAAAAGATTTTGTAGATTATGATCACGAAATTTATTTGGTTTTAGATCAGGAATTTAATTTTTCCTCTCAGGTAGGCATACCTGTTAATGGTATTATTGGATATCATTTTTTTAAAAATCATTTAATCGAAATTGATTACCAAAGGCGAAAGGTTGTTGTTTACAATGAAACCAATAAAAAAGTATTTAAAAAGCTTGAAAAAGGGTACAAGAAAGAAGCAATTTCTATAGAAGAAAACAAACCTTATTATGTCTCTAATGTCACTACAGAAGGTAATACACATCCTTCAAAATTGCTTGTTGACACGGGAAACAGTGATGCCATTTGGTTGTTTTTAAATAAGTCTAAAGAAATTAAATTGCCTCAAAAACATATTTCAGATTACCTTGGCAGAGGATTTAGTGGCAATGTTTATGGTTTAAGAGGACGAATCGAAAACTTCAACTTTGGTAGTACGATTTTTAAAAATCCAATCACGACTTTTCCAGATTCGACTTCCATTAAAAGTGTAAATTTTGTTTCAAATAGATTAGGTTCACTTGGTGGCGAAGTATTTTCCAGATTCTCCATCTTTTTTGATTATCCAAAACAAATACTATACACCAAACCCAATGCTAATGTCAATCTTCCCTTTAATTTTAACATGAGTGGCATAGAGGTGCAACACGACGGTTTAGAATGGGTCAAAGAAACTACAGCTGAAAACAGTAAAAGTTCTAGTAGTTATGCCGTTAGGATAAATGAATCACGTGTTCAGGACAATCTCAGAATTAAGTTTGCTCTAAAACCGGTTTTTACCATTAACAGTGTTCGAAAAGACTCTCCTGCTGAATTGGCCGGACTTAGAAAAGATGATAGGCTAATAAAAATTGAAGGGAAAAGTGCTCACGATTTGACCATTGAAAAAATCAACGAATTGCTCAAATCTGAAGAGGGTAGAACCATCGAATTAGTGATAGAAAGAAATGGCAAACAATTCAAGTTCAAGTTCCAACTCAAAAGTATTATATAATAAAAAAATCCTCTCATTTTTTCGAATGAGAGGATTTTCTTTATTGCATCATCGGACTTTTAGTCTTTTTCTCTAACAAATTTTCAACGGGTTTTACAATTACTTCTCCCTTGATTTTCAGTACCACTCGACCTTCTTCGGCATTAACAGCATTGGTTTCAACGGTGATGGTTTTTCTGATTGGTCCCGGATTCATATTGTATTTTACCTCAATCTTTCCGGTTTTTCCCGGTGCAATCGGTTCGGTTGGTTTTGATGGAACCGTACAACCGCAACTCGATTGAACATTATTGATAATAAGCGGGGCATTCCCGGTGTTGGTGAATTCAAAAACCCTCAAACCGCTATCTTCTTCTTTGGTTACTCTTCCGTAATCTATAGTATTGTCTTTATCCTTAAACTCAATTTTTGGACCATTTTGGGCAAAAACTACAGTGTTTATAAGAATCGCCACGATAAGTATTATTTTCTTCATAGGTCAAAATTTATTATTTGGTTAGTAAAAATACTCTGTTTAAATTAATAGACAAAAATTTAATTCTTAATTTTTTCTAAAGTCTTTATTAATTACTTTTGCAATTCAGTTTACAAAAGGCATGCCATTTAGTTTAGGAGCGAGTGGTCAGTGATTACCAGCCATCCATATTCCTGCTGTCTGTTACAATCTTTTTAAATTACCAAGGGTTAAAACCCTCGGTAAATCAAAAAGGATTTTCACGACCATCAGGGCTAAAAGAGTAATCGCATAGCAATTTTGTAATCTTAAAATCTAATAATCTAAGCAGTCTAACAATCTAAATATGATTCCAGCTCAATTTAACGCCACCGCAGTAGAAAAAAAATGGTATGACTACTGGATGAAAAACAATTATTTTCATTCAAAACCCGACCATAGAACACCTTACACCATAACCATTCCGCCACCAAACGTGACCGGAGTGTTGCACATGGGTCATATGTTGAACAACACGATTCAAGATGTGTTAATTCGTCGTGCGCGATTAAAAGGTTTCAATGCTTGTTGGGTTCCGGGAACTGACCATGCATCGATTGCGACTGAGGCTAAAGTTGTGGCTAAGTTAAAAAGCGAAGGCATCAACAAAAACGATTTAACCCGAGAAGAATTTCTTAAACACGCTTGGGATTGGACTGATAAATACGGAGGAACCATTCTAGAGCAATTAAAACAATTAGGTTGTTCTTGTGATTGGGACAGAACCAAATTCACTATGGATCCTGACATGTCGGCATCCGTAATTCGTTCGTTTGTAGATTTATACAACAAAGGCCAAATCTATCGCGGTTACCGCATGGTAAACTGGGATCCTGAAGCCAAGACTACATTGTCAGACGAAGAAGTAATCTACGAAGAAAGACAAGGTAAATTATACCATTTAAGATACGCTATCGAAGGGTCGAATGAGTTTGTAACTATTGCGACTACTCGTCCTGAGACTATTTTAGGTGATACTGCTATTTGTATTCACCCTGATGATGAACGTTATGTGCATTTGAAAGGACAGCATGCCATTGTTCCAATCTGTAACCGAGTAATTCCAATTATTTTTGATGAGTATGTGGATATGGAATTTGGTACCGGTTGTTTAAAAGTAACGCCTGCGCATGATATCAACGATAAAGCTTTAGGGGAAAAACACAACCTAGAAATCATCGATATCTTTAATGAAGATGCGACTTTGAATTCTTATGGTTTGCATTATCAAGGTAAAGATCGTTTTGTAGTTCGTGAAGAAATTGCCGTTGAATTGGAAAAAATAGGCTCGTTAGCCAAAACTGAAAGCCATATTAATAAAGTAGGAACTTCTGAAAGAACTAAAGCTGTAATTGAGCCGCGTTTGTCTGACCAATGGTTCCTGCGCATGGAAGATTTGGTAAAACCGGCTATCAAAGCGGTTTTAGAAACGGAAGAAGTAAAGCTTTATCCGGCACGTTTTAATAATACTTACCGTCATTGGTTAGAAAACATCCGCGATTGGAATATTTCTCGCCAACTTTGGTGGGGACAACAAATTCCGGCCTATTATTACGGTGATGGGAAAGAAGATTTCGTAGTGGCTGAAAATATCAATGACGCAGTTGAATTGGCAAAAGCCAGAACGAATAATTCCAATTTATCAGCAGCTGATTTAACACAAGATGCCGATGCCTTGGACACTTGGTTCTCCTCATGGTTATGGCCTATGGCTGTTTTCGGGGGTATTATGAATCCGGAAAATGAAGATTTTAAATACTATTATCCTACCAACGATTTAGTTACCGGACCGGATATTTTGTTCTTTTGGGTAGCGCGTATGATTATTGCGGGTTATGAATATACCGGAAAAAAACCATTTACCAATGTTTATCTGACGGGATTAGTTCGCGATAAACAACGTCGTAAAATGTCGAAGTCGTTAGGAAATTCGCCTGAACCTTTGGAACTGATTGAAAAATTTGGTGCCGATGGCGTTAGAGTTGGGTTATTATTAAGCGCTTCTGCCGGAAATGACATTATGTTCGACGAAGAATTGTGCAACAACGGTAAAGCTTTTGGTAACAAAATTTGGAATGCCTTTCGTCTAATCAAAGGTTGGGAAGTTGCGGATATTGCGCAACCGGAAAGCTCTAAAGTGGCTATCGAATGGTATGAAGCCAAGTTGCAACAAACCTTAGTAGAAATTGAAGACCATTTTGAGAAATACCGTTTGTCTGATGCTTTGATGAGTATTTACAAATTGGTTTGGGACGATTTCTGTTCGTGGTTCTTAGAAATGATAAAACCAGCTTACCAACAACCAATTGACCGTGCGACTTTTGATAAAGCCATTGAAATGTTGGAAGCGAATTTAAAGTTATTGCATCCGTTTATGCCTTTCTTAACCGAAGAAATTTGGCAATACATCGCTGAAAGAACGCCTGAACAAGCGTTAATCATTGCGGAATATCCGAAAGTAACTTCGTTTAATGAAAAGTTAATTGCTGATTTTGATTTTGCTGCCGAAGTAATTGCAGGAGTTAGAACTATCCGTAAAGAAAAAAACATTGCGATGAAAGACGCAGTTGATTTGAAAGTGGTAAACAACGAAAAAGCATCTACTTATTTTGATGCTGTAATTACTAAATTAGGAAACATCACTTCCTTAGAGTACATCACCGATAAAATTGATGGTGCGTTGACTTATCGCATAAAATCAAACGAATATTTTATTCCGGTTTCGGGGAACATTGATATTGCTGCTGAGATTGCCAAATTAACCGAAGAGTTGAAGTACACCCAAGGTTTCTTGCGCAGCGTACAAAGCAAGTTGGCGAACGAGAAATTCGTTTCCGGCGCACCGGCTCAAGTTATAGACAATGAACGCAAAAAAGAAGCCGATGCTTTGGCAAAGATTGCTACGATAGAGCAGAGTTTAGCGAGTTTGAAATAATAAAAAAATCCCGGGTTATCGGGATTTTTTGTTTCTATTGGCTTTTTTAGTATGAATAAACAGCCGTTAGCCGTTCGGTTTTGTGACATTTATAATTAAAACCAACTTATAACTTTAAATATTCCTGCAATAAAAATTATTATTAAAATTGCAATTATAGTAAAGCAACCGTATTTTGCAACACTATCTTTCCAAGTTTCTTTATATGTTTCTATTTTAAGATCAATTCTATCATTTAATTTTGGTTCAATATAACCAATCCGAATATTTCCAGTAATCCATTTTTCTTTTGGGTCAAATATTATGATATTCTTTTCTGAATCTTCTTTAATCTCAGTAGCTTTTTTTGCTGCTTTTAAAAGTTCAATTGCGAATAATTCTAATCCATATTTGTTGGCACTTATATAGGCGTTTTCTTCATGGTCTATCATGTTTACTCCAAAAAAAGCTTTTTCTTTTGGAACTTCGCTTTCCATTTTTGCTATAAATTTATCTAACTCTTCTTTTTCCAAAATATCTTCTTTGATTGCATTTAAAGTTGTGTCTTAAAACTGAGGACTAAAAACAAGGTAAGTACTAAGCCCAACAACCTTTACCAAATATATATAATCCTTTTCAATTCGTTTACAGTCTTTTTTAAATAATGATTATCAACTTTCATGTGTTCTATAGTCTTCTGTTGTATTAATGAGGCTTTCCGTCGACGGAAAGGAGTAACAAGGCAACGGAAAGACATAATAAAGTGACGGAAAGAAGTAAGAAGGCTGAGGAAAACATAATAAGGTAGCGGAAAGAATCAATAAAGTAGAGGAAAGAAGTAAAACGTTATATAAGCAAAAATCCCGCCTTGAAAGGTCAAGACGGGATTTGAATTTTATAAGCTACTTTGTGATTAAAACTTAAATCCAATTCTAAAATACATACCGTTAAATTGCTCCAGTTTTTGTTCGGCGCCGTCCTTTTTCATTTTTGTTAAATCGCTTTGACTTTCTAAACCGATTGCAATATTGATGTCCTCATTCACGATAAATTTTGCACCCACTTGAGTACTTAAACCAAAATTCCATCCTAAGTTTTTGGCTTCCGCATTTCCGGTAACGGCTTCCAATTCTTGTTTTAACAGCGTATTGGCGTACAACCCTAGCCCAATGGTGAAAAACATTTTATCACTGTTGGTCTTTTCACTTTTCACAATGCTATAATCGCCGTTAAATTGCAAAGGAATACGCAAATAAGAATTTTTTAAACTGGCAGAATTACCGGCTACAATGGTATTGGCGTTGAATTCATAAAATCCAATTCCGGTAGCCAAATTCCATTTAGAACTGATTTTATACCCCAATAAGATATCGCTTCCGGTTAAATTACCATTCAAAGCAGGAATACCCGATTGTTTAAGTTGGGCAAAACCCAATTTACCATTGACAGCAAATTCAAATTTACTGTCTTTCTTTTCTGTGGTTTCTTGAGCCATGGCTGTTCCCGAAAGGAATAAAAGGGCTAATGCGGCAAATACTTGTTTTTTCATGTTTAATAGATTTATTGATTGATATGATGTTTAGTAGTATAAAATAAAATTGTTACAATCAAAAAGAACGTTATTTGATAAAATTTCGGTTATGTTTCTATCCTTAAAATCATTTTTTTAATTAATACAATTTGGCCCAAATGATAATAAGCATGTTCAATCATGGCGTCAATGTTTCTTTGGTAAGTGCCATATTTTTCATCTACAAATCCTTCCAATAGTTTTTCTTCGGGCATTTGCTCCACCAAAGTGGCGAATTCTTTTGCATCGTTCCAAAAACGGATTAAGAAGTCTTCCCATTTTTTTTGAGAATCGATAGGAGGAAAGTCAAAACTATACTGATCTTTTATGTCAAGTGTTCCGCCTTTAAAAACGTTATTGATACCATTAATGTAGTAATAAATATGCTGTGCTAAAACAGCAATGGTATTTAAATCATGGACTTTTGTGGTTGCTAATTCCCAATTAGTATCGGATAATTGATGCTTGAAATTGGTGTTGGCAATCCAAGTTCCGTTTAAGATGACTTCTCTGAATCTGTTGGCAATAATTTCTGTTGATTTCATATTGTTTAAAATACAAACTCGAAGTTAATAGATTTTTTAAAAATCCCATTAGAATAGAACTGAAATTTACCGCTAAAATGTTATTTCCTGAAACTAATGGTAAAAGTTGTGCCTTTATTAATTTCACTGGTCACTTCAATTTGACCGCCCATATCTACCACATGATTGTAAACCAAATAGAGTCCGATACCATGACTGTCAATATTGTTGTGGAACTTTTGGTTAAGTCCGAAAATCTTGTCTTTTACTTTGTCAATGTCAAAACCACGACCATTGTCAGCAAAAATCAATTGTGAAATGCCATTTGTTTTTTGGGTTTTTACCGTAATTATCGGCGATAAATTGACTTGAGCATATTTAATGGCATTCGTTATCAAATTGATAAAAATACTTTCCAAATAAACTTTGTTAAAACTAATAGTGTCAAAGGCAGAAAAATCGGTGATAAATTTTACTTTAGAATTTTTAATCTCAGATTGAATTGATTTCACCACCGTATTGAAAACCAATTCTAGTGATAATAATTCAACCCTGATGTTTACTTGGTCATGATGACTAATGTTGTCTACATAATCGTTAAGCGTTTTTTGCAGTCCTACCGAAGTTATTTTGAGCATTTCGATAAATTCTTTGGTTTCATCATCTTCAATTTTAGAAATATCCAATAACTCAAATACCGACAGCAAATTGTTAACCGGTGAACGCAAATCGTGAGAAGCCGTATAAGTTAGCTTTTTTAAATCCTTATTGATTTTCTTAAGGTTGGTGAGCAAAGTATTGCGTTCTTCTTCCGATTTTTTTCTTTCGGTTACGTTTTTGGCGATAGCATAAACCAATTCATTATCAATATGCGGCATTGATGTCCATGACAACCAAACTATCTCACCGTTTTTGGTAATATATCGGTTTTCGAAATTAAGTAACGGATTGCCACTTGTGACTTTTTCCCGACTCAAAATGGTTTTCTCCAGATCTTCAGGGTAAACAAAATCATTAATGGGTTTTGATAACATTTCCTCCTCACTATAGCCAAGCAGGTTAAGAACAGCCGGATTTACTTTTCTAAAGTAACCGTCATAGCCGGCGATAAAAAATAAATCGGCAGAAATTTCAAAAAAAAGTTCTGTTTTGTAGTCTATGTTCAGGCAATCTTGGCTATCCACATCAAGAAATTTAGGGATGGTAAATATATATAAAATCTTTTAAATTAAAATGTTAACCAAAAAAAATCCCGTATCAAAAAGAAACGGGATTTTATATTTTATACAGTTGATTATGCCCAACAGAAAAGGCCTAACTCATTACTAAAATTGCTCTCTTCCTGAAAAGTGGAAAGCACCTTCAATAGCGGCATTCTCATCAGAATCTGAACCGTGAACGGCGTTTTCTCCGATAGAAGTTGCATATTTTTTACGGATAGTTCCTTCCGCAGCTTCAGCAGGATTAGTAGCCCCAATTAAGGTTCTGAAATCTTCAACAGCATTGTCTTTCTCTAAAATTGCTGCTACAATTGGTCCGCGTGTCATGAATTCAACCAATTCTCCGAAGAAAGGTCTAGCCGAGTGAACAGCGTAGAATTTTTGAGCATCAGCTACTGTTAATTGTGTTAATTTTAAAGCTACAATTCTGAAACCACCTTCAGTAATCATATTTAATATTCCACCGATGTGTCCGTTTTCAACAGCATCAGGCTTAATCATAGTAAATGTTCTATTCGTTGCCATTTGTTTGTTTTTTTAATTTGGGTGCAAAAGTAGTCCTTTTTTAAGGATTTCCAAGTCAATTTATAAAGTTATTACAGAGAAATTTTGTTCCAATGGATGAAGTTCATCCAATATCTTTTGAAGTAATTCTTCTCCGGTTTCCAGATAGAATTCACTAAAGTTGTTTCTTCTTTCCTGAAGCGATTGGTTAGGGAATAATTCGTTTTGCAATTGAATAATGCGTTCTAATTTTTCTGAATGAATTTTTTTCTCTGCTTTTAGCAATCGTTTTTCTAAATTTTCTAAGCCTTTTATTTGTTTTATTTCTTGTGCTTTAACCGCGCCTTTGAATGATTTGTGCGTTTGAGAGGCTATTTGATTTAAAGCTTCAAATTGCTTTTTCAAATGCTCTTTTTGTTCTGTAAAATCAAGATTAAACTGGGAAAGTTCCTGTGTTTTTTTATTGAATAGATCTTGTTGGTTTGAAAATAAATCTGCCCAAGTAAGGTTGAGTTTATCCGCTTTTTGCACTTGTTTTTCAGTCGCCAATAAAACGGAATTGCGCACTAAAAGCATTGGAAAAGTAATGTTATTCGCTTCAAAATTCGATTTTAATTGTAACCAATAAGCAATTTCGCCGCCTCCGCCAATGTAACTGAGATTGGGTAAAATTACCTCTTGGTAAAGCGGACGGAGAATCACATTCGGACTAAATTGTTCGGGATTGGTTTCTAAAAGTGCTAGAATTTGTTCTTCAGAGAAAACGAGATTGCTATTGTTAACTTTGTATTGGTTGCCTTCAAAAACAATGCGTTCGCGAATGTTATCTTCTATGTAAAAAAGATTAATTTCTCTTGGGTTGACTTGAATGGTATACTCTTTAAGTACTATATTCGTTTCGGTTACATTGCTGAAAGAAGTTTGGTTTACCAGTTCTTGTTTAACAAAAGGTATGAATAATTGCTTCAACGAAATATCATCGCCATCAAGAATTACTAATCCTTTATTGCCAAACAATTCGTTCGCCAAATACCTTGTGGCATCAGCCAAATTGGAATGTTTTAAATAACTATTGTCAAATAAAGACTTTAGATAAGCGGCATTTTCACCTAGCCCTAAATCTTTAGCAAAAACTTCATAAACTTCTTCTAAACCTGCTGTTGACAATCGGCCAACCGGGCCAAAACTTTCTCTGTCCCATTTGATTTTTACGTTTTTAAAATGAAAATAATTAATTTCGTCAAAATCGTGGTCTTCAGTCGCCATCCAATAAATTGGCACGAAATGATGTTCAGGATAGGCTTGTTTTAGCTCCTTACAAAGGTTAATTATGGAAACAATTTTATACAAAAAATACAACGGACCGGTGAATAAATTCAGCTGATGACCTGTTGTGATTGTAAATGTTTTTGAGTCGGAAAGCAGTGCAATGTTAGCCTTAGTGATTTCAGAAATTTCAAATCCACGATACTGATTTTCTAAAGCAGCAACTAATGTTTGTCTATTGAAATTGTCATTGCCATTGAAGTTTTTTGCCTTTTCTTCAATTTGCTGTTTGAAGTTCTCCAACTTCGGAAACCGATTGTACAAAGTTCTCAATTCTGGCTTTTCGGCTAAATAATCAATCATTAATTTAGTGAAATAACCCGATTTGTGATAGCTGATACAGTCGTTTGGCATATTATTTTTTTATAAAAATAAGAAAATATAAAGCAATGAAAGTGGTTTTAACTTTCAATTAAGGAGTGATTATTGTTCCATATAAATAATCGTCACCCAAATAAAAATCGCTGTTTCCTTTGGTCATTGTTACTTTTTTCAAACGGATGGTGTGTTGAAAAAATCCGGGCGAAGAGCTTGTCGTAGTGACTTCAATAATTCCGCTTCCCTCGGCTGCTACACCGTTATTAGCAATCCAGTTTTGCGTCAATATTGGCGTTGCAGGAACTGGTGTTGTGCAAAAATAAGCGTTGTTAATTGTGCCCGAGTACAATCGGTAATTTACTTTATTAGTAGCACTAATTAATGCTGTTCTTGGCGTAGTAGTCACTTCGTCAGCAAATAAAGTAGCAAAATCTGCTAAATCCAAAATAAAAGCTTCGCTACTGTTGAAATTAAAAATACGGTTGTCATTGTTACAAGTGCTTTTGTTGGCTTCCTCATCAAATCCAAAAGCAAGCGGGCTTACCGTAGCATTATAATTACCAAAAACAAAAGTATCCTCTCCTAAATAAGCTTGCGTTGATCCGTCAGGTTTTAAAAAAGTGATGTTTTTGAAAACAATATAATGTCTGTAACCGGTAATTTGAGTAATACCCGTAGTTGAATTTACTGATTTTATAGCCGTCGAAGTAATTTGAATTGTACCCGAAGTGGCATTCCATTCTTCAATTACATTGGGAGTAGCTGCTGTTACAAGATCACAAATGTTTGCCGAAGTTGGCGCTGCACTGTATTGTCTGTAAATCACTTGAATGTTACCGGTGATATTGACTTCGGTAGGATTGTTTTCCGGAGTTTCATCATTTTCAAAATTGTCAAATGGAATAGCCAAAATCAACATTTTTGAATCACTTATTTTATAAAGGATCTCTTTTTGACTGCATTTTTGGACCTGTACATCATCGAAATTAATAGTGTCAACGGTCAATTCTCCATCGTCACAGGCATTCATAAATAAAACTATGGCTAATAACCCTAAAATTCGTTTCATTGGACAAGAAATTTTTAGCAAAAATAAGTTTTTTATACTATTAAATTTATCTTTTATCATTTAATTAGGATAGTACTTTTTTATATTTGCACCATGCAAAAAGTATATCTCGATAATGCCGCTACAACTCCTATTCGTCAAGAAGTTATTGATGAAATGGTTAACGTAATGCAATCTGATTTCGGTAATCCGTCATCTACTCACAGTGTTGGTAGAAGTGCTAAAGCTGTTATAGAAACATCCCGAAAAACCATTGCTAAATATTTACACTGTAACGCCCAGGAAATCATTTTTACATCGAGTGCTACGGAGGCCACCAATTGGATTTTACGAAGTGCTTTAAAAGATTTTGGCATTAAAAGAATTGTCACTTCAAAAGTTGAGCATCATGCTACTTTGTACACGATTCAAGCTTTACAAGAAGAATTCGGAATAGAAGTAGCTTTTATAAAGACACTTTCTGATGGCAATTTGAATTACAATGAACTGGGTGATTTGCTATCGTCAGAAAGCAAGACTATTGTTTCTTTACTGCATGTTAACAACGAAACCGGTGTTGTTCACGATATTGAAAGAATAGGAGTGATGTGTCACCAAAATAAAGCCTTGTTTCATTGTGATACAGTGCAATCTATTGGTAAAACCGAATTGGATTTACAACAATTGCCAATTGATTTTTTGGTGGCTAGTGCGCACAAATTTCATGGTCCGAAAGGAATTGGATTTGCTTTTGTTCGAAAAAATTTGGTTTTACAGCCGATGTTTTTTGGTGGTGAACAAGAAAAGGGATGGCGAGCCGGAACAGAATCTGTCCATCAAATCGCCGGAATGGCCAAAGCACTACAATTGTCTTACGATAACTTGAATGCTGAAAGAGAGTACATAGCCAATTTGAAAAACTATTGTTTTGAGCAAATATCAGATGCTTTTCCCTCGACGAAACAAAATGGAACCAATACTTTTTATAATATATTAAATGTTTTATTGCCTTTTTCATCCGAGAAAACAGTGATGATTTTATTTAATCTTGATATGAAAGGCATAGCGGTGTCAAGAGGTAGTGCTTGTCAAAGTGGTAGTATTAAGCCTTCACATGTGTTGGCCGAGATGCTTTCAGACGAAGATTTGATAAAACCAAGTCTACGCATTTCGTTTAGTCATTACAACACAAAATCAGAAATTGATTATTTAGTTAAAGTTTTAAAAGAAATATAAATTACAATATGTTTTCCTTTGAAAAGATTATTTTTGATTCATCAAAAACAAAAAACATGAAAAAAATTGTATTAACAGCCATCATGGCATTAGGGTTATCATCGCTTGTATCTGCTCAGAAAAAGGGCGATGTTGAGTTTGGAGTGAACATTGGTTATAATAGTTCATCAGTTTCGAATTCTTATGAATCGTCTGATTCCGGTAGCGGATTCAATATTGGAGGATCAATGGATTATTATTTTTCAAATGCTTGGAGTATTAAAACTAAATTAATCTATGATCGAAAAGGTTGGGATAATGGTTTTATTGAAGATGATTTTGGCTCTTCTATAACCGATTTTAATTTAGATTATTTGACCGTACCGGTTATGGCCAGTTGGCATTTTGGGAACACAAGAAATTGGTATTTGGAATTTGGCCCTTACATAGGATTTTTGCTTAATGCTGAAGAAACCAGATTTGGAACAGATGTCACTGACAGTTTTAATGCAACTGATTTTGGTTTGGCACTTGGAATTGGCGTTAAAATACCGTTGAATAATAAATTAAAATTATTTTTTGAATACGAAGGACAAGGTGGATTGGTTGATATTTTTAAAGAAAATGATTATTCTGCAGTAACTAACAGCCGTTCGAGCATCAATGTTGGTTTGAACTTTTTATTGAAGTAAAATTAAAAGCATAAAAAAGAGCCCCTAAATTAAGGGGCTTTTTTTATATAATTTTCTTAATGACTCTTAATCGATGTGTATGTCGGTTTTGTTCGGCGTTGTAAATTCCTAAATGGTCGAGTCTATCGATTCTGACTTTACCGCTCGCATGGATGATGTAGTTATTTTCCATGATAATGCCAACATGGATGATATTACCTTCTTCGTTGTCAAAGAAAGCCAAATCTCCGGGTTCACTTTCCTCAATAAAACTCAACGCATCGCCTTGACCGGATTGTTGGGAAGCATCGCGCAGCAAATGATAACCGTTCAACTTATAAACCATTTGGGTAAAACCGGAACAATCAATTCCAAAAGGTGTTTTGCCACCCCAAAGATAAGGTGCGTTCAAATACATATAAGCAGTCGTAATTAAATCGGACTTTGGCTTTACACCGCTAGTCCTTAAACCTTCAAATTCAAATCCTTCGATATTGATTTCGCTGTGATTCAAAAACGATAGCGAAGCACCAAGCGGAATAGGCAAGAGCATATTTTTGGCATTGGTTACATATTCCACCAAATCAGCATTAAGGATGATAGCATCTTTGGATAAATCTTTGAAATTCTTTTCTGTGATAAGCTGATACTGTTTTGAATCAACCCAACCTTCATAATCGTCGTATTGCAATTTGATTTTTGCCCATTGTTTTTGATTTTCCAGAACTTCAAAATGCTCACCAAACAAGACTTGCGAAACGATTTCGCTTCGATCACTTGGTTCAGCTCGTAAAGGAATTATGGCAAGGTTACAAATGGCAAACATCTAAGTCAATTATGAATTATAAATTACGAATTATGAATTGATTAAACCGTAATTCATAATTCGTAATTCGTAATTGTTTTAAATTCTTTCTATTACTATGGCTGATGCACCACCGCCACCGTTACAGATAGCTGCTGCGCCAATTTTAGCATTATTTTGTTCTAAAACATTAATTAAAGTCACGATGATTCTCGCTCCGGAACATCCCAGAGGATGACCTAAAGAAACCGCACCACCATTAACGTTTACTTTGTCATTATCTAATCCTAAGATTTTGGCATTCGCCAAACCAACTACGGCAAACGCTTCGTTGAATTCGAAATAATCTACATCAGCAACTGATAAGCCAGCTTTGTCTAAAGCTATTGGTAAGGCTTTCGCCGGAGTAGTGGTGAACCATTTTGGCTCTTGTGCAGCATCAGCGTAGGATTTGATATAAGCCAAAGGTTTTAAGCCTAGAGCTTGTGCTTTTTCTTCACTCATTAAAACCAAAGCGGCTGCACCATCATTGATCGTAGAAGCATTGGCTGCGGTTACGGTTCCGTCTTTGGTGAATACTGCATTTAAAGCCGGAATTTTATCCAACTTCACGTTAGTGAATTCTTCATCTTTAGAAAAGATAACCGGTTCGCCACGACGTTGTGGAATTTCAACCGGAATTACTTCGTTGTCAAATTTGCCTTCAGACCAAGCTTTAGCTGAACGCTCGTAAGACTGAATCGCGAAGGCATCTTGTTCTTCTCTGGTGATTTTATATTCTGACGCACACAAATCGGCACAAACACCCATCGCGTTTCCGTCGTAAGCATCAGTTAAACCGTCTTTTTGCATGCCGTCAACCATGGTTGTTGGGCCAAATTTCACTCCGTTTCTCATGTGAACATAATGTGGAATCAAACTCATGTTTTCCATACCACCGGCAACCACGATTTCAGCATCACCACTCATGATGGCTTGTGCACCTTGCATTACGGCTTTCATTCCGGAAGCACATACTTTATTTACGGTTGTGGTTGGAACGGTATTAGGTAATCCGGCAAAAATAGCCGCTTGAGTTGCAGGAGCCTGACCAACGCCGGCCTGAACTACATTCCCCATTAAAACTTCGTCCACTAAATTGGGATCTAAATTGATTTTATTTAAAGCGCCTTTGATAGCCACTGCACCTAATTGTGTTGCTGTAACAGTAGATAAACTTCCCATGAAACTTCCGATAGGTGTTCTTACTGCTGATACGATAACTACTTTTTTACTCATGATATTCTGTTGTTGTTTGTATTGCAAAACTAATCTTTTCTTGGAAAATTAATGAATTTGTGTCATAATAAATGTCGATTTGGGGATAAATGAAAAAATGTGAATCCCTAGTTGATTGAAAGAGAAGCTATTTAAATTAAAATCTAAAAAAAGAAATGAAATAGTTGTAAATTATAGAATGATAAATTACATTTGCAACCGCTTAAAGAAAATGTTCTTTTACAAATTTACGAATTAGGAGAGGTGCCGGAGTGGTAACGGAGCAGATTGCTAATCTGTCGACGGGTAACCGTCGCCAGGGTTCGAGTCCCTGTCTCTCCGCTTTTCGGGGTGTAGCGTAGCCCGGTTATCGCGCCTGCTTTGGGAGCAGGAGGCCGCAGGTTCGAATCCTGCCACCCCGACAATTGTAAAGACATTTTTTAAGCATGGTTCCATAGCTCAGCTGAATAGAGCATCCCGATTTCTAATCGGGAAGGTCTAAGGTTCAGTTAGAAAAAGGAAATGGCCCAGTAGCTCAGCTGGATAGAGCAACTGCCTTCTAAGCAGTAGGTCTCAGGTTCGAATCCTGACTGGGTCACATTATAAAGTCGTTGTTCTCAACGGCTTTTTTTGTTAGTATATGTTTTACTTCTATATTTTATATTCAAAGTCATTAGATAAGTATTATTTTGGTCATACTTCTGAATCTTTGGAAGAAAGACTTCGTAAGCATTTATCAAATCATTCAGGATTTACCGCAAAGGCTAAAGATTGGGAAATTGTTTATTCTGAAATGTTTAAAGATAAATCGTCGGCTTACAAAAGGGAATTGGAAGTAAAGAAATGGAAAAGCAAGATTAGAGTTGAAAAATTAATTAGTTCAGTTGGATAGAGCATCCCGATTTCCAACCGGGAAGGTCTCAGGTTCTCCCGAGGTATCGGGACTGAATGGGTCACTCTAAAACCACTGAGAAATCAGTGGTTTTTTTGTTTAAAAACGGTTTTATGTTTTATTTGATTTCCTTGTTTTTATAGTAATTAATCAGCAAATCCACAAACTTGCTATAACTATCAATGCCGTCTTCTTGTTGGTTAGACTTTAAGTATTGGTCATAAAATGCATGGAAAGCTTTGTCAATAATAGTATCGTATTGTTCCCAAAACCTTTTGCTTTCTTTGAAGTTTTCCAGAATTCCCGGGTTGATTTTGATTTTTAATCGGTCGAATTCTTTTTCGTTTTTCAATCCGATGTTTTTCATGCAATAGCGCAAAGCACTTGTCAAAGCGGAATATTGAAAATACAAGTCCTCATTTTTAATGCAAGCCATGAATCCGATAAAGTTGCATTCGCTTTCGCTGCCAAAGCCTATTTGGTGTGCCATTTCGTGACAAACGACATTGGGGAAACCAAACATGGGTAATTTATCATTAACCTGCGCTTCATTGGTAAACGGATTCAAATAACCACCAAATCCCATGTAAGTCAGCGGTAAACTCATTAATGATTTCTTTCTGCTTGGGATTTCGTAGTTGAAGATTGGATATTGTTTGGCCAAATTATCATAACCATTCTGCGTCAGTTTAAAAATACTGTCTTGCGAATAAGGATTGACTACTTTCTTGGTGCTGTCTTTGGTTATGACCAATTGTACTTCGTTGGTTTTGACAATCAGTTTTTCGGTGAAGGCTATTAATTCTTTTTCGGTGTATTCTCTTTTGATGCTCATTTTTTCGAAAAGCGGTACACGGTAGTAATTAAATGCCCATAGAAAATGAAAGATAAAATACAGGACAGAAACAAAGCTTAAAGTCGCCCAGATTTTGTCTTTCCAATTCAATTTTCGATTTTTGAAAAACCAGTGAATGCAATAGATTATAGTAATTCCGTAGATAATATCGCCTACCGAAAAAGGAATTTTGCCCAATACTGTTCTGGAGAAATGCGAAATCCAAATGTATAACCCATTGCTGTAAAAACGCTCAACCGTTTCCGGAAAAAAGGCGAGGATTTTCAGAAAGATAATCTGAATTAGTAAAAATAAGGGAAGTATGTATTTGCGTTTCAAGGTCAATTTTTAAAATGTAAATATAATCACAATTCAATTTCTAAAGTAGTTAAACTTTGTAACTTTGTACCTCGACATTTAAAAAATACAACTATAATGAGCCAAGAAATTAGAAACCTTGAACCCAAAGCACTTTGGAACAAGTTTGCCGATTTAAATGCGGTGCCTCGTCCGTCTAAAAAAGAGGAACGCGTGATTGAATTCATGAAAAACTTCGGAAACAGTTTGGGATTAGAAACTTTTGAAGACGACATTCGAAACGTAATCATTCGCAAGCCTGCCACTCCGGGAATGGAAAACCGTAAAACCATTGTCTTACAAGGACATTTGGATATGGTGCACCAAAAAAACAACGACACCGATTTTGACTTTTTGACGCAAGGTATCGATATGTATGTCGATGGTGACTGGGTTCGTGCCAAAGGAACAACGCTTGGAGCTGATAACGGTTTGGGTGTTGCCGCTATTATGGCGGTATTGGAAAGCAAAGACATTCCGCATCCTGCGATTGATGCCCTTTTTACCATTGATGAAGAAACCGGAATGACCGGCGCTTTGAACTTAAAAGGTGGTATTTTAAAAGGAGAAATTTTATTGAATTTAGATACCGAAGAAGATGACGAAATTGACATCGGTTGTGCCGGTGGTATTGATGTGACAGCGACTAGAAGTTACCATGAAGAAGAAACTCCTGAAGGTTCTGTTGGTTACACCATTACCGTAAAAGGGTTGAATGGTGGACACTCCGGAATGGATATTCACAAAGGTTTGGGGAATGCCAATAAGATCATGAACCGTTTGTTATTTGATGGATTTGAGAATTTTGGGTTGCAAATCGCCGAAATCAGTGGTGGAAGTTTGCGCAATGCTATTCCGCGTGAAAGTGTAGCTAAAGTGATTGTGGCCGGAATGTATGACGAAGCTTTTGTATTCGATATGCAAGAAATCATCAACGATATCAAAACAGAATACAAAACGATGGAGCCGAATTTGACCATCGAAATTGTAAAAAGCGATTTGCCTTCGAAAGTAATGGATTTAGGCGTTCAAGAAGGTTTGTTGCGTTCGATTTATGCCGCGCATAACGGTGTTTATCGCATGTCAGCCGATATGGAAGACTTGGTGGAAACCTCTAATAATATCGCTCGTGTAATCGTAAAAGACGGTCAGATTTCGATTCAAAATTTAACGCGTTCTTCGGTGGAAACTTCTAAAATGGACTTGGCCAATGGATTGCGTTCGGCTTATGAATTATTCGGTTGCGAAGTCGAATTTGGCGGAAGCTATCCGGGTTGGACACCGAATGTGAATTCTGAAATCTTAGACGTTTTGGTCCATATTTACGAAAAACAAAACGGTTCAAAACCGAATGTTGTGGCTTGTCATGCCGGATTGGAATGCGGTATTTTAGGCACCAATTATCCGGGAATGGATATGATTTCTTTTGGACCAACGATTCACGGGGCACATAGTCCGGACGAAAGAGCTTCGATTAAGTCTTCGCAGAAATTTTGGAAGTTTTTTGTGGAGATTTTGGCGAGTATTCCGGAGAGAAAATAGAGTATAGAATATAGAAAATAGAAGCCTCGTTTAGCAATAGACGAGGTTTTTTAGTTTAGGTTTTTTCGGAATTCACTCGGTGTCAAGCCAGTTTGCTTTTTAAACAGCCTTGTGAAATAAGAATAATTTTCAAATCCCAAATTGTCAGCGACTTGGTTAACCGTTTTTGAAGCATCGGTTAAAAGTCTTTTGGCTTCTAAAATCACACGGTTGGTGATTAATTCGGTTACTGTTTGGTTTAAAATATCTTTGCAAATTCGGTTTAAATGTTTTAATGTGATGTTCATTTTACCGGCATAAAACGATGGTGATTTTTCGGTTTTATAATGTTGTTCCAAAAGTTGTTCTAACTGATGTATCTTGTAGTTATACGAATGCGTAACATGATTCGTAGTCGAAAGATATTTTCGGGAGATTTCTAGATGAATGCAATCCAGTAAGTTTAACAGTTTGTCTTCTTTTCTTTGATGGTTGGCTTGGCTTTCAGTTATCATTAAATCAAAATAGGGTAGAATATGAGCCAATTCTTCCGTTTCAAAAACGATTTCCGGTTGGTTCATCACCGATTGGTAAAAAGGATAGTCTTCTATTTTTTTGTTGCCAAAATAGAGATTGTAAACTTCTTGCGAATAAAAGAAAATATAACCTTCGATATCTTCGGACAATTGCCAATTATGGATTTGTCCCGGTTGGAGCACAAATAAACTCCCGGGTTTGATGTCGTATCTGGTAAAATCAATTTCGTGAGCGCCACTTCCGTTGGTGAATAAAACTAATAGATAAAAGTTGTGTCTATGAGGTTTTTCAATAAAAGGGTGTGCTTTTAAATGGTTTTTAAAAGTGTTGATGTACAACTCTTTTTTAACCAAATCTGCTTTAAAATTTTGAATATTGTAAATAGGTTCTCTTTTCAAAATGTCTTTATTGTGCTATTATTGGCGAAGATACTAAACAATTGATCATCTTAAACGGTTTACCTTTGCCTAAAAATAAATCATGCTAAGTAGTATATACCATATTTTCCGCAACGAATGTCCCAATTGTCACCAAGGCAAAGTATTTGCGGATAAGAGTTTCTTCTTAAGTTTTGGGTTTCCTAAGATGAACGAGCATTGTAGTCATTGCCATTTTAAGTTTGAAAAAGAACCGGGTTATTTCTTCGGCGCTATGTTTGTTAATTACGGATTAACTGTAGGACAAGGCATCATTACTTATTTAATCGCAAGTCAGTTTTTTGAAGAAACTTTCGATTTGAGAATCATCCCGATTATTGGCGTTGTCATCGTTTTGCTGAGTTGTTTCAACATTAGGCTTTCGAGGATGATTTGGATTTATATGTTTAAAAATTATTCGGTGTAAAATAAAAAAGCCCCGACTCATCGGGGCTTTTCATTTATTCTTATTAACCCAATAAGAACAAAAATAATAAAGGAAAAAGTAATCCGGCGAGTGCCAGTTTCCAACCTCTACGTTTAAAGGTAAACTTACCGACAGGAATCATAATTGCTCCCGTAATCGCTATAGTAATTAGTGATAGTCCAAAGATGTCTGAGTAATAAATCCACCAATTGGAAGTGTTTTTGTGCAGTTTCATCATTTGACTGATGATAGGCGTTTTGTGAAAAGAGACAATCTCGCCTTTTCCGGTTGCCATATCGATTTCAACATCGTGTTTTTCGAACGAAATCTTGAAAGTTCCTTTCTTTACACTGTGACGGCGAATTTTATCCTCAATACCCAAAGCCTTTCCTAAAGAATCTGCAAACGGTTCACTGATTTTGTCTTCAGTTGGCATTTTTACTTCGATGGCTTTGGTTTCCACTGTATATTTTTCGGGATGCCAATTTTCCCTGTGGTTCATCATGATACCTGAAAAGGCAAATGATATGATTAATCCGATGTAAAAATAGCCTAAGTCGCGGTGTAGGTTTCTTATTTTTTGTTGTTTCATCGTTGACTTCTTCAAGTAAATCTAAATTAGAACCTTGCCATTATTCCGGCATTGATTCCAAATGGATGTCCGGGACGCAATCCTGCCGGAACTCTTGAAACCGCATATTTACTATCAAATAAGTTGATCATATTAGTCATTAATGCTACTTTTTTGGTTAAGAAAAATTTGGCTGAAGCATCAACAATAAAGTTACTGTCAACTTTTGCATTTGGCGCAATTTCGCCTTGTCCGGCCAATGTTCTAAAGGCATCAACATATTTTCCGCTTACTGCAGCATCCCATTTTTTGTATTTGAATCCGAGTGTTACCGCAAATTGATTTTTGGCGATATACGGAATCTCATCACCATCAGTAACTGTTCCCCAAATTGGACTATTGAAATTGGATTGCAGTTCCGTATCTGTTAAAGTGTAAGAGAGCGTTAAAGGCAATTCAATGCTTTTACTGTTTAATAATTGGTACGATGCCAATAATTCAATTCCTTTTACAGTAGCTTTTCCGGCATTGAATAAATCACCGGTTCCGGATCCGCCGCCAGACATATTATCAGCACCTTGTAAGTTTGAAAATCCGTTGTAGTAACCTACTAATTCTCCTGAAAATCGATTTTTGTTTATACGAATACCAATTTCGGTATTAAAACTGCTTTCTGCATCTTCGCCAACTGTTGTTCCCGGAGGTGAAAAACCTTTGTGAACACTGGCAAAAAAGTTATAGGAATCGTTATGCGAATACAATACTCCGAATCCCGGAATCCAAACATCGGTTTTGTTTTCTGTTACCACTAAGTTGGTGCCAACTCTATCGACATCATTTGAACCATAGTTTTCAGAAGTTAGCTTGATGTTTTCATATCGAACTCCCGGACTAAAAGTAAATTTGTTGTACACCAAATTCCACAAAGCATGAGCAGCAGTAGCTTTGGCTGAAACAATTCGGTTGGCATCCGTTCCCGGCGTTCCGAAACTAGTTTGAATCATATTACCGTTTTGAATGGCAAATCCGTCAACCCATTGAAAACGATCTTCAAAATCTTCGTGGTAGCGAACGCCAAAATCTAGTTCGTTAGTTGTTTTTCCTAAATTGAATTTATAATTCCCAACGGTTTGTATGCCTTTGGCTTCGTATTCTCTATTGTTGGCTTTTACTCCTAAAGCATTGTTAACCGTGTTGTTTTGACCAGTTATGGCCAAATATTCCGCTTGATAGGTTGTTGGATCTTCTAAAATATTGTTGATGGAAACTCGACTCGTGCCCAAACGAACATAATCTAATTTATACCAATTTCTGGCAAAATCATTTCGGTAAGCTTTAGTAGTGAATGTTAAGTTAGCGTTAGGTTTAATGAAGTGTGTCAACATGATTTGCTTGTGTTCCGTATCAATGTAATCTTCATTGGAACCTATGTATCTTCTGTATGGATTGGCATCAAAATCAGCTTGGGTTAACCCTAAGTAAGTTTCGTTAGATATTTCTTCAGAAAACTGTAATTTCATGGTTAATGATTGGTATATTTTAGCATCCGGATTTGAATTTACTCTAAATTTTGCCACATAATCATTTCCGTTAAAACCGGTTTTTTTGGCACTATTGTCGATGGTTTTAAATCCGTCTGAATTGCGGTTGTTGTATTCTACTAAATAACCAAAGTTTTTAAAACTATCGCCTAAGTTCACATAAGATTTTTTGGTATTGAAACGTCCAACACTGCCCACAAAGTTTCCTGAAAAATTGCTTGGAATTTGCGAAGAAACCATGTTTATAGCACCACCGGTAGTGTATGGTCCGTATTGAATCTGACTTCCGCCTTTTAAAATCTCGAAAGATTGCATACGATTTACTGTTGGAAAATAATACGCTGCAGGAGCTGAATAGGGAGCCGGAGCAATCAAAACACCGTCTTCCATTACGGTAATTTTTTCAGTACGATTCGGACTTGTACCTCGCATTCCGATATTAGGTCGCAATCCGAAACCTTCTTCTTCTTGAATGGTAACTCCGGGAACGGTTCTGAATATTCTCGAAACATCATCGTAATTGAAGGTTTTTAATTCGGCAGGAGAAATGAAATGTGTTGAGCCTGCTCTGTTTTTGGCTTTGAATTTACTTCCAACTAAAGCGTCAGTGGAAATAACTACTGTTTCTAACACAAGTGTGTCTTTTTTGGTTTCTTGAGAAAAACCAATAGTACCAGTAGCAAGTGTTAGGGCAAGAATGGAGATATATTTTTTCATTTATTTAGAATAAGTTAAAATAATGATGCAAATATAAATACGAGAAACGGATTAAAAAAGTTTATTTAGATTAAATATAAATAGTTTTTGGTAAGTCGAAATTAACGCTTTGATTTACTGAAATCTAAGAGCAAAAAAAAACTCCTAAATTAATTAGGAGTCTTTTTGTTTCTTCTTCCGTACCATATTAAAAAGCCGGTAATCGGTAAACTGGCAATCAGTAAACTAACCAAAAAAGCAAATATCTTTCCGGGTAAACCCAAAATGGCTCCGGTGTGAATGTCATAGTTCATTCGCATTAATTTATCCGAAGTATTGGCATCTTGCAACTTTCCATAAATATGATTTACCTCTTTTTCTTTCAAAGTATATTGGTCAAAATAGCGGTAATCGGTTTTCCAATAAGTGCCTTCAGCTAAATTAGCATTGGCGGCAATAGAACTCGAATCGGTTTCCGGCGGATGCACTTCTATAGATTTTGCTGTTGGATATTCTGTTTGCATTAGCATCCAAACTTTATCCAGGGGTTTTTCAACCGAAGTAATAGCAATTTCTTTTTTAGAAATTGGATCTTCATATACTAATGATTTTTCGCCACCAATTAAAGTATAATAACCATAAGCAAACCATGGAAAGCCCCAAACCAAGCCGGTAATGGCAAAGATTAAACCGATGGACATCACATAAAAACCGGTGATATTGTGTAAATCGTAATTTTTTCGTTTCCATTTTAAACCTTCTTTCCATCGGAACCAAAAGCGTTGTTTGGCCGCTTTTTTATTTTTTGGGAACCAAAGAATCAATCCTGTTATCAACATGAACAAGAAGATTAAAGTTGCAGAAGCACAAACTGTTTGTCCGATTTCATGTGGCAACCAAAGGTAAAAGTGTCCGTCTAAAATCCATCTGAAAAAACCGGAATACATATCAGCCACTTCCAAAACTTCTCCGGAATATGGATTTAAATAAATGATATTGTAGTAATCATTACTCGCAACAGTATCATCATGACTAAAGAAAATAGCTTCTGCAGATTTACTTGAACCATTGTATTTAATGGCGTGAAGTACTTTATTTGGGAGTTCATGTCGGGCAATTTTTTCCAGTTCAGTAGGCAAAAGGAAAGAATCAGACTGTTTTTCTACAAAACGGTATTCCTCAGTGATGTTTTGAATTTCTTCTTGAAAGGCGTAAAAACAACCGGTAATAGCAATAATAAAAACAATAATTCCCGAAGATAATCCTAACCAAAGGTGAATGTTTCGAATGGTTTTTTTGAAGCCGTCTTTTTTCATTTATAAAGTGTAAAAACTCCTCACCGAAATGAGGAGTTTAATTAAACAAACAAGTAACAAAATTCTAATATTGAATTAAAATTTATAGGTTAATCCGGCAGTCAAACTTCTTAAACGTTGTGGCGTAACGGTTGACCAACCTGAATAGTATTTTTCATTTAAAAGATTATTTACTTTTAAGGAAATTCCGAATTGATCACTTGAGTAAGACAAAGCAGAATTTACAACAGTATAACTTGGTAATTCAAAAGTACCAATGTTGGCTCGATTTAGTGTTTTGTATTCACTGGCGTAGTTTCCGCCAAAACCGATGCCGAATCCTTTCAATTTACCGGCTTTTAGAGTGTAGTTTGCCCAAAAATTAACTAAGTTTTGGGGGCCGGCTTCTTCCGGACGAAGCCCTAAATAACCACTAGCTGGATTGTCTTTGGTAACTTCACTATCATTATAACTATAACCGGCAATAATATTTAAGCCTTGTAAAGGTGTAAGTGTTAAACTTACTTCAATACCTTGGCTTCTAACTTCTCCGCCTTGTATTGAATTAAGTGGATTACTTGGATCAGCCATTACTTTGTCTTTTACTAGAATATTATAGTAGCTTACAGATCCTGAAAAAATCTCTTTAAATAAATTGGTTTTAACTCCAAATTCATATTGATTGGCTTGTTCAGGCTTGAATGTGGCAAAACTCAAATCATCTTGCTGAACCGGTGCGATGTTAACAAAGCCATTCATGAAATTGGTAAATACTGAAACTTTATTTTCAATGATTTGGTATACCGCGCCGAATTTTGGTGATAAAGCTGTTTGGTCAAAATCTTGTCCTTCTGTTTTATTCTTAAAATTATCGATTCTCAAACTGGCCATTACCGAAAACTTGTTCGTAATATTCAACACATCAGAAAAGTAAGCACTCAATACTTCGGTTTCCGCAGTTGCATTTCCTGTAAAGGTTCCAACTAATAAATCATCAACACCAGCTTGGGTTAAATCGCCTGAATCGGTTTGATTTTGTAATGATACAATTCCGTTTCCAACCCAACCAGAGCTTCCGCTTACCACATTATTGTTGAAATAGTCGGCACCAATAACAACTCTGTTTCTTAGTTTACCAATTTTAAAGTCACCTATAAAGTTTTGTTGAATATCAGTTCCAAATGTTCTGCTGTTTCCTTTTGAAATGTATCTTGTAAATTCATCTCCGTTGGAGGAATCCCATAAATAAGAATAGTAACCAAACGATTTTGTATTGGTTCTGGATAAAACTGTTTGCGAAGTCCATTCGTCAGAAAGCTTGTAGTTCATTTGCGCCTGAATGTTGAACGTTGGGTTACTAATGGCCAAATCATTAGAGTTGTATGATTTTCTATAATTCCTTTCAAATACATCAATCGAAGAAAAAGATAACGGAAAATATCGATTAAGGAAAATCATTGGCGCATTAGCGGATGTTCTATTTGAAAATTCGGTATTGATAAAAAATGATAGTTTATCATCTACTTTATAACTCAATGATGGTGCAAAGAAAAATGACTTTAAAAACCCGGAGTCTTGAAACGAACCCTCATTTTGGTAGGCTGAATTAATTCTAACGGCAACCTCTTTATTTAGCGGAATATTTATATCGGCAGTAACCCTGTCAGTACCATAAGTTCCTGCATTATAACCGATTTCTCCTCCAAAAGTTGAGAGAGGTTTTTTAGTAACCACATTGATTAATCCACCATACGAAATTAAACTACTGCCAAATAAGGTTCCCGATGGTCCTTTAATAACCTCAATATTGTCCACATTAATTGGGTCGATGGCTCCATTATTAAGTGATGGCAAGCCGTTAGTCATGGTTGGTTGTACCGCAAAACCTCTCATGCTGTAATATTCCGCTCCATCACCACCACGACCGGTTGATTCCCAAAGTCTGGTGATTCCGGTTGCATTTTTTAGAGCGTCGTTGAAATTGGTTACTACTTGCTCTTTTAATAATTCACTCGTTACAGTATTGTAAACTTGAGGGTTTTCAATATTGTTCAAAGGCATCCTGGAAACTGTAGTGCTTTTTTCTCTTTTGTACTTGTATTTGTTGGTGTTGATTTCAACTTCTTTCAACTTATTAATGCTGTCTTTCTTGGCTTCTTGACCAAATGTCACTATTGATAGAAGTAAACTTGTAGATAGGATAAGTATGTTTTTCATTCTTATTTAGATTAATTAAAAATAATTATGCAAATATATACGGGTCTGGTTTAATCGCAAAACTTATTTAGAATAAATAAAAATAATATTTATAATTGACTGAATTTCTATTATTTATAAATGAAAAAAGCTTCACCAAATAGGTGAAGCTATGTGTTTTTAGTAGGAATAAAAGTGTTATTTCTTTGTCATAGGATAACTTTCTGAGCTTGATTTTCCTTGTTGCCTTCCTGAAATAGTTGCCACTAACGAAGTATCATTTACCTTTTTGTAAACAATTTTTTGAGGGTAATCATGATTAGGATTTTCAAAAGAATAACTGTTTTCTAACTCAGAAGTTAGTTTGAAATCAACCGGTTCGTCATTGTTTTGTCCTTTTACCGTTGGTCTGTAAATGAGTTGGTCTTTTGATTGGGTTAAAATAATGCTTTCAGAATGCAAAGTGTCTTTTTCATTTTTGATGAAATAGGTTTGCCCCGAAAAAGTACTATCATTGACTTTGGTCCAGGTTTCGGTTAAAAGGCCTTCAGGAGTTTTGCTTTCCCATAGCCCTAAGAGCCAATTCATTTCTTCTAATTGTTCAAAATTGTTATCAGACTTAGTTTGGCAGGAAGCCAATAAAAGAATAGATATTATTGTGATTGTACGCTTCATTACAGGTGTTTTATAAAACTATACAATACTATAAAAAATCTACCAACTGAACACTGTCAACTGAACACTTTTTTTAGTATTTTTGCACTCCAAAACAGAAAGACAAACACATGTTAGATAGATTACAATATGTAAAACAACGTTTCGACGAAGTATCAGACTTGATTATTCAGCCTGATGTTATTGCCGATCAGAAACGTTATGTACAATTAAATCAGGAATACAAAGGATTAAAAGCATTAATGGAAAAGCGTGATGAATACGTTATGCTTGATGCGAATATCAAAGAGGCTAATGAAATTCTTGCTGATGGTTCCGATGCCGAAATGGTTGAAATGGCCAAAATGCAATTGGATGAAGCCAAAGATCGTTTGCCTGAATTGGAAGAGGAAATCAAGTTTATGTTGATTCCAAAAGATCCTGAAGATGCGAAAAACGTTATGGTGGAAATCCGTGCCGGAACCGGTGGAGATGAAGCATCAATTTTTGCAGGAGATTTATACAGAATGTATACAAAATACTGTGAGTCTCGTGGTTGGAGAACTTCTGTAGTAGATATGAACGAAGGAACTTCGGGTGGTTTCAAAGAGGTAATTTTTGAAGTAACCGGAGAAGATGTTTACGGAACTTTGAAATTTGAAGCCGGTGTGCATCGTGTACAACGTGTGCCACAAACGGAAACCCAAGGTCGTGTTCACACTTCAGCTGCAACTGTAATGGTTTTACCGGAAGCCGAAGAATTTGATGTACAAATTGATATGAATGATGTTCGAGTAGATTTTTTCTGTTCTTCAGGACCAGGAGGTCAATCGGTAAATACAACCAAATCGGCTGTTCGTTTAACGCACATACCTTCAGGCTTGGTTGCCCAATGTCAGGATCAAAAATCACAGCATAAAAATAAAGACAAAGCTTTGGAAGTATTGCGTTCCCGTTTATACGAACAAGAATTGGCTAAAAAGCAAGCTGAAGATGCAACCAAACGTACTTCTCAAGTAAGTTCAGGTGACCGTTCGGCTAAAATCCGTACCTATAACTATGCGCAAGGTCGTGTAACTGATCATCGAATTGGTTTAGACGTTTTTGATATGGATGGTGTGATGAACGGAAAAATTCAAAAGTTTGTTGACGAACTTCAGTTGGTTAACAACATGGAGAAACTAAAAGAAAGCGAAGTTTTCTAAAAATAAAAAAGGGCTAACAGAGTATGTTAGCCCTTTTTCGTGCTTATCAAATTTAGAGTCTAAACCCATAAGCAATTCTCAAAGCAACCAGTCCCAAACCTTTATCTACGGTATTGTTTTCGAGTATCGGAAAATCACTAAAATGATCGTAACGCAAACTAATGTCAATCACATCAGTAGCATATCCGATTCCGGGGCTTATCAGTAATGAAGTTTTGTCATAATCATTGGTTACGGCAAAAGCAGCACCAACTTCTCCTAATAAATATAATTTATCTTTTAAGACAAAAGCTTTAAATCCACCTTTAACAGGAATGTATCCTAAATCATTGTCCTTGCCGCTGACAAAAAAGTTACTAAAACCGGTAGTCAGTGTTAAGGAATACTTTCTAGATAAGTCATATTGCAGTCTAATATCGGCTCCCAAGTTATAATCATAAGGATCTTGGAGCGGAAGGCCACCGTTAAGTCCAAAACCTAAACGGAAACCTTGGTCATAATTTTTCTTTTCTGTTTCTTGAGCCATTGCTGTAACAGAAGTTAAAAAGCAGAGTGCTAAAAAAAATTTCACTGAGTTTGTAAAAATTGTTTTGCTCACGATTTGGTATTCGTGACCCGAACCGCCTTTGCAGTGAACGGATGAAATAATCTTTGGTTTCATGGTGTAGAATTTTAATAATTGGTAGGTCGTTTTCTATCTATATTTCTTCTCCTTTTATGATTCTTAATAAAATGGCTATTACTGCAACTAATAACAATATGTGAATTATGGAACCTACATTAAAAACTAGGAATCCAAAAAACCACAGTATAACAAGTACTACGGCTACAGTGTATAATAAATTTTGCATGATAATGTTTTGTTTTGAATAATTTACTGTAAAAATGCTGTTGAATCGTTAGAAAGTATAGGTTGCGCAGGTCTTTGAATTCTTCCTTTCGGATTGTAAGGATACATTTTTCTGTGTATTTTTATGAACTGTTCCGGATTGTCATCTTCAAAATCGGTAATTATCACTCTTTCTTTTTTGAAAAGTGAATAACCACCATAATTTGGAGGAAGTTGTGTATTGGTAACCCAAGTATTATTTTCCTGATAATAGAATACTTCCTTTTTCATATCATAATAAGCTTCCATGTTAGGGAAATAAAAATAACGCAGTTCACAGTTGGTTTGCGGATCAATAGTCAATTTTTTTTCATCATTGACTTGAGCATTTACTTGTAAAAGTGATAGTGCTGTAAATAGTAAGATATAATTTTTCATGAGGCAAAATTTTATTGGTTAAACAATAAATTTATTTGATTTGTGACATTACAAAGTTGCTAACGTTCGAATGATTTTGCGTTACAAGAATTTTCTAAATAGTTATAGAATTTCCATTATAGGCCAAAAAAAAATCCTATGCGAAACATAGGATTTAAAATTGTATATTGATTGTTTAACAATCTTCTGAAAGGAATATGGTAAACTTTGATCCTTCATTTGGTTTGCCCTCTGCGAAAATATAGCCTTTGTGATTTTCAACAATTTTTTTACAAATAGCAAGTCCGATTCCCGTTCCGGCATATTCATTTTTGTTGTGCAGACGATTGAAAAGGATGAATATTTTTTCGGCATATTCTTGTTCGAAACCGATACCATTGTCTTCAAAAGTGATTTTGTAGAATTTGTCTTTGGTGTTTTTCGGAATCATGTTTTCTTCAAGTGCAGTTACTCTTTTGCTGGAAATTTTAATTTCCGGAGTCACATTTTCTTTACTGTATTTCAGAGAATTACCAATTAAATTAATGAATAACTGCTGAATTTGAAACGGAATCACTGTCATTTTAGGCAAGACTTCATGATGAATCAAAGCACCTTTTTCTTCTATAGATTGAGCCAAATCAAATTTGGCATTTTCTAACAAATCATTTAAACTGACTTTTTCAAATATTTTTTCGGTTTTATTCGCTCTTGAATATTGAAGCAAATCATCAATTAGAATTCTCATGCGTTCTACAGAAGAGTGAATTCTTGTGATGTATTCTTTTCCACTATCTGAAAGCGAATCATATTCTTTATCTGAAAGTCTGGAAATAAAAGTTTGAATTTTACGCAATGGTTCTTGTAAATCATGACTGGCAACATAATTAAAGGCAACCAATTCTTTATTACTGGCTTCCAGTTCAATGTTTTGTTGTTCTAATGATAACGAGGCTAAAACTTCATCAGTTACATCGCTCGTTGTTCCAATTAAGATATTCTGACCAGATTTATTGGTTACAATTCTGCCTGTAGTTCTAAAATAGCGTAGCTTCTTATCTTTAGTTATGATTCTATAGGTAAAAGCCGGTAAATTATCTTTTTCTAATTTGCTAGACGTAATGCCTTCGAAATAGGTCTTGTCTTCAATATGTACGTATTTTAAAAAATCTTGCTGTCCGTTTTTAAAAGATTGTGGTTCACAACCCAAAAGGCGATAGATATTGTCAGAAAAAGTATATTCATCATTGTCAATGTTTAGTTGCCAACTGCCAAAATTACCAACGATTTCCGCTAAATTACTCGACTCATTTAAAACCGTTAGGCGGTTGTTAGACAATTGTAATTTGTGAAGGTCTCGGTTAATTCTGATATAAGAAATTGAGATTAAAACTATGGTTATCAGTAACGTAATATAAATAAAAACTGGGGTGACTTTGATAGTGTCTTTATAACTTAACTCTCTTGATTTTAGATTTTCTTTTTCTAAAAGAATCATAGTGTTAATTTGACTGCGAACACTGTCCATAGTTTGTTTTCCTATGAGTAATTTTTGTTCTATTTCACTATCTCCTAATGGTTTTTTTAAAGAAAGATGCAAAGCAGAGGAAAGGTAATTTTGTCTTTTGTTGATGTAAAGTTCTAGTTTTCTTAAATTATTTTCCTGAGCCGGATCATTTTTAGTATAGCTCTTTACGATTTTAAATGAATGAGCAATTTTTTCTTTTGAATTAAGATAAGGTTCTAAAAAAGTAGAGTCTTTGGTAATCAAAAACCCTCGCTGTCCGGTCTCGGAGTCTTTTAAATAAGAGAACAAACGTTCAAGTTCCAGATTAATATCATAAGAATGATTAACCCATTTGGCAGAGTTATTCAATAAGTTGATGTGTTTATATGTAATCGCTGAGATAAAAAATATGGCAAAAATAGAAACCACAAAAATGCTTTTGAGAAAAATAGGAGATTTGTAAAATGCATTTAGTTTCATGGTTTTGGTTTTTATAGTCGCAATAAAAAATTATCCTTGTTCAGCCCAGAAGTATGGTATTGCCAATTGATAGTGACTACGTCAGACAACACTTTTTTCAGTGTAGCAAAATCACTTGGCTTTTTGATGTAAATATTAGCACCTCTGACAAACGTTTCTTCGATGTGTTCTTCTGATGAAGAAGTTGAAAATATAGCGATGGCTATATCATTGAAACGATCGTTCTGTTTTATTTCATCCAAACACTCAATACCGTTTTTTCTAGGCATGTTTAAATCGAGAAACAGTACATTAGGTAAAATAGCTTCGGGCTGATTCAAGTAATTCATCAGTTCAACGCCATCATTAAAAGTATTGACTTTGGTACTGATTTTTAATTCATCAAACGCATCAGTAAAAAAAAGCCTATCATCTTCATCGTCATCTGCTAAGATAATGTGTATATATTCTTTGACCATAAATTATTTTTTGTTTGTAATTTCTCTTCTTTTTGAAATAATCCTTTGGAAAACCGACGGTGTAATACCAGTGACATTCTTAAATTGAGTACTCAAATGCGCAACACTTGAATAATTGAGTTTAAAAGCAATTTCAGTTAAGCTCAATTGACCGTTTACGATGAGTTGCTTAGCATATTCTATCTTTTGCATGATGATGTAATTCTCAATAGAGGTATAGGTTACATCAGAAAACAAATTAGAGAGATAGCCATAGCTGTGACTCAATTTTTCGGCAAGATAAACAGAGCTTTTGACATTTACTAATTCCGGACTGTGAATCATTTCAATAATGGTATCTTTCATCTTTTGTACCAAAATAGTTTTTTGATTTTCAATGATGTCAATACCATATTCCTTTAATTCTTCAGTGAATTCGTTAAATTTTTGATTGTCTGTTTTTTCTAAGATTTCTACTTCACCAAAACCGAGTACTCGGTGTTTGATATTATGCTTAATGAGTTTGTCTTCTAAGACTTTTCGACAAACGGTATTGAAGTCAAATTTGATAAAGATTTTCATATAAAGATTCGGATTGTTTTTTGTTCATAAAAGTAACAAAATATTTCCATCAAAAAAGCCGTAAATGAATACGGCTTTTTTTCTCTCTAACCCCAACTTTTATTATGTGTGATAATAATTAAGGCATTACTTATCATCAACATTACAAAGATATTTTAGGCATTTAAAAAACCAGTTATATAATTTTCCGCTTATGTTATAAAATTTTCACATTTCATTTTTCAATTTGTAACTTTGCAACACAACTACAAAAAATGACAACACAGCAGCTCGTTCAACAAATCCGCCAAAAAAAATCCTTTCTTTGCATAGGTTTGGATGTCGATTTAACCAAAATTCCACAGCATTTATTGGCATTCGAAGATCCAATATTTGAATTCAACAAAGCTATAATTGATGCGACACACGATTTGTGCGTTTCCTATAAACCAAACACGGCGTTCTATGAAGCTTATGGTTTAAAAGGTTGGCAATCGTTGCAAAAAACCATCAATTACCTTAACCAAAACCATCCGGAAATTTTTACTATAGCCGATGCTAAACGCGGCGATATTGGTAATACGTCAACCATGTATGCCAAAGCTTTTTTGGAAGATTTGAATTTTGACAGCGTTACTGTCGCACCCTACATGGGAAAAGATTCAGTTGAACCATTTCTTGCTTTTGAAGGTAAACACACAATCTTGTTGGCTTTGACTTCCAACGAAGGTGCTTTCGATTTTCAAACTAAAAATGTCGATGGTTCAGCATTATACAAAACAGTTATCAAAACTTCCAAAACTTGGAAAAACAGTCAAAACCTGATGTATGTAGTTGGCGCTACCAAAGCCGAATATTTTGCCGAAATTCGTAAAATTGTTCCCAATAGTTTTTTCTTAGTTCCCGGCGTTGGCGCTCAAGGCGGAAGTCTTTCGGAAGTTTGTCAATACGGAATGAATGACGAAATCGGTTTGCTAATCAACTCATCACGTGGAATTATTTATGCTTCTAATGGAACTGATTTTGCTCAAAAGGCTAGGGAGGAAGCACTGAAATTGCAACAAGAGATGGAAGCCATAATGAAACTATAATTCAGCTTGAAAACTTTTACAGACCAACTCGGAACAACACATACTTTTGAAACAACACCAAAGCGAATCATTTCGTTGGTTCCGTCTCAAACAGAATTATTATATGATTTGGGTTTAGAAGACAGTATTGTTGGCATCACTAAGTTTTGCGTACATCCTTTTCATTTCAAATCCACCAAGAAAATTATTGGCGGAACCAAAAAAGTTCATTTTGAGAAAATTCGTTTGTTGCAACCTGACATTATCATTGCTAATAAAGAGGAAAATACCATTGAAATAGTAGAAGAATTATCTAAAATTTGTCCGGTTTGGGTAACCGATATTATTACTCTGGAGGACAATCAGAAAATGATAGAAGATTTTGGAATACTTTTCAATAAAAGGACTGAAGCGCAAAAATGGATGGATAAAATTAATTTTGCACTCGCCGATTTTCAAAACTTCATCAAAGACAAACCGGTGAATAAAGTGGCTTATTTTATTTGGGCGAATCCTTATATGGTAGCAGCCGGAGAAACTTTTATCAATGAATTATTAAAGCTGAATAAGTTCGATAATATTTACGATAAAAATCCAAAGTATGAAGGAAGATATCCGGAAGTGGTTGTCCAAAAAATGCGAATTCAAGGTGATCCGGATTTGGTGTTGCTTTCTTCTGAACCATTTCCTTTTACTGACGAACATGCTTTTGAATTAGGTCGCCATACGCATCATGCCAAAACTGTTTTTGTTGATGGCGAAATGTTTTCGTGGTACGGTAGCCGAATGGTTAAAGCCTTTGCTTATTTCAAAAAACTACACGAAAAAATAGTGTAAAAAAAATGCCGATGCTTTCCCAAGCACCGGCTTTTTTTAACTAACCTAACCAATATAATAAAAAACCAATTTATTACTTAGCAAAGATAAGGCGCGTTTTTATGTTCTTGTGTTAACGATATGTTATACTTATGTTATTGATTTCTAAAATTTTAGAAACCCTTATAGCTTCTTGTCTTGTAATGCAAAAACTTGTTGAAGCAAAGGTGAAGTTCTCGAACTCAAATTGGTTCTGATGTTTTTTTCTTCCACAGCTATCATTTTAAATACGCCTTCTAAAGCTTTGTTGGTGGTATAATCAGTCAGGTCAGGATTGACTTTTTTAACCAATGGAATCGCATTATATTTATTAATAATGTTTGTCCAAACTTTATCAGCGCCAACTTTAGCAAAGGAGTTTTTAATCACCGGATTGAATTTAGCATACAATGGAGTAGTGGTTGTGGTTTGTAAATAAGTGGTAGCCGAACTTTCATTGCCCATTAAAATATTTTTAGCATCGGTAAAACTCATTTGCTTTACAGCATCAACAAAGATTGGTGTAGATTCTTTCACCGCATCTTCTGCAGCACGATTCAACATTAATATGCCTTCGTCTGCTAATGAACCTAATCCAATTTTTCGCAAACCGCTATCTACTTTTTTCAATTCTTCCGGCATTAAGATTTTCACCGCTTCATTTTTATAAAAACCATCTAAGGCAGTCAACTTCGTAACTTGCTTCGAAATTCCATTGTTGAGCGCTTCTTTTAGTCCACCGGCAATGTCAAGTTGGGCATTCGGATTTAATTCAGGAAATTGATTGGCTACTTGTTGTAGCTCTGCGCAGCTTAATAAGCTATACGAGATAAATAATGCGAGGACAGTTTTAGTCATGTTTAGTAGATTGTTTTTTGGAATTTTTTGGATCTTCGTTTTCATAATAAAGAATGGTAAAGATTTGAATGCCAAAGTTAAAAATAGATTGATAGGCAACTGTTAATATTTGTCTAAACTTGACAAAAATTATGCCACCTAATTACTGTATAATTTTTATTAATTGCGTAAATTGCGGCACTTAAATTATCATATTCTCAAAATGGAACCACAAATCCCGTATATTCCAAAAAATAAAGTCAGAATTGTAACTGCAGCTTCTCTTTTTGACGGTCACGATGCCGCTATCAACATCATGCGACGTATCATTCAAGCCACCGGAGTGGAAGTAATTCACTTAGGTCACGACCGAAGTGTTGAAGAAGTCGTAAATACTGCTATTCAAGAAGATGCTAACGCCATTGCAATGACTTCTTATCAAGGCGGACACAACGAGTATTTCAAATACATGCATGACTTGTTGAAGGAAAAAGGCGCCGGTCACATCAAAATTTTCGGTGGCGGTGGTGGCGTAATTCTACCTTCTGAAATTTCGGAATTGCATGAATATGGCATTACCCGAATTTATTCTCCGGATGATGGCCGTTCAATGGGATTACAAGGTATGATTAACGATTTGGTAAAACAATCAGATTATCCTGTTGGAGATGTGTTAAATGGAGAAATCAACCATTTGGAAGAAAAAAATCCAACGGCAATTGCACGTGTTATTTCTTCTGCAGAAAATTTTCCTGATGTTGCCAAAGAAACGTTAGAGGCGATTCACAAGAAAAACGAAACCACTCATATTCCTGTGTTAGGTATTACCGGAACCGGTGGTGCGGGAAAATCATCTTTAGTCGATGAATTAGTTCGCCGATTTTTAATCGATTTCCCTGAAAAAACCATCGGATTGATTTCAGTCGATCCATCAAAAAGAAAAACCGGCGGTGCTTTATTAGGAGATAGAATTCGTATGAATGCCATTAACAATCCTAGAGTTTACATGCGTTCGTTGGCTACACGTCAATCCAATTTGGCTTTGTCAAAATATGTAAACGAAGCGATTCAGGTGTTGAAAGCCGCAAAATATGATATTATCATTCTGGAAACTTCCGGAATTGGTCAAAGTGATACGGAAATTTTAGAACATTCAGATGTTTCCTTATATGTAATGACGCCTGAATTTGGTGCGGCAACCCAATTAGAGAAAATCGATATGCTTGATTTTGCTGATTTGGTAGCTATCAATAAGTTTGACAAACGCGGTGCTTTAGATGCGATTCGTGATGTGAAAAAGCAATACCAACGCAACCACAATCTTTGGGATACCAATCCTGATGATATGCCGGTTATCGGAACCATTGCCTCACAGTTCAATGATCCGGGGATGAATACACTCTACAAAAAAATAATGGATAAGATTGTAGAAAAAACCGAAGCCGATTTAAAATCGACTTTCGAAATCACCCGTGAAATGAGCGAGAAGATATTTGTTATTCCACCACACAGAACCCGTTATTTGTCTGAAATTGCCGAGAACAATCGCAAATATGATGAGACAGTTTTAACTCAAGTGGAAGTGGCTCAGAAGTTATACGGTATTTATAAAACTATCGAATCTGTTGCTAAAAAACAACCGCAAATTGATAAATCAGGTATTGAAGTTAACAGTTTGAATTTCAATGAAGATAACAAAGATTTCTTAAACTTATTAGTTAAAGAGTTTGACCGAGTAAAAATGAATCTGGATCCGTTCAATTGGGAGATTATTTTGACTTGGAACGACAAGGTAAACAAGTATAAAAATCCTGTGTACAGCTTTAAAGTGCGTGACAAGGAAATCAAAATTGATACTCATACCGAAAGTTTATCACACTCACAAATACCAAAAGTAGCGTTACCAAAATACCAAGCTTGGGGCGATATTTTAAAATGGAATTTACAAGAGAATGTACCTGGAGAATTCCCGTTTGCTTCTGGATTGTATCCTTTTAAACGTGAAGGCGAAGATCCAACGCGCATGTTTGCAGGAGAAGGCGGACCGGAGAGAACCAACCGTCGTTTTCATTATGTTTCCCTTGGAATGCCGGCGAAACGTTTGTCAACTGCGTTTGATTCGGTGACTTTGTATGGAAATGATCCTGATTTGCGTCCGGATATTTACGGAAAGATAGGGAATGCCGGTGTTTCTATTTGTTGTTTAGATGATGCAAAGAAATTGTATTCCGGTTTCGATTTGAGCCATCCGATGACTTCAGTTTCGATGACTATTAATGGTCCGGCGCCAATGCTTTTGGGCTTCTTCATGAACGCGGCCATCGATCAAAATTGTGAAAAATATATTATTGAAAATAATCTTCAAGTAGAAATTGAAGAGAAAATCAATGAAATCTATAAAAAGAAAGGTTTGCCAAGACCTAAATACAACGGTGAGTTACCAAAAGGAAACAATGGTTTAGGTTTAATGCTTTTGGGCGTAACCGGTGACCAAGTTTTACCGAAAGAAATTTACGATGATATTAAAATCAAAACGCTTACGCAAGTTCGTGGAACGGTTCAGGCTGATATTTTAAAAGAAGACCAAGCGCAAAACACTTGTATTTTCTCGACCGAATTTGCCTTGAGATTGATGGGTGATGTTCAAGAATATTTTATCCAAAAGAATGTGCGTAACTTCTATTCGGTTTCGATTTCGGGTTATCACATAGCCGAAGCAGGAGCAAACCCGATTACACAATTGGCGTTTACTTTGGCGAATGGTTTCACTTACGTGGAATACTACTTAAGTCGTGGCATGAACATCAATGATTTTGGACCAAACTTGTCGTTTTTCTTTTCTAACGGAATCGATCCTGAATATGCCGTAATCGGAAGAGTGGCGCGTAAAATTTGGGCGAAAGCCATGAAAAACAAATACGGCGCTAACGAAAGAGCTCAGATGTTGAAATACCACATTCAAACTTCAGGTCGTTCGCTTCACGCTCAAGAAATTGATTTTAACGATATCCGTACTACTTTACAAGCTTTGTATGCGATTTACGACAATTGTAATTCATTGCATACGAATGCTTATGACGAAGCGATTACGACGCCAACCGAAGAATCTGTTCGCAGAGCGATGGCGATTCAGTTGATTATCAACAAAGAATTAGGCTTGGCCAAAAATGAAAATCCAATTCAAGGTTCGTTTATCATTGAAGAATTGACCGATTTAGTAGAAGATGCCGTATTACAAGAATTCGACAGAATCACGGAACGTGGCGGAGTTCTTGGTGCTATGGAAACCATGTACCAAAGAAGTAAAATTCAGGAAGAAAGTTTGTATTATGAAACTTTGAAGCATACAGGAGAATTCCCAATCATTGGTGTAAATACCTTTTTGAGTTCAAAAGGTTCGCCAACGGTGGTACCAATGGAAGTTATCCGAGCAACTGAAGAGGAAAAACAATTCCAAATCAAAACTTTAGAAACGCTACACCAAGCCAACACAGGCATTGAAGAAGAACAATTAAATATGTTGCAAGAAGCAGCAATTTCTAATAAAAACTTATTTGAACGATTGATGGAAGCGACAAAGTATTGTTCGTTAGGACAAATTACTTCCTCGTTGTTTGAAGTGGGTGGGCAGTATAGAAGAAATATGTAAAGTTTGTTTCTTCTTTTTAGTAAATAAGAATTTAAAATTAATCATGTTGATTTGATCTTCTTAATATTGAAAATAGATTATAAAAACCTTACGATATCGTAAGGTTTTTTTTCTTTTTATAAGAATTAGCTTTGTTTTTTTGGATGTCAATAAATCGATTTTTGCTATTCATCCGTAAAATGTGGCTTTTTATCTGATATATTTTTGTTAATTTTTTTCTTTCTTTTTTGCAGCATACATTTGCACACCTACATTTTAATAATCACTAAATACTAAGAAATCATGAACAAAAAAATTATCAAAGGAGGAATTGTGTCAACTATGTTTACACTTCTTTTCCTAACTTTCGCTAGTTGCGAAAATGAAGAAACAAGTAGTGAAATATCTCAAAAAGTAGATGTTGGTTCACTAGGAAGCGGAAATTCTTGTACTCCGTTATTAGCAGGTCAGAACATAAATGTTGGAACAGTGTGTTTTGACGATATTGACACTAATAATGATGGTGTTGTAGATGCGCTGAAGGTAACTTACAACACGGTTAATGGTTGGACTATTGCTGATACACATTTATGGGTAGGTTCTTCTTTATCTCAATTACCAACAAACAATGGAGGAAATCCAATTCCTGGTCAGTTTCCATACAAATCAGGAGCTTTGAGCGGTGGATTGACTACTTATTCAGTTACTATTCCGTTTACATCTATAGGATTTGCTTGTCCAGGTCCTGGTAAATTTTATGTTGCAGCTCACGCAGTTGTTAGCAAGCCAGGCGTTTCATCTGAAACTGCTTGGGGTAATGGAAGTAGAATTACAAACAGAGGTAGTTGGGCAAATTACACAACAATTTACATAACTTGTGACGATGATATTGTGGAAGAAGATGTAGATTGTGAAACTGCCTTTGCCTACAGCAGTACTTACGGAAGTTGTTTCAGTAATTTCAGTGACTTGATACCAAACTCAAACCGTTGGGGTTGGTCAAACGGACCTTTAGCGCCAGGAAACTATACTTTTGATTTGTATGCCGGTGCCGGATTATGTAATTTATCGAATGGTACTTTAGTTGGAAACGTTACTGTTAATTATAACGGTTCAACAGCAGTTGTAAAGTACAATGTATTAGGAACTAATCCGATTACAAATTCACCTTACACTTTAGATGAAGCTCATTTATATGTTGGAAATGATGTATTACCATCTTTCAATGGAGGATTTACAGTTGCTCCAGGGCAGTATCCTATAACTAATTTGAGTCCGAATGGAGAATACACTATCAATAACTTAAGTGGAAACATTTATGTTGTAGCACATGCTGTTGTTTGTGGATTTCCAAAACAATAATAAATTTTGAATATTAAAAAAGGCTGCATTTTATGCAGCCTTTTTTTATTCGTTTGATTTACCTTCATTAAACTTTTTTACAATAGATTTTAACAGTACAGCACGAGCCATTTTTTTGGCTTTTTCCTTATCTTGCGCCTTGTGTAGTTTGTCGTTGTGCGCTTTAATATTCCTTGGATTATTTCTTCCCATTGGACAAAAGTACAAATTTTTGTTAAAAAGAAAGTTTGGCATCAATATTGAACTGCTCAAAATATCAATCAATTAAAATTATATACCATGAAAAAGATTACCCTTATTTTAGCTTTTATCGGGATGATAACGCTACAAAGTTGCAGCAATAATGATGACATTGACAATGATACAATAGGCGAAGTATTTGAATATACCAATGTGAATTTCTTTCCAAATGACTATTCTGTGGTGCTTCAATATCCACATCCTATTTTTAATTCTGACATGGTTTTAGTATACCGTTTGTCAGGTTCTTTTCAAGGAGAAGATATTTGGAAACCTTTGCCTGAAACTTACTACTTTGGTGATGGAACTTTAGACTTAAGGTATGATTTTGATTTTACAAGGTTTGATGCCCAAGTTTATATGGAAGGTTTTGATTTAGCCGGAGTAAGTTCAAGTTACAGATTAAATCAAATTTTAAGAGTGGTTGTGATTCCTGCAGCTTTTGGGAAAAACAGTACCGTTAATTTGAATGATTATAATGCAGTAGTTAGTGCATTTAACATTGATGAATCCAAAATTATCAAAGTTCAATAAATTTTAATTTACAATCATAAAAAAACCATCCTTTTTAGGATGGTTTTTTATTTTGTGGAAACCTAAATTATTATGATACGTCAACGGTAGTCGCGTCAGCAATCTTTTTATAAGTTCCATTGACTAACTTTTCACGGATAGCATCAAAAGCTGTTAGTGTTTCTTCGATATCTGCCAAAGTATGAGAAGCCGTAGGAATCATTCTCAACAAGATAATGCCTTTTGGAATTACCGGATAAACCACAATCGATAAAAAGATACCATAGTTTTCTCTTAAATCGTTCACCATAACCATTGCTTCAGGAATGGAACCTTCTAAATATACCGGTGTCACACATGTATTGGTATCGCCAATGTTGAATCCGTGTGCTTTTAATCCGTTTTGTAACGCATTTACGTTTTCCCAAAGTTTGTCTTTCAAGCCCGGATTGTCTCTTAACAATTGTAGTCTTTTCAAAGCACCAACGGTTTGGATCATCGGTAAAGCCTTAGCAAACATTTGCGAACGCAAGTTGTATTTTAAATAATCAATAATGTCTTTATCTGCGGCTAAGAATGCTCCGATACTTGCCATTGATTTGGCAAAAGTCGAGAAGTAAACATCAATTCCGTCTTGACAACCTTGTTCTTCACCTGCACCGGCACCAGTTTTTCCAAGTGTTCCAAATCCATGTGCGTCATCAACCAACAAACGGAAATTGTATTTTTTCTTCATTTCCACAATCTCTTTCAACTTACCTTGTTGGCCACGCATACCAAAAACACCCTCGGTAATGAATAAAATTCCACCGCCGGTTTCTGTCGCCATTTTAGTTGCACGTTGAAGATTTTTCTCCATGCTTTCTAAGTCGTTGTGTTTGTAAGTAAAACGTTTACCCATATGCAAACGTACACCGTCAATAATACAAGCATGTGCATCAACATCGTAAACAATGATATCGTTTTTAGTCACCAAAGCATCTATACAAGACATGATTCCTTGGTAACCAAAATTTAATAAGTAAGCTGCTTCCTTTTGAACAAAAGCGGCCAATTCGTTTTCTAATTGTTCGTGTGCATCAGTATGACCGCTCATCATACGGGCGCCCATTGGATAAGCCGCGCCATATTGCGCCGCAGCATCAGTATCGGCTTGACGTACTTCAGGATGATTGGCTAAGCCTAAATAATCGTTTAAACTCCAGTTTAAAATATCTTTTCCGTGGAATTTCATTCTCGGTCCTAATTCGCCTTCCAATTTTGGAAACACATAATAACCTTCAGCTTGAGAAGCCCATTTTCCTAACGGACCTTTATTGTTTTGTATTCTTTCGAATAAATCTTTTACCATTGTAAAGTGTATTTAAAAACGAGGCAAAAGTAAATATAAATTTAGTTTACTCCTAATGGTAATTGCCAAATACTTACACTAATAATTTAATGATTTCAAAAAGCAAATCTTTATCAACCGGTTTTGACAAATATTTGTTCATTCCGATTTCGATTACTCTTGATTTGGTAGTTTCCATAACATCAGCCGTTAAAGCAATAATCGGAATGGATTTTTTGTTTTCGCCTGCTTCGCCGTTTCGGATAGCAATAGTGGCTTCATAACCGTCCATGATTGGCATTTGCAAATCCATCAATATAATATCGTAATGGTTTTCGGTTAATTTTTTGACGCCTTCTTCACCGTTATTGGCAAATTCAACTGTAGTATTCAACCATTTTTTGGTAATCATTTTAATTACCATTTGGTTCATGGCATTGTCTTCAACTACTAAAATAGCTTTTCCTTTTAAATCATATTCCAATGCAACAGCATTATCTATAGTAGGTTGTTTGATAACTTCAATATTTTCATAGTTGAGTTGAATTTCACAAACCGTTCCTAAATCGGATGTACTATCGATTTTAATTTTGCCTTTGTGTAAATCAACCAAATGTTTTACGATATAAAGCCCAAGTCCTAATCCACCAAATTTTCGTTTGTTGTTGATGCCTTCTTGTGAAAAGGAATCGTAAATACTGTTGATTTTTTCTTTCGAAATGCCAACTCCCGTATCGCTTACGATAAAGGTCACTATTACATCATTGGTTTTGTCTTTTTGGGCATCTAACTTAAACTTTATGAAACCTTCATTAGTGAATTTGATGGCATTGCTCAATATGTTGTGCAGAATTTGACTTAATCGATCGATATCGCCTTTGACCATTTCGGGTAAATAGTCTCCTTTTTGAAATGTAAAGTCAAGTCCTTTATCGCTTGCTTCTCGTGCGAAATTGTTGGCGATGTGTTCAACGGTTTTGACTAAATCAAACTCTGTTGGCTCTAATTTGATTTCGTTCTTTTCAATCTTCGAAAAGTCAAGAATGTCATTCACGGAACTTAATAAGCTATAAGTTGAATACTTTATGATTTGGCTACTGTCTTGAATTTCCTTGTTATTGCTCTCCTTAGCCATAGATTTAGCAGTGTTTAAAATAGCATTCAAGGGCGTTCGCAATTCATGGCTGATATTGGATAAGAAATAAGACTTCAGTTCATTCATTTCTTCCGATTTCTGTAAAGCTAAGGTTTGCAATTCTTCTCTTTCATTTTTTAAGTTTCTAATCAAATTTGCCATCGAAAGGGATAAGAAAATCACTTCCATTCCTGTGCCTAGCTTTGAACCATTTTCTGTCCAAAAGTTTAAGGGCAATACACTGAAATTTTTTAGAATAAAAACCACAAATCCACAGACCAAAAAGATCACACCAATAGCAAAAAATCGGTCTATTTTCTTTGTTTTTCTGTAAATGGCAATCTGTGAAGCGATGATTAAGGACAAAACAATTAAGCCAAGTCCATTGGCAATAGGATAGGAGTATTGTAATGCTTCTGGAACAAATAGTAAAGAAAGAAGCAAAGCCGCATTTAATAGATACAACACATAAAAAGCATAATTTATCGTTTTATTGTAGGCTTTTATTTTTAAAAATACTTGTGCATATTTGCCTAAAAAGAAATTGGCAAAACAGGCAAAAAGAATCACAGAATGTAATGAAAGCCAACCTGATTCCGGTGTGATGAATTGGAAAAAATAACCATCAATAGCGAATTGGAGTAATCCAATAAAAACCACATACATACTGTAATACAAGAATGTCTTGTCTCGCATTCCAAAGAAAAAGAACAGATACAAAATTGCCGCAATAACTAAAATACCATAAAAGAAGCCAAAGACAAACTGTTCAAAGGAAGTCATTTGAATCAAGCCTTGTAAACTGTAAATAATCATTGGCATCGAAAGCATTTCTCCATCACTTTTCACATGAAGATAATATAGTTGTTGTTCGCCGGGTTGAAGCTCTATTTTGAAAATTGTTTTTCTGTGGTCAAAACTTCTTTGAGAACACGGAATAGCGTCGCCGCTGATAAATTTTCTAATTTTATTATCTTGATCAATTGCATAAAGTTCGGCCACATCAGTGATAGGCCGGGCGGTTTCAAAAAAATAATAGGCTTTTTCTTCAGTGGTGTTTTTTAATTGAAAACGTATCCAAAAATGATGCGTGGTGAATCCGAAATCTGTATTTTCATTCAGCATCGGTTTAAACTTTAAATCTTTGGAAGCGATGATTTGTTCCAATGTCAAGCTGTTTTTACCAACATCAACATATTCAGATTGACTGTGGATGGAAATTTGATTAAAAGAATTTTCTTTCTGTAAAAGGAACTGTGCAGAGCTGTTTTGAAGAGATAATATAAAAATGCCTAGAAGACATAAAAATCTCTTGCTATTGAGAATAGTATTTTCGTTTTTCATACGGGGCTTAGTAGTATCTTATTTACGAATATATACGGCTAGCAGTTAGAACAATTCTTAAAATTTTAAAAAAGAATAAATTTGTGCTTTATAAGTAGTACTTTACTTTGTTTGTATAGTGTAGAGTATTTTTTTTAATGAACTTTACTACAATAAAATGCGTTATGCTTTGCGAATATCATTAGGAATATTATTCGCATATTTGCAGAAATTCAATTAATTATTTGAAAAAAATGAAACTAGTTTTCGCCTCCAATAACAAAAATAAAATCAAAGAAATCGAACTTTTACTTCCGGAATCTATTACCCTTTTGAGTCTTGAAGATATTGGATGTTTTGAAGATATTCCCGAAACAGCAAATACAATAGAAGGCAATGCTATGCTCAAAGCCAATTATGTTACCGAAAATTTTGGCTACAATTGTTTTGCCGATGATACTGGATTAGAAGTTGAAGTTTTAAATGGAGAACCGGGCGTTTATTCCGCTCGTTATGCCGGAGAACAGAAAGATGCCAATGATAATATGGATAAATTATTAGATAACCTAAAAGATAAATCAAACCGAAAAGCCAATTTCAAAACAGTGATTTGTCTGAATTTAAATGGAGAACAATATCTTTTCACCGGAATAATCAACGGCAAAATCATCGAAGAGAAAATAGGAACCAACGGTTTTGGTTACGACCCAATTTTTGTTGCGGATGGTCATACTAAAACCTTTGCAGAGTTGACTTTAGAAGAAAAATCGGTAATCAGTCATCGTGGTTTGGCTGTGAAGCAGTTGGTTGGTTTTTTAAGTAGCAGAGTGGCTGAGTAACTTAGTCGCTAAGTAAAGATAAACGGTCTAATTAGCCCCGACAGGAGCAAACTACCGCGTAGTGTGGATGGCGGGAGCATAAGTCAAAGAAAGACAAAAGTTTCGCTCCTAATTCTAATATTAATTCACGCAAGAAAGGACTGAGACTGTGTTCCTCAGACACTCAGCTGCTTGATTGCTTTGTTATGTAAAAGTTAACATTCTGATTATCAAAGCAAAACAAATTAGCGTATATGGTTTTTAAAACTTACCTTTGCACCAAATTTTAAAACTTTATATGAATAAATTTGAACAATTAGGTCTGAATGAATCGTTACTGCTGGCGATCAAAGATCTAGGATTTGAGAATCCGTCAGAAGTACAAGAAAAAGCGATTCCAGTACTATTGGAACAAAACACAGACTTGGTTGCCTTAGCGCAAACAGGAACAGGGAAAACAGCCGCTTTTGGTTTTCCGCTTATTCAAAAAATTGATGCCGAAGACAGAAACACACAGGCGTTAATTTTGTCACCAACGCGTGAGCTATGCTTACAAATCACCAACGAGATTAAACAATACTCAAAATATGTAAAAGGTTTACATACAGTGGCAGTTTATGGTGGTGCAAGCATTACGGAACAAGCCAGAGATGTAAAACGTGGAGCACAAATTATTGTGGCAACTCCGGGAAGAATGCAAGACATGATTAATCGTGGGCTTGTGAACATTAAAAACATTAACTTCTGTATTCTTGACGAAGCAGATGAGATGTTAAACATGGGATTTTATGACGATATTGTTTCGATATTATCTGACACACCAGACGAAAAGAACACTTGGTTGTTTTCAGCGACTATGCCTGCAGAGGTTGCCAGAATTGCTAAAAAATTCATGCACGATCCGGCAGAAGTAACCGTTGGAACTAAAAATTCGGGTTCGGCTACAGTATCACACGAATTTTATTGTGTGAATGCTCGTGATCGTTACGAAGCTTTGAAAAGATTGGCCGATGCAAATCCGGATATCTTCTCGGTGGTTTTTTGTAGAACCAAAAGAGATACCCAAGCGGTGGCTGAAAAGTTAATCGAAGACGGATATAATGCCGCAGCTTTGCACGGAGATTTATCTCAAGCGCAACGTGATGGTGTGATGAAATCTTTCCGTGGTCGTCAAATTCAAATGTTGGTAGCGACAGACGTTGCGGCTCGTGGAATTGACGTTGATAATATTACGCACGTTGTAAATTATCAATTGCCGGATGAAATTGAAACCTACAATCACCGTTCAGGCCGTACTGGTCGTGCCGGAAAATTGGGTACTTCTATCGTAATCATCACCAAAAGTGAGTTGCGTAAAATTTCGTCTATTGAAAGAATCATCCAACAAAAATTTGTGGAGAAAACCATTCCTAGCGGAATTGAAATCTGCGAAATTCAATTGTTGCACTTAGCCAATAAAATTAAAGACACTGAAGTTGACCACGAGATAGACAGTTATCTTCCGGCAATTAATGATGTTCTTGATGGTTTGTCTAAAGAAGAATTGATTAAGAAAATGGTATCGGTTGAATTTAATCGATTCATCAACTACTACAAAAAGAAACGTGATTTATCAGGTGAAAAAGGTGGTGAAAGAAGCGAGAGAAGTTCAGAGCCAAGAGAAATCAGAGCCGGAGATCCTGTTCGCTATTTCGTAAACATTGGTTCGAGAGATGATTTCGATTGGATGCAGTTGAAAGATTTCTTAAAAGAAACGCTTGATTTAGGTCGTGATGATGTGTTTAAAGTTGATGTAAAAGAAGGTTTTTCATTCTTTAATACTGATGGTGAACACACTGAAAAAGTAATGTCTATTCTTAACGGATATGATATGAACGGCAGAAGAATCAATGTAGAGATTTCTAAAAACGATGGTGGAAGCCGTGAAAGACGTGACCACAACGGAAGAAGTGGTGGCGGAGAAAGAAGAAGCTCAGGCGGATTTGGTGGAAGAAGTTCAGCACCAAGAAGTGGTGGCGGAAGTTTCGGCCCAAGAAAAGAAGGTGGTTTCAGAAGCGACAGAAGTTCGGCTCCAAGAGAAGGCGGATTCAGAAGCGATAGAAACTCAGCACCAAGAAGAGAACCGGGTTCTTTTCAAAGAGAAGAAAGAGCACCAAGACGTTCTGAAAGCAACGACAGACCGGCCGGACGTTCTTTTGATGATGCTAAAGCCAGAAGACCAAGAAAAAGCTAGTTCCGAAGCTTCGGGATTAAATTACGAATTACGAATTAGGAATTTAAATAATTTCTAGATTATACAACTCCGTTTTTACTTAGGTAGGAACGGAGTTTTTTTTTCTACATAACCCTAATTCGTAATTCATAATTACTAATTCGTAATTCTTTATTTGAGCTTTTGTTAATTTTGTTCTAATTCTGCCAACAAACAGTAAAATATCTTAAAAGAGTTTCATACTTTTAAACCATCAAAAACAGCTATGAGATATTTTACTCTTTTCCTCTTCTTTTTTCTTTCCTTTAATGCTTTTGCACAAGAGGAACCTGTTGGTCAAAAAGTTTCAGGAACCATCATCAATGATAATACATTGTTACCAATTCCTAATGCCAACATTATTAATGTAAATAAAGTAAAGGGCGTAGTAACAAATACCAGCGGATATTTTGAATTAGAAGTTAGTGTAAGTGATACGTTGCATATCTCTATTCTGGGTTATCAGTCTTTGCGTGTCAGAGTAACCAATGACTGGTTGAAAAATGGAACGGCCAAAATCTTGTTGACCGAAAAAGCCATTGCCTTAGAAGAAGTTGTCGTTAAGAAATATGATTTGACCGGATATCTTGAAGTCGATTCTAAATTGATTCCTGAAAAAGAAAACTATCGTTATAGTATTTCCGGATTGCCAACTGCTTATGAAGCCGGAGAAAGCTCTCCAAACGCTTTTACAAGAGTTTTGGGCTCTATTTTCAACCCAGCTGATATGTTGTACAATTTTTTCGGAAAAAAACCCAAAGAACTTAAGAAGTTGAAATCGATGAAAAAAGATGATACAGTTCGTACGCTTTTAGAATCCAAGTTTGACAGGGAAATGATTTCCGTACTTTTAGGGGTTGATAAAAAAGAAATTGCCGAAATCTTGCAACGCTGTAATTATTCGGAATCGTTTATTCAAACGGCTAATGATTTGCAAATTTTAGATGCCATAAGCGAATGTTATGAGCAATACAAAGTGCTGACTAAAAAGCATGAGAAGTACATTAAAGAGTAATTATTGCTTAGAATAGTATCTTTCTTCTATACGCTTAATATCTTTTATGGTATTTTTTGCCCAAAGCAAACGCTTTTCCAACAATTCCTCTTCCGTAAGTTTCCAATTCACATCAGATTGGCGTAGGCGAGTGGTAATGTCTTGAATGATAATCGCTGCGGAAACCGAAATGTTCAAACTTTCCGTAAAACCAACCATCGGGATTTTCAAATAACCATCGGCTTGTGACATTACTTCTTCTGAAAGGCCTTCTTTTTCCGTGCCAAAGAATAAGGCGCTTTTTTTAGTAACATCAAATTCGTGCAGCAAACAAGAATCATTGTGCGGCGTTGTGGCTATGATTTGATACCCTTTGTTTTTTAAGGTTTTTATGCAATTGGTGATGTTGTCAAACTTATTAATATCAACCCATTTTTGCGCGCCCATGGCAATTTCCTTATCGATATTTTTGCCAAAACGTTGCTCTACAATATTGATTTCCTGAATACCAAAAACCTCGCAACTACGCATCACCGCGCTCGTATTGTGAAATTGGTAAACGTCTTCAACCGCAATGGTAAAATGATTGGTGCGGTTGTTCAATACTGTTTGAAATCGCTCTTTGCGGTTTTCAGTTAAAAAATCTTCCAGATAGTTTAGATAATCCAGGTCAATCATAAAATTCGTTTTTACTTCGTACAGTTCGACCTGAAGGTCTCGGGTGCCAAAATAACGAAAAAATGCGTAGCTTTAAATCCAAATAATGATAATGAAAAAATTAGTCGTTTTAACAGGAGCCGGAATTTCTGCCGAAAGCGGTATCAAAACCTTTCGTGATGCTGATGGATTATGGGAAGGACATGATGTTATGGAAGTGGCTTCTTATGACGGTTGGCTAAGAAACAAAGAACTCGTTTTAGACTTTTACAACCAAAGAAGAAGACAATTACAGGAAGTAAAACCGAATTTCGGACATATCACTTTAGCCGAATTAGAGAATAATTTCGACGTTCATATCATTACACAAAATGTAGATAATTTGCACGAACAAGCCGGAAGCAGTAAGGTTTTGCATTTGCACGGCGAATTGTTAAAAGTCAGAAGTGACCATCATCATCGATTTGAGGTTTTAGATTGGACTTCCGATTTGAATATTGGCGATGTTGATTCAGCCGGAAATCAATTACGTCCAAATATCGTTTGGTTTGGCGAAGCCGTTCCTGCTTTGGATGAAGCTATTTCCATTGTTGAAACTGCTGATTATTTAGCCGTAATTGGCACTTCGCTACAAGTATATCCTGCGGCCGGTTTGATGCATTATGCCAATCGAAATGTACCAATATTCTACATCGATCCTAAACCCGCAACCATTTATGATTTGCAAAATCCCTTAGAAGTTATTCCAATGAATGCCACCGAAGGTGTTCCTTTATTAAAGCAAAAATTACTAGAGTTCAGAAAATAGATGAAAGAATTAGAACATAGATTTTATAGTCTATTTTCTATACTCTATACTCTTTATTCTTAAATCAATTTCTTATTTTTGCACCACAACAAAACAACACACAACACATGTCACTAAGTACTTTAAATGCCATTTCACCCATTGACGGACGTTACCGTAAAGCAACCAAATCTTTAGCGCCTTTTTTCTCCGAAGAAGCTTTAATTAAATACAGAGTTTTAGTTGAAGTAGAATATTTTATTGCACTGTGCGAAAGTGATTTACCTCAATTAAGAAGTGTTAACAAAAATTCATTCGAAGCTCTCAGAAATATCTATATTAACTTTACTACTGAAGACGCTTTAGTCATTAAAGAAACCGAGAAAACTACCAACCACGATGTCAAAGCGGTAGAGTATTTTATCAAAGATAAATTCGAAATTTTAGGTTTAAGCGACTTTAAAGAGTTTATCCATTTCGGATTAACTTCTCAAGACATTAATAACACTGCGATTCCGTTATCGACTAAAGAAGCTTTTGAAAAAGTATACATGCCAAGCTTAATTGGTTTGATTGCCAAGTTAAAAGAATTGAGCATGGAATGGAAGGACATTCCGATGTTGGCCAGAACTCACGGTCAACCGGCATCGCCAACCCGTTTAGGAAAAGAGATTTTGGTATTTGTAGAACGTTTAGAAGAACAAATGCGTTTGTTGTTCAATATTCCGTTTGCGGCTAAATTTGGCGGTGCGACAGGAAATTATAACGCTCATCACGTGGCTTATCCTAATGTAGATTGGAAACAATTCGGAACGACTTTCGTAGAAGATACTTTGGGATTGCAACATTCTTTTCCAACAACACAAATTGAGCATTATGACCATTTTGCGGCCTTTTTTGACGCGTTGAAGAGAATCAATACCATCATCATCGATTTAGACAGAGATATCTGGACGTATGTTTCGATGGATTATTTCAAGCAAAAAATCAAAGCAGGCGAAATTGGTTCTTCGGCTATGCCACATAAAGTAAACCCAATCGATTTTGAAAATTCTGAAGGAAACTTAGGGATTGCTAATGCTATTTTCGAGCATCTTTCAGCCAAATTACCGATTTCAAGATTACAACGCGATTTAACGGATAGTACTGTTTTGAGAAATGTTGGTGTTCCTTTCGGACATACGATTATTGCTTTTGAAGCCACTTTAAAAGGCTTGAACAAATTGTTGCTAAACGAACCAAAATTCGCCGAAGATTTAGAAAAAAATTGGGCCGTTGTAGCCGAAGCCATTCAAACGATTTTACGTCGAGAAGGTTATCCAAATCCCTACGAAGCCTTGAAAGGATTGACCAGAACAAATGAAGTAATGAATAAAGAATCCATTCATGCATTCATCGGAACATTAAATGTTTCGGATGAAATTAAGGCTGAATTGTTGGCTATTTCGCCTAGTAATTATTTGGGAGTATAGATGAGTAGTGAGAGATATTTGTTGTTTGAAAATGTTTAAGATGTTAATTGATTGTTAATCGCTCAATTTTTTCAATAAAAAGTTTGAATAACAAGGCGTTTTTTGTATTTTGCGATTGTTCGTTTTTTAATACAAAAAATATCTATGTTTTTAATTTTGACAGCTATAACAGAAGCTTCACATCATTTATATCCCCTCATCAGTGATTTAGGATTAATTTTAATGACAGCTGGAGTTGCTGTTTTATTGTTTAAAAAAATTAAACAACCTCTAGTTTTAGGTTACCTTATTGCTGGATTTTTAGCTGGAAACCATTTTGATTTTTTCCCTTCAGTAAAAGACGTTCATAGTGTTGAAGTTTGGGCTGAAATAGGGGTTATCTTTTTACTTTTTAGTTTAGGACTGGAATTCAGTTTTAAAAAGTTGATGAAAGTAGGAGGAACTGCATCCATAACCGCGTTAATCCAAATTATATCTATGGTATTTTTGGGTTATTGGGTGGGACGATTTATGGGTTGGAAAAACATGGACAGCATTTTTTTAGGAGTTATTCTGTCTATTTCATCCACTACTATTATTCTTAGGGCTTTTGACGAATTAGGCGTAAAAGGACGTAAGTTTGCTGGAATTGTATTTGGTGCTTTGATTGTTGAAGATATTGTAGCCATTGTGATGATGGTATTGCTTTCTACAATCGCTGTTAGTCAGCAATTTTCCGGAGGCGAATTGCTTATATCGGTTTTGAAGCTGATTTTCTTCCTTACATTATGGTTTATTGGTGGAATTTTTTTCATCCCAACATTATTGAAAAAAGCCAAAAACCTGCTTACGGATGAAACAATGTTGATTATGTCATTGGCGCTTTGTTTAATGATGGTAATTCTGGCAACTAAAGCAGGTTTTTCCCCTGCCCTTGGTGCTTTTATTATGGGTTCCATTATCGCCGAAACTACTCAAGCAGAAAGAATAGAACATTTAGTAAAACCAGTTAAAGACTTGTTTGGAGCAGTTTTCTTTGTATCCGTAGGGATGTTGATAAACTTGGATACTTTGGTCGAGTATGCTCTTCCTGTTGTTATAATAACATTATTAACTATTTTTGGAAAATCAATAAGTTCTATGATTGGTGCATTGATTTCCGGACAACCTTTGAGACAATCAGTGCAGACAGGTATGTCATTGGCACAAATAGGAGAGTTTTCGTTTATCATCGCCACATTAGGAATGTCTTTGAAGGTAACCAGTGATTTTCTATACCCAATTGTGGTAGCTGTTTCCGCTATTACTACTTTTACAACGCCTTTTTTGATAAAAATTGCTACTCCTTTTTCGGAAATATTAGAAAAAAAATTACCTAAAAAATGGGTTCGTTCCATCAATTCATATAGTTCTAATACGCAGGCGATAAAATCATTAAGTAATTGGCAAATTGTGTTGCGTTCGAGTTTTATTCAAATAGTAATTCATTCGGTAATCATAATTGCAATTATCATACTATCTTCACGTTTTGTATTACCTTTAGTTGAACATTCTAAGTTTGGTAATGCCATTGCTGCTATAATTACACTTATTGTTATCTCTCCATTTCTTTGGGCTTTATCTTTGAGAAGAGTTGCTATAAATGAGGTCTACATTCTAATGCAAGAAAGAAAGCATCACGGTCCGATAATTATGCTAGTGCTTTTTAGAATTGTACTTACATTATTTTACATTGGTTTTGTTTTAAATACTTTTTTCTCTACCGGCGTGGCTTTGGTTGCCTTCTTAATTGCTATTGGAGCTTACATTTTATTTCCAAAACAACTTCATGCGGTTTATAATAAAATTGAAAGTCATTTCATGAGTAATTTTAACGACAGAGAAACCCGAAGAGAAAATAAAAGGCAAAATACTTTATCACCATGGGACGGACACATGGCCGATTTTAATATTGCCAAAGAGTCTAATTTGGCCGGAAAAACATTAGAAGAATTGGCAATTCGAGAACAATTCGGAATCAATATTGCTTCCATTCGCAGAGGCGATGTTTTAATCAATATTCCTATTAGAACCGAACGACTATTTCCGGGAGATGAGATAAGTATCATTGGAACCGATGATCAGGTTAAAGAGTTTAAAATTTATTTGGATAAAAACGAAATTGATATTCCTGAAAAAGTTGAACAAACTGACATCATATTGCAAAAACTGGAACTCAAAAACCGAGTTTGTATTGGCAAAACCATTCGTGAATCTCAAATTCGCGAAAAAACACACGGAATTATTGTTGGAGTTGAACGAAACGGAAAGCGTATTTTAAATCCGGAATCACATTTAGTCCTAGAAGACAGCGATATCTTATGGATTGCAGGCGAGAAGAAAAAGATAGCTGAGTTTATGAAAGCGTAATAAAATACAAAAGGCATAAGAAACTAACTTATGCCTTTTTGCTTATGCCTAATGACTAAACTTATCTCGAATAGTTTGGAGCTTCTTTAGTAATCGTCACATTATGTGGATGACTTTCGCCAATTCCGCTTGTGGTGATTCTAACAAATCTTCCGGTTTCTTTTAAGGTTGCAATATCTTTGGCACCACAATAACCCATTCCGGCTCTCAAACCACCAACGAATTGTTGCATGCTTTCGTTTAATTCCCCTTTGTAAGGCACGCGACCCACAATTCCTTCGGGAACCAATTTTTTAATATCGTCTTCAACATCTTGGAAATAACGGTCTTTTGAACCTTCTTGCATGGCTTCAACAGAACCCATTCCACGATAGGATTTAAATTTTCTGCCTTCAAAAATGATGGTTTCGCCCGGAGATTCTTTGGTTCCGGCTAATAATGAACCGAGCATTACACAATCGGCACCGGCAGCAATCGCTTTTGGAATATCTCCGGTATAACGAATTCCGCCATCAGCAATTACCGGAATTCCGGTTCCACGCAACGCGGCTGCGACTTCTAAAACCGCAGAAAATTGTGGGAATCCAACGCCGGCCACAACTCTTGTTGTACAAATTGATCCTGGTCCAATACCGACTTTTACGCCATCGGCACCATTTTCAACCAAATACAAAGCCGCTTCAGCAGTGGCAATATTGCCAACAATGACGTCTAAATTTGGGAATTTTGCTTTGACCAATTTCAACACATCGACTACGCCTTTGGTATGACCGTGAGCTGTGTCAATAATTACAGCGTCAACTCCGGCATTGACCAAAGCAGTCGCTCTTTCTAAAGCATCAGCAGTAACACCTAGAGCAGCGGCAACACGTAAGCGTCCGAACTTATCTTTATTGGCTACAGGTTTCTGGGCTAATTTGGTAATATCTCTAAATGTGATTAATCCAACTAACTTATTATTGGGATCAACTACGGGAAGTTTTTCAATTTTATTTTGTTGCAAAATACCTTCAGCTTCTTGTAATGTTGTTCCTTCGGCTGCGGTAACTAAATTTTCTGAGGTCATTACTTCTAAAATAGAACGCGAGTTGATTTTTTCAAAACGCAAGTCTCTATTGGTTACAATTCCTTTTAAAATTCCGTTTTCATCAACCACAGGAATTCCTCCAATTCCGTGCTCTTTCATCAACATTTTAGCATCGCCAACAGTAGAGTTTAAAGGCAAAGTTACCGGATCGATAATCATTCCGGCTTCGGCACGTTTTACTTTTCTAACCTTTGCGGCTTGTTGTTCAATGGTCATGTTTTTGTGCAAAACACCAATGCCACCTTCTTGCGCCATAGCAATGGCCATAGAACTTTCGGTTACGGTATCCATGGCCGCAGAAACGATAGGAACATTCAGCGAAATATTTTTAGATATTTTCGATTGGATATTGACTTCGCGCGGTAAAATTTCAGAATAATTCGGAATCAGCAATACATCGTCATAGGTTAAACCTTCGCCAACGATTTTAGAAGTGTGTGCTTTCATGCAATTTGTAGTTGTAGTTAAATTGCGTGCAAATATAACAAAAAATCCTGAAGTTATAAAGGGTTAATGTTTCAAAAATGAAATGATAAATTCGGTCGATTCGCCTTCTACACTTTTGATGTCCAGTTGGCCTTTGTTGTTTATTAAAAATTGTTTCACCAGTAGTAATCCTAAACCGGTTCCTTCTTCCATAGAAGTTCCTTTTTCAGAAATCAGGCGTTTGTTAAAATTCATAATCTCCTCTATTTTACTTTCATTAAGGCCATTTCCATAATCTTTAATATGAATTTTTTGATACTTATCGTCTGAGGTGTAATGAATGTCAATCTGACTGTTAAGCGGTGCAAATTTTAAAGCGTTAGCGATAATGTTTTGAATAATTATTCGAGTTTGACCAATATCAGCTTTAATAAAAACTGCTGTTTCTTTGTTGTGATTGAATGTAACTTTCTTTTTTACCACTTCGGCATAAAAAGAGCTTATGGATTCTTCAATGATTTGATTTAAAGCAATCTTTTCAAGATGAACCGACGTGCCGTCAATTTGTGAATTGGCCCAATTTAAAATATTGTTTAGGATTAAAGAAGTTCCTTCAACTTGCTTTTGAAGTTGATCAAAAATGAAAGTTTGTTCCTCTTTGGTTAAATCATTTTGTTTGTTCAATTCAATAACTTGAATAAGTGAATTGATTGGTGTTTTTAAATCGTGAGAAAGTATCGAGAAAATTTTATTTTTAGTCTGATTTAGTTCTTCTAAAGCAATATTCTGAGCGGTTATCATTGATTGTTGGCTTTGAATATCTCGGTTTTTAATTTCAATTTCTTTAAAAAACTTTCCTTTTTGATTGGTGTATTTGTAATATTGATAAATAAATATGAGAAGCGCGATGAGTAAAAAGAAAACAAAACCCACAAAAATACGAATGTTGTTCAGCTTTTGTTGTGCAATTTCTGCTTTGGCAAATAACCTTTCATTTTCTGCTTCTTTGGCTTCCAATTGCAGGATATTAACTTCTTTTATTTTTGACTCTGCGTATAATGAGTCGTTGTAAATTTTATTAATTCTTAAAAAATGATAAGCTGATTCAAAATTATTTTGTTGGCTGTATATTGTAGAAATAATCTCTGATGATCTGGCAATATCCCATTTGGCCCGAACAATTTTAGCAGTATTGTAACCTTTTAAACCAAAATCAATAGCCTTTTGGTAATTGCCTTTTTTTAAGTAAACTTCCGAAAGCCCCGACAATGCATAAGCTTCTTCCCATAAATTAGGTTTTACACTACTGTTTAAAACTTTTTGATAGTAATAAATTGTGGAGTCAAGATTGTTTTTTATGAAATGAATATTGGCCAACTTATTCATTGTCATTTGAGCATCATCGGTGGATTTATTTTTAATGCTTAACTTTAATGATTCTTTAAAACTCTTATACGCTTCATCGTATTCCTTAAGGTTTGTTTGTGAAATACCTATGTTCAAGAGGTTTTTTACTATAAATTTTTCGTTGTTTAAAGTCCTGCAAATGGTAATCGATTTTTCGAAATTTTTTAAAGCTTCTTTGTCTCTGCCAAAGCCTTGTTGAATAAGCCCTTTTCCCATCAAGCATTTTGCAACACCTACTTTGTTATTCTCTGACTCAAAAATTTCTGCAGCTTTGATATAGTTTTGTAAAGCAACATCATAAGACCCAATGATGTAATAGTTGGCGCCAAAATTGAAGATCACTTCGGCGATTAAATTTTTATCATTCAATTTTTTAGCCACTTTTTCCGCTTTTATTAGAAAAAATTTAGCTTTATTGAAATCAGAATAAGTATATTTTTTTGATTCTTTTAGGTAATAATCAACAGAATCTTTAGAATGAACACTTGCGTATACATTGTTTTGTAGTGTAAACAAGTATGCTAGTAATATGACCGCAAAGTTTATTGTTCTAGGCAAAGTATTTTTTTTAATTTGGGATTATAAAAATACAAAAAACAATTTCATGGTTACTATCCCTTAGTTAAATTTTCTAAATAGTTTTAATGAGTCATTACTGGTGTTTTCAAAAAGTATCAACCTCGTATTGTTAATGTTGTTGGTCAAGTTATTTATGTTCATCATACAACTTCCAAAATCTTTAATCGTAACGTTAAATCAATTAAAACCGGATTTGTTGACAAAGACAATTTTTTGAACAATTTGTTTCATACTAAACCAATTCTATTGTTTTTATTAAATTTTCTCAAGTAGATTAATTTTGTTTGCTAAAAGTACTTGAACTCGGCATAAATGGTTACCTTAGTTTGTATAATTGATCCTCATTTAAATGAAACAAAAGCAAAAAAATAGTGATGGACTTTCGGATCAAGAGGTTGAAACTTCCAGAAAAAAAAACGGTTCTAATTCTTTAGAACACCAACAAAAGAATCACTTTCTAATTTCCTTAATAGAAATGGTTAAAGAACCGATGTTTCTGCTTTTAGCAGCTGCAGCAAGTATTTATTACATTTCGGGAGATTATGGTGATGGTATTTTTATGTCGGTAGCGATTCTTTTTGTGGCGACTATTTCGTTGTTTCAAGAAGCCCGAAGTCGAGATGCTATTGATGCTTTAAGAAAGTTATCACAACCCAAAAGTAAAGTCATAAGAAATGGTGAAATAGTTGAAATTACAAGTGAAGAAATTGTTTTAGGCGATGTTATTCAAGTAGAAGAAGGGACTTTTATTCCGGCCGATGCCATGATTATTCAATCGAACGATTTTTCGGTTAACGAAGCCATTCTGACTGGCGAATCTTTATCGGTTTTTAAGAGTGAAACTTCAGAGACTAATCAAGTATTTCAAGGAACAACAGTTGCCAGCGGATTGGCCATTTGTGAAGTAACCGCTATTGGAAATCAGACTAGTCTGGGAAAAATCGGCAAAAGTTTAGACGCAATAGTAGAAGAGAAAACACCCTTACAAATTCAGATAACCAATTTTGTAAAGAAAATGTCCATTATTGGGTTGGTGATTTTTGGTATAGTTTGGGCTATCAATTTTTATCATTCTCAAAGTATTTTAGACAGTTTGCTTAAAGCCTTAACGATTGCCATGAGCGTAATTCCCGAAGAGATTCCGGTTGCTTTTACAACCTTTATGGCACTTGGCGCTTGGCGTTTGATGAAGATGGGCATAATTACCAAACAAACTAAAACGGTGGAAACATTAGGTAGCGCAACCGTTATTTGTACGGATAAAACAGGAACCATTACAGAAAATAAAATGAGTTTGGCTCAATTGTATCTTTTCGATTCCAATGCCATTATCAATACTAATGAGCCACTAAATCCGAAAGCAGAAGAATTGTTGAGTTATGCGATGTGGTCTAGCGAACCAATTCCGTTTGACGCTATGGAAATTGCTGTTCATGAGGCTTACGCCCAATTAGAGTCTGTTGATGAACGACCTAATTTTAAATTGGTTCATGAATACCCGTTAGGCGGAAAACCACCGATGATGACGCATGTTTTTGAAGACAATGGTGGTAAAAGAATTATAGCCGCCAAAGGTGCGCCGGAAGCTTTAATCGAAGTAAGTCATTTATCTGAAAAAGAGAAGAAGCAAGTTATAACTGCAATGGAAATCATGGCTAATGAAGGTTATCGTGTTTTAGGGGTTGGAATAGCCGAGTTTTCAGAAAAAGAGTTTCCTAAAACCCAGCAAGAATTTAAGTTTAGTTTTAAAGGATTAGTTGCTTTTTATGATCCGCCAAAAGCCAATATTCAAGAAGTTTTTGAGACTTTTTATAAAGCGGGAATTCAAGTTAAAATCGTTACCGGTGACAATGCCGCAACAACTTCTACTATTGCCAAACAAGTCGGTTTCAAAGACGCTGACAAAGTTTTAAATGGCGATGAATTGATGGCGATGGATGAAGCTACTTTAAAAGGAAAAGTAATGGAAACTACCATTTTCACGAGAATGTTTCCCGAAGCCAAACTCAAAATCATCCAAGCGCTAAAAGACAATAGCCAAATTGTAGCCATGACGGGCGATGGCGTAAACGATGGTCCGGCATTAAAATCGGCTCACATCGGAATTGCGATGGGTAAAAAAGGAACAGAAATTGCCAAACAAGCCGCAAATCTAATTTTGATAGATGATGATTTTAGTAAAATGACTGATGCGATTGCGATGGGTAGAAAAATTTATCTCAACTTGAAGAAAGCAATTCAATATATCATTTCGATACACATACCAATTATCCTAATTGTCTTTATACCATTGGCCTTAGGATGGATTTACCCTAATATTTTTACCCCGGTACATATTATCTTTTTGGAAATAATTATGGGGCCAACTTGCTCTATAATTTATGAAAATGAACCCATGGAACGCAATTTAATGTTGCAAAAACCAAGACCTTTGACGTCAACTTTCTTTAATTTAAAAGAAATAACAATTAGTATTGTTCAAGGATTGGTAATTACGTTAGGATTGCTTTTTATCTATCAATATTGCCTTTATCAAGGGTTTACAGAAAGCGTGACTAGAACCAATATTTTTATTACTTTAATTGCTTCCAATGTCTTTTTAACCTTGGTAAATCGTTCTTTTTATTATTCTGTTTTTACGACTATCCGATATAAAAACAATTTGGTGCTGCTGATTATTGGGATTACCATAGTGATGACATCTCTACTATTGTTTATTCCTGTTTTCTCCAAATTCTTTTGGTTTGAAAAAGTCAATGCAACACAAATCGGTATTAGTGTTTTGGTTGGATTTATTTCGGTGATGTGGATTGAAATCTATAAATTTTTCAGAAGAAGAAATACTTAATGATAGGCACTAAATAACTTTGTAGCTTCATTATATGCACTTTCAAAACTCATCGGACTTGTATTAGTGTTTTGCTTTTGAGCCGTAAAATAGGAGAGAAGCTTTTCAGTTGGCATATTTCCTGTCAAATCATCTTTAGCCATAGGACAACCGCCAAAACCTTGAATTGCACCGTCAAATCGATAGCAACCGGCTTTGAAAGCAGCGTCAACTTTTTCGTGCCATTTGTCCGGAGTGGTATGTAAGTGGGCACCAAATTCGATGTTTGGGTATTTCGGAATCAAATTCGAAAACAAATACTCAATAACATCAGGCGTTGAACTTCCAATCGTATCAGAAAGCGACAAGATTTTCACACCCATATTGGCCAATCTTTCTGTCCATTCGCCTACAATTTCAACATTCCAAGGATCGCCGTAAGGATTGCCAAAACCCATAGAAAGATAGGCAACGACTTCTTTGTTGGAAGCATTGGCAATGTCTAAAATCTCTTGTAAAGTGATTAAACTTTCAGCAATGGTCTTGTGCGTGTTACGCATTTGAAAGTTCTCTGAAATCGAAAACGGAAAACCCAAATACTGAATTTCTTTGTGTATTGAAGCCAGTTGTGCGCCTTGTGTATTGGCAATAATAGCTAAGAGTTTGCTTTGTGTTTGCGATAAATCCAATTGCGCTAAAACTTCTGCAGTGTCTTGCATTTGCGGAATGGCTTTAGGCGAAACAAAACTGCCAAAATCAATCGTGTCAAAACCTACACGAAGTAAGGACTGAATATAAGCTACTTTTCTTTCAGTAGGTATAAACATTTTGATGCCTTGCATAGCATCGCGTGGACATTCTATAATTTTGATTGGTTTCATAATCGTTTTCAAAGATACTAAAACTCCTCATTTTTTAAAATTTATATTTTGTTTCAGTATTACATTTTTAAGTAATAAATCGTAGTATTACATTTTTTGGTAATAAATGTTATTATTACACTTTTTGGTAATAAAGTTTGTGTAATAAAATTTATTGCCTATATTTGAATCATGATAAGCATTATTACAGGCGATATTGTCAATTCCAGAAAGTTGTCTTCCAATGTTTGGATGGATGGTTTAAAGGCTTTGTTGAATACGTTTGGTAAAAGTCCGACCGAATGGGAAATCTACCGCGGAGATGAATTTCAATTGGAAGTTAAAAACCCGGAAGAAGCGCTATTCGTAGCTTTACAAATCAAAGCCTATTTCAAAACCCTAAAACTTGATGCCCGAATGAGCATTGGTATTGGTGACAAAACCTATAAAGCCAAAAAAATATCCGAAAGTAATGGTACGGCATTTTTGCGTTCCGGCGAAGTTTTTCAAACCTTGAAAAAGCAGAAAGTTAATTTAGCCGTAAATACCGGTAATTCAGACTTAGACACCGATTTAAATCTGAAACTTCGTTTAGCGTCAACATTTATGGACAGTTGGTTGCCTCAATCGGCAGAATTGGTTCAAGTGGCGATGCAAAATCCAACTCTGCCACAAGACGGAATCGGGCAGAAACTAGGCATCAATCAAGCGGCAGTAAGTCGAAGAAGAAAGCGTGCACAATATGATTTGTTATTGGAAACTGAAAATTATTTTCGCCAAAAAATTAAAAACTTAAGCGTATGATTATTTTCGTGAAGTTGCTTTTAGTGCATTTAATTGGCGATTTTATATTGCAACCAAATTCTTGGGTGTTAGACAAAGAAAAGAAAGTTCATCGCAGTCCGTATTTGTATTTGCACACTTTATTACATGGCCTTTTAGCATTTGTCATTATCGGAAAAATTGATTTTTTTGGTTATGCTTTTGCCTTGGCTTTGTTACATGGATTCATTGATTTTCTTAAACTCAAATTCCAGAAAAAGAAAACCAAACGCAATTGGTTTATTGCGGATCAATTATTACACTTAGTAGTTTTGGTAGTGATTTCGCTTTTATATAATGACCAAATAGTTGATTTTTCTTTTATGGATAATCAATTCTGGATTATGGTAACGGCCTTGGTTTTATTGACTAAACCGACTTCTATCATCATCAAAAATGTCATTTCGATTTGGACACCGGAAAGCAAAAGCGATAAGACTGATGATTCTTTGCAAAACGCCGGAAATTATATTGGAATACTCGAACGATTGTTTGTGTTCTACTTTGTAATTACCGGACATTACGAAGCGATTGGCTTTCTGTTAGCCGCAAAATCGATATTCAGATTCGGAGATTTGAAAGAAGCCAAAGACCGAAAACTAACCGAATATGTTCTTATTGGAACGTTGTTGAGTTTCGGAACTGCTTTTTTGGTCGGGTTGTTAACCAATTACTGCCTACTTTTTTTCTAGAATTTTTTGATTGATTTCTTTAATCAAATTCGGACCTTCATAAATAAATCCGGTATAAAGTTGTACTAAACTCGCGCCGGCTTCTAGTTTTTCAATCGCATCTTCCGCCGAATGAATGCCGCCAACACCAATAATAGGGAAGGCTTTGTTGCTTTTTTCAGAAAGAAAACGAATTACTTCTGTAGAACGATTAGTCAAAGGTTTGCCCGATAAACCACCAGTTTCTATTTTATTTTCCGATTGTAAACCTTCACGGGAAATGGTTGTATTCGTAGCAATGACGCCGGCAATTTTAGAATCGTTTACAATATCGATAATGTCTAATAATTGTTCGTCAGACAAATCGGGCGCGATTTTCAGCAGAATTGGTTTTGGTTTTCGGTGCAATAAATTATGCGATTGTAAAGTGTTTAAAAGCTCGGTTAACGGCTTTTTTTCTTGTAATTCTCTGAGGTTTGGTGTATTCGGCGAACTTACATTCACCACGAAATAATCAACATATTGGAATAACGCATCAAAACAAATTAAATAATCTGAAGTCGCATTTTCATTTGGAGTCACTTTGTTTTTACCAATATTGCCGCCAATCAAAACACCTTTGTTTTCTTTTAATCGCAAAACTGCCGCTTCAACACCGCCATTATTAAATCCCATTCGGTTGATAATCGCGCTATCTTCTTTTAAACGGAATAGTCGCTTTTTAGGATTGCCATCTTGAGGTTTGGGTGTCAAAGTACCAATTTCGATAAACCCGAAACCAAAATGCGATAACTCATTGTAAAGCTTGGCATCTTTGTCAAAACCAGCCGCTAGTCCGACCGGATTTTTAAATTTAAGCCCAAAAACTTCACGTTCTAAACGTTGGTCTTCGACTTCATAAATCGATTTTAAAAGATGGGGAACAAAAGGAATTTTGGAAATAAATTTAACCAAGGAGAAAGTGAAATAATGCACTTCTTCCGGATCAAACCAAAAAAGAATTGGGCGAAGGAGTAGTTTGTACATGGATTGTGTTGTTGTGACGCAAAGGTAACAAATGATTTGAAAATTTGAAGATGTGTCAATTTGAAAATGTTTTAAAAAAGGTAATTTTTCGTCTTCAAATCTTCAAATTTTCAAATTTTCAAATTACTTTAGCCAAACAATACTTGTCCAATGATTTCAGAGAAACAATTTCAAACAGAGCTTGATACAATTATTCAAAACGGCATTCGTGAGGATATTGGTCAGGGCGATTACAGTTCGTTGGCTTGCATTCCGGATACAGCCAAAGGAAAAGCCAAACTTTTGGTCAAAGACAACGGAATTATTGCCGGTGTAGAATTTGCCAAAATGATTTTCGAAAATGTTGACCCAACGCTAGAAGTCGAGGTTTTTATAGAAGACGGAACTCCGGTAAAACACGGAGACATCGTTTTTTATGTCTCCGGAAGTTCGCAATCTATTTTGAAAGCGGAGCGATTGGTGTTGAATTCTATGCAAAGAATGTCGGCTATTGCGACTAAGACCAATAGATACGTCCAACTTTTAGAAGGCACCAAAACTAAAATCTTAGATACTCGAAAAACGACACCTGGATTTCGTGCTTGTGAAAAATGGGCGGTGAAAATCGGTGGCGGTGAGAACCATCGTTTTGCGTTGTATGATATGATTATGTTGAAAGACAATCACAACGATTTTGCAGGTGGAATTACAGCTGCAATCACTAAAACCAAAGCCTTTTTAAAACACAATAATCTCGATTTAAAGATTATAGTCGAAGCCAGAAATTTAGCCGAAATTGAAGAAATACTTCAAAATGATGGTGTTTACAGAATTCTGATAGACAATTTTAATTTTGAAGATACCGAAAAAGCGGTAGTGCTAATTGGCGACCAATGTTTGACCGAATCTTCAGGAAACATTAATGAAACTACTATTCGCCAATATGCGGAATGCGGTGTTGATTATATTTCTTCCGGCGCTTTAACGCATTCGGTTTATAATATGGATTTAAGTTTAAAAGCCATTTAAGATGAGTTCAGAGGTAGAATCTAAGTTGAAAAAGATTCCGGTAATTAAGCAATTGATTTCTTTATTAGATCGTATAAAACTGCCATGGCTTCACGGTTTGTCACTTTATGAATTGCTCGATTTATACTTTATCGGAATCATTGAAGGCGCCATTTCTTATAGAGCTGCTGCGATTGCTTGGAGTTTTTTTATGGCGTTGTTTCCTTTCATGCTGTTTATTTTAAACTTGATTCCTTACATACCTATTGAAGGATTTCAACAGGATTTTTTAGATTTTGTTCAACAAAGTGTTCCGCCTACGACTTATGACGCCATAGCAGTAATTATTGAGGATATTTTGCACAATAGTAACAGTGGTTTGATTTCTACCGGTTTTTTTATGGCGATTTTATTGATGACCAACGGTGTAAATGCCATTTTAGGCGGATTTGAAAGTTCGCATCACATCGATATTTTATCAAAAAGAAAGTTTTTCAGACAGTATTTTGTGTCACTTGGACTTTCTATTTTATTGTCATTAGTATTGATAATAACCGTAGCAGCGATTGTGGTTTTTGAAGTTTTTATTCAGAAGACTAAATTACAAGATGTACTTTCAGATAAAATCCCATTAATCGAAATGGGAAGGTATATTTTTGTGATTTTAATGATTTTGATTACGACTTCATTGTTGTTTAAATTCGGAATCAAAAGAGACGCAAAACGTTCGTTTATCTCAATTGGTTCGGTGTTTACCACAATTCTGATTATAATTTCCTCTTATTTTTTTGGTATTTGGGTAGTGAAGTTTTCTAAATACAACGAACTTTACGGTTCCATTGGTACATTGCTCGTAGTTATGTTTTATATTTGGATTAACTGCATGATTTTACTTTTAGGTTTTGATTTAAATTCATCGATAAATCATATCAAAAGAACAAAGCAAAAAGAGCTGGAAACACTATGAAAATAAAGTTGTTATTAATTTTTTTACTGATTTTCCAAATGAGTTTTAGTCAAACTATTTTTGGGAAATGGAAAACTATTGATGATGAAACCGGTATGGAAAAAGGCATTGTTGAAATCTATGAACTAGACGGAAAAGTTTATGGCAAAATAATCGACATACTAGATATTGAACATAAGTTTCACAAATGTGTAAAATGTGAAGGTGCAGATAATAACAAACCAATATTAGGATTAGTCATCATTAAAGGCTTAATCAAAAATGGAAATGTTTATGATGGCGGAAGTGTAATTGATCCTAAAAACGGAAAATCATACAGTTGTAAAATTACCTTAAAAGAGAAAAACAAATTGATAGTTCGCGGCTATATTGGTATCTCTCTTTTTGGAAGATCTCAAACTTGGATTAGACAAAAATAAGCTCTTTTAAATGAATTATTTTATTGAAGTTATCATTCCGCTTTCTTTGTCTAAAACTTTCACTTACAAGGTTTCAGAAGCTGAATATAATTTTATTACTAAAGGAATGCGAATCGCTGTTCCATTTGGTAAAAACAAAATTTACACTGCGCTCGTAATCGATTTGCATCAAAACGCACCAACGCTTTACGAAGCTAAAGAAATCCACCAAATTCTTGACGAAAAACCCATAGTAAACGAATTTCAAATCAACCTTTGGTTTTGGATTGCCTCTTATTATATGTGTAATATAGGCGATGTTTATCGTGGCGCTTTGCCGTCGGCTTTGTTGCTCGAAAGTGAAACCATTATTTCCCAACGAAAAGAAACCTTTATTAATGAAAACGAATTATCAGACGATGAATTTTTGATTTATGAAGCCTTACAATATCAAAGTTCTTTAAAGGTTCAAAACATTATTGATATTCTCAACAAGAAAACGGTTTTACCGGTTATTCAAAAGTTAATCAACAAAAATATCATTTCGCTCGAAGAAGAAATTCAGGAAGAATACAAACCCAAACTTATTAGGTATATTCGTTTGCACGAGCAATACCAATCAGAACAAAATCTCATCGCTTTATTGGATAATTTCAATAAGAATGCGAATAAGCAAAAGGAATTGGTATTACAGTATTTCCAATTACAAGCACAAGAGAAAAAGCCTATTTCGGTTAAACAATTAACAGAAACCGCTAAAACTTCAACGGCTATTGTAAAAGCTTTAGTTGAGAAAGGTGTTTTTGAAGAATATTACATTCAGGAAGACAGAGTCAATTTTGATAAAAATAAACTCGATAATCAATTGTCTTTAAGCGAAGCACAACAAAATGCCTTTAATGAAATTGAAAAATCGTTTGCAGAAAAAGACGTTTGTTTGTTGCATGGTGTAACTTCCAGTGGAAAAACGGAAATCTATACCAAACTCATAGAAAATTACATTGCTGTCGGAAAACAAGTCTTGTATTTGTTGCCTGAAATCGCTTTGACCACGCAATTGGTTTCGCGTTTAACGCAACATTTTGGCAACAAAGTCGCTGTTTTCCATTCGAAATATAGTAATAATGAACGCGTGGAAGTTTGGCACCAAGTTTTAAATTGTTCCGAAAAAGCACAAGTGGTAATTGGAGCGCGGTCGGCTTTGTTTTTGCCTTTTTCTGATTTGGGTTTAATCATTGTGGATGAAGAACACGAACCAACGTTCAAGCAACAAGATCCGGCACCAAGATATCATGCCCGTGATTCGGCTATTGTTTTGGCGAATGCCCATCAATCTAAAGTTTTATTAGGTTCGGCTACACCAAGTATGGAGACTTATTATAATGCGACGACTGCTGGAAAATTTGGTTTCGTAAGTTTAAAAGAACGTTTTGGTAAAGTACAAATGCCCGAAATTGAATTAGTCGATTTAAAAGATAGTTATTTCCGAAAAAAGATGAAAGGTCATTTCAGCCTGACATTAATCGAAGCAATCACCGAAGCTTTTACCAATAATGAGCAAGTGATTTTATTCCAAAATCGCCGTGGCTTTTCTCCTGTTTTAGAATGCCTCACTTGTGGTCATGTGCCACAATGTCCGCAATGTGACGTGAGTTTAACTTACCATAAATATAAAAACCAATTGCGTTGTCATTATTGTGGTTACAATATGGCGAAACCATCGAATTGTCATGTTTGTTCGAGCGTTGATTTAGAGACCAAAGGTTTTGGTACGGAGCAAATTGAGTTGGAATTGGCCGAGTTATTTCCAAACAAAAACATCAAACGTATGGACCAAGACACAACTCGTGGTAAATACAGCTTTGAAAAAATCATTGACGGATTTAAAAATCGTGAAATTGATGTTTTGGTTGGAACCCAAATGTTAGCCAAAGGTTTAGACTTTGATAATGTTTCTTTAGTTGGCATTATGAACGCCGACAATATGTTGTATCATCCCGATTTCAGGGCTTTTGAAAGAAGTTACCAGATGATGACACAAGTTTCCGGACGATCGGGTAGAAGTGAGAAAAGAGGAAAAGTGATTATTCAAACTTATAATCCGTTACACAATGTGATTCAGCAAGTCACTAACAACGATTATGAAGGCATGTACAAGGAGCAATTGTATGAACGGAAGATTTATTACTATCCGCCATTTTATCGCTTGATAAAGCTTACCTTAAAGCATCGTGATTTTGACAAACTCAAAGAAGGTTCGATGTGGTTGTATCAAGTGTTGCAACAAAACTTATCGATTCCTGTGCTCGGTCCCGAAGAACCGGCGATTAGTCGCATTCGAAATGAGTACATTCGAACCATTATGATTAAAATTCCTGGTGAAACGTCATTGCAAGGCACAAAAAAAACTATCCAGAAAGTACTGAATAGTTTTGATTTGGTTTTACAATACAGAACGATTAAAGTTACTGTAAATGTCGATTTTTATTGAGTAATTTTAAGCAATAGCTAAAGCTTTAATTAAATCTTCTTTTTTATTGCGGCTTAATGGAATTTTAGTCAAACCAATTTCCGCAAACTTACTGTTGAAACGTTCTACTTTATCAATATTAATGATGTAAGATTTGTGAACTCTGATGAATTTTTCTTTCGACAAATCTTGTTCGAACGATTTCATGGTTGAAAGTACCAGATTACTGTCTTCTTCTGTTACTACTTTTACATAATCTCCGTAAGCTTCAATCCACTTAATTTTATTGGTATAAACTTTTAGTTTCTTAAGGTTACTCTTAATAAAGATATGTTCTCCTTCTTCTTCTTGATTTTCTTTCTTAAGCATGTGGAAATCCATGGCTCTTCGAACTGAAGCATTGAAACGATCTAAAGCTATCGGTTTTTGTAGGTAATCCGTAGCATCATAATCGAACGCTTTCATAGCGTATTCTGCTTTCGACGTGATAAAAATAATTTGGGGTTTTACTTTTAATCCATCTAAAAAATCAAATCCGCTGATAACCGGCATCTCTATATCGAGAAAGATTAAATCAACAGTATGAACCGACATGCAATTTTTTGCTTCAATTGCATTAGAAAAATCACCTACTAAATGTAGATTCGGGTGATTATTTACTAACTTTGCAATGATCATCCTTTGGATTGAACTATCATCAACAACAACACAATTTAGTTTCATAATATTATTTATTATAGATTTGGTGATGTAAAAATATATACTTTTTTTTAATCCACCTAACATTTCATCGATTTTTTTTGCTTTTAAACGATATTTTTTACTTTTAGACGATTTAAGGCCTATTGCGATTGTATTTCAAAAAACATTTTATATCTTCGCGCCCAATTTAAAATTTAACAAAATTTATTATGAATCATTACGAAACTGTTTTCATCTTAAATCCCGTTTTATCTGAAGTTCAGGTAAAGGAAACAGTAAGCAAATTTGAAGATTTTCTTACGTCAAAAGGAGCAGAGATGGTATCTAAAGAGGATTGGGGCTTGAAAAAACTAGCTTACGAAATCCAAAACAAGAAAAGTGGTTTTTACCATTTATTCGAATTTAAAGTATCAGGAGAAGCTCTTATTGCTTTTGAAACTGAGTTTAGACGTGACGAAAGAGTGATGCGTTTCCTAACAGTAAGTTTAGACAAACACGCAATCTCTTGGGCTGAAAGAAGAAGAACTAAATTAAAAGCAACAAAAGCGTAATTATGGCAACTTTACAACAATCCGCTTCAGGAAAAAAGGACGGAGATATCAGATATCTTACTCCATTGAATATTGAAACCAACAAAACTAAAAAGTACTGTCGTTTCAAAAAATCAGGTATCAAATATGTTGATTATAAAGATCCTGACTTCTTATTGAAATTCGTTAACGAGCAAGGTAAAATTTTACCAAGACGTTTAACAGGAACTTCTTTAAAATACCAAAGAAAAGTGTCTGTAGCTGTGAAAAGAGCACGTCATTTAGCTTTAATGCCATACGTGGCCGATTTATTAAAATAATAATTAAACAATAGTTGTTGGTTTCCCGTTAATCGGAACCTAACTTCTCTAATAAAGGACAACAACATGGAATTGATCTTAAAACAAGACGTTCAGAATTTAGGATTTAAAGATGACGTAGTAACAGTAAAAAACGGTTACGGTCGTAATTATTTAATCCCACAAGGTTTTGCTCAATTGGCAACACCATCTGCTAAAAAAGTTTTAGCTGAAAACTTAAAGCAAAGAGCTTTCAAAGAAGCTAAAATTGTGGATGATGCTAAAAAATTAGCAGAAGCCTTAAAAGCTTTAGAGATTAAAATCACTGCAAAAGCTGGTGGAGAAAAATTATTCGGTTCGATTACTAATATTGATATCGCTTCGGCTTTAGAAACTGCTGGTCAACCAATCGATAGAAAATTCATCACTAGTGGAGTAGTTAAACGTACCGGTAAATATGCTGCAACTGTAAGATTACACAGAGAAGTAGTTATCGAATTACCATACGAAATTGTAGCTGAGAAATAATATTTCGATATACAGTATATAAAGTCCCGATGTAAGTCGGGATTTTTTTTTAGGAGCTATTCCCGCTATACGTTGCAATCTTTTTATTTTTATTTAAAAATAAAAAGGATTTCCACTGCTATCGGGGCTAGGCTTTACACAACAAAACAAAAACTCAGTAAACTTAGGCACTCAGCCACTTAAAGAATGGAACCCATTCACGGGTTACACGAGACCATTAAAAGACAAAAAATATTAACGAGTGAAATACAAAAGACTAACCAAAGAACAATTCGAAGCCTTACACCAAGAGTTCAGCAACTTCTTGGCTACCCAATCTATTGACAAAAGCGAATGGGACAAAATCAAAGCCGAAAAACCGGAAGTGGCCGAACAAGAATTAGACGTGTTCTCTGATTTAATATGGGAAGGCGTTTTGAGCAACGCTCAATATTTAGAACATTTTTCCAAAAACCATATTTTCCTTTTTCATTGTCAGGAAAAATTCATTCAGTCTATCGTTTTAAAAGCTTTAGATACTGAAGTGAATTTTATGGAAAAAAAAGGTTTACAATGGCTAAGCGATAATTTGTTTACCGATACAGTCGAAATCCATTTAGGCAAAAAAGAATACGAAGAAAGTCGAAATACTTCCATATTCGATTTAATTATGCAAGGCGCTATCTTGAGCGACGGACAATTATACCTTCAAATCAACGGCATTATTCAGTCGTAAAATAAAAATTGTATTGGTCAAGTGCTATTTAATTATAGATAGCACTTTGTCCATCAATTTTAAATTATCGGTCAGATATTTTAATTTGCTATTTCTACTGACGTCATATGACAAAACGCCTTTGATTAGCCATAACTCATTGATATCACTCTTATCAAAAGTAATATCGTGATTGACTACATAATCATTTTTTAATAGGATAGTGTTCGGGTCTTCTGTTATCTGTAAACGATTAATGAAAATCCCTTTCTTCTGACTGATTACCACTACTAAGTCATTGTTCTTTACTTGGTCAATATCAGTTGCTGAACAAAGTACATAAGATCGCTCTTCAATCAACGGAAACATATTGTTGCTAACCGCTTGAAATGCACGGGTCGATTCACCTCTTAAAAAAGGAAAAGTGAATTTCGGTAGTGTTTCCAGGATGCTTTTATTGTCTACACAATATTGAAATTGGGATTCTCTACTCACTAAGAAAGTACCGTCTTCTAGGCTATCGTAGTTTTTAGAATTTGATTTACTTAAAAAAATATCGTTCAAATCAATTTCGTATAATTCGCAAATAGCGATTATCCCACTGTAATCAAGTGTGTCTCTTTTTTTCCAAGAGGAAATTGTATTTGGCTTTACATTCAATATTTCAGAAAGCTCTATATCGGTCTTTACTTTTAGGGCAAATTTTAATTTTTGCAAAATTAAATTCGCATTTTGAGATGTTTTCTCTTGCATATTCGCAAAATGTATTATACTTTTATCCTGAGAATAAAAATATGAGTTAATATTTTTTTAATAATTTATTACTCTATTGGTGTTCATAGAGTTGGCAATAAGTAATAAAAAAACATTCACGATTGTGGTATTTTTTTTATCGTATAACAAAAGTCAATATCTCACTTTATGACTCTGAAATGGGTAAGCTAATAAATTTTTTAAAACTGATTTGTCGGTAAAAATTAACAAATGATTTTTTAGTTAATAATAAATTAAGCATCAGTAAAATTAAAAACAAATATATATTAATTGACCCTCTAAAGTAGTATACAATTAGTTAAAAATATTAGCTCTAACCTTTAATTAACAGATTAAATCGATAAATAACATAAAAGAGGATGTTTGTTGTTGTATATATAAGTTAAAGATTACAGAAGAATAAATAACCGTAAAAAAATAAATCAAAAACCGTAAAATAAAACAAAAAAAATATTTATAAAAATACTGCTTCAACCTACAATAATCAAAAAGCCACCACAAATACCACAAAGGCAATAAACTATTAATTAAGGAAATAATTACCCTAAATATTCACTTAAATTACTGCTAATGGAATTAAACTTTACCCCTGACAAAAAGCTTAGGATATGTCTTTTTGTAATCTACTTTATGGTACTTGGCTTTCTACAAAAAATGGAAGCACAATCAATACCGGTTTATGCAACCACAATTACCAGTCAGAGCAATGTTGATTTTGCTTCAAATGCTACAGACGGTAATTTGTCAACAACTGCTAGAGTAAGAGCTAGCTCAGGAATTGCCATTGGAATTGGCGCTTACTCAGGACATTTAGAACTTAAATTCGATTCAGTTTTACCGGCAAACACCACATCTTATGTGAAAATTCAAACCGATGATAACATACTGCCATCCCTACTTGGCGGAAGTCTCGGCGGATTATTATCTGATGTTGGAGGTGTTTTATTGGTAGGAAATCAAGAATTCACCGTTGAAGCAAAAAATGGTACTACAACAGTGCTAATTGGAAATAGTCAAATCTTAAACGACTTTGCTTTAGAGAGACTAAAAATTGTCATTAATGCTAATAATGAGTATTTTATTGCATTAACGCCTTCGCAACCTTATGACAGAATTCGTTTGACTAACAGAGTCGGTTCATTAATTGGATTAGGCAATACCAAACGATTGGATGTTTATGAAGCATTTTATGTTGGAACACCTGATGCTTGTGGACTGGCAAGTTATACTTCTTATAGTGGCTCCGGTTTAAATCTGGATCTATTAGGTTTAGGTGGTGCCGGTGTTAGCAATCCGAAAAACGTTTTAGATGCCAATACCACTAATTATTCAAGACTTAGTTTGGGAATTTTAGCGGTTGCAGCTTCAATCGAACAAACTGTTTATTATGATGGATTGTCTCAACCAACTGATCAGTTTTTTATTCGAATGAAAGTTGATTCCTCTTTATTGGCGTTAGGCGTTGCCAATAATATTCAAATTATTGCTTCGAATGGACCTAATACGATGATGACAACAAGTTTAAATTCGCTTTTAAACTTAGATTTATTGACACTGCTTCAAAGCAATCAGATTGCAACAGTTTCTTTTTCTCCAAATGTTCCTGTTGATAGAATTACAATCAGATACAACTCCTTATTGAATGTTCAATTGACACAGAGTTTGGATTTGTATGATATAACTCGTGCACCGGCAAATCCTATAATTACCGATACTTTTACCCTTAATCCAACAATTTGTTCCGGAAGCACGGCTGCCTTAATAGCCACAACAAGTGCCGGAACCGAATTAATTTGGTATGACCAAGCAGTTGGCGGAACAGCTTTGGCGACTTTGAGCTCAGGTCAACCTTTTATAACACCGGCTTTGACACAAAATACTTATTATTATGTTTCTGCCAAAAGAATCGGTTGCCCGGAAGAATCTTTAAGAATTAGGGTTGCTGTCACCGTGATTAGTTTACCCGTAGCAGCTGATATTTTAATTCCTGATACCTTGCAAGCTTGTAATGGTTTGATTGTTCTTTCTCCGTCATCATCAATTGGTGGCGCTACTTTTAGATACTACAAAGATCAATTAAAGACCATAGAAATTACTACCGGATTTTCGGGTGATGCCGGAGTTACTTATGTTTTAAATAATGCGAATGGAGAACTAACTATTTCAGGATTGACTGCTTTAAATTCTCCTTATAATTATTATATTTCGCTAACGGTAAATGGTATTTGTGAAAACGAGGCAAATACCTTAAAACAAGTTACGGTTCATTATGCAACAGCTTTAACGTTGACTCTTTCACCAACTATTGAAGGTTGCGGAAGTGTTAATCTGCGAGATGCTATTTTAAACTTTGATAGCTCAAGTGATATCGTTTATAGTTTTTTCGATAGTACTAATACACCAATTACTGTTGAAGCGGCTGCCAATATTCAAGCTTCGGGATTGTATTATGTTCAATCAACAAGTTTAAGCGGAAGTTGTTCTTCTTTAATTCAATCAGTTAACGTTACAGTAAATCCGGAAATTAATTTGGTCGTAACCAATGTTAATAATGTGGTGAATATTGGGAGCTCTGTTACTTTCAATGCCACTTCAAATGCACCGATTGTTTGGTATGATTCTGACGGTAACGCTCTAGCTTCAAACGTAGCCGGACCATTTTCTACTGCAGGTTTTTATACTTTTACTGCGATTTCAAGTAATGGAAGTTGTTCGGCTTCAGGAAATGCTTTTGTATCAGTTATTGATCCTGCCAATTGCCCGATTTTAACTGAAAGAAAATATGCCGATTCCCAAAGTTGGGGTTCTATAATTACCGGAGGTGTTTTTAACGGAAGTAATGCCATTGATGAAAATATCCAATCTCATTCCACCATAGTTACCGGTATCGGATTGTTAGGTATTGGAACTACTTGGCAAACTTTACAATGGGATGATTTAATTCCGGCCGGAACACCAGTGAATGTTAAATTAGGTTCTAATTATAGTGGTTTAGTGGCTTTAGGTGCTTACTCTGTTGTAGGAACCAAGAGAAATACTTCGGGAGTCCCAATTGATATTGGATTTATCCAGCCTATTTCAGGATCAATAGTTGATTTGTTATCAGGCGAAAACGTGTTCGAATACACTTTTGTGCCGTCTAACCTCAGCGGACCACAAGATTATGATGGAATTAGAATCATTGTAGGTTCTGTGGCCAGTGTTGCACAAAATGTAAATGTGTATGAAGCTTATTATGACAAACAAGTTGCTCAAATCACTTGTAGTGTATCAGATATAGAAGATGTTTTCTATGGCGCTTATGATTTAGGTGTTGGAATAACTACTGCAACAGTTGGTGTCGATAATCCCTATGAAGCAGTTGATACTAGTTTGATTACTTATGCGACGATGTATAGTGGTGCTGGTATTTTGGCAGCAGCCGATTTGACTATTTCTTTCAATACACCAACTTTAGCGGGAGATACTCTTGAAATTATGATGTCTAAACCATCAACACTTTTGAGTTTGTCTTTATTGAGTGGCTTTTCAATTCAGATGTACCTTGGTAATTCTCCTGTTGGACCTCCAATTGATCATAATTCCAGTTTGTTAAGTTTATCACTTATAAGCAGTAATTTATATGCTTTGGTTGTGCAACCGCAAACAATGCCTTATGACAGAATAGCTATTCGTTTTGGCGGCACTGTTGACGTGCTAGATTTTTTAAGAATACACGATGTAAATCGACGTGCTGATACTTCAGTTATTGGTGGCGATGCAACAAACACCATAAATGTTTGTCCGGGTCAAGTAGTACAGTTAAGTATAGCGCCGGTTGATTGTACAACATTTATTTGGTATGATGCCGAAATAGGAGGAAACATAGTTTCGACAGGAATGAGTTTTACGGTTCCGGCGAATTTAAGTCCAGGATTACATGATTTTTACATTCAGTCGTTCCGTTTCGGTTGTGCCGTTTATGATAGAGGTAGAGTAACTTTAAATGTTGGAGAAACAGCTCCCGAAACTGCCATTACGCAAGTTTTGATAAATGGAGCTATAGATACTACTCTTTGTAGCACCACAGGAACGATTCTTTTACAAGCTGAGTTAAATTCGGCCATTACCATAACTAATCCAATTTTTCATTGGTACTATTTAAACGGAACAACAGTTCAATCTATTGCAGGTGAAACAAGTTCTTTGCTAACTGTGTCAGGATTAACACCGGGAACCTACACCTATTATTTAGGCGTAAGTTCTGACGAATATTGTGAAACAGCTGAACCTGACAGAAAAGAAATTACATTTACTATTTTACCTTTTTCTACAGCATTAGACATCAATGCAACTGACGCTTCAATTTGCAACAATCAACCGGCTGTTATAGTTCCAACAACCTCTAACTCTAATCCTCAATTTTCTTGGTATTTAACTAATGATACTACGCAGCCCATTATTGATGGTTCTATAATTGACGGAGCTACATTTTCAGTAGCGGCTAATGGCACGCTAACCGTTACAGGCTTGTCATACAACAATAGTCCGTATACTTATTATGTAGCCATGCAAAGTGATATCACTTGTTTGAACTTAGCCGGAACATTTAAATCGGTGATGATAGTCATAAATGATCCTGGAACGCCAACTACTTCGAATACAAATCAGGTATTTTGTTTGATTGATGCTCCAAGTGTGGCTGATTTGCAAGTCAATGAAAGCAATATAGTTTGGTATTCAAACAGTACCAATGGAAGTCAATTGGCTACAACCGATTTATTAGTAAATGGAAATACTTATTTTGCCGCTTTAACAGATACAGTAACTGGATGTGAGAGTATCGAAAGATTAGCCGTAAGTGTTACAATTACTGATCCGGCAACACCAACTACTTCGAATACTAATCAAACGTTTTGTCAGATTGCTGCGCCAACAATTGCCAATCTTCAAGTGAATGAGACTAATGTTATTTGGTATGCTAGTGCAATAGGAGGAAGTCCATTAGCAGCAACAATTCCTTTGGTAAATGGTAATGTATATTACGCATCATCATTAAATGTTACAACAGGCTGTGAAAGTTCGATTAGATTAGCGATAAGCGTTTCTATTACGGATCCCGGTACGCCAACAACAACTAATGCAATTCAAGCATTTTGTTTGGCTGAGACACCAACAATTGTCAATCTTCAAGTGAATGAAAGCAATATTGTTTGGTACGCTAATGCTACTGGCGGTAGTCCATTAGCAACAACAACAGTCCTAACAAATGGCAGTGTTTATTATGCTTCATTATTAGATATATCCACCGGATGTGAGAGTGTTACGAGATTAGCAGTAAGCGTAACGCTTTCTAATCCGGGAACACCAACAACCAATGATACTACTCAAACCTTTTGTTTGGTTGATGCACCAACAATTGCTAATCTTCAAGTGAATGAAAGCAATATTGTTTGGTATGCAAATGCTATTGGTGGTAGTCAATTGACAACATCAACTCCTTTAGTAAACGGAACTACTTATTATGCTGCAATAGTTGACACCAATACAGGATGTGAAAGCAGTATTCGATTGGCCATATTGGTGACTTTCAATGGAAGTGGTCAAGCTGAGATTTTAGGCGGAGGAAACGAAGCATGTGCTTTTGAACAAGTTACTTACACTACAAATCCAGGAATGGATAATTATGTTTGGACCGTAACCAATGGTTCAATTATCTCCGGCGGACAATCAACCGATAACACTATTACTATTTCGTGGTTGGCTATTGGTCAAGGAAATGTTAGTGTTTCATATTCTAATAGTTGTAGTGGAAATAGCAATGCTTCTTTCAACTTAATTGTTCGAACTTGCTCTGATTTAACCATCAGTAAAGATGTTGATAATCCTACGCCAAGTATTGATGATAATGTAACTTTTACTATTACTGTCAATAATATTGGAAGCGGTCAATTTTTAAACGTAATCGTTAATGAAAATCTGCCATCAGGATACAGTTTTATAAGTGCTACAACCACAGTAGGAACTTATAACAACCTAACAGGAATATGGAATATTCCGGTACTTCCGGCCAATACAAGTGCGGTTTTAACAGTCACAGTTAAAGTCTTGTCAACCGGAAATTACTTGAATGTAGCCACAATAGATATTTCAGACCCTACTGATTCTGATGGTTCTAATAATAGTGATGATAGTGAAGTTAGCCCTATTTGTTTAGTCGTTTATAATGAATTTAGCCCAAATAACGATGGTGCTAATGATACTTTCACCATTGATTGTATAGAAAATTATCCAAATAACAAACTAAGTGTGTACAATAGATATGGTTCTTTAGTTTATGATAAAAAGGCCTATAGCAATGATTGGGACGGAACTGCCAACGTTTCAGGAGTTCTCAATAGAGAGGAAAAGTTACCAACCGGGACTTATTATTATATCCTCGATATTGGTGATAATTCAACTCCGAAAACGGGTTGGTTAGCCATCACAAGATAGCATTACAATCATTTTCTTAATTATTAAACTAAATAGAAAAAGTATGAAACCATATATAAATATCAATAAAGTACACTTTTTATTGCTGTACATCTTTTGTCCTTTTATCATAAAGGCGCAACAAGACCCGGAATATACTCAGTATATGTATAACACTATGACTGTCAACTCTGCCTATGCTGGTTCAACCGGTTCATTGGAAGCCGTTCTTTTACATCGTTCTCAATGGATTGGTATCGATGGCGCACCTCAAACTCAAGCCTTCGCCATTCATTCTCCTATGCGAAATGACAAAGTGGGTTTAGGGTTTAGCATTGTTAATGACAAACTCGGACCTTCAAACGAGTTGTACATCGATGGAAATTTCTCTTATAGCATTGCATTTCCTAACGAAAGAAAATTGGCATTTGGACTTAAAGCAGGAATGCGAGTATTGAATGTCGACTGGACAAGAGGAAGGTACAATGATCCGATTGATGTTTTGTTGAATCAAAATATCGATAACAAAATGAAACCTTCCTTAGGTGCCGGTTTGTATTTCTACAGTGATAAATGGTATATCGGAGCTTCAGTACCAAGTTTTATCAGAGGTAATTATTACGATGATGTAGAAGAAGCTATTGATTACGACAGACTTCACTATTATTTTATCGGAGGCTATGTTTTCAATTTCTCAGATAATTTAAAATTCAAACCTGCTTACATGCTAAAGGCTGTTAGCGGTGCGCCTATGTCAATGGATATTTCGGCGAATTTTTTAATTCAAGAGAAATTTACACTTGGTGTTTCTCATCGCTTGGATGATTCGGTTAGTGCCTTGGCAGGTTTTCAAATTTCCAATAGCTTGTATATTGGTTATGCCTATGATTACACTGTAACCGATTTGAATAAATACAACGATGGCTCTCACGAGATTATTCTTCGTTATCAATTGCAAAAGAAATCCCAACAAATAAAATCTCCGAGATTTTTCTAAAACCCTGAAATCATGAAAAAAATATATATCCTAATTATGTTCTTTTGTTTGTCATCAGGTTTTGCACAAACGAAATTGAAAAAAGCAGACCATCTTTTTAAGACAATGGCTTATGTTGACGCCGCAAAAGCTTATGAAGAGTATCTGAAAAACGTTGATAAACCAGGAGCACAAACCATAAAGAATGTTGCCGATTCCTATTATTATACCGATGACAACAGAAATGCACTTAAGTGGTATCAGAAACTTTATGATATTCAAGGTCAAACCATTTCTGATGGTTATTTTCTGCGCTATATTCAATCTTTGAAAGGGGTAATGGATTATGAAAAAGCCGATAGACTAACCAGAGAGTTTTTGAATAAAAAGGGTGACGAAAAAGAAATAGCACGCTTCGTAAATCAAAAACGTCAAATGGATAGTTTGGCTAAGACCAAACCGCTTTATACAGTAAAAAATCTGGATATTAATACCAATAAGTCTGATTTTGGAACGGCTTTTTATGGTGATAAGATTGTCTATGCGTCAAGTAAAGACACCACAAAGCATGGCGAAAAGTTATACAGTTGGAACAAACAACCTTTCTTGAATCTCTATTTGGCTGAAAGAAATGTAGCTGACGGAAGTTTGTTCAATGAATCACTTTTTTTGCCTAATGTGATGACCAAATACCATGAGGCTACAGCAACATTCAGTCCGGATTGGAAAACAGTTTATTATACCACTAATATCGTGAAAGATAAGAAACTGATTATCGACCAATCCAGAACTAATAATTTCCAAATCATCAGAGGTAAAATTGAAGAAGACAAACTGGTCAAAACCGAAAAACTGTTCTTCAATAGCGATAAGTATTCGGTTGGACATCCATCATTAAGCGAAGACGGAAAATGCTTGTTTTTCGCATCCGATATGCCCGGCGGGTATGGTGAAACCGATTTGTATGTTGTTCAAATTGCCGAAGACGGAACCATGAGCACGCCACAAAATTTAGGGCCAACAGTAAACACTATCGGTAACGAATTATTTCCTTATTTTCGAAACGGAACTTTGTATTTTTCTTCTGACGGTCATTACGGTTGGGGAGATTTAGATGTCTATGAAAGTAAATTTTCAGGCGGTTTAAATTTCTCGGTGCCAAGAAACCTCGGTGCACCAATAAATAGTAACAAAGATGACTTTGCTTATATCGTTGATGCAACAGATACTTTTGGTTACGTTTCTTCTAATAGAGCTTTAGGAAAAGGCGATGATGACATTTATTATTTTACCAAGGTAAAACCGGAATGTGACCAATTCGTCTCAGGTAAAGTCATCAACTCAAAATCTAAATTGGCCATAGATAATGCAATTATTATCGCTTATGACGCTTTTGGTGATGCTACAAATCAAACAAAGACTGACGCTAATGGCAATTATATTATCAAATTGCCTTGTGGTAAGAAATTCAAATTGGTCGCTTCTAAGCCAAATCACAGTAGCGAAGAACGAACTGTTGAAACCACCAAAACTAATTTGGAAAAAGTGAAAGACATCAACTTTGAGTTGAGCAAGTTTGAAGATTTAATTGTGGTAGAAAAAGGACAAGAAAAAGTAGATGTAAACCCGATATTCTTTAATTATGATAAATATGATGTAACACCTGAAGCAGCAGTTGAATTAGATAAAGTGGTTTTTGTAATGAAAAATTTCCCGAATGTGAAAATAAAAATTGAATCGCATACCGATTCTCGCGGAAAAGATGCTTATAACATGACCTTGTCTGACAACAGAGCCAAATCGACTCAAATGTATATCATTTCGAAAGGAATTGATGCATCGAGAATTGAAAGCGCCATTGGTTACGGTGAAAGTCGCTTGACCAACAAATGCAGTAATGGTGTGAAATGTACTGAAGAGCAACATTTTAAAAACCGTCGTTCCGATTTTATTATTATCCAAAAATAACTACCAAAAATTCATGGTAAAAAACCACTTCGAAAGGAGTGGTTTTTTTGTTTTTAATCCTAATTTTGGAATAGAATTGTTATTTTTAGCGCAAGCAAATCACCAAATCAATTTATGGACATTCAAACCACTATTCAGGATTTAAGAGATGAACTCAACCAACACAACCATAACTATTATGTGTTAGATAGCCCTACGATTTCTGATTTTGAATTTGACCAAAAACTAAAACAACTTCAAGACTTAGAGAATCAGCATCCTGAATTTTTTGACGAAAATTCCCCGACACAACGCGTTGGCGGAACAATTACCAAAAATTTCCAAACAGTCGTACACGATTACCGCATGTACTCTTTGGATAATTCTTATTCTACAGATGATTTAACCGATTGGGAAACCCGAATCCAAAAAGTTTTAGGAAATGTGCCATTACAATATACTTGCGAATTGAAATATGATGGCGCTTCGATTTCTATAACATACGAAAACGGAAAACTAAAACGAGCCATTACACGAGGCGACGGATTTCAAGGCGATGATGTTACCAATAATATCAAAACAATTAAGTCGATTCCACTTAAATTAAAAGGCAGTTTTCCCGACCGATTTGACATTCGTGGCGAAATCATTTTGCCGTATGAAGGTTTCGAAAAAATGAACCAAGAACTAATCGAAATCGGCGAAACACCCTATTCCAATCCAAGAAACACCGCTTCCGGAAGTTTGAAGTTACAGGACAGTAGCGAAGTAGCCAAACGCCCGCTCGAATGTTTGTTGTACTTTATTGTTGGCAACAACCTCAATATCAAAACCCAATACGAAGGATTAGAAGCGGCTAGAAATTGGGGTTTCAAAGTGCCAAAAGAAGCCAAACTAGCAAACAGTTTAGAAGAGGTTTTCGAATACATCAATTATTGGGACGAACACAGGCATAATTTACCTTATGAAACCGATGGCGTTGTAATTAAAGTCAATAGTTTTCAACATCAAGATGAATTGGGTTACACCGCCAAATCACCGCGTTGGGCAATGGCTTACAAATTCAAAGCCGAACAAGTTTCTACCCAATTAAATTCAATTTCTTATCAAGTGGGACGAACAGGTTCAATAACTCCGGTGGCCAATTTAGAACCGGTACAATTGGCCGGAACCATTGTAAAACGGGCATCTTTACACAATGCTGACCAAATTGAAAAGCTCGACATCAGAATTGGCGATACCGTTTTTGTAGAGAAAGGCGGTGAAATCATTCCGAAGATCATTGCGGTTGATTTGGCCAAAAGAAATCCGGATTCAGAAAGAACGCTATATATTTCGCACTGTCCGGAATGTGAGACTAAATTAGAAAGAAAAGAAGGCGAAGCCAATCATTATTGTCCTAATTTTTATGGTTGTCCACCGCAAATTATAGGAAGAATTCAGCATTATATTTCGCGCAAAGCAATGGATATTGAAGGTCTTGGCGGAGAAACAGTAGCATTGCTTTTCAATAATGGTTTAGTAAAAGACTACGCTGATTTATACGAATTGACCGTCGACCAAATTTTACCATTAGAACGAATGGCCCAAAAATCGGCTGAGAATTTAGTTAATGGTGTACAAAAATCTAAAGAAGTACCATTTGAAAGGGTTTTGTATGCGATTGGAATTCGGTATGTTGGCGAAACGGTTGCCAAGAAGTTAGCCAAACATTATAAATCGATTGAGGCAATTCAAAACGCTTCTTTAATGGACTTGATTTTGGTGGATGAAATAGGTGAGAAGATTGCCCAAAGTGTAATCGAATTCTTTGAAAATGAAGAGAATGTCAAAATCATTACACGTTTAAAAGCGTTTGGTGTACAATTAGAGTTGATTGAAAAACACAATCCGAATGCAACAGATAAACTCGCCGGCAAAACCTTTGTAGTTTCCGGTGTGTTCGAAAAATTTTCTCGGGATGATTTGAAAAAAGCCATAGAAGATAATGGAGGTAAAGTAGGCAGCTCGATTTCGGCAAAGACTGATTTCGTAGTGGCTGGAGATAATATGGGTCCGGCCAAATTAGAAAAAGCCAATCAATTAAAAGTGCCGATTATTTCTGAAGATGATTTTTTAGCCATGCTGACTTAAAACTTTAAAGACCAAGAATCATTTTGTATTATAATTTGTGTTAACTTTAATATCCGTAAGCAATTTTCTATGGTTAAAAAAGACAATATACTAAAGTCATTGACCTTTGGCTATTTCATCATAGCCTTCTTTGAAGTTGTTTCAGAATACTTCGCCTATACACCTTTTATTTGTTCGCTTAAACCGCTGATTCCATTATTTTTGGTCGTAATATATCTTGTAAATTCTACCAAAAAGAATCCCATTTTTGTTATTGTGTTATTGCTTTCAATGGTGGTAAACATATTGTTTATACCTAATACATCAATTTGTCTTTATTATGCATTGATAATCTTTACAATTCATCGGCTTGTAATTATTTACCTTGTTTTTTCACAACAAAAAGTAAAAGATTATATTCCGATGCTGATAGCGACACTTCCGTTTTTACTTATTTTCTTTTACTTATTTATAGAAACCAATGATATTCCGGAAAATAGTTTTTATTTACTTATGCTGCAAAACATTCTAATTTCGGTATTTGCGGGAATTGCTCTTTCTAGTTATGTCATGAATGACAATAAACAAAACTCGGTTTTATTGATAGCGGTTTTGCTTTTTGTGATGTTGCAGTTTTCGGTTTTTATTGAAAAATATTTTTTAGTCAATGAATTTCAAAAGTTACTTCGACCTTTGGCCATGACTTTTAATGCATTGGCTTTTTTCTCCTTTTATAAATATGTAATAATTGCAGAGAAATCAAACAATAATTGATTTTCCGTGGGTTGTAACCGATTTAGATTCTTCGAAATAGAAATCTATTCGGCCTAAATTTATGCCATAACAGCCTACTTGATTGACCAATACATCTTTGCCTACTACATTTTTTAAAACAGTTGGTTTGTCTAAAAAAGTGTGAGTATGTCCACCGATAATTAAGTCGATATCTTTTGTTAAAGTCGCTAGTTTGGTATCACAAATTTTATCTGGCTCGTTTTTGTATTGGTAACCAATGTGAGAAAGACAAATCACCAAATCACATTTTTTTTCCTGTTTTAAAATACGCGACATGTCTTGAGCAACGGTAAGCGGATCATTATAAACGGTTTCTTTATAATTCTTTTTATCTACTAAACCCTCTAAACTGATTCCGAGTCCAAACACGCCAACTTTGATTCCGTCTTTGTCAAAAATCTTAAAAGGTTTCATATGACCGTTCATCACTGTGTTTTTGAAATCATAATTAGCTGAAACAAACTCAAAACCGGCATTCGGCAATTGCGCATATAAACCGTCAATGCCGTTGTCAAAATCATGGTTGCCAATGGTTGCCAAGTCATACTTCATCATGCTCATCAGTTTGAATTCTAATTCGCCTCCGTAATAATTAAAATAAGGTGTTCCTTGAAAAATATCGCCGGCATCTAACAACAATACATTCGGATTTTCTCTTCGAATGTTTTCAATTAAAGCCGCTCTTCTGGCGACACCGCCCATATTAGGGTTTTTGGGATGATTCGCTGGAAAAGGATCAATATAACTGTGAACATCATTAGTATGTAAAATTGTAAGATGCTTAGTATTCAAAGTTTTGAAACTGCTTAATGAAAGTCCGCCAAGTCCTAACATAGCCGAACTCACTGCTGTTTTCTGTATAAAATCTCTTCTTTTCATCTTAAAGTTCTTTGCTGATTCGGATGTCTTTATTGGCTGTAATGATTTTATTTTCCTTGAAATAATCAATGATGATATTTCGAAGTTTATAATCTAAATCAAATTTTTCAACACCTTTTTTAAAGAAAAGCATATTGTCACCACCATTAACAAGGTAATCTGAAGTCACTACATAATAGATTCTATCATTTTCCAATGCTTTTCCGTTTACTAGAATGTTTTTAGGCTGATTATCCTTACCAATAGTAAAAGTCAAACCTTTTAAAGGATGCGGTTTCTTTTCGGAAATGATATAATTGACCATCTCGAGAATTTGTTCTCTTTTTAAACCGATGACAAATGCGCTATTTTCGAAAGGCATGATTTCGTAAGCATTTCTGGCTGTAATATTGCCTTTTGAGATTATAGTTCTGATGCCGCCATGATTGAGTAAACAAATATCGATTGATTTCTTTTCTCTTAGTTGAAAAATAGCATTTGATTTATCAAAAGTAATATCGGATAAAAAATTACCCATAGCCGTTTGCCATTCACCTGATTTATCCATCGTTTCCGGTGCATTGGCTAAAACCAAACTCAAATCTTTGTCAATATTATCGCGATAAGGCTTGATAAAGTTTTCAAATTCAGTATCTTCTGTACTGGTTGAATTGATTTCAATTTCTTTGCCTTCAATTCGGGTAACAGTATATTTTTTTTCCGCACAGGAAATAAGACTTGTAAATGTTAATAATAAAACAAAATGTTTCAATACAACGTTATAGTTTTTTAGTTTTACCATCGCTTTTGGCGCTAATTTTAGTAATTTTGTAATTCAAGTAAAAGTAGTATGTTTTTAAATTACTTAAAGGATTTTTCAACAAAAAAAATAGTTAAAAATAGTTTATCAAATGTTAAACATTTGGCTTCGGATAGTGTTATCAGAACGGTTGGGATTATTTTTGATGAAACTTACTTTTATGAGCGAGAAGCTATGGTTCGTGAGCTAATCCAAAACGGAATTTCTGAAAACGATATTAAAGTCTTGGTTTTCAAAAACAAAATTAAAAAAAATGAAGTCTTTGATTATCCAACTTTCAGCCACAAAGATTTGAGTTGGCACGGAACAGTAGATAAAAAAGAAGTCAATGATTTTATCGCTGAACCATTTGATTTGCTAATCAATTATTATGATACTGAAAAAGTAGCTTTATTGTTGGTTTCTCATTTGTCAAAGGCCAGTTTTAAAGTTGGTTTTGCTTCTATAGACAAAAGGTTAAACCATTTTATGATTAACACCAATGCCGAAAATTACAAAGTCTTTATGGACGAACTATTCAAATATTTAAAAATTCTAAACAAAATTTAAAATGCAATCATTAATTGGTACCGGAGTTGCTCTTGTTACACCTTTCAAATCAGATTTTTCAGTAGACGTTGACGCCTTAAAAGCCATTGTTAACTTCCAAGTTGACAACGGAATTGACTATTTGGTTGTACTTGGTACAACTGCAGAAACAGCGACATTGACTAAGGATGAAAAGGAATTGGTAATCAAGACAATTGTTGAGGCCAATAAAGGAAGATTGCCTTTGGTTTTAGGGGTTGGAAGCAATAATACCAGTGAGGTTGTAGCCGAATTAAAATCAAGAGATTTCTCTGACTTTGTAGCAATACTATCGGTTTCTCCTTATTATAACAAACCAACCCAAGAAGGCATTTATCAACATTTTAAAGCAATTGCTGAAGCTTCACCACTTCCGATTATTTTATACAATGTTCCGGGAAGAACGGCCAGCAATATGTTGCCGTCAACCATTATTCGTTTGGCCAACGAATTTAAAAATGTAGTAGCTGTAAAAGAAGCTGCCGGTGATATTGTTCAAGCGATGAAATTGATTCAAGGCAAGCCAAAAGATTTCTTAGTGATTTCAGGTGATGACATGATTACGTTGCCAATGGTTTTAGCCGGTGGCGCTGGTGTTATTTCGGTAATTGCTGAAGGTTTTCCAAAACAATTTTCTGAAATGGTGCATTTAGGCTTAAACAAAAGAGTAGCAGAAGCTTACCAATTGCATTACCTTTTAGCCGATGCCATCGACATGATTTTTGAACAAGGCAATCCGGCCGGAATTAAAGAAGTGTTTAAATCATTAGGTTTGTCTGAGAATACGGTTCGTTTGCCATTGGTTAATACCGATGAAAATCTAGCCAAACGACTTCATGATTTTACCAATAAAATTTCAAAAATGTAATATTTTTCGAAAGAAAAAAAATATTTTGTTGTAAACAATTAATAACTAAATTTGTCCCGAGAATTCGGGACTTTTTAAAGCACGAAAAAGTGTTTAAAATCAACCGTATAAATAAATAATGAAGAAATTTCTAGCCTTGTTTGCCTTTGTGGTATTGTTTTCGTCTTGTAGCGAATATCAAAAAGCATTAAAATCAGAAGATGTAGCCGTAAAGTTTGATATGGCCACAAAAATGTACGAAGCCAAAAAATATGGTAAAGCCATTAGACTTTTTGAGCAAATTGCTCCGGCATACAAAGGAAAACCGTCTGCTGAAAAGATGTTTTATATGTATTCACAGTCGCTATACAAAACCAATCAATTTTATTTAGCGGGTTATCAATTTGAAAGCTTTGCTTCCAGTTATCCAAGAAGTGAAAAGATTGAAGAAGCTTCTTTCCTTGGTGCAAAATGTTTTTCGAAACTATCACCGGTTTACAGTTTAGACCAAATAGATACTTATAAGGCTGTTGATAAATTACAAAATTTCATAGATGTTTATCCAGAATCACAGTATTTAGCTGAAGCCAATATTGTAGCGAAAGCTTTAAGAGAAAAATTGGAAAAGAAAGCTTATGAAAATGCTAAGATTTACAATACTATCTCAGATTATAAGGCTTCAATGGTTGCTTTTGATAATTTTATTATCGATTTTCCGGGTACGCCTTATAAAGAACAGGCTTTATTTTACAAGTTGGATTCAGCTTACAAACTAGCTATCAATAGTGTTCCTTCTAAAATGGAAGAGCGTTTAAATAATGCTAAAGCGGCTTACAATGGCTTAATCAAACACAAAGCAGACACCAAATACAAATCAGAAGCTGACGAGATGTTGGCCCGAATTGAAACAGATTTAAAACAATTTTCTAAATAAAAAAGTCATGGATTTAAAAAAGACGAATGCACCGGTAAACACAATCACTTACAACAAAACGGTAATTGAAGAGCGTACTGGCAATGTTTACGAGGCAATAACAATAATGGCTAAAAGAGCAAACCAAATCAATTCTGAAATTAAAAAAGAATTGACTGAAAAATTAGAAGAGTTTGCTACTTACAATGATAGTCTTGAAGAAATCTTTGAAAACAAAGAACAAATCGAAGTTTCTAAATACTACGAAAAATTACCAAAACCTCACGCATTGGCTGTTCAAGAATGGCTTGATGACAAAATTTACTACAGAGATACTACTAAAGACTAATTCAGATGTCTGTTTTAAGCGGTAAAAAGATTTTACTCGGCGTTTCCGGAGGAATTGCCGCCTATAAGACAGCCACTTTAGTTAGATTACTTATAAAAGCCGGTGCTAATGTCCAAGTGGTCATGACACCGGCTTCTAAGGATTTTGTAACTCCGTTAACATTATCTACACTTTCTAAAAATCCGGTTCATTCCACTTTTTACAACGAAGAAGACGAGAATGCCCAATGGAATAATCATGTTGAATTAGGACTTTGGGCCGATTTGATGCTGATTGCTCCGGCAACAGCCAATACGCTTTCTAAAATGGCGAATGGCAATTGCGACAATCTTTTAATTGCTACTTATTTATCGGCTAAATGTCCCGTTTACTTTGCTCCGGCAATGGATTTGGATATGTACAAACATCCGTCAACGGTTTCGAGTTTTAATTTACTGAAGCAATTTGGTAACCTTATGATTCCTGCTGAAAGTGGTGAATTAGCTAGTGGTTTATCCGGAGAAGGAAGAATGGCTGAACCTGAAAACATTATTGCTTTTTTAGAAAAGGATTTGGAAAGTAAATTGCCCTTAAAAGGGAAAAAGATTATGGTTACGGCTGGTCCAACATACGAAGCCATTGATCCGGTTCGATTTATCGGAAATCATTCTTCTGGAAAAATGGGTTTTGATATTGCTAAAAGTGCCGCCAATCTTGGTGCTGAAGTAATTTTAATTTCCGGACCAACAGATTTAAGTGTAAGCAATTCCAATATCAATTTAATCCGAGTGACTTCGGCTCAAGAAATGTACGAAGCTTGTCACCAATATTTCAATGACATTGATGTTGCAATTTGCGCTGCTGCGGTTGCTGATTATAAACCGAAAGTTATTGCTGAACAAAAGATTAAAAAATCGGAAGCAGCTTTTACCATTGAATTGGAAAAAACCAAAGATATCTTAGCGTCATTGGGACAAATCAAACAAAATCAATACCTAATCGGCTTTGCGTTGGAAACCGAAAATGAAATTGAGAATGCTAAGCTGAAAATTCAGAAAAAAAACTTAGATTTGATTGTTTTAAATTCGCTGCAAGATAAAGGCGCAGGTTTTGGATCGGCGACTAATAAAGTTACTTTTATAGATAAAGATTTTGTGATTGAACCAATGCCGTTAAAATTGAAAGAAGCGGTTGCAGATGATATAATAAACAAAGTAATTTCTCGTTATCAATAAGTAACCGGAAATTAAACGTTTCAAATGATTTTAACTGTACAGTTAAATAAACAATATACATTTACACATGAAAAAAATAGTAAGTATTCTTTTTTTGTTTTGGGTTGGATTGACCAATGCGCAACAATTGAATTGTTCGGTTCAAGTCAATTCTGATAAAATAGCCAGTACCAATAATCAGATTTTTAAGAATTTAGAAAAATCGATTAATGAGTTTGTCAACAAAACAGATTGGACTGGAGAAAGCTATAAGCAAAATGAAAAGATTAATTGTTCAATGGTAATCACCTTGAATAGTTATGATTCAAACGCTTTTTCAGCCACTATTCAGGTTGAGTCTTCCAGACCAATATTTAATTCTTCCTATTCTTCACCGGTTTTTAATTATAATGACAAAGACTTTGGATTTCGTTATGTAGAATTTGAGAATTTGCTTTTCAATCCGGCTACTTTTGATTCTAATTTGGTGTCTGTTTTGGCTTTTTACAGCTATATGATTCTTGGTTTTGATGCTGATACTTATACACTTTATGGTGGAAAACAATGGTTTGATGTTGCTCAGCAAATTGTAACGGTTGCCCAACAAAGTGGTTACAGAGGTTGGAGCCAATCTGATGGAAATCAAAATCGGTTTTTCTTAGCCAATGATATGCTTTCCGGAACTTTTGATGCTTTTAGAGATGCAATGTACCAATACCACCGCGAAGGTTTGGACAATATGACTAAGGATTTAAAATCGTCTAAAGAGAAAATACTAGAGTCGATTACGGCTTTAAGTGCTATTTATAGAGTCCGTTCTAACGCTTTTTTGACTAGAGTATTTTTTGATGCTAAAGTTGACGAGATTGTTTCTATTCTTTCCGGCGGTCCAAAAGTTCCCCTGTCAGAAACTATAGAAACATTAAATAGAATTTCTCCACTCAATTCAAGTAAATGGGCAAACATCAAGTTATAATTAGTATATTTACTACTTAAACTTTACCACATTTTCTGCACATGATTACTTCGCTTTCGATTGAAAACTTTGCCCTAATTGAAAAATTAAACATTGATTTTTCTAAGGGTTTTTCAATTATAACAGGAGAAACCGGTGCCGGAAAATCAATACTTCTCGGTGCTTTAGGATTGGTTTTGGGTAAAAGAGCCGATTTAACTTCGCTTAAAAATAAAGAAGAAAAATGTATCGTTGAAGCCAATTTTGCCATCGGAAAATATGATTTACAATCTTTCTTCGAAGCCAATGATTTAGATTATGAAGAAGAAACCATCATCCGCAGAGAAATTTTACCTTCCGGAAAATCGAGAGCTTTTGTCAATGACAGTCCGGTTAATTTACAACAATTACAAGATTTGAGTTTTTACTTAATCGATGTGCATTCGCAACACCAAACTTTAGAGCTATCCGAAGAAGAATACCAGTTTAAAATTATTGACGCGATTGCGAATAATCAGGAATTCAGAAGTGAATATTCGACAGTTTTGAAGCAATACCGTTTGGCTAAAACCACTTTGGAAACCAAAAAAGCAAGTTTGTCAGCTATACTAAAAGAGAAAGATTACAACGAATTTCTTTTTAACGAATTGCAGGCTGCCAATTTAAAAATCGGAGAACTGGAAGAATTGGAAAAGACTTATGAAGCGCTGAATAACGTTGAATTCATCAAGGAAAACCTTTCAACTCTTTTGGCTTTGGCCAATGAAGACCAATTTGGTTTGTTGAAAAACCTAAAGGAATTCAAGTCGATTCTTCAAAAAAACACTAATTTTTCTACCGAATACGAATCGCTTTTCGAACGCACTAACTCGATTTTAATAGAATTTGATGATATTGTCAAAGAGTTAAATCGTGAATCAGAATTGGTCTTTAACGATCCGGAAAAATTGGAACTCATCAATCAAAAACTACAACTAATTTACAGTTTACAAAAGAAGCATCAGGTTTTAACTGTGGAAGAATTATTAGACATTCAAAATGAGTTGGAAGGCAAAGTAGTTTCTGTCGTTACATTAGAAGAAGAAATTACGAAACTTGAACAAAGTCTTTCGGATTTTGAGTTAAAGTTGGATTCCATTGCGGCTAAAATAAGTAACAGTAGGAGTGAAGCCATACCAAATCTCAGTAACAAATTAATTGAGATTTTAAACTTGTTGGGTATGCCGAATGTTCGATTTAAAATTGAAATAATTGTTTCTGATACCTATTATAACAACGGAAAAGACAGTTTGCAATTTTTGTTTTCTGCCAATAAAGGAACAGATTTTGGTTTGCTGAAGAAGGTTGCTTCCGGTGGTGAAATGTCCCGAATTATGCTGGCTGTTAAATCGATTTTGTCTCAATATTCTAAATTGCCAACGATTATTTTTGATGAAATAGATACCGGTGTTTCTGGAGAAATTGCTAATAAAATGGGAGAAATCATGCGCGAGATGAGCCAAACCATGCAAGTTTTTGCCATTACACATTTACCACAAATTGCCGCCAAAGGCAACACACATTATAAAGTTTTCAAAACGGTTTCGGGTGAAAATACCGTGTCTGAATTGAAATTGTTAACCAATGAAGAGCGGATTATTGAAATTGCCGAAATGCTCTCGGGGAAAGATATTTCAGATTCGGCACTCAATCATGCCAAGGCATTACTGAACTAACCGTTTTAATTTATTATTTTTGTACCACTTTAATTTTAATATACAGACAACTTAATTTCAAAGATTATGATTATAGAACCAAGAATGCGTGGGTTTATTTGTTTAACAGCTCACCCTGATGGATGTGCACAAAGTGTTAAAAACCAAATCAATTATGTAAAATCTAAAGGAACCATTGATGGCGCTAAAAAAGTTTTAGTAATTGGTGCTTCCACCGGTTTCGGATTGGCTTCGAGAATTACCAGTGCTTTTGGTTCCAATGCTGCTACCATTGGTGTTTTCTTTGAAAAAGAACCTTCAGAAGGCAAAACAGCAACACCGGGTTGGTACAATACTGCTGCTTTTGAACAAGAAGCACAAAAAGCTGGTTTGTATGCAAAAAGTATTAATGGTGATGCTTTTTCAAACGAAATAAAACAACAAACAATCGATTTAATTAAAGCTGATTTAGGTCAGGTTGACATGATTATTTATAGTTTGGCTTCACCGGTTCGTTTGCATCCGGTAACCGGAGTTCTACACCGTTCCACTTTGAAGCCAATAGGAAATACATTTAGCAATAAAACGGTAGATTTTCACACCGGAAATGTGACACAAGTATCAATAGAACCTGCTAATCAAGATGATATTGATAATACTGTTGTAGTAATGGGCGGAGAAGATTGGTCAATGTGGATAGAAGCATTAAACAATGCCGGAGTTTTAGCCAAAGGGGTAACTACGATTGCTTATTCTTATATCGGACCTGAGGTAACTGAAGCGGTTTATAGAAAAGGAACCATTGGAAGAGCCAAAGATCATTTAGAAGCTACCGCTTTTGAAATCACTGATAGTTTGAAGTCTTTAGAAGGAAAGGCTTATGTTTCAGTTAACAAAGCATTAGTAACCCAAGCTAGTTCTGCTATTCCAGTAATTCCATTGTACATTTCTTTGTTATATAAGATAATGAAAGCAGAAGGTGTTCACGAAGGTTGTATCGAACAGATTCAACGTTTGTTTTCAGAAAGGCTTTATGCCGGTTCAACTGTTCCAACTGACGAGCAAGGCCGAATCAGAATTGATGATTGGGAAATGCGAGAGGATATTCAAGCAAAAATTAAAACGTTATGGGAAACGGCTACTACAGAAAATCTAAGTGAGATAGGAGACTTAGCAGGTTATAAGCAAGACTTTTTGAACTTATTTGGTTTTGGTTTTGAAGGCGTTGATTATGCTGCAGAAGCCAATGAAATGACACTTATTTCTAGTATAAGAAGTTAGAATTTTTAACTTTTTAACAAAATTTTATTAAAACCACCTAAAATATAGGTGGTTTTTGTTTTTTTGCTTATTTTTATAACTTTAACAAATAAAACTCAAATTAATTATGAAGAAAATTACATTTCTACTAATTTTATTGGTAAGCTACACGGGATTTGCCCAATTTCCCGCACCTTATTGCGGACCAATAGCTTTTACAACCAATGTCGAACCAATAACATTGGTGAATTTCGCAGGCATCAACAATACAAGTTCTGCTTTAGTTGGTCTGAATAATGGCACGACTGTCATTGCACATGAAGATTACACAGCTATCACTGGAAATGTGTTTTCAGGAAGCACTTACCCAATTACTTTAAAAGGTAATACAGATGGTGCGTTTTTTGTAACCTACTTAAGAGTTTATGCCGATTGGAATCAAGATGGTGACTTTACAGATGCCGGTGAATCTTATGACATAGGAACTATAACCGGTTCAACAGGTGTAGATGCCATTGAATTAGTTGGAAGTATAACGGTACCTGGTGATGCTTTAGCCGGAAATACGAGGATGAGAGTGGTAAAAAAATGGAATGCCTATTCAGACTCTTGTAACACTGTTAACACCGGTTACGGTCAAGCAGAAGACTATACTTTAGCAGTAGCACTTCCTGCTTGTTTAAGTCCAACAGCTGGTATTGCCACTGTTACTTCTTCTTCAACAGTCGATTTAACGTGGACTTCTGGCGGCGCAGCAAATGCTGAAGTTGTTATCCAAGCTCCAGGAACAGGAGTTCCGGGTTCTGCAGACGATACTGGAATAAATGTAACCGGAAATACTTACTCAGCTACTTCATTAACACCGCAAACAGCTTATGAATTTTATGTAAGAGATGAGTGTGTTCTTGGTTCAAGTTTCAGTACTTGGGCCGGACCATTTACTTTTAATACAACTCTAGCTCCTAGTTGTTCCGGTAATGTTGCTCCTGTTGATGGTGCCACAGATGTTGTTCCGGGAACAGTAACTTTTACTTGGACAGCTCCAACCACTGGAGACGCACCAGCCTCTTATGATTTGTTTTATGGTTTAACTGCCGGAAATGCTACTATTTTTGTAGGTAATTATACAACACTAACTACACCAATTAACATTACCGGATTTAATGCTACGTTCTATTGGAAAATTGTTCCAAAAAATGTTGGAGGTTCAGCCATAGGATGTACTGAGTGGAGTTTTACTACAATCCCTGCACCTGGATATTGTTTGAATTCACCAAATGGTCAATGGCCAGGTGGTACAGTTGGTGGTACTTTTACCTGTGATGGACTTACAGAAAATTTAGTTACAGCTAATGGTTATGCTGGTGAGTATTCAGTAGTTTCCGTAACTTCAGGTCAAACCTATACTTTCAAAAGTGTGTTGAATGCTACCAGTGCGAATGATTTGATTACAATTAGTACTGATGCCGGTGCAACTGCTGCTGCTTATGGTACTTCACCGTTAACTTGGGTTTCAACTGTTACTGGTCAAATTAGATTTTATTCACATGTTGATAATAACTGCGTATCCAATGCAGAAAACAGAACTCGTTCAGTAATTTGTGGAATTCCATCGCCTGCTTTACCTGATTACGTGAGTTTACAATGGCCTCCAACTGCGACAATTCCTCAAGGTGGTAGTGTAACTGTTTATGGACAAGTATATGAAGGTGGTTTAACCGATGTTGCCCCAAATATTAACGGCCAAGCTCCTGGAATCAATGCTTGGGTTGGATACAGTACGACAAATACAAATCCAAATACTTGGACAAATTGGGTTGTTGCTACTCACAATGCCGGTAGTATTGGAAACAATGATGAATATCAGGCTACTATTGGTGCAACTTTAGCACCAGGAACTTATTACTATGCTACAAGATTTAATTTAGATAATGGTGCTTATGTTTATGGAGGAATCAATGCTGATGCTCCAAACAATGGTAACTTCTGGGATGGAGCAACATTTGGAAGTGGTGTGTTGACAGTAACGCCTCCGCCTGCGCCTGCTAATGACGAGTGTATAGCCGCTATTGCTTTGACCGCAGGTGGTGTTTATGGTGAGTATCTTACTGATGGCACCAATCTTGGTGCTACTACATCAGCACAAACTGCTCCAGTAACATGTTTTGGCTATGCTGGTGGAGATATTTGGTATTCAGTAGTAGTGCCAGCTAGTGGAAATTTAACTATCGAAACAGGAAATTCATCAACGGGTGCTACTGGGTTAGACACTGTAGTGACTATTTATTCAGGTGATTGTAGTGCATTAGTGCAAGTTGATTGTGACGATGACGGTGCTGCAACAGGTGCTTATTCGTTTAAAAGTTTAACAGGTCTTACACCGGGGTCAACATTATATATAAGAGTTTATGAATATAATAATGATAACGTTGGTGGATTCGGAATTTCAGTTTATGATGCTTCGTTAGCGTCTGCATCTTTTGATTCTAATAATTTTACTTACTATCCTAACCCGGTTAAAAACATTTTAAATTTATCATACAGCCAAGAAATTTCTACTGTAGAAGTTTATAATTTATTGGGTCAAAAAATGAGTGCTAATACAATCGGTGCTAATTTAGGACAAGTAGACATGTCAAATTTTGCAAGTGGAGCTTACTTAGTTAAAATTTCTACTGCTGACAACCAATCAAAAACTATCAGAGTAATTAAAGAGTAGCTTTTTAGTTTTTTAAATTTATAATTAAAACCACCTAAATTTTTAGGTGGTTTTTCTTTTGTATAAAACTTATCTTTGTTAAAATTTAGAACATGTATTTTTCAATTATAATTCCAGTTTATAATAGACCAGACGAAATCAAAGAGTTATTGGAGAGTTTACTAATTTCTGATTTTGATAAACCTTATGAAATTGTAATTGTTGAAGATGGCTCTTCAGTTCCTTGTAATGAGGAAATTGAAATCTTTAAAAAGAACTTGAATATTTCCTATTACTTTAAAGAAAACAGCGGTCCTGGCGATTCAAGAAACTTCGGGATGAAAATAGCTAAAGGTGACTATTTCATCATTTTTGATTCTGATTGTATAATACCAAAGCATTACTTATCGGAAGTTGAAAAGGAATTGGCCAATAAATACGTTGATTGTTTTGGAGGATCCGATGCGGCATTGGATTCATTTTCTTCGATTCAAAAAGCCATTAACTTTGCCATGACTTCTTTTTTAACAACCGGAGGCATTCGCGGTGGTTCAGAAAAATTGAGCAAGTTCCAACCCAGAAGTTTTAATATGGGAATTTCTAAAAAAGCATTTCAAACCTCCAAAGGATTCGGAAATATCCATCCAGGAGAAGACCCAGATTTGTCAATCAGATTGTGGAAATTGGGTTATAATACAAGATTATTTCCAAATGCATTTGTTTATCATAAAAGAAGAATCGATTGGAATAAATTTTATGTTCAAGTCAATAAATTCGGTAAAGCCAGACCAATATTAGACAGTTGGTATCCTAAATATAGTAAGCTTACTTTTTTCTTTCCAACCTTATTTATCTTTGGTTTAGCAATGTCTGTTGTTCTCTTTTTTTTCGGAATAACATTTCCCATACTATGTTATCTATTTTATTATTTATTGATTTTCATTTCTGCAGGCATACAAAGTAAAAGTTTAGAAATTGGTTTTTTAGCATTAATTGCCGTTTCAAAGCAGTTTTTTGGCTATGGTAAAGGTTTCTTAGAATCTTTTATCAAAGTTAAAATCCTAAAACAAAATCCAGAAAAAGCATTTCCTGAATTATTTTTTAAAGTAAAGTCATGACAAAAATAATCGGATTAACAGGAGGAATAGGTAGTGGTAAAACAACAGTAGCCAATTATATAAAGTCGTTAGGAATTCCTGTCTACATAGCTGACGAAGAAGCAAAAAAAATAATGAAAACTAAAACTGTTATCGAGTCTGTTCAAAATACTTTTGGTGAAACCGTTATAAAAAATAGCCAAATCGATAGAGAAAAATTAGCCCAATTGGTTTTTAACCATCCTGAGCAACTTCAAAAGTTAAATGATATTGTCCACCCAATTGTTAAACAAAATTTTGAAAATTGGGTAAAAAAACAAATTAATCACCCTTTTGTAGTTAAAGAAGCAGCCATTTTATTTGAAAGTGGCAGTTATAAATACTGTGATAGTATTATTACAGTTACAGCTCCATTAGAGACTAGATTACAACGTGTTATGGATAGAGATAAAACCAGTAGACAAAGTGTTTTAGACAGGATGAAAAATCAATGGCCAGAAGATGAAAAAATCGCAAATAGCGATTATGTTATTCATAATATTTCAATGGAACACACTAAAAATCAAGTGGATAATATTCTTAAAATATTAAAAAATCAATAAAATTATTTCGAGATGTTAATGTTTGGTTAATGTATTTATTGTATAAATGTTAAAATGTTAAATTTGTTCAATGAATAAATTGTTTTTTCGCTTACTAGTCATTCTGATGAGTTTATCGTTAATCGGTATAATTCTTGTCCAAGTGTACTGGTTTGATAAGTCATTCGAAAATAATGAAGAGCAATTTAAGTTTCATGTCAAACAAGTTCTTGGAAATGTTGCCGATAAATTGCAAAAGAAAGAGCAATACACCTATTTTGAAAAATACAATAACGTAATTGATAGTACTGGTAAAGCTCCTGATAAAAGTGACTTTTTAGAGTTTGGTTATTACCAAAGAGATTCCAGAACCAATGAAACTATCGTTTATTCCAATAGTATCATATCTGAAGATTACGGAATCACATCATCGTTCTTTGATAAAAAAATGGATAGCTTAAGAGAAATCAAAAACTTTACATCCAAAAGAACAACTGAGATTTACAGCGATGATATTGATAATCCATCAATGAAACAATCGCAATCCCCAGATATTAAAATTCGAAAAGAGGGTAGAACCGATTTACTTGACAATGCACAATTTGAATTGTTTTATAAGGATATTGCAGCATTGAGACCAATTCAAGAAAGGGTTTCTAATGAAATGATGCAAAAATTATTATCTGAAGAACTTAATCAATATGGCGTTAAAACACCATTTGAATACAATGTTTACAGTAATGGGTTAGCCACAAAAATAAAGTCTGAACGATTCAGGTATGACAAGACTTCAACCTATTCTATTCCGATTTTTATTGATAATGATGGTAATAATAAATACCAATTGTTGATCACTTTCCCTCAAAAGAAGAAATTCTTGTTCTCTGAGTTGATTGGAATTTCCATTTTGTCAATTGTGTTTACTCTGATAATCATTATAGCTTATTCAAGTGCGCTGAATCAATTGATCAAACAACGTCAGATTTCTGAAATCAAAACCGATTTCATTAACAACATGACACACGAATTCAAAACGCCAATCGCCACTATTAATTTGGCTTTAGATGCAATTAAAAACCCGAAAGTGATTGAAGATAAAGAAAAGATATACCGCTATCTTCAAATGATAAGAGACGAAAACAAACGAATGCATGCCCAAGTCGAAAACGTGTTACGCATTTCTAAATTAGAGAAAAGAGAGTTAGAAATCAATAAAGAATCTAATGATATTCACGGCATAATAGAAGATGCCATTGACCATGTCAATCTAATTATCGATGATCGAGGCGGAACAATAACAACGCATTTTGATGCCACCAGAACAACTGTTTTGCTGAATGATGTCCATTTTACCAATGTATTTGTAAATATTTTGGACAATGCCATAAAATATTCTCCCGAAAATCCCGTTATAGATATATACACGGAGAATGTAAAGGAGTATGTTATTGTAAAAATTAAAGACCAAGGCGCCGGAATGACTAAAGCCGCTCAAAAAAGAATTTTTGAAAAATTCTACCGTGAACACACCGGTGATTTGCATAATGTTAAAGGCCATGGATTAGGATTAGCCTATGTTAAAAGGATTCTTGACGACCACAATTGTCAGATATTCGTAGAAAGTGAAAAAGGAAAAGGAAGTACATTTATAATTAAAGTCCCACTCATAAATTAAAAAAAAAATACTATGGAAGCTAATAAAAAAATACTTTTAGTCGAAGATGACCAAAACTTCGGAATCGTACTGCGAGAATACTTGTCATTAAACGATTTCGACGTTACCCTAGCCAAAAACGGGATGGAAGGTTTCGAAAAATTCAAAAAAGACAACTATGATTTGTGTATTTTGGATGTCATGATGCCCTATAAAGATGGTTATACTTTGGCCAAAGAAATCAGAGAAAAGAACAAAGACGTGCCGTTAATCTTTTTAACCGCTAAGTCTATGAAAGAAGATGTGATGAAAGGCTACAAAGTTGGCGCCGATGATTACCTCAACAAACCTTTCGACTCTGATGTATTGCTAATGAAAATCAAAGCCATTATCCAAAGAAAATCAGCCGAAACTAAAAATGAACCAGCCAAATTTGAGTTCCAAATAGGTCAATTCCTTTTGAATTCGAAGTTGCGTTATTTGAAATTTGGTAATGATGAACCCATCAAATTGTCTCCAAAAGAGTCTGATTTATTAAAAATGATGGCCATTTACGAAAACGATTTGATGCCAAGAGAATTGGCACTTACCAAAATTTGGAGAGAAGACAATTACTTTACCTCAAGAAGTATGGACGTTTACATCGCCAAATTGCGTAAATATCTCAAAGAAGATCCAAACGTGGAAATCCTTAACATTCACGGAGAAGGTTTCCGATTGGTGGTTAAAAAATAATACTAATCCTCGTCATTTTGACGGGGATTTTTTTTAGGAGCTAATCCGGCTTTCCGTTACAATCTTTTTAAATTGCTGACACAATTTAAAAAGGATTTTCACTGCAATCCGGGCTAGGGCAATAGACTAATGACAATGCAACTGCAAAGCGAAACATGTTTTTTCTTCACGATTAACCGCTAAAATAAGATTGTCTTCCGAAGCTTTTTGCATAATTTCAACCGAATCGTTTAAAGCAACTTCTTTCAAATAATTCATCTCAAAACTAGCTATTTTTTGATTTTGAATGATAGCCAAATCAACACAATCCAAACACCATTCTAAATACTTTACACTGTTAGCATGATTGACTATATCCAAGTCAGAAAGCTTGACTTTATGCATTCCGACATTTTGCATTTCGTGTTGAAAATCAATTTTGCTGAAAGCTTGTATTGTTGCTCTATCAGTGAATTTTTCAAAATGTTCGTGTGGCAAAGCCAAATTTTCCGGTCTGCGAGTTTTGGTATTGAAAACGGCCCAAAAAGTCTCGCAACCTATAATCTTTTCCTCACCAATATACATTTCCAAACAACGAATAGAACGTGAATTCTCCAACGAATTAATCCAGGTTTTGACCGTAATGATTTCTTTCCATTTAGGTAAACGACTAATTTCAACCCGCATTCTACTTAAAACCCAAGCCTGATGATGTACTTGCATATCGCTAAAACTAATACCGCCTAGTTCCGCATGTAAACCAGCGGTTAACTGCAATATATTACACAAATCGGTATATTTCAAATAGCCATTCGGATAACATTGCAGAAAACTGATTTCCCAATCTTGCTCTAGTATTGACGTAAAGTTTGTTGCTACAGGCATGTCGTTTATAGTTAAGAGTTTGAAGTTAGGAGTCGATTTTCTATATGTTCAATAATCTTCTTCTTGTCAATTTGATAATCAAACCAAGTTGTATTTTCAGTCCGTTTAAACCAAGTCAATTGGCGTTTGGCAAAACGACGCGTATTTTTCTTGATTTCTTCTATGGCGATTTCCAAATTAATCTTTCCGTCAAAATAATCGAATAGTTCACGATAGCCAACGGTTTGCAATGCATTAAGCTGTTTGTTTGGATATAATTCTTTGGCTTCCGCCAAAAGACCTTCGCTAATCATCATATCAACACGTTGGTTGATTCGGTCGTACATGATTTCTCTATCAGCTTCCAAACCGATGACAATAGGAGTGAAGTGACGTGAATTTTTCTTTTGACCAATAAAACTCGAATAAGGCTTTCCGGTTCCTAAACAAACCTCTACAAAGCGTTTCATCCGTTGTGGATTTTGAAGTGTTTGAGGATTTTCAGTCGTTAGTTTCTGGTAATAATCTAAATCTAATTCTTTTAACTTTTGCTGCAAATAATCAATTCCAAGTTCTTCAAAATCAGTATTAATTTTTATTCGTACTGATTCATCAATATCCGGAAAATCATCAAATCCTTTCAATACAGCGTCAACATACAATCCGGAACCACCAACCATAATTTGGACATTACTCTTTTGGAATAATTCCTCCAATTTGGCAATTGCTTCTTGTTCAAAATCTCCCACAGAATACGACTCAAAAATGGATTTATTTTGTATAAAATGATGTGTAGCCGAATTCAATTCTTCTTCGTTTGGAACTGCAGTGCCAATTGTCATTTCCTTAAAAAATTGTCGGCTGTCACAAGAAAGAATGTCACAACCAAAATGTTGTGCCAAAGTAATGCTCAAGGAAGTTTTTCCAATAGCCGTCGGGCCAATTATGGTGATAAGGTAATTAGTCATTATTAATTTTTTCGCCACAATGATGGCAAAATTTGGCTTCTTCAGTTAAAATGGTTGTGCAAGAAAGACATTTCCCTGCTTCATTTGCTTTCTTTTTGTTTTTCAGACCTGTAAATTCAGCGGTTACAATTCCGGTTGGAACCGCAATGATTCCATAACCCATAATCATAATGAAAGAAGCAATGATTTGACCTAATGTGGTGATCGGTGCGATATCGCCATAACCAACGGTGGTTAGTGTTACAATACACCAATAAATACTGGTAGGAATACTGGTAAAACCACTTTCTTTTCCTTCAACAACATACATAACCGCGCCTAATAATATCGAAACTATCAACACAAAATATACAAATACAATGATTTTGGTTCGGCTCGCTTTGATGGCCAACTTCAATTGAGATTCTTGTCCGGTGAAGTGAACCAAATTTAAAATACCAAATAAGCGCAACAACCTTAAAGCCCTGATGACCGACAACATTCTCGAGCCCGGAAATATAAAGGACAAGTACATTGGCATGATAGAAATCAAATCGACGATGCCATAAAAACTAAAGATATAGGAAAGCGGTTTTCGATTGCAAAAGATGCGCAGAAAATACTCTATGGTAAAGAAAATGGTAATTATCCATTCTGATATAAGGATAAAATCATGGTATTTGGAATCGAGTTTTTCAACAGATTCGAGCATTACTAAAAGTACGCTCAAAAGAATTACGCCCAATAAAATCAAATCAAATAAACGACCGGCAAAAGTATTTGAACCATAAATGATGATATAAATCTTTTGTCTGAAAATGTCGTTTTTGCTCTTAATTTGTTTCATTGGTTAGAATTTTACAATTCGAATCACTTTATGACGTCGCAAATAACCTTGAATAATAGTTCTCGTGTCACGGTTATTTTGCATTGGGATAATGATGTTTTTCAAAATCTCTATATTGTTGACTTGGTAGTTTAAATCGAAAAAACAATAGCCTTTGTAAACGCCGTTTTCGATTAGCACCGCACTACGCTCGTTAATGTTTCTACCACGATCGATAATGACCATATTGTTGTTATCAAATTTCATTTCACGGATGAATTCTTCAACGCGTTCGTTATATTCCTCCGTTGGTTCTTGATTCAAACATGCACCTTTGCATTCTTTTATCTTTAGTTGAAAACAGCCGTTTTTAGTTTCGTACAGACCGTTAATTTTTTGGCATAACTGATGTTCGGCCGTGATTTTATGTAAAATATTTTTACCTTCTTGAATCGATGTAAACGAAGTAATTTCTTTTTTACGACCATCCGCTTTTTGCACTTTTAAGGCCAAATAACCGTTTTCATCTTTTTCAACATACAACGCATATTGAAAAATGGTCTTGCGTTGCGCACGATTATAAATCGGTTTGTTGATTTTGATTTCTTCACTTTCTTTCAACAAGGCAATCAATTCGTTACCGGTTTCTTCGTAAGTTACTGCAAAAACTTCGCGCTGAATCTTCTTGCTTTTGCTGGAAGTTCCGGTAAAATGCTGATTGATTCGCTTCTTAATATTTTTGCTTTTGCCAATGTAAATCAAATCACCTTTCTCATTATGAACGTAGTAAATACCGGTTCGTGTTGGCATACTTTCAGCAATGTCAAGTAATTTAGGCGATAATCCTTTTTTGATTTCGGCTTTGATTAAACTGATTAGGATTTCTTTTTCGACATCTTTGTCTAAAATCATTTTGAACAGTTTTACCGTTGCTAACGCATCTCCGCTAGCACGATGTCTGTCTGTGACCGGAATCCCTAACGAACGAACCAATTTCCCCAAACTATAAGAAGCTTGTCCGGGAATGAGTTTCTGAGCTAATTCAACTGTGCAAAGCGTTGGTTTGATGTAATCATAGCCTAATCGACTGAATTCTGTTCGTAAAATTCTGTAATCAAACGAAGCGTTGTGAGCAACCACAATACAATCTTCGGTAATCTCAACAATGCGTTTGGCGACTTCATGAAACTTAGGTGCAGAACGCAACATAGCGTTGTTAATCCCAGTCAATTTCACCACAAAGGGTTGAATCGGTTTTTCGGGATTGACCAAACTGATGAATTGGTCTACGATTTCGTGTCCGTCAAATTTGTAGATGGCGATTTCAGTAATGCCTTCTTCGTTGAATTGGCCTCCGGTGGTTTCTATGTCAAGTATGGCGTACAAGTCAGTGATTAGTAATTAGTGAATGGTAATTAGTTTTTTATCGATTTCCAAAGATACTACTTCCAATCCGAACCATTGTACTACCGCAGTCGATGGCTAATTGATAGTCGCCGCTCATGCCCATGGAAAGCGTTTCAAGTTTCAGGTTTGAAGTTTCAAGTTTTTTGGTTTCATCAAAAATCGCTTTCAGATGGTCAAATTCGCGTTTGATTTGTTCTTGATTATCAGTAAATGTTGCCATTCCCATTAAACCTATAACTTTAATGTTTGTAAAGCTTTTGAATTCATCTGAATTTAATAATTCTTTCAATTCTTTTTCGTCTAAACCGAACTTGGTTTCTTCTTCTGCAATGTGTATTTGGAGTAAGCAATTGATATTTTTTCTCCAACGAACAGCGTGACGATTGATTTCTTTTAAAAGTTTCAAGCTATCAACTCCGTGAATTAGTTTCACATACGGAACCATATATTTCACTTTGTTGGATTGAACGTGACCAATCATGTGCCATTCAATGTCCTTGGGCATTTGTTGCCATTTTTCGGTCATTTCCTGGATTTTGTTTTCGCCGAAAATACGTTGGCCGGCATTGTACGCTTCCATCAAATCTGCGACAGGTTTGGTTTTTGAAACGGCAACAAGCGTTACATTTTCAGGAAGAGAAGATTTTATTTCGAGAAGATTTTGTGCTATTGACATTTTATTTTTTATTGTGAAATTTTAATATTTCAAGGTTCTTCTCTCTTATCCAGGATTGAACCTCAAATGAAAGTATATTTTTTATAGATTTTGATTCTATGTATTCTTTATAGGTTAAATGGAAAATTTCAACTTGTGTTTTTCCGTTTTTTTCAATTTGTTCCACTTTTATTTTTACAAAAAAGAATTCATTATTGAAATAATAAAATTCACTGAAAACATTTTCAGTATAGGAACTATAGGCTATGGATTGAAAATAAATTCCCTTTATTAATTCGGAATCTTTTTCACGATTGTATCTTCTCTTTTCCTCTCGACTTAAGCTATTGTACTGTTCCTGATTGTAATAATTTAAATACGTCGTCAAGGAAGAACTACCTGATCCATTTTTTTCTTTCTTTTTGTTTTCAATTTTAATTACACCATTAGCAACTCCGTACCTTCCATTAGATTCACAAATACTGTCAATTTCTTTTATAGTCAAAACTTTGTTTTGTGAAAAAGCAAAGCTGATTGAAATGAATAAGATTAAGGCAAAGTGATTCTTCATTAAAATTAAAGTTCATAAACCATCAATCCACTTCTGAATTTAGGTTCAATATACGTACTTTTTGGAGGCATGATTAAATTGTTATCCGCCAAAGCTTTGATTTCAGAAATATCCGAAGGGTAGAGCATAAAGCCGACTTCAAATTCGCCTTCGTCTACCAATTCTTTTATGGTTAAAATAGATTGCTTACCGGGAATATATTCGATGCGTTCGTCGTTACGCAAATCTTCTATACCTAATAACGGTTGCAAGACTTTATCATATAAAATCTGAGCATCCAAATTATCCAAAATTGAATTTTTGTCATTGTTTCCTTGTTTGTAAAATAGAGCATAGAAATTACCATCGAGATACATCCCAAATTCAAACTTACTTTGCGGTTTCCAGAGTTCTTGTTCTTTGTCTTTGATGATGAAATTTTCCGCTAGCTTTTCGATAAAATCTTCTTTTGAATAACCATTCAAATCGCGAATGATTCGGTTAAATTCATAGATTTTAACATTGCTTTCGGCAATCAGAAAGCTCATGAAAAAATTTAGGTTTACGTTGCCTAAATGTTTGTCCTCATCATGTAACAATTCCGCCGAAGCCGAACGGTGATGTCCATCAGCAATATATAGTTCCGGAATGTTTTCAAATTGTTTGGTAAGCCAACTGATTTCTTCTTCAGACTCAATTTTCCAAAGTTGGTGCTGCTCTTTATTGGTGGTGGAATAATTGTAAATTGGTGTGCTTTTTTTCTTTTCGGTTATCCAAGTATTTAAGATTTCATTATCGGGATAAGTAATTAAAACCGGTTCAGTGTTGAAACCTGTTTGGTGAAGATAATCCTTAAAATATTCTACGCGATATTGCAAAGTGTCTTCATGTTTTTTGATGACATTATTCTTGTAATCTTCAATAGAAGTTCCGGCCACTATTCCGGTAAAAGACTGTGCTTTAGTTTTAATTTCATACAGAAAAAAAGCAGCTTTGTCCTCTTCCAGAAAAATACCGTCGTCTTTGAAATCTTGGTATTTGTGTGAGACACCTTTAAAACGTTTGTCTAATGTAATTTTCTGCGAATACATATAAGCAGGATGAATCACATGCAAAAACGAATATGGATTAAAGCTCAACCAAGCAGCCAATTCAGCCGAACTGTAATCATCGTAGTTTCTGCAGGTAACCAACGCTACTTTGTCGGGCGTTGGGCGAACAGCTTTGAAAGGGATTATTTTGCTCATAGTTTAACCGCAAAGGTCGCTAAGTTTTCGCAAAGGTCGGAAAGGTTTAGCGTGCTTTGTGCTTCCATTGCGAACTTTGCGGTTAGATTTTATTTAAATTGTTTCGAAACTTTCTCCGCTTTTTTCGATTCCGAATAGTCATAAAAACCTTCGCCAGATTTTACACCGAGTTTTCCGGCCATAACCATATTCACTAATAACGGACATGGTGCGTATTTTGGGTTTTTGAATCCATCGTACATTACGTTTAAAATCGAAAGACAAACGTCTAATCCGATAAAATCGGCTAATTGTAATGGTCCCATTGGATGCGCCATTCCGAGTTTCATTACGGTATCAATTTCGTTTACGCCGGCAACACCATTGTATAAGGTTTCAATCGATTCGTTAATCATCGGCATCAAAATTCTATTGGCCACAAAGCCAGGATAATCGTTGACTTCTGTTGGTGTTTTACCTAGTTTTACTGATAAATCCATGATGATTTTGGTCACTTCATCAGAAGTATTGTAACCTCGAATGATTTCCACCAATTTCATAATCGGCACCGGATTCATGAAGTGCATTCCGATGACTCTTTCCGGATGAACGACTTGCGCGGCGATTTGGGTAATTGAAATCGAGGAAGTATTGGTTGCTAAAATTACGTTATGGTCACAGATGTCACTCAGTTGTTTGAAGATGTTAAGTTTCAATGTTACGTTTTCAGTCGCAGCTTCAATCACTAAATCACAGCCAACCACACCATCTGTAATATCAGTGTAAGTGATGATATTACCAATAGTTTTGTGTTTGTCTTCTTCGGTGATGGTACCTTTTGTTACCATTCGGTCAAGGTTTGAAGCAATCGTTGCCATTCCTTTTTCCAAAGACTTTTCGGAAACATCAATTAGTTTTACGGTAAAACCGCTTTGTGCAAAAGTGTGAGCAATTCCGTTGCCCATGGTTCCTGCGCCTATTACAGCAATTGTATTCATTATGTTAGTTTAGTGTTTGTTTTAATATAAAACCGCAGATTCGCAAATTAAAAAATATATGATTTTTGAATTTGCGGTAGAACTTTATTTTTCATTCATCGAATCAATAATCATGTAAGCAACTCGCAACGCTTCGGTTCCGTCTTCTAAAGTTACTACAGGAGTTCCGTTGCTATTGATGGCATCGGCAAAGGTTTCTAGTTCATCTAAAATAGCATTGTTTGGTGCGACTTCCGGATTGTTGAAATAGATTTGTTTTTTTTCACCTTCAGCATTTTGTAAAATCATATCGAAATCACCCGGGACTTCCGGAGCTTCTTTCATTCTTACGACCTCACAAACTTTGTCTAAATAATCTACCGAGATGTAAGCATCTTTCTGGAAGAATCTCGACTTGCGCATATTTTTCATCGAAATACGGCTGGAAGTAATATTGGCCACACAACCATTTTCAAATTCGATACGAGCATTCGCAATATCCGGTGATTGACTTAAAACTGAAACACCACTCGCGTGAACGGCTTTTACTTTTGACTTGACAACACTCAAAATGGCATCGATATCGTGAATCATTAAGTCTAAAACCACCGGAACATCAGTCCCGCGCGGATTGAATTCGGCCAAACGATGTGTTTCAATAAACATTGGGTTTTCGATTTGATCTTTGACTGCTATAAAAGCCGGATTGAATCTTTCCACATGACCAACTTGACCTTTGACATTGTATTCTTTGGCTAAAGCGATGATTTCTTCGGCTTCAGCAACTGTGGTAGCAATTGGTTTTTCGATAAAAACATGTTTGCCCGATTTAATCGAAACTTTGGCACATTTGTAATGTGAAAGTGTAGGCGTAACAATGTCAATCACATCTACAGCGTGTATTAGCTTGGCTATCGTGTCGAATTGTTTGTATCCAAATTCGGCTTCGATTTTCGCACCGTTTTCGTGGTTTTCATCGTAGAATCCAACGAGTTCATATTTTTCAGATTGTTGTAGTAATCGTAAGTGTATTTTTCCGAGGTGACCGGCACCTAAAACGCCAACTTTGAGCATAGAAATGTATTTTAAACAAAAATAGAAATTAATTGATAATTGGTAATTGATAATTGATAATTTGTTTTCTATTTTTACCAAAATAAATCTCTACCTACATTGAAAGATACCAACAAACATCAAGGACTTCGAAATCAACTGGCTAAACTGTTGGAAGAAAAAGGAATTACGGATAAACACGTTTTAGAGGCTATTCGTAAAATTCCGAGACATTTGTTTTTGAATTCAAGTTTCGAAGACTTTGCTTACCAAGACAAAGCGTTCCCTATTGCGGCCGGACAAACCATTTCCCAACCTTATACTGTAGCTTTCCAAACCCAATTGCTAAAGGTAAAAAAAGATGATAAAATTCTTGAAATCGGAACCGGTTCAGGATATCAAACAGCTGTTTTAGTGGCTTTGGGTGCCAAAGTATATTCGGTAGAAAGACAAAATGAATTGTTTAAAATTACTTCAGTTTTGTTGCCAAAGTTAGGCATTCGCCCAAAGCATTTATCGTTTGGCGATGGTTATAAAGGATTACCGAATTATGCTCCGTTTGACAGCATCATCGTAACAGCCGGCGCACCGATTATTCCTAAACCTTTGATGGCACAATTAAAAATAGGAGGAAGATTAGTAATTCCGCTAGGCGAAGGCGAACAAGTCATGACGATGTTAATCCGTAAAAATGAAACACAGTTTGAGAAACACGAATTCGGAGATTTTAAGTTTGTACCTTTATTAGAGAATAAAAATTAAAACGATTTTTTGATTCTATCCAAATCACGCTTAGTATCTTGTTCTTTCAAACTTTCACGTTTGTCATACGTTTTCTTTCCTCTACAAAGCCCAATGTCTAGTTTGGCTATTCCTTTTTCATTGGTAAACAACTTTAACGGAATAATCGTCAAACCTTTAGTATCCATAGCCCTTTCGAGTTTTTTCAACTCACGCTTATTCAACAACAACTTGCGTTCGCTTTTGGCTTTGTGGTTGAATTGATTGCCATATAAGTATTCATCAATTTGGGTATTGATGGCGAATAATTCGTGGTTGTGAAACTCACAAAATCCTTCTGTAATATTGGCTTTTCCTAGTCGAATTGATTTGATTTCAGTTCCGGTTAGGACAATACCGGCCGTGTAGGTTTCAATTATCTCGTAATCGAACCTAGCACGTTTGTTAAGTATGTTTATCGTTTTCAACATGGGATGGCAAATGTAATAACAAATAGGTAAAATTTTCAGGAAATTATCAATAAAAAAAATGTTTAAACAATGATTTATATCAGTTTTTCGGCTAAATCTTCCCGTTAATTTTGGGGTATAATTTTAAACTAACAATCAAAATGAAAAAATTATTATTAGCAGCAGGTTTAGCATTTTTTGGTTTAACTGCTCAAGCACAAGAACAAAATAAAGGATTAGAAGGCGCTTGGTGGGCTACTTCACAATTTGGTTACCAACAAACAAAAGAAGGTGATACAAAAGGAACTAATTTAACCGTTTTACCATTGGTAGGTTATTTTGTTTCGCCATCAGTAACTGTTGGTGCCGGTGTTGGGATGATAAACATTAAATCAGAAACCGGATCTGTGACCAATGCCAATACTAGTTTAGTTGTTGTAGAACCATTAGTGAGAAAATATTGGAATGTAGCTGGGAATTTTTACTTCTTTGGTCAGCTAGCCACTCCAATTATATCAGGAAAAGAAAAAGAGAGTGATACTAAAATTTCTCAGTACGGAGTAGCCATGTCAGGTGGTTTTGACTTTTTTGTTACTAAAAACTTCTCCGTTGAGTTCTCATATAACTTAGCTAGTTTTACTTCAACAACAATCAAACCGGATAGTGGTGATAAAACAACTATTAATAATTTTTCTGTAGCTCATGTGGCTTCTGTTGATCCGGTTTATGTCAATGCATTAGGAGGTAGCATGCCAAGTTTAACTACACCTTTGTCTTTCGGATTTAAATTTGTTTTTTAATTTATAAGTTAATGATTTTAAGTTTGCCCTGAATGATTTGGGTTTGAAAAACCGTTATTCAATAGAGAATAGCGGTTTTTTTATTATTTTTATCCCATGCAAAACTCAACTTCCAAAGATCCGCTTCACGGTGTTACACTTCAAAAAATAGTAGAACAATTGGTTGACTATTACGGTTTTGATACTTTGGGCGAATTAATTAAAATCAAATGTTTTAATAACAATCCGAGTATAAAATCGAGTTTGACCTTTTTACGAAAAACAGATTGGGCCAGAAAACAAGTTGAGGAGTTGTACGTAAGAACACTTCCAAAGTTAGATAAATAGGGTTATTTTTTGAAATTTCTTTTCAATAAGGAATAGATAACGGTGTCCCAAAATTTACCTTCCCACAATTCATTTTCTAGAATATGAGCTTCTTTCACAAAGCCGTTTTTTTGTAGAACCCTTTCTGATGCTGTGTTATCAGGATCAATTACTGCTTCAATGGAGTGTAAATTCATTTGCTCAAAACCATATGCAACAACTGCTTTAATAGCCTCACTGATATAACCTTTGCCATTATATTCAGGTAATGACATATAACCGATTTCAGCACGATGGTTTTCAGGTTGGATTCTGTAGTGACCAATAATGCCAATTATTTTGTTACTGCCTTTGATGGTGATTCCCCAATTGATACCGGTATTATTTTCAATTTTTTCTTCAATCATGGCAATGTGTCCCAAAGCATCTTCTTTGGTTTTAGCCAAAGGTCTTGGAATATATTTCATGATTTCTGAATTACCGCGAAGCGCTAAGACTTCATCAGCGTCATTTTCGTCAATTCGGCGCAAGAGCAAACGTTCAGTTTCAATATTTTGAAAGGGATGGAAATTAATGGTAAGCATAAAATCATTTTTGTAAATTTATATAATTTCTATATTAAAACTATATTCTTTAGAAGTATTACTTTTCAATAATTGTATTCCTTCTTTGTCTAAAAGGTTTCCGTTTGCCTTTGTAGTATCAGCGTAACCTGACCAAGGTTCCAAACAGATAAAAGGAGCATTCATTTTGGTCCAGATTCCAAAATTAGGAAAGTTATTGAACTTGAAATTTAAGATAGGTATATTTTTTTCAAGTATCTGAATTTGATTCGATTGCAATGATTTAAGCACTAAAGCATCGTTTTCGAATAAAGAATAGGTAAGTGGTAATTGATTGTTCTTCAGTTCAATTTTTTTTGTTTTATCCGAAAGTAAATCATTTTCTAATTGGTAACTAAGTAGCTTTTCGTCAGATTCAAACTTTAAACTATAGTTTTCAAATTGTTCTTTTAAAGCAAAAGCCGGATGACCTCCAATACAAAAAGGCATCGCATTAAGACTCTTGTTAATTACTTTATAAGTTATAGTCAACTCGCTTTTCCTTAAGATATAAATGAGTTGTAACTCAAAACGGAACGGATAAATGTTAAGAGTAGATTCATTATCTTGTAAAGAAAAAACTACTTTATTTTTTTCTTTTGCAACTAATTGGAAATCAAATTCTCTGGCAAATCCGTGTCGAGATAAAGAATAAATTTCATTTTTATATTGATAAGAATTGTTTTTTAATGTGCCAACAATAGGAAATAGGATAGGCGAGTGTTTGCCCCAAAACTCAGGGTTTCCTTCCCAAATGTATTCTCTTTTTGTATCGAGTAATTGTAATGAAATAAGTTCAGCACCTTTGTGGTTAATTGTTGCCGATAGGATTGAATTTGAGAGCTTTGTAATCAAAATGGAGTTGCTGTTTTTTTGCTAAATGTTTGGTTCACAAATATATTTTATTAATTTTATTCTGCCCATTAATCTATTTACAAACTTAATCTTAGTAGTATGAAACCCAATTTTGAATCCATCGAGAAGGAAACTATCCAGCTTCTTTCCTTTCCTCAATCCGACGTACTTGAAACCCGAGAAGAAATTCAACAACGGCATTTAGATTTGCACAGAGCTTTAGCTTTAGGTAATCTGGAACATTCTAAAATCAGAATTTATTTTGAAGACAACCAATCCAAAAAAGTAGTAGAAACTACAGTTTGGGCTGTTACAGATCAACGTGTTATTCTAAAACAAGGTCATTCAATACCTATTAATAGAATTTATAAATCAGCTTAAAAATTTATAATTCTTTTAAAATATAAACCACTCCTCGGAGTGGTTTTTTAGTTTTGTGAATATCAAAAAAAATATCGACGAAATGCATTTAAGTAAGAATTTATCTTATAATATTTAAGTAAACATGTATTTCATCGATTTTATTTGTGTTTTAATCGATGTTTGTGCTAATATTGTCTAACAAAATAAAACAATACGTTCTTAAAAACTATAAAGTGTTTGCCCCACATCTACTTTA
>NZ_JBKBOL010000011.1:0-114331 GCF_046293665.1 Flavobacterium sp.
CCCGGCTCTAAACCGGGTTTTATTATTTTATAGAAATTGTATTTTTTATTTCAAACTCCCAACCATATCTTCAGGTTTTACCCAGGCGTCAAAGTCTTCCGAAGAAACATAGCCTAAGCGGACGGCTTCCTCTTTTAGAGTGGTGCCATTTTTATGTGCAGTTTGTGCAATTTCTGCCGCTTTGTAATATCCTATTTTAGTATTTAGCGCCGTAACCAACATTAATGAATTGTCTACTAATTCTTTGATACGCTTATGGTTTGGCTCTATACCTTGTGCACAATGTTCGTCAAAAGAAACACAAGCATCACCAATTAAACGAGCCGATTGTAAAAAATTCGCCGCCATTAACGGTTTGAAAACATTCAATTCATAATGGCCTTGCATGCCTCCAACGGAAATCGCTACATCATTACCCATTACTTGAGCACAAACCATAGTTAAAGCTTCACATTGGGTTGGATTTACTTTTCCGGGCATGATGGATGAACCCGGTTCGTTTTCAGGAATTAGGATTTCACCGATTCCGGAGCGCGGACCTGAAGCCAACATTCTGATGTCGTTGGCAATTTTATTTAAAGAAACGGCCAATTGTTTTAAAGCACCATGTGATTCAACAATAGCGTCATGTGAAGCTAAAGCTTCAAATTTATTTGGAGCTGTTACAAAAGGATGACCGGTGAATTCTGCAATGTATTCCGCTACTTTAACATCATAACCGGCCGGTGTATTTAAACCTGTACCAACGGCAGTTCCGCCTAATGCTACTTCGGATAAATGAGATAAAGTATTTTTTAAAGCCTTTAAACCGTAGTTTAATTGGGCAACATAACCCGAAAGTTCTTGTCCTAAGGTTAATGGCGTTGCATCCATCAAATGTGTTCTTCCTATTTTGACCACATTCATGTATTCTTTTGCTTTGGCCTCTAAAGTATCACGTAGTTTTTCAACACCCGGAATGGTGATTTCTACAACAGATTTATAACAAGCAATGTGCATTCCTGTTGGAAAGGTATCATTTGAGGATTGCGATTTGTTGACATCATCGTTGGCTTTAACCAATTGTTCACCTTCACCGATTTTGAAGCCGGCTAAAACTTGAGCGCGATTGGCAATCACTTCGTTTACATTCATATTGCTTTGCGTTCCTGAACCGGTTTGCCAGATGACTAAAGGAAACTCATCGGTTAATTTTCCGGCCAAAATTTCGTCACAAACTGCTGCAATGGCATCTCTTTTTTCGGTAGATAAAACCCCTAAATCACAGTTGGCATAAGCGGCAGCTTTTTTCAAGTAAGCAAATCCTTCTACTATTTCTTTGGGCATAGAAGCCGATGGGCCAATTTTAAAATTGTTTCTTGAACGTTCGGTTTGTGCGCCCCAATATTTATTGGCAGGCACTTTAACTTCACCCATAGTATCCTTTTCTATTCTGTATTCCATTCTGTTTATTGTTTGTTGTTTATAGTTTTGTGTATTGTTTATGATTATTCTAGCCCCGATAGTAGTGGAAATCCTTTTTATTGTTTTAAAGAAAAGCCCTTTCCCGAAACTTCGGGACGCTCAGGGTGACAAAACAATAAAAATATTGCAACGAATAGCGGGAAACAGCTCCTAAAAAGCCTTGCAAAATTAGTGATAAAAACTATTTAATAAAAATTGATTTTGTTTTTTGGTTAGCTTAAATATTCCGCTTACATTTGCGTATAATTCAAAAAAATTCCGGAAAACATGTTTGAATTTCAACAGTATTTAGGGTTCTTAGCTTTCTTGACCATTTTAACCATTGGTTTTTGGTTGATGATATTTTTAATCACTTTCATTGTTCCTTATTGGATTTTTGGTGGTGTTAAAGAATTATTAGCGGAAAGAAAAGCACAAAAAGAAGCCGAACAAACAGCCTAGTTTTAAACTAGATGTTCATAAAAAAGCCCCGAATTTCGGGGCTTTTTTAATTTATGATCCAGGGAAATCTCCACCGTCATCTTGTTGGCCACCATTTCGTGGTTTTCTTTCTTTTTCGTTTTTCTGAACGTTGAAACGGTAAGTAAATGAGAAATTAATTTGTCTTACTCGCCATTGCATTTCACTATAAGAATCTACTTCGCCGGGAAGATAGGTTTCTGAAATTCTTTTTCTGGAATTGAATACATCACTAACATTTAAAGAAACAGTTCCTTTTTCTTTTAGAATATCTTTACTGAAACCAAGATTCATGCTAAAAATCCCTAAACTTTTTCCTTGGGCTTGTTTCTGAGCGCCATTATAAGTGGCGTTAGTTTGCCAATCAATTTTATATGGTAAAGTTATTTTTGAGGTTAATCGGGTAAACCATGAAGTGGCACTAAAATCAAAATTTTGCACTACTAGGTTGTCATTTAAATCGGTATAAGCATAATCACCATCGGTTTCGTTGTAGAAAAAGTTGAAATTACTGTTCAATTTCCACCATTTGTAGGGAGAATAATTTAAAGTAAATTCAAAACCAACTCTATATTGTGTTGCCAAATTAATAGGAGTAGTGATTATGACAGGAATATCATTTTGTAATGCTCCGTTTGGTCTTCTTACCCATTGAAATGAATCTGAAGTTTTGTTGCCGTAAAGTGACGTGTTGAATGTTAATTTGTTCCAACGTTTGATATATCCTAAATCAATAGCATCAGTAAAAGCAGGATCTAAATCGGGATTACCTTGAAAGATATTTACATTACTGGATAAGTTATTAAACGGATTCAATTGTCTTCCTCTTGGTCGTTGAATTCTTCTACTATAGCTTATAGAAGCGCTGGTTTGTTCTCCAATCTCGTAAGTGAAGAAGGCACTTGGGAAAAAGTTGTCATATTTTTTATTGTTAAAGTCATCGGTTGCCAATTGGTTAACATGAATATTCGAATCTTCCCAACGAGCTCCAAAAAGGAAAGAGAACTTACTGACTTTAAAGCCATAACTGGTATAAAATGCACTAACGTATTCTTTGTACTCTAAAGTATTGGTAAACTGTGGCGCCGGAATACCATCATTAATTACGCTGAAATCAGAAACATTTTTTGAGTAATCTCCTTTGTAGCCGAATTCAAACTGACTTCCTTTTCCGATTGGATAAATATAATCGAGTTGGAATAAATTTCTGCTTTGCTTTTGATTGTTTGTTGTTTCATCCAAGCCCACAATTGAAGTATTGGTAGCGGTATCAGAAATTAAAGCCAAATTTTTATCTGAATTAGATGAGAATGAACCGTCTATCGTCAGTTTGTGACCTTCTTTTTTGAAATTTTTAGTAAAGTTGGTTGAAAATTCTAAATTTTTACTTTTACTGTTTTCGTAATTGATACGGTTTCTGGTGTAATCAAAAACTCGATTGGCATCGTAGTAATTTTGGAATACATTGTCAACGTTATCACCTAAACTTCTTCTGTAATTAACAATGTTGGTCCAAGTCAATGACTTTGATAAGAACCAATCAAAGCCAAAATTACCGTTGAAAGATTCATTTAAACGATCATTTTCACGGGTTTCAAATAAATAATTTCTTGTTGTATTGTCATCATTTAAATACCTTGAATCGGTTTTACCATTTCCTGGACTGTTTCTATTGCTATAGCCTTGAGTCGTAAAAAGATTAAACTCTTTTTCTTTGTAGTTTATCGTTCCGCTCAAACTATTGTTTTTTGGATCTCCAATTCCACCGATAAAAGTTCCGTTGATACCTTGATTTTTGCCTTTTTTCAGAATAATATTTAATAATCCACCACCACCTTCTGCATCGTAACGTGCTGATGGATTGGTGATTACTTCTACTTTATCTATAGCATCTGCCGGAATTAATCGCAAAGCTTCGGTAATATTAATGGCATTTGATGGTCTGCCATCAATAAGAATTCTAACATTGTCATTTCCTCTTAAACTGACATTTCCATCTACATCTACAGAAACTGAAGGAATGTTGTCTAACACATCACTAACGGTTCCGCCTTTTACCATGAGGTCGTTACCAACATTATATACTTTTTTATCAAGTTTAATCTCAACGGTAGTTTTTTCAGCTCTAACCACAACTTCGTTTAACTGAGTTGCGTCTTCTTCTAGAGCAATCGTGCCTAAATTAGTAGTTTCAGTTAGTTTTTTGGCTTTGATTTCGGTTGGTTTAAAAGAAATGAATTCGATGATAATATCAAATTCACCAGCAGCGCCATCAACAGCAAAGTTTCCTTTATTATCGGTAATTCCACCAAAAATTTGTTTTGGGTTTTTAGTGTTTTTTAAGGTGACAGTCGCATACTCGAGAGGCAATTTACTCGTTTTATCTACTACATTACCTGTAATGGTGATTTTTATACGTTCAGGTCTTTGCTGAGAAAATGCAAAAAATGAGCAACAAATTAGTAGTAGGGTTGAGATAATTTTAATTTTTTTCATCTAAAAAGTTTTGATACTTGCTTAAGAATGCAAAAGTACACTTTGGTTTAAGCGACAATTCACAAATCTTTGTTAAAAATATACTGCTGTTTTTTTAGATAAAATTTTCTACTTTTTCAATTGCTCTGCCAATGATAGCCACGTTTCCTTTAATTACGATTGGTCTTTCCATTAAAATTGGGTATTGGGCTATGGCTTTGATGATTTTGCTATCAGACATCGTTTTGTTTTTAAAATGGTCAATCCAAATGGATTCTTTAATACGAACCAATTCTATAGGCTTGATATTTAATTTCTTGACTAGTATTTTTAATTCTTCTTCTGAAAGAGGGTTTTGAATGTAGTTTCTAATTTCGTATTCTGCTTTAGAATTGTCTAAAAAAGTCAAGCAATTTCGCGATTTTCCGCATCTCGGATTGTGAAGTATTTGTAACATCTTTTTTTTGACAAAGTAATAGATATTAATCAAAAAAAGTTAATTTAGGCGAAACAAAAATTTAAAACATATGTTTTTAGAAAACGGATTTTTACCTGAAAATAAATTTTGGAAATATATAATAGGATCAGTGATTATTATTCTGGCTTCGGTTATCGGACAAATACCCTTTGGTATAGCTGTAGCGGTCAAAGCCTTTTCCTCTGGAGAAAGTTATCCGACAACTAATGAAGAAGTAATGGTTTTTTTGGCACCAAACACAACTTTGTTTTTATTATTGTTGTCTTTTGTTTTTGGTTTTGCAGCTGTAATCTTGGTGGTTAAGTATATTCACAAACAAACCCTTTTAGCTGTAACAACTTCAAGGGCAAAGATTGATTGGGGAAGGATATTTTTTTCATTCTTTTTGTGGGCGATTTTTACAGTTGTTTCAACAGTAGTAATGTATTATGCAACGCCTGAAAACTTTGAGTGGAATTTCAAACCCATTCCGTTTTTGATATTAGCGGTAATCGGAATTATTTTGATTCCTATTCAAACCAGCACTGAGGAATATGTTTTTAGAGGATATTTGATGCAAGGTTTTGCGGTTTTGTCGAAGAACAGATGGTTTCCATTGGTATTGACTTCGGTTATTTTTGGCACAATGCACATCGCTAATCCTGAAGTGGAGAAAATGGGTTACATTGTCATGGTTTATTACATTGGTACCGGTTTTTTCTTGGGTATAATTACTTTGATGGATGAAGGAATGGAATTAGCGCTGGGATTTCATGCAGCAAACAATTTAGTTACCGCTTTGTTAGTGACATCTGATTGGTCTGCTTTTCAAACAGATTCGATTTTAAAAGATGTTTCGACACCATCGGTTGGGTTTGAAATTTTGACTCCTATTGTGATTATTTTCCCAATACTATTATTTATCTTTAGTAAAAAATACAAATGGACGAACTGGAAAGAAAAACTAACCGGTAATGTTCTCATTGTAAATGATGAACCCATTCAAAATAACGAAAGTCATGAATAGTCCAACTTACGAAAACGTACACAATCAATTTAAGTTGAATGGATTTCATCTCGACCGAGAAGATTTGTGTCGTGTGGCTTATAGTTTTATCAAAGAAGGTGAAGATTTTGAAAAGCCAGTTGGAGACTTTCTTCTCGATTGGTTTGATGGAAGGGATTATATAGAAATGCAAACTTCCGGGACTACAGGAACCCCAAAAGTAATTTCGGTAAGCAAACAAGCTATGGTTCATTCTGCTTTGGCAACCGGAGATTTTTTCGATTTACAACCCGGAAATTCTGCCTTACATTGTTTACCAGTAAAATATGTAGCCGGTAAAATGATGTTGGTTCGCGCCATGATTTTAGGCTTAGACTTAGAATTTGTTGCGCCTAGTTCACATCCATTGCGCAATAATGAAATCGATTATGATTTTGTTGCGATGGTTCCTTTACAAGCTCAAAATTCAATATCGGAATTAAAAAAAGTAAAGAAAATGATTGTTGGTGGCGCTGCTATCAATAAAACATTGGAAAAACAATTGATAAAATTGCCAACTCATGTCTTTGAAACCTATGGGATGACTGAGACAATCACTCATATTGCTGCCCGAAAATTAGGCGAAAAAGCTTTTACAGTTTTGCCTGGCGTAACCATTTCTTATGACGATAGAAATTGTTTGGTCATTCATGCGCCAAGAATTTCGGATGACGTAATTGTAACGAATGATATTGTTGAACTGGTAAACGAAAATCAATTTGTTTTTTTAGGTCGAATGGATAACATAATCAACAGTGGCGGAATAAAATTGATTCCGGAGCAAATAGAGGAGAAGTTGGCCAATAAAATTCAGCAACGTTTCTTTATTGCTTCCAAACCTGATGTGGAATTAGGTGAAAAAGTGGTTTTGGTTGTTGAAGGCGAAAAACAAAATTTAGGGGATAATTTGTATGAAGAGCTTGATAGATATGAAAAACCCAAAGAGATAATCTTCATTCCGAAATTTAAAGAAACAGATACTGGAAAAGTTATTCGGAAAGAGACTTTAAAATAAAAAAAAAACGCACTAAAATATCAAACTTTAGTGCGTTTTTTTTAGGAGAATTGAAACATTTATTTTTGCATTTTAAAATAGTAATCTGCAGAATGTTTACCACTTCCATAGATAGTATAAAAAACACTTAAGGCTAAGGTTACGGTAGCCAATAATAAATTCATTGCATTCATTTCCCCAATAAAATTGATTAAAACTGCGCCTAGTAAAATAGGCAACTGCGCTATTAAAGCCCAACGGGTTAACAATCCGAAAATAATCATTATGCCACCCATGATATGCGCTGATGCGATGTAATGAAAAGTTAACATACCACCGAGAAAATTACTTACCGGAGCAATCAAATCTTCAAAATCTCTACTGTTACCGATGAAATAAGCGCCTTTATAAATTAAAAATACACCTAGAAGTACTCTGAAAGCGTCAAACCAAATTGTTGAATGAGCATTAGCCCATTTGTTCAAACCTTTTACTGAAGTATCCATAATAAATGAGTTTAAAGTTTAGTCTAATTTACTATTTATTAATGAGATACGAAATAGGTCATCCTATTTTTTTCGTATGCTTATTCAGTCAAAATATAAAAATTATTAGATAATACTTGAATTTGTTTGGTATTATCTACTTTTATATTCGTTGAAGTCCAATCGTTTTTAGGGTAAATTCTGATGGTTTTTTCGTTTAAAGTAATATCAATAGGCATATTAAAGTCTTTATCAACATTGCTCCATTTCGCCTCTAATTTACCTTTTCGGGTCTTCAGTTCTAGTTTAGGAATTGCAGTTTTAGTCAAATAGTGATTAAATATTGGAGTTAAATTCATACCGCTTTCTTTATTAAAGAAGCCGGTCACGATTTTTGTATCAATAATTTTATGTTTGAAAGTATTGGAATAGTCTAAAATCAATTTCCACCATTTTGCATCGTCATTGATGACGTGTCTCAAAGTATTCAAAAGTAAAGCTCCTTTTGGATACATATCGCCTGAGCCTTCACAATTCACCCCAAAATAGCCAATAATAGGTTTGTCGTTTTTAACATTACTTTTCAGTCCGTTGGCATATTGCATGGCTTTTTCATAGCCTAATGTGCATTCAACAAAAACAATTTCGGTGTATTGAGTGAAACCTTCATGAATCCACATGTCGGCAATATCATTCGAAGTGATGCTATTGCCAAACCATTCGTGACCGCTTTCATGAATGGTAATGTAGTCAAAAGTTAAACCAATTCCGGTTCCGGACAAATCCATTCCAAGATAACCTTTAAAATACTTATTTCCATAAGCTACAGCACTTTGGTGTTCCATACCTAAATAAGAAGTTTCTACTAATTTATAACCATCTTCTTTGAAAGGGTATTCGCCAAATTTGCTTTGAAAACAATCCATCATTGGCTTTACTTCTTCAAAATGAGTTTTGGCTTTGGCTTCGTTTTGGCGTAAAACATAATAATCTAAATCCAATCCTTTGTAGTTCTCGTGAAGATGAACATAATCACCAACATTCACCGTAATGTTATAGGTATTGATAGGATTTATAACTTCCCAATCCCAACGAGTAAAGCCATCTTTCAAATCTTCCGAACCTAAAAATCTACCGTTAGAGACGTTCATTAAACCATTTGGCACCGCTACTTTGATACTTGCCCCTCTATCTGGTTCGTCAGTTTGAGAATCTTTGACAGGATACCACAAACTGGCTCCGGTTCCTTGCACTGCCACACCAATCCAATCTTTTCCATTGCTGTCTTTGGAAAATACAAATCCACCATCCCATGGTGCTCGACGGGCAATTATGGGTTTGCCTGAATAATAAAACCTAATTGATTGTTCCGACATGTCTGTCGACAATACAGAAGGAAAATTGACAAAAACTGCATTGAAATCTCTAATGTAATTCAGTCTGCTTTTATTGTAAATTATACTGTCAATAGTCATATTTTCAAATAAATCGACTTGAATTTTTGACGTATTTTCAACAACTTTGAAAGTGATTTCATTGAAGCCTACAATCGATTTTGATTTAGGGTCAATCTTGATATTCAAGTCATATCGCAAAACATCATATGAAGTTCGTTCTGCACGCAATCCGCCTTGAAGCGAGTCTTTGCGGGTAAAATTTTGAGCAGATAGCAATTGAAAACTCAACAAGAATAAGGTATAGTAAATCAATTTTTTCATATAGCAAGTGTTTCAAAATGAGTCTGAAAACCAATTTTTTGTTACAAAATCAAAAATCGACACCAACGCTAATGGTCAATGGCTCTTTTGAAAAAGGATGATTAAAAGTAATGCTTTCTGCATGCAAATGCAAACGATTGGATTTAGTGCCATACAAATCATCACCTACAATTGGTGTGTTTAGTCCCAAATTATGAGCGGCATGCACACGAAGTTGGTGAGTTCTTCCGGTAATCGGGTAGAAGTATACTAAAGTTTGATTTTCTCGGCGTTCAATAACTTCCCAAAGGGTTTGTGCCGGCTTACCGTGTTCGTAGCACACGATTTGATTTGGGCGGTTGTCTAAATCGACACGCAAAGGTAAATCGATTATACCTTTGTCTTCTTTTAAAAAACCATCAAGCAAGGCCACATATCGCTTTTTGACTTTTCTCTTAATAAATTGAGATTGAAGATTTTTATGAATTTCACTTGACTTGGCAATCAAAATTAGTCCCGAGGTCGACATGTCTAAGCGGTGAACCACTAATGGACCGGTTGCCTTTGGATATAAATTTTTAATGCGAGTAAAAACCGAATCTGTAACTTGTTTACCGGGAACTGATAGGAATTCGGCAGGTTTATTCACCAAGGCTAAATACTCATCTTCAAATACAATTTCCAGTTTCTTACCTTCCGCCGAATTCACTTGAAACGGATTATCTTCCATTGGTATGTCTTTGAGCATATGAGAAAGGATAGGTTCGCATTTTCCGGTGCAAGCCGGATAAAATTGCTTGTGTTTTCTAACCTCTGACTTTGGTGATTTTCCCCACCAAAATTCTGCCATTGCAATAGGTCTCAAATTATGTTGGAAAGCATAGTGTAGTAGTTTTGGTGCTGCACATTCTCCGGCACCGGCAGGTGGATTTCCGTTAAAAATTTCACCTAAACTTTTCGATTCTTGATAGCGATTGAAAAAAGCGTATTCGGCAAACAGTTGTTGTTGTAAGGCGGCTGATTTTTGCCTACGTTCTTCTTTGAGTTGGTTGATTTTATTGTTGAAAACAGTCAAAGAGTCATTTACCGCTTGAAGTCGATGATTCCAATATTGGGTCATTTTCTTAAGTAAGATTCCTTCTTCTTGGCTTTCTTTATTGAGTTTTTCCAATGCTTCTTGAGGAAGTGATTTTCGTTTTTCAGCGCGGATTTTTTTACCGAGTTTTATCTTTTCTTTTTGTGCTTGTATTTCTTGTGCTGCTTGTTGTTTGGTTTGCTCTAATTGTTGAATAGCCACTAAAAATTCAGCATCATTTTCAAGCTTCTCAATTTTTTGGTTGTACTGATTGAGGTTAGTTTCTTCTCTTTTAAAGAAACTGTTTTCTTCGAGCATATCGAATACCGTTGGAACAAATAATGGATGGTGATTTTTTTCGGCTAATTTGCCTGAAAAAGCCCAAAGGTAGCCCAATTTACCATCTATGTCTTGCACTACCAGAACACCAAACATTTTACCAATTACCAAACCTTCTTGTCCTGAATCTAAACCAAAATTGTGTTCAAAATCGTTTTGGTTTTCGAGGTAGTTTTGCAACTCATTAGCGGCAATAACACTTAACTCATGCGGTTCATAATAAAATGGAAAAGTGAATTTTTCCGGTAAAGCAATACCAGAGATGTTTTGTTGGAAAGCGATAAAATGAGTTTTAGTTTTCATCGCAGTAAAGCTAAAAAAGGAAATGGAAATGTTCGATGATTTATGATTTATTCCTTCAACAAAAATTTCAAATTTTCTATGGTACGAATTTCAGATTTGTAAAATTGAAGTACTGTTGGTATAACCTTGTCGGAAGTATCTCGAGGCGATTTTTTCACAATTCGGGCGGTTGTTCCATTGAAATTTAGCGTGTAATCTTGGTTTAAGTCGATTGGTTCTGTAGTGAATTTTATAATTTTATTTTCCACTTTCCAAGTACCTTTTCCCTTTTGATTAGTATCATGATTGCCACGGATGTCAACTACTCGGTTAAAACTCGTAAAAACAAAGGTTTGGTCAGGATTGAGTTGTATTTTATAGTCAAGAATAGTACCATCTTTGCCCTCAATTAAGAAGAAATAGCTTCCTGAACAATCTTCAGTTTGAGCATTAATGCAAAGGCTTGACATCATAAGGAGAATAAGTAGCAATGGTTTCATTTTAAATATCTTTAAACTTGTATTACTCCCAAATTGAACTTCTTTTCAATCGGTGCATGATTCGCAGCTTCTATTCCCATTGAAATCCAAGTGCGAGTTTCTAACGGATCGATAATCGCATCTGTCCATAATCTGGCAGCGGCGTAATAAGGAGAAACTTGGGCGTCGTAACGCGCTTTGATTTTATCGAATAACTCTTGTTCTACTTTTTCATCAACCGTTTCGCCTTTGGCTTTTAGTGATGAAGCTTCAATTTGTGCCAATACTTTTGCGGCCTGTGTTCCGCCCATAACGGCGAGTTCAGCACTTGGCCAAGCAAAAATTAATCTTGGATCATAAGCTTTGCCGCACATGGCATAATTTCCGGCACCGTAGGAGTTTCCAACTACAACAGTGAATTTCGGTACAACCGAGTTTGAAACGGCATTCACCATTTTAGCACCATCTTTAATGATTCCGCCGTGTTCACTTTTGGAACCGACCATAAAACCTGTTACGTCTTGCACAAAGACTAACGGAATTTTCTTTTGATTACAATTGGCTATAAAACGTGTCGCTTTGTCTGCCGAATCGGAATAGATTACGCCCCCAAATTGAATTTCACCTTTTTTAGTTTTGGAGACCGTGCGTTGATTGGCAACAATTCCGACTGCCCAACCGTCAATTCTCGCATAACAAGTAATGATAGATTTACCGTAATCTGGTTTGTACATGTCCATTTCAGAGTTGTCGACCAAACGCTTAATGATCTCCATCATATCATATTGTTCGGCTCTTGATTTTGGCAATATGCCGTAAATTTCTTTTTCGTCTAAAGCCGGTTTTTCTGCTTTTTCCCGATTGAATCCTGCTTTTTCATAATCGCCAATTTTCCCGACGATACTTTTAATTCGGTCTAAAGCATCTTTATCGTCTTTGGCTTTATAATCGGTTACACCTGAGATTTCGCAGTGAGTTGTGGCTCCGCCAAGCGTTTCATTGTCTATGTTTTCACCAATGGCAGCTTTCACCAAATAACTTCCGGCTAAGAAAATACTTCCGGTTTTATCCACTATCATCGCCTCATCACTCATAATCGGAAGATACGCGCCACCGGCAACACAACTGCCCATTACGGCGGCAATTTGGGTAATGCCCATACTGCTCATGATGGCGTTGTTTCTGAAGATGCGTCCAAAGTGTTCTTTATCGGGGAAGATTTCGTCTTGCATTGGTAAATATACTCCGGCAGAATCGACTAAATAGATAATTGGTAAGCGATTTTCCATAGCAATTTCCTGAGCACGTAAATTCTTTTTTGCGGTAATGGGAAACCAAGCACCGGCTTTTACGGTAGCATCATTGGCTACAACGATACATTGTTTTCCTTTGATGTAACCCATTTTTACCACAACACCACCCGATGGGCATCCGCCATGTTCAGTATACATACCATCACCAACAAAAGCTCCGATTTCAATGCTGTTTGATTTCGCGTCAAGCAAATAATCAATACGTTCACGAGCGGTCATTTTGCCTTCAGAATGTAATTTTTCGATGCGTTTTTCGCCGCCGCCAACTCTGACTTTGGCAAAGCGAGACTTTAAATCGGTAAGTAAAAGCTTATTGTGATCTTCGTTTTTATTGAAGTTAATGTCCATGTTGTGATGAGTGTAAAAGTGTATTTTTATTCGGATGCTAAACTACGAAAACGTTTTCAATAAGAGAAATTTGGGTTGCATTTGCTTAAATCTTTATGTTAACAAATTGTAAACTTTAATAACGTCTTAATTATGATTTATTAATATTCACTTAACATTGTTCAATTACATTTGCATCAAATTTTAACACCATGTCAATAAATAGTATTTTTCAGTTTTTAGTTCCAAAAGATAAAAAATTCTTTCCACTTTTTGAACAAGCCACAGCAAATTTAGTCTTATTAGCAGAGACGCTTCATGACGCAGTAAATGCACCAAAAGCGGAACGTGAAGATTATTTCAGAAAAATAGAAGAGCTTGAGGCTACTATAGAAGAAATCACGCATAAGACACATTTGGAATTAAGCCGAAATTTTATCACTCCTTTTGATAGAGAAGATATTCACTCATTGATCAAAGCAATTGATAACGTAGCCGATTACATGCATGGTGCCGCGAGTAGAATGCGTTTGTATCAAGTAGAGAAAATCACCAAATCGATTCGTAAATTGACCGAAATTAATTTAGAAGCTTGTCAACTGATTAACCTTGGCGTTAAAGAGTTGAAGGATATGAAAGACCATAAGTCTATCAAAGAGACTTGTAAAAAAATCAACAAATTAGAAAGCAAAGCGGATTCAGTTTTTGATAAAGCGGTAGCAGATATTTTCGAAAACGAAACCGATGTTAAAAACATCATCAAATATAAAGAAGTACTTTCTGCCTTAGAATCAGCTTCGGATAAATGTAAAAGTGTTTCCAATGTAATGGAACAAATTTCAGTAAAACATTCATAAATAGTTTCTAACCAATAACAACGTTTATGGATTTTACTTTATTATTAATTATCATTTTCCTTGCTTTAGTTTTTGACTATATCAATGGTTTTCATGATGCAGCAAACTCTATTGCAACGATAGTAGCGACTAAGGTATTGACGCCTTTTCAGGCCGTACTTTGGGCCGCGCTTTTCAATTTCATGGCCTATTGGGTTTTTGGATTTGGAGTAGCTGATACAGTAGCCAAAACCGCTCATACCAGTAGTATTGATTTAACGGTTATTTTGGCCGGAGTAATTGCTGCAATTATTTGGAACTTAATCACTTGGTGGAAAGGAATTCCATCCTCATCATCACACACCTTAATTGGAGGATTTGCCGGAGCTGCTATTGCTCATGGTTTCAGAGATGTAACTGATCCTGAACATGCCGGATTTAAAATTGTAAACTGGTTAAAAGAGGCCAAAGAAGGAGAATTATTACCTTCAGGTGTATTTATAGTAATCTTGTTTATTGTATTTGCTCCTTTACTAGGGATGTTGATTTCCTATTTTATTTCACTTTGGTTAATGTATTCTTCTAAGAAAAACCTTTGGCCAAAAGTATTGACTGTAGTTTTAATGCTTTTAGTATTATGGTTTTTAGCCTCGGTAATGGTTCCTTATGAGGACATTAAAAAACCAAGATTTGACAGTCATTTTTGGAGTGTAATAACAGAGCCTCATAATATTAAATGGTTCTTGGTGGCTATTATATTCTACAGTTTAGCCATTTTTAACTTGTTGTTCAGTAGTTTTTCTACTGCTAAAGCTGAAAAAGTTTTAAAGAAAATGCAGTTATTATCTTCTGCCGCATTCAGTTTAGGACACGGTGGAAACGACTCTCAAAAAGTAATGGGGATAATCGCAGCAGCAGTTGCGGTTTATATAAAATCTAATCCAAACATTGATATGTCTGCCGGTTGGCTTGACTTAAATGTTGTTTTACCTTCCGAAAAGGACGGTGTTAAAATCGAGGGTGTAATGCCGGGTTGGATTCCATTAACATGTTATACTGTAATTGCTTTAGGAACTTTAAGCGGTGGATGGAAAATTGTGAAAACAATGGGTTCTAAAATTACTAAAGTAACTGCTTTTGAAGGCGTTGTAGCAGAATCTGCCGGTGCATTAACCTTATTTTCCACAGAGCATTTTAAAATTCCGGTATCGACTACACATACTATTACGGGTTCGATTATTGGAGTAGGTGTAACCAAAAGGGTTTCTGCTGTTCGTTGGGGCGTAACTGTGAAGTTGCTATGGGCTTGGATTTTGACTATACCGGTTTCTGCCGTTTTAGCAGCATTGGTTTATTATTTACTAAAATTATTTATCTAAACTTTTAATACATAGAAAAGCCGACTGTCATGGTTGGCTTTTTTTATAACTAGTTCTTATTTGTTATCAAATCATTTCGATAACATCAAATTATTGTAAAACATCAATAAAATAAAGTACTAACAAGTTGCGACTTGTCGGTAATACAACACACAACTTTACATGAAAAAATTACTACTGATTGTTACTTTACTCGTATCAATTTCAACTTTTGCCCAAATCACCATTGAGCAAACCAAACATGATAATGATATCAAATTATCAGCCTTACCTTATTACAGTTTTGGAAAAGGGATCGGAATGACTTCACCCGATAGTTTGTTCCAAATGAACATTCGTTTCCGAATGCAAAATCGTGTCTCTTATATTGAGAATGAAGGAGAAAATGGCGCTTATGATGGACAAATTCGTCGTTTGAGATTGCGTTTAGATGGTTATGTTGGTAATCCAAAATTTTTATATGCCATTCAATTGTCTTTTGCTCCCGGAGATGTAGGCGAAGTAAAAGAAGGAGAAAACATCAATATCATCAGAGATGCAGTAGTTTTTTATCGTCCAAATAAAAATTGGAACATCAGTTTTGGTCAAACCAAATTACCGGGAAATCGTCAACGGGTCAATTCTTCGGGAGGTTTACAATTAACAGATCGAACGATAAATAACGCCAAATTCACTATTGACAGGGATTTTGGATTCCAAGTTCACAATATGAATGAATACAAAGATAAATTCTCCTATAACTTAAAGGCTGCATTATCTACAGGTGAAGGAAGAAATCAAACCGATAATGCCGATGATGGTGTTGCTGTTACCGGAAAAGTCGAATTATTTCCTCTTGGTGCTTTTGCTAAAGACGGAACTTATTTTGAAGGTGATGTCATTAGAGAGAGCAAACCAAAATTATTATTGTCAGGCGCTTTTCACCAAAATAATCATGCCCAACGTACTCAAGGGCAATTGGGTAATGATTTATTCGAAACCAGAACAATGAAATCGGTTTTACTTGATGCGATGTTTAAATACAACGGTTGGTCTGCTATGATGAGTTATATGTCGAGAACTACCAATGAGAATGCCATCACTTTCAATCCGGAGGATATTACTGAAAGTAATTATGTTTATGTTGGTAACGGATTTGATTATCAAGCTAGTTACATCACCAAATCGAATTATGAATTCATTGCCAGATATTCTACTCAAAATGTTGGAAAAGATATTGAAACTTTAACACCAGATACCAGACAATATTCAGTTGGTATTACCCGATATATTTGGGAACACTCTTTTAAATTGCAAGCCGAACTTAATTATGATACGTTAAAATACTTTGATGGTAGTACTAAAAACAATTGGTACTTGCGCTTTCAAGTCGAAATCGGAATCTAATACACCTTAGTATTTAAACTCTTTATTTATTTCCCAATGTTAAGTTTTTGCCTAAAACGAAAACTTAACATTGGGCTATCTTTTTATACACTACTTTTGTTTACGATAAATTAACAAATAAATTACATTAAGTTTAATTTTAAACATAAAACAATGATAGAAAGAAATCTAACGGCTAAAGAAACTACTCCGGAAGTTAATTCAGATTCAGCTAATCAAACTCCAGCCGAAAAGGTTACCAATGTAACAGTGCCAAAACCAGCTACCAGACGAAGAGCTACTACAACTACTAATGCAACGGTTACTAAAACTACAACTCCAAAAAAAGTTGCGACACCAAGAAAAGTTGCTACAACACCAAAAGCTACAACAGCTAAGGTTACAACACCAAGAAAAACAACAGCTCCCAGAAAGGTTACCGTTGCAACTGCTAACAATGACATAATCTCAGAGCCTATTATTAACCAAGAAACACCGGTAATTATGAAAGATTCTGATAAAGAAAAAGCAAAAAAAGCTAAGGCTAAAGAAAAAGAGAAGAAAGAGAAAGCAAAACAAAAAGCCAAAGCTAAAAAAGAAAAACAAAAGGAAAAAGAGAAAAAAGAAAAAGCTAAGAAAAAGGCGAAAGCCAAAAAGGAAAAAGCCAAAGCCAAAGAAAAAGCTAAAAAAGCCAAGGCTAAAGCAAAAGCAAAAAAGAATAAAGACAAAAAGAAGTCTAAAAAGAAAAAATAGTCATTACAAAGCATTCGAACATCGGATGCTTTTTTTATTTAATAGCACCTTAACTTTTGTTTTACTATTTAATCGTTAATTTTATGATTTAATAAATTAATCACTATGAACATAAAAACAATTATCATGGCTATTGTATTGCCATTGTCATTTCAAGGCTTTGCCCAACTTAAAGCGGTAGATTACAAAGACGGTCAACAAGTGTTAAGTGGCTTTGGGATTAAGCCTAAAAGTGAATTAAAAGACAAGCCCGGAGTTCTAGTTTTACCTGCTTGGTTTGGTGTAGATGAACATTCTAAAGAAAGTGCTGAGAAATTGGCCGAATTGGGTTATTATTCTTTCGTAGCCGATATTTACGGAAAGGATAACCGTCCGAAAAACAGTAGCGAAGCCGGTAAAAATGCAGGTTATTACAAAAAAAATGTAGCCGAATACCAAAAGAGAATTCAGTTGGCTTTAGATCAATTGATAAAACTTGGAGCCAATCCCGATAAAATTGTTGTTATGGGTTATTGTTTTGGCGGAACAGGAGCAATTGAAGCGGCAAGAGCCAATTTAAAAGTGCAAGGTGTAGTTTCTTTTCACGGTGGTTTAGGTAAAGATGTTACCAGAGCAACCGAAAAAATTACTACAAAAATATTAGTACTTCATGGAGCAGATGACCCATTTGTTCCAAAAGAAGAAGTAGATAGCTTTCAAGCCGAAATGAGAAGTTCAGGCGCCGATTGGCAAATGGTTTATTATGCGAATGCTGTACATGCTTTTACCCATAAAGATGCCGGAAGTGACAATAGCAAAGGCGCAGCTTACAATGAGTTGGCCGATAAACGTTCATGGATAGCCTTTAAAGATTTTCTGAAAGAAGTATTATAAAATAGATCTTATCCTATAAAAAAAGCCCAAAATAGTTGACTATTTTGGGCTTTCGTTTCTCTATAAAAGTACAAAAGCCGATCTGGAGCGATCGACTAATGCGGTGAGGTGTAACTCCCTTTCGGAATCCTCGTGGCAAATATATAGTTTAATTACGAATTACGAATTATAAATTACGAATTCTTTTCTATAGATTTTAAAAAGTAGTTTAACTAGTTCGTAATTCGTAATTATTTATTCGAGTCTCTTACCAATCTCTTCAAAATAGCCCATTGTTTCAAAGCATCGCGCGCATCTATCGCAGGGTAACCCAAAACCGTTTTCCCGGCTTCGATGTCTCCTGCAACTCCCGAACCGGCGCCAACAATAGCACCATCACCAATTGTGGTATGGTCTTTTATCGAAGCACTTCCGCCAATAATTACACCGTTTCCTAAGGTTACTGAACCAGCCAAACCTGAATTTCCGGCCATGATACAGAATCTGCCCAATTTAGAATTGTGCCCAATTTGCACCAAGTTGTCAATCTTACAACCATCGCCTAAAACCGTCGAGCTGAATTTACCCCGGTCAACACAAGAGTTAGCGCCAATTTCAACGCCATTACCCAAAATCACATTCCCGATTTGCGGAATCTTAACCAATCCTCTTTCCGGACAAGGTCTGAATCCGAAACCGTCTGCGCCAATAGTACAGTTTGGATGTAAAATACAATAACTGCCCACATGACAACGTTCGCGGATTACGGTTCCCGACCAAATGATGGTATTTTTGCCAATGGTACATTCGTCCAAAATAGTTACGTTAGGATAAATAGTAGTATTTTCTCCGATAGTAACATTCGGTCCGATATAACATCCGGCGCCGATTCGCACACCATTCCCAATAGAAACAGAGTCATCAATAATAGCCGTTGGATGAATGTCGACTGAAAAAACCGGCGGAGCAGGAGCAAAGAGTTCCAATACTTGAGACATGGCTAAATCAGCATTTTTTACTTTGATAAAAGCGCGATTATCACCAGGTTCAATAGAAATATCTTGATTGACGACAGCAGCACAAGCTTTGGAGGTTGCCCAAAGTTTTTCATATTTTTTGTTGCCGATAAAAGATATTTCAGTCTCCGAAGCAGACTCTAATTGCTCCGGAGCTGTAATTTTTTGAGCAATACTACCGACTATTTCGCCATGTATTACTTCATTTATTTCTTCAATTGAATAAGAACGCATAGTGGTTTGGGTTGGTTATAGATTCCAAATAACTGAAAACAGTTTTGAATTTCCTAATAATCAAAAACAGAAAATGGATTTATTCCTCTTCTTTTTGTCCCATCATCATCAAATAGGCTTTCAAGAATTCATCAATATTGCCATTCATTACACCTTCAACATCACTGGTTTCATAACCCGAACGTACGTCTTTCACCAATTTATAAGGATGCATTACATAATTCCGAATTTGCGAACCCCATTCGATTTTCATCTTGCCGGCTTCGATATCGCTGCGTTGCGCTTGTTGTTTTTTTAACTCAATTTCATACAATTGCGATTTCAACATTTGCATTGCCCGTTGTCTGTTGTCTTGTTGTGAACGCGTTTCCGAACACTGAATTTGAATTCCGGTAGGTTTGTGAAACAATTGTACTTTGGTTTCGACTTTATTCACGTTTTGTCCGCCGGCGCCACTCGAACGAGAAGTGATGATTTCTATATCGGCAGGATTGATTTCAATTTCGATGGTATCATCAACTAAAGGATAGACATAAACCGAAGCAAATGAAGTGTGGCGTTTGGCATTACTGTCAAAAGGCGAAATTCTCACCAAACGATGTACACCGTTTTCTCCTTTCAGGTAACCAAAAGCATAATCGCCTTCTATTTCTAAAGTCACGGTCTTAATTCCGGCCACATCGCCTTCTTGAAAGTTGAGTTCTTTGACTTTATAGCCTTGATTTTCGGCCCACATCAAATACATACGCATTAACATGGAAGCCCAATCGCAGCTTTCTGTTCCGCCGGCTCCGGCTGTGATTTGCAGTACAGCACTCAAACTATCACCTTCGTCAGAAAGCATGTTTTTGAATTCTAAACCTTCAATATGAGTATTGGTCAATTCATACTGTTCGTCGAGTTCAGCTTCGGTTGCATCGCCGTCTTTGAAAAACTCGTACACCATTTGAAGTTCTTCTGCCATAGCATTGCCTTTCTCAAAATCTTCCACCCATTTTTTCTTAGAGCGCAAGTTTCTGACAATGATTTCGGCTTCTTTGGCGTTGTTCCAAAAGTCGGGTGCAAAGGTTTTTTCCTCTTCGTTGGTAATTTCTATAAGCTTGGCGTCAATGTCAAAGATACCTCCTCAACGCACCAAGGCGTTCTACAATACCTTTTATTTGTTCGGTATTTGTCATAAATAATGTAGTTTTGTGGTTTATTATTGGAAGCTATTTCCCGCTTTCCGTTGCAATCTTTTTATTGTTATGGCACCTTGAGAGTAGTCGAAAGGCTTTTTCTGTAACAATAAAAAGGATTTCCACTGCAATCGGGGCTAGAATCCATCACAAAAATAGACTATTATTTTTTATATGGAAATTAATTTAATCAGCGATACCGTAACCAAACCATCTCCCGAAATGCTTCAGGCAATGTTCAACGCCAAAGTCGGTGATGACGTGTTCAAGCAAGACCCAACCGTAAATGCCTTTGAAAAAATGGTGGCGGATTTATTTGGGAAAGAAGCAGCTTTGTTTTTTCCATCGGGAACGATGGCTAACCAAACGGCGATTAAATTAAATACCAATCCGGGAGACCAAATTATTTGCGATAAATGGTCGCACATTCATTTATACGAAGCCGGCGGTGCGTCATTCAACAGTGGCGTGAATTTTAATTTATTAGATGGAAGTCGCGGGATGATTACGGCCGAACAAGTCGCTAACGGGATTAATGATCCTGATTTTTACCACGCGCCATTGTCGAAAATGGTAGCTATTGAAAACACGACCAACAAAGGTGGCGGTGCTTGTTATGATTTGGAGGAATTGAAGAAAATTAAGCAAGTTTGTGTCGATAATAATTTAAAATACCACTTAGACGGAGCGCGTTTGTGGAATGCAATTGTGGAGAAAAAGCAACATCCGAAACAATTCGGGGAATTGTTTGATACGATTTCGGTTTGTTTTTCTAAAGGATTAGGAGCGCCAATAGGCTCGGTTTTATTGTCTGATGCCGAGACCATGCACAAAGCCTTGCGTATTCGAAAAATATTTGGTGGCAATATGCGCCAATCGGGATATTTGGCGGCAGCCGGAATTTATGCGTTGCAAAACAATATCAACCGATTGACTGATGACCACAGAAGAGCTAAGGAATTAGGACAAGCTTTGCAGCAACTGTCTTGGGTGGCTAAAGTAGAACCGGTGGAAACCAATATTATTGTCTTTTCGGTTCAACCACACATTGATGACAAAGTGGTAATGGACAAACTTAAACAAAAAGGAATAGTGATTAGTTTACTTGGCAAAGGTGCGTTGCGTATGGTTACTCATTTAGATTATCGTCAAGTGATGCATGAATATGTTTTGGAATCGTTAGGAAAGATTGAAATTTAAGTGCTCGACTGTTAATTTATAAGTTTATAACTTTCTTTTAAAACTTAAATCACCGTTGATAGTATGGTTATTTTTGTAGTTGATAAAATTGCATCAATGCCTGAAACTAAATTATTACCGCCAAAAGCTGCTATCATTCCACATACGTTGGAAAAACACGGTCATGTTCGTGCCGATAATTATTATTGGTTAAACCAAAGGGAAAATCCTGAAGTAATTGACTATCTCAATCAAGAGAACGAGTATTACCAACAATCGACAGCCCATACCAAAGAGTTTCAAAAGGATTTATTCGAAGAAATGAAAGCCCGAATTAAGGAAGATGATGAGTCGGTGCCTTATTTCTACAATGGCTATTTCTATATCACACGATTTGAAAAAGGCAAAGATTACCCGATTCACTCGCGTAAAAAAGACAGTTTGGAAGCCCAAGAAGAAATCATGTTTGATTGCAACGAAATGGCAAAAGGGTTTAGTTATTTCAACTTAGCCGGATTGAGTGTGAGTGAAGACAATGTTTGGGTGAGTTTTGGAACTGATACCGTTTCGAGAAGACAATATACTATTCAAATCAAAAACCTTCAAACCGGTGAAATTCTTCCGGTAAAGATTGAAAACACTACTGGTGGCGCAACTTGGGCTAGTGATAATAAGACTTTATTTTATACACGAAAAGACGCTCAGACTTTGCGTTCGGATAAGATTTATAAGCATAAAATCGGCACTACTTCCGACAAAGACAAGTTGGTTTATTTTGAAAAAGATGAAACGTTTGATGTTTCGGTTTACAAATCGAAGTCGAAGAAATACATCATCATTAATTCTAATAGTACGCTAACGACAGAATACCGAACCGTTTTATCGGCTACGCCTGATGCTAAGTTTACTGTTTTTCAGAAAAGAACCCGCGGATTAGAGTATTCGATGTCGCATTTTGGAGACCATTTTTATATTGTAACCAATAAAGACAAGGCTACCAACTTTAAGTTGATGAAAACACCTGAGAATGCAACTGCTAAGGAAAATTGGGTAGATGTGATTGCGCATCGCGAGGATGTTTTATTGGAAGATATTGATATTTTCAAAGATTACTTGGTGGTGGCCGAACGCGCTAATGGTTTGAACCAAATTCGAATCATGCCGTGGAGTGGGAAAGGGGAATACTATTTGCCTTTTGACAGTGAAACCTATACCGCTTATACTACAACCAACCTCGATTTTGACACCGAAATTCTTCGCTATAGCTTTCAATCATTGGCAACGCCATCTTCGGTGTTTGACTTTAATATGAAGACGAAAGTAAAAACCTTATTGAAGGAGCATGAAGTTTTAGGAGGCCAATTCGATAAAAACAATTACAAAGAAGAAAGACTTTGGGCGAAAGCCAAAGACGGAACGCAAGTGCCAATCTCAATGGTCTATCGCAAAGGGATTCAAAAAGACGGCAATAATCCAACGCTTTTGTATGCTTATGGATCTTATGGCGCTACGATGGATTGTTATTTCTCTTCGGTACGATTGACTTTGTTAGACCGAGGTTTCATTTTTGCCATCGCGCACATTCGTGGTGGTGAAGATTTAGGTCGGCAATGGTATGAAGACGGCAAACTGTTGAAAAAGAAAAATACCTTTACGGATTTTGTAGATTGTTCGCAATTTTTGATTGACAATAGGTATACATCACCACAACATTTGTATGCCGAAGGCGGTTCTGCCGGTGGACTTCTAATGGGTGCAATAGTCAACATGGCTCCATCTTTGTACCACGGCGTCATCGCACAAGTGCCGTTTGTGGATGTTGTAACTACGATGTTAGATGATACCATTCCACTAACGACAGGCGAATATGACGAATGGGGCAATCCGAATGTGAAGAAATATTACAATTATATGCTTTCGTATTCACCTTATGACAATGTAGTAGCGCAAGACTATCCGAATATGTATGTGTCGACCGGATTGCACGATTCTCAGGTACAATATTGGGAACCAGCGAAATGGGTGGCCAAATTAAGAGTTATGAAAACAGATAATAACCTGTTGTATTTGGATACCAACATGGAAGCAGGTCACGGAGGTGCTTCGGGAAGGTTTGAAGCCATTAAGGAAATCGCCAAAGAATACAGTTTTTTGTTAGATTTAGAAGGAATAAAAAGATAGTTAAAAATATTTTATTAAATTTGCAACGTTTAGAAGTGTGTAAAACGGCTTCATAAATACGCCTTGACTAATTTATTTTATGAAAGAAAATATAAAAGCTCACGATAATGTGTTAAGTTTAATAGGAAATACTCCTCTTGTTAGACTAAACAAAATCACAGAATCTTTACCGGGAAATTTCTACGCTAAGGTTGAAGCTTTCAACCCTGGTCATTCCACCAAAGACAGAATTGCATTATATATTATTGAAGAAGCAGAAAGACAAGGCATTTTAACGCCTGGTGATACTATCATTGAAACGACTTCGGGTAACACCGGATTTAGTTTGGCCATGGTTAGCATCATCAAAGGATACAATTGTATTTTGGCGGTGAGTTCTAAATCTTCGAAAGATAAAATAGACATGTTGCGCACTTTAGGGGCTAAAGTATATGTTTGTCCGGCTCATGTTTCTGCCGATGACGAGCGTTCTTATTACAATGTGGCCAAGCGTTTACACGAAGAAACTAAAGGTTCAATTTATATCAATCAGTATTTTAACCAATTGAATATTGATGCGCATTACAAATCAACCGGTCCGGAAATTTGGGAACAAACCAACGGAAAAATTACTCACTTGATTGCTTGTAGTGGCACCGGTGGAACTATTTCCGGAGCAGCAAAGTTCTTGAAAGAACAAAATCCAAACATTAGAATTTTAGGGGTTGATGCTTTTGGTTCGGTATTGAAAAAATACCACGAAACTAAAGAGTTTGATGCCGATGAAATTTACCCATACAGAATAGAAGGTTTAGGGAAAAACTTAATCCCGACTGCGACCGATTTCGACGCTATCGATCATTTTATGAAAGTTACCGATGAGGAAAGTGCGCACACCACTCGTGAGATTGCAAAAAAAGAAGGATTGTTTGTTGGTTACACTTCAGGAGCCGTGATGCAAGCTATTAAGCAATATGCCGCTGAAGGTGAGTTTGATGAAAACAGTAATGTAATTGCGATTTTCCCGGATCACGGTTCTCGTTATATGAGCAAAGTATTCAGCGATGACTGGATGAATGAGCAAGGTTTCTTTGACAGCGTTAATGCGGAAGAAGTGCAGAAGGTAGAGTTTATTAAATAGTATGTAGCATTAAAATTTAAGTATTAAGATAAAGAAAACGCGGAGCATTGCTTGGCGTTTTTTTATGAATTTATCTAAAAATAAAGTTTCGTCATTCTAGCCCCGATAGGAGCAAGCTACCGTGTAGCGCGGATAGCGGGAGCAGAGTTCTAAGAAACCCAAAACGTTCTGCTCCTAAAAACAAAAAACGCCTAGCAATGCCCAGCGTTTATTTGTATTCTTAAATCTGCGTTCTGCAGTGTGAAAACTGTGACTGCGACTGCAAACTATTCCTCCATCGTATGATACACGTTCATCACGTCGTCATCTTCTTCTATTTTTTCGATTAGTTTTTCTACGTCGGCCATTTCGGCTTCGGTGAGTTTTTTGGTGATTTGCGGAATTCTTTCGAATCCTGAAGACAAGATTTCTATGCCGCGGCTTTCCAATTCTTTTTGGATGGCTCCAAAACTTCCGAAAGGTGCGTAGATTAAGATTCCGTCTTCATCGGCAAAAATTTCTTCGGCACCGAAATCAATGAATTCTAATTCCATTTCCTCAATATCAATATTGTTGTTTGGGATTCTGAAATTACAAGTATGGTCGAACATAAATTCAACCGAACCTTGTGTTCCCAATGTTCCGTTGCATTTGTTGAAGTAGCTTCTGATGTTGGCCACGGTTCTGTTGTTATTGTCGGTGGCTGTTTCAATTAAAAGCGCGATTCCGTGCGGTGCATATCCTTCAAAAAGTTGCTCTTTATAGTTGGCGGTATCTTTATCGGTGGCTTTTTTAATGGCGCGTTCTACGTTTTCTTTCGGCATGTTCGCCGCTTTGGCGTTTTGTATTACTGCTCTTAAACGAGAATTGGCTTCCGGGTTTGGTCCGCCTTCTTTCACCGCCATTACGATGTCTTTTCCGATACGTGTAAAGGCTTTGGCCATGGCTGACCAACGCTTCATTTTTCTTCCTTTTCTAAATTCAAATGCTCTTCCCATTGCTGATAGAATGTTTTAATTTTTGTGCAAAAATAAAGGTTTATTCGGTTATTGCAAACGATAAAATCTACAAATTGACAACCAATAGTTATTCACTAAGATTTTAATTTCTTGGTATCGGCTAAAATATTTACCGCTTCCAAAATGTGATAGTTTTGCTTGATATTTTTGACTCTTTCGGTGGTAAAACTCTTTAAGTAGTCATCATATTTTTGGCCTTCAATATCAATTGAGTTTTGTTCAACAGTAATATTCAATTCTTTTTCGTTAAGGATTTTGATGTCTTTCCAAAGTTTGTTCATTTTGGTAACTTCTTCAAAAACATGGTCAAAATTCAACTCAATCGGTGGCAAATCATTGTCGTAAAGTGGATTGATTTTGTTGTTTAAAGCTTTAATTTCATTGGCTTCTTTACTTTGCTCTATGCGTTTTTGACTTAACGCAATCAAATCGTCTTTATGGTCATTTTTAAGTCGATTGTACTTGGCAACAACACTAATTTCATCATTAGGTAGAGCCGTTTTGTTGCTGTCTTCTCTTGGCATTTGTTTGTCAAACAACAGTGGAATTTCAATATCAGGAATGATGCCGGTGTATTGATTGCTTTTTCCGGTGATGCGATAAAATTTTTCTAAAGTTAATTTTAGAAACTCTTGATTGTCATCGTCTAAGGGATAAATTCTTTGCATAGAAGCTTTTCCTAAAGTGCGATTGCCAACCAAAATAGCGCGATTGTAATCTTGCATGGCATTAGCAAAAAACTCACTGGCCGAAGCTGAAAACCCATTGACCATGACCAACATTGGTCCGTCATAAATTGTTCCGCGACGCATGTCTTTTAGAATTTCCTTTTTGTTTTTATTGTTGTTCATGACTGCTAATGGTCCGAAATCAATAAACAAACCTGACAATTTAATTGCTTCTTCCATTGAACCACCACCGTTGTTTTGAACATCGATGATGATCCCGTCGATATGGTCTTCTTGGAGTTTGTAGACTTCTTTTGCCACGTCATTACTCGCACTGGATTTTCCGTTTTCGAAAGTAGCATAGAAACTCGGAATTCGGACATAGCCAATAGTTGCATTATCAGTCTTTATTTTGAAACTGAAGACGTTATTTTGGTAATCTTTCATTACTTTTTTATTCAATCGAACACTATAAATCTCACCACTTTTTTTTCTGAAGGTAAAATCGGCGGTTTTGTATTCGTTTGACGTAATGATTTCATCAATTTTTTTCATCGAAGAACAAGCAATTTCATATTCTTCTCCTTTGTGTTTGACCTTTAATAATTGATCGCCTTTATCTATTTTCTCTGTAAAGTAGGCTGAACTTCCGGGCAGTACTTCGTCAACAGTCATTTCGTCTTTTTCGGTCATAGAAATGTAGAGACCAAAAGTCAAATTATCAGAACTCACAGTCGAATAAAAGGAAGATTTATCGCTTTGCGAAAAGTAATCAGTGTGCGGATCAAAATAGGAACAAAAAGCGGAAAGGAAAGAGGAATTGAACTCTTCTTTGGTAAGCTCGTAACTTCTGATTTTGCATTCGCTTTTATCAAAAACTTTTGTTTTACTGTTTGTTGCCAATGTTTCAAAATTGGCCGTAAGTGAATCTTTATTAGTACTCAATTCCGCCACATCACGAAGAATGTTGAATAGGATTCTTTTCTTGTACAAATGCTTTAATTCGGCTTCGTCTTTGGCATACGGAAAAGCATCTTTGGAGAATTGTACTTTTTCAGCACTACTTAAAGGAAAAGGTTCATTTTTGAGGGTTTCTAACAATGTTTTGTAACGCGTTACCGTTTTAGAATAGGCTATGTAGAAATCATCTAAAAAGTTGCAGTTTTTTTCTTTTAGGTAATCGTCAATTTTCAGTTCGTGTTTTTCTAAGGCTTTGATTTCGGGTTCAATAAACAGCCTGTTTTCTTCATCTAATCGACTTAAAAATGTTTTAAAAACATAAACCGATAAACTGTCGTCTATCGGTTTGGCTTTATAATGGTATTCCTGAATGAGTAAGTTGATTCTTGATAAGGTTTCGCAAGTATTTTTTTCCTTCTGACCAAAAAGAAAAAGAGGAAAAAGTCCTATGCACAGTAAGAATCGATTCACTTTAATTATTTTTTATAAAAGGGCAATTTGACCACTTTTGCTTTTACTTTGTTGTTTCTGATTTGGATGTAAATCTCGCTGTCAACCGCTGCAAATTCGGTTTTAACGTAACCCATTCCAATTCCTTTGCCTAAAGATGGCGCCATAGTACCGGAAGTAACTATACCAATATTATTGCCATCAACATCAACGATTTCATAGTCATGACGCGGAATGCCTCTTTCTATTAATTCGAAACCAACTAATTTGCGCGAAACGCCGGCTTCTTTTTGCTTCAAAAGATTTTCCGAATTGGTAAAGGTTTTGGTGAATTTGGTAATCCAACCCAAACCGGCTTCTAATGGAGAAGTTGAATCGTTAATATCGTTACCATATAGACAGAAGCCCATTTCCAAGCGCAAAGTATCCCGTGCAGCTAAACCAATTGGTTTGATGCCAAAAGCAGCACCGGCTTCGAATACTTTGTTCCAAACTTGTTCTGCATCAGCATTTTTACAATAAATTTCAAATCCGCCCGAACCGGTGTAACCTGTAGCAGAAATGATTACGTCTGAAACACCAGCAAAATCAGCCACTTCAAAATGATAATATTTGATTGCAGATAAATCTATAGAAGTTAAAGATTGCATGGCTTCCACGGCTTTTGGTCCTTGAATTGCTAACAAAGAATATTCTTCTGAGATGTTTTTCATGTCAACACCTAAGTCATTGTGCGAGGAAATCCAATTCCAGTCTTTATCAATGTTTGAGGCATTGACTACCAATAAATATTGGTTTTCTTTCATTCGGTAAACGATTAAATCATCTACAATACCGCCGTCATTATTAGGCAAACAAGAATATTGTGCACGACCGATTTCTAAAACCGAGGCGTCATTTGAAGTTACTTTTTGAATTAGCGCCAATGCATTTTCTCCCGTAAGCAAAAATTCACCCATGTGTGAAACGTCAAAAACGCCCACGCCATTTCTTACGGTTTCATGTTCGGCATTTACACCTTCATATTGCACGGGCATGTTGTAACCGGCAAACGGAACCATTTTGGCCCCTAAACTTTCATGAATGTGTGTTAAAGCTGTGTTTTTCATTTTAGATTGTGTTGTAAAGTTTACCGTAAATTATTTAAGCTAATTAATATTTTAATTTGCGAATCTGCGGTTGAATATAATTGTTTAGTTTGTGTTTTATTTTCTAACGAATGGCGGTAATAGTTTTGTAGACACTTCGCCAAAGCCAATTCGCACGGAACTATTTTGACAAAAGCCTTTCATGGTAACGGTATCATTATCGTTGATGAATTTACGTTCGCTACCATCATTCATCACAATTGGATTTTTTCCGCCCCAAGTTAATTCTAACATCGAACCAAAACTATCCGGTGTTGGTCCTGAAATCGTTCCTGAACCCATCATATCTCCTGAATTTACACGACAACCGTTGGAAGTATGATGTGCCAATTGTTGTGACATCGACCAATACATGTATTTAAAGTTGGATTTAGAAACTAAACTTGGTTCTACATTTTCCGGCTCTATGTAAACTTCTAAATTAATATCGAACGCATTCTTTCCTTTTTGTTGTAAATAGGGAAGAGGCATTGGTTCTTGGTTTGGCCCTTTGCATCTGAACGGTTCTAAAGCATCCATAGTAACAATCCAAGGAGAAATTGAGGATGCAAAGTTTTTCGCTAAGAATGGACCAAGTGGTACATATTCCCATTTTTGAATATCTCTTGCACTCCAATCGTTTAATAAAACCATTCCGAAAATATAATCTTCAGCCTCATTCACAGGAATATTTTCTCCCATGATGTTGGCATCAGTAGTAATGAATGCCGTTTCTAATTCGAAATCTACCAATCTTGACGGACCAAAAACAGGAGTGTTTTCGCCATTGGGTAATGTTTGTCCCATTGGTCTGTGTACCGGAATTCCGGATGGAATAATTGTAGAACTTCTTCCGTGATACCCTACCGGAATGTGCAACCAGTTTGGCAACAAAGCGTTTGCCGGATCGCGAAACATTTTACCAACATTAGTGGCGTGCTCTTTACTGGAATAAAAATCGGTGTAATCACCAATTAAAACCGGAAGTTGCATTTCTACATCTTCCATTTTAAAAATGACTATTTCTCTGTGTTCTTCGTTATCTCTTAGTTTTGGATTGTTGCTGTCAAAAATATCTCCAATGCGATTTCGCACTAAACGCCAAGTTTTTTTTCCATCTGAAATAAAATCGTTTAGCGTGTCTTGCATAAACATATCATCCGTCAAATCAATGCCTTCAAAATAATTGAGTTGCTGTAAAGCGCCTAAATCGATAGCATAATCACCAATTCTTGTTCCGATAGTGATGACATCTTCTTTCGTTAAGAAAACACCAAATGGAATATTTTGAATTGGGAAGTCACTGTTTTCAGGGACTGTAAGCCAAGATTTGCGGATGGGATTGTTAGTTGTAATCGGCATGATTGTGTTGATTTAGTTGTTGAAAAATTCGCAATCAAATATATCATTAACTATTAATTTAACAAACGATTTTCGTAATTTTGACCTCAATTTAACGAAATAATTTCAAATGCAACGCGACGAACAAATTTTTGACTTAATTCTTGAAGAACAAGAAAGACAAATTCACGGAATTGAATTGATTGCCTCTGAGAACTTTGTGAGTGATCAGGTAATGGAAGCAGCTGGTTCTGTATTGACTAATAAATATGCCGAAGGCTATCCCGGTAAAAGATATTATGGTGGCTGTGAAGTAGTAGATGTGATTGAACAAATCGCCATCGACAGAGCGAAAGCTTTATTTGGTGCCGAATATGTTAACGTGCAACCACACTCTGGTTCTCAAGCCAATACAGCAGTTTTTGCCGCTTGTTTGAAACCCGGTGATAAAATTTTGGGTTTTGACTTATCTCACGGTGGTCACTTAACTCACGGTTCTCCTGTGAATTTTTCAGGAAAATTGTACTCACCAAGTTTTTATGGTGTTGAACAAGAAACCGGCGTGTTGAATTATGATAAGATTCAAGAAATCGCTACTAAAGAGCAACCCAAAATGATTATCGCAGGTGCTTCTGCGTATTCTCGTGATATGGATTTCAAACGTTTCAGAGAAATTGCGGATAGCGTTGGTGCTTTATTGTTAGCCGATATTTCGCATCCTGCCGGCTTGATTGCTAAAGGTTTGATGAATGATCCAATTCCGCATTGTCATATTGTAACGACTACAACGCATAAAACCTTACGCGGACCAAGAGGCGGAATGATTATGATGGGTAAAGATTTCCCAAATCCATGGGGATTGACTACGCCAAAAGGTGAAATCAGAATGATGTCTCACGTTTTAGACATGTCGGTTTTCCCGGGAAATCAAGGCGGTCCATTAGAACATATTATTGCTGCGAAAGCAGTAGCTTTTGGCGAAGCTTTGTCAGATGAGTTCTTTGCTTATGCGATGCAAGTGCAAAAAAATGCCAAAGCAATGGCGGAAGCTTTCGTAAAAAGAGGTTACCACTTAATCTCAGGCGGAACAGACAATCACATGATGTTAATCGACTTAAGAAATAAAAACATATCCGGTAAAGATGCCGAAATTGCTTTAGGCAAAGCCGAAATCACCGTAAACAAAAACATGGTGCCGTTTGATGACAAATCACCGTTTGTCACTTCTGGAATTCGTGTTGGAACACCAGCCATTACTACTCGTGGATTAGTAGAAAGCGATATGGAAACGATTGTAGATTTAATCGACAGGGTTTTAATGAATTCGACTAATGAGGAATTGTTAGCAGAAATCGGAGACGAAGTAAATGATATGATGAGCGAAAGAGCGATTTTCGTTTATTAATCACTTTCAAATATTTATAGAATTAACCTTCAAAAGTTCGCTTTTGGAGGTTTTTTATTTTACAATGATGTCGTATTTCTGCAACAATCCTTTTAAACCATCACTTGAAAATATAGCTTTTTTAATTTTATTCTTTTCCGGATCAAAAGCATAATCATAACTGGTCGAAAAATCAGCTTTATTGGCGATAGTGTCAATAAATACAGCTCTTCGCAGATTGCAATTGTCGAATAAAACTTCGGTTAAATCACTCGCCATAAAATCGACCGCAATCATACTGCAATTGATGAATTGCATTTTTTTCATTTTTAAAGCGTAGAATTGGGCATAATCCAACAAACAATCTTTGAAGTGAAATTCAAAAATCACTTGGTCGGTCATCGCAAAGTTGACATTGGTAAAATTACATTTGGTAAACCAAACGCCACGTAGCGAAACATAATTGATTTTGGTATCCTTAAAATTACAGTCAAAGAAATTACAATCGACAAAAGTGACAGTTTGAAAAGTGCAATCGGTAAAATCGATGTTGTAAAACGTACAGTTATCAAACTCTTTGAATTTGGTATTGACATCATTAAAAACTTCGTCTCTGAATTCTCTGTCGGTTATATAATCTGAATGCATAAGTGATTTATTGGAGTGTAAAACTACTAAATTTAATGACAATGGCTTACTAACAATTGTTGATAAATTTTAATTACTGAAAATGACTTTTTCGATTACCAAAGGCCGAAAAATGATACATTTGGTTGTACCGAAATATTTGACTTATGAGAATTGAAACCGATCTAAAACTAGGGTTTAAAGATGTAATGATACGACCAAAGCGTTCGACTTTGAACAGTAGAGCGCAAGTGTCTTTAGAAAGAGAATTTAAATTTTTACACAGCACACACGTTTGGACAGGCATTCCAATTATGGCTGCTAACATGGATACAGTCGGAACCTTTGAAATGGCATTGGCTTTAGCCAAAGAAAAACTCTTCACTGCGATTCACAAACATTATAGTGTAGCACAATGGAATGATTTCATAAAAAACGTTTCCTCGGATATTACCGATTATATTGCAGTAAGTACCGGAACAAGTAAAAACGATTTCAAAAAGATTGTAGAAATATTTACTCAAAATCCGCAATTGAATTTTCTTTGTATTGATGTCGCCAATGGTTATTCGGAACATTTTGTAGAATTCCTGCGTCAAGCGCGAAAACAATTCCCTGACAAAGTGATTATTGCCGGAAATGTGGTTACGGGCGAAATGGTCGAGGAACTTTTGTTAGAAGGAGCCGATATTATTAAAGTTGGGATTGGACCGGGTTCAGTTTGTACAACTAGAGTGAAAACCGGTGTTGGCTATCCGCAATTGTCGGCTATTATTGAATGTGCAGATGCTGCTCACGGTTTGGGCGGACACATCATTAGCGATGGTGGTTGCGCAATTCCCGGTGATGTGGCGAAAGCTTTTGGTGCCGGTTCCGATTTTGTTATGTTAGGCGGAATGTTAGCCGGACATACAGAAAGTGGCGGAAAATTAATTGAAATCAATGGTGAAAGGTTTAAACAATTCTACGGTATGAGTTCAGAAACAGCCATGAAAAAACACGTAGGTGGCGTTGCCGAATACAGAGCAAGCGAAGGTAAAACAGTTCAAGTTCCTTTCAAAGGCGATGTGATTGATACCTTGCATGATATTTTGGGAGGCATAAGAAGTACTTGTACTTATGTTGGTGCTTCAAAGTTGAAAGAACTGACCAAAAGAACCACATTTATAAGAGTAACAGAACAAGAAAACACTGTTTTTGGAAAATTGTAAATATGACAGACGGAACCACTTTTTTTAAATTTTGTCCCAATTGCAGTTCAGAAGATTTTGATTATACCAATAATTTTAAATTTCACTGCTATAGTTGTGATTTTGTGTTATATCACAATATCGCCGCGGCAGTTGCCATTATTTTTACATATGAAGACAAAGTTTTGTTTACCGTAAGGAATATTGATCCCGACAAAGGCAAACTCGATTTACCCGGTGGCTTTATTGATCCCGGTGAAACAGCGGAAGAAGCGGCTTGCAGAGAAATTAAAGAAGAAATTGGTTTAGAAATTTCATTAACTCAATTGCAATATGTAACATCTTCACCTAATAATTATTTGTATAAAAAGGTAGCTTATCGAACCATGGATATTTTTTATGAATGTTCATTGGATTCAGAAGAGATGGAAATTACTGCCAAAGATGAAATTCAAGACCTGATTTGGATTAAAAGAAGCGAAATTGATTTGAATAAAATTGGTTTTATTTCCATCAAAGAAGTGATAGAAAAACATTATTTTTTGGAAAAGTAATCATGTAAATTGTGTTAGTGTTTTTCTAAAATAGCTATTTTTGAAATCAATAATTATTTTTCAAATGTCGTCTAAACCCAACAAAATAACCACACTTTTTCGGTTAATCAAACAATCGCTCAAAGGAGAAGAACACGATTATACGCAAGGCAATGTAAAAACAGCCATTCTTTTACTTTCGATTCCAATGATTTTGGAGTTGAGTTTAGAATCGGTTTTTGCTGTAGTGGATATTTATTTTGTTGGGCATTTGCCTAATGCTGATGTGGCTGTCGCGACAGTTGGTTTAACGGAAGCCGTAATTTCTTTGGTTTATACACTCGGAATTGGTTTAAGTGTTGGTGCAACAGCCATTGTAGCTCGACGTGTTGGTGAAAAAGATTTTACTGAAGCTTCTAAATCTGGTGCGCAGGCCATTACGGTTTCTTTACTTGTGGCCATTTTGGTAGCTATTTTAGGTGTTGCATTTGCTTCAGATATTTTGGCTTTAATGGGTGCCAAACCCGAAGTTATAAAGGAAGGAACATCTTTTGCCCAAATTATTTTTGCCAGTAGCCCGGCGATTATTCTATTGTTTTTGATTAACGGAATATTCCGAGGCGCCGGTGATGCTGCCATGGCGATGCGAAGTCTTTGGTTGGCGAGTATAATCAATATTATTTTGTGTCCGCTATTAATTTATGGTTACGGACCGTTTCCCGAACTTGGTTTGACAGGTGCCGCCATTGCCACCGCTATCGGAAGAACGATAGGAGTTTTATACCAATGCTACCATTTGTTCCTTAAAAGTAGATCGATTAAAATATATAAGACTTATTTTAAACCCAATTTGGAGATTGTCAAATCCTTATTGACTATTTCCACGCCGGCAATGTTGCAGTTTTTTATCCAAAGCGGCAGTTGGATTGTTTTGACTTATATTGTTTCAATAACCGGAAGTACTGATGCAAGTGCGGGTTACCAGATTGCTATTCGAAATGTAGTGTTCTTTATTTTACCGGCTTGGGGATTGAGTAATGCTGCGGCAACATTAGTAGGGCAAAATTTAGGAGCAAAACAACCGGAGCGTGCGCAACAAAGTGTTTTATTAACTACCAAGTACAATATTATTTTCATGAGTTTCGTGACTTTACTGTTTGTGTGCTTTTCAGAATTAATCATTAGTTTTTATACAGAAGACAAAGTAATTCTGGCTTATGGAAGTCAGGCACTTCGAATTATAGGATTAGGTTATGTTTTTTATGGTATCGGAATGGTGATGATACAAGCATTGAATGGTGCAGGCGATACTAAAACGCCAACCTGGATTAACATCATTTGCTTTTGGATGATTCAAATTCCATTGGCTTGGTTTCTTGCGGTTTATCTAAATTTTGGTCCACTTGGTGCTTTTATAGCAATTCCTTCAGCAGAAACAGTTTTGGCTTTATTGGCTTTTTATTATTTCAAAAAAGGGAAGTGGAAGACGATACAGGTTTAAGGATTACTTGATTTTTTTAGGTTTTAAATCAAATTTGATTTGCAAGTTTATCAAATATAACTATATTTGCACCCACAAAAAGGCCTCGTGGCGCAACTGAATAGCGCATCTGATTACGGCTCAGAAGGTTACTGGTTTGAATCCAGTCGAGGTCACGAATGAATTCATTCAAACAGAAAAAATGACAAGTTTACTTGATCATTTTTTTGTTTTAAGGGATTATCAAAGCGGAGCTTTGATGGATGTTGCGAAGCAAAATCCAGTCGAGGTCACTAAAAAAATAAAAAGTCTACATGAAAATGTAGACTTTTTTGCTTTATAAAATATTGAAATTGGTTTATTTCAATGCCTTCGTAGTAACATAATACCGCCAAGCAATAATAGCCATTTGCCACTTTTTGGCTTTTGCCAAATCTAAGCCGCGTTTTGTAAAGCTTGGTAAAAGGAGTTTGTTGAGTTTGGCTAAAAATGTATACATGCTCTTTTCTTTGTTGTAAAGATAAAAAAAACCGCCAATTGACGGTTTAATTTTAAATAGGGGATGAAACTAACTTCTCACTCTATTCTTCTCGCTCTCGGCACCATTGGCATCATATTGTTTTTTAGGAGCGAATGATTTCCCGAAACTGTAAGTGAAAGTTAACGCAACAAAACGGGTGTCGAGTTTGTTTCTCCAATTGGCTTCCGTGTTTTGTAGGTTTCTTATAATTCCGTTGTTCAAATTGGAATAGAAAATATCATTACCCGATAGTTTAATCGTGCCTTTGTCTTTGAGTATTTTTTTCTGAACACCAATATTAATGCTTGATCTTGATAAGATGACAAACTGTGCCGAAACAACATCGGTGTGATAGTTTCCGCTTAATTCGGCTGACCAACCTTTTTGAAATTTAAAACTATTGTTGACATTAATACTCCAAAATGTTCCTGACGATTCTAAATCTTCTGTGTATAATTTACTTTTAAAACGCATATGTGTCACTTCGTTATAAATATTACTCGACCACCATTTGTTTAATTCTAATTGCAAGTTTGCGTTAAGACTAAAGAACTGACTTTTTCCTATGTTTCCGGGACGACTGTAATAAATTCCGTTGTTAATTTCGATAGTTTCATTGATATCATCTTTAGAAGCACCATAACTCAAAGTGGTTGAGAAAATGCCTTTGTAGCGATAGGAAAGTTCATAATTATTAGCAAATGACGGATTCAAGAAAGGATTACCCGAATAAAAAGTGAATCGGTCTAACGGACTCACAAAAGGATTCAAATCCTGAAAATAAGGTCGGTTGATTCTTCTGCCATAATTGATAACCAAAGAATTATCGCCTAAAGAATCTAATTTATATTGTACATAAACCGTCGGGAAAAGATTGGTGTAATTTCTCTTAAATTTAGAAGCGGGCTGTTCGATGTTGCCCAATTGATTTCCTCTAGATTCGGTGTTTTCGACACGCAAACCCGTTTGGAAACTGAAACGTTTGTAATTGGTATTGAAATTAACATAAGCCGCATTGATAATCTCGTCGTATTTAAAGTGATTACTGGTAGCGTAATTTGGGATTTCTTGGCCATTAATAACATCCCGGTAATCGGCTATGTTATCGGTTTTGGTATAGCTGACTTTGTATCCGGCTTCAAAAGTACTACCGTTTTTAAAAGGCAAAGTATAATCCGATTTTAAGGAATAAATATCGATATCTGAGGGCAAATCGCCTCTTAATTCATCTTGACTTGAAAGTGTATTGTCAGGTTGATAGATATAATTATTGAACGTTTGCTTGGCAGAAGTGTCATATTTTAAATAATCGACATCAACAGTCAAGCGTTGACCAAGGCTGTCTAATTCATGTCGGAAATTAAAATTAACGCCACCGTTTTTGAATTTTTGCTTTTGTCTGTTATAAGCGATGATGGAAGAATCTAAAACCGAACTAGCATCCGTGATTTCACTCGCAACATCTGAGTTTTGATTGTTATTTCTCAAAATACCACTCAATCCAATGCCAATCGTTGTTTTGTCGGAAACATAATAATCTAAACCGACTCTAGCATTTTTAGATTGTACTTTGGTGTCAATGAAACTATTTTGGTAAAACAAACTGGTAGTGTTTCCGGAATCGTCTTTGAACTTTCTGAAAATGAATAAATCGTTAATTGGATTTTGTTCGGCATAGCCAATGTTACCAAAAACACGCACTTTTTCATTCATATAATTGAAATTGAACCCTTGACGATTGCCGCTTCTTTTTCCTTGAGAAACTCTCGAAGTAAGATTGGCATTAAAACCTCTGGCTTTCGACCTTTTGGAAACAATATTAATAATTCCGGCACCGCCTGCAGCATCGTATTTTGCCGGTGGATTGGTCATCAATTCAATTTTGTCTAATGTGCTTGCCGGTAATGATTTTAAGTAGGCTTCGAGTTCGGCTCCGGATAAATAAGTAGGTTTGTCATCGATAAAAACCTGAACACCCGATTTGCCTTTAAAAGTAATTGTACCGTTTTGGTCTACTGAAATTCCGGGAGATTTTTCTAAAATATCCATTGCATCACCGCCTGCCGCAGTAATAAAGGCATCTACATTCACAACCGTTTTGTCTATTTTGTTTTCTACAAAAGGTTTCTTCTTGGTGATTACTACTTCATCTAATTTATTGAGATCATTGACAACTAATGAAATAGGAGGTAAGTTCCGATTTGGATTAGCAGCGTTAACATTGATAGTTTCGCTTTGGTAGCTTTTGAAACCGATGTCTTCAACTAACAATTTATAGTCGTTTTCTTTTAGATTGGTAAAAGCAAAATTACCGTCATTGTCACTGATTTCTATTTTGGTAACCGAATTGTCTTTGGCTAAAAGTAAAGTAATTTGAATTCCGATTCCTGGCTTTTGGTCTTTGTCAATTAATTTTCCGGTTATGCTGAAACCGTTTTGGGCATTGCTGATTCCCGTGAAAAAAAAGAGCACAATTAGGGCTTTGATTTGATTTTTCATAGATGATTAATTAATGATTGATGATGATTGATGACAAAAAAAAACCGCATTTAACGCGGTTTCTTATTGTTTTAGTTTGATTTGTCGAGTAAACGTTTTATTTGTTTCACTATTTAATCAATTTATTATGCTTTTTATTATTTGCTCAGCCAAATCGCTATCGCCATTGAAACTGAAGTGATAAAAGTCATCATAATAAAATTACTTTACTTTGATTTTTTGAGTTCTTCTCTGGCTTTATCCAGCTCAGCTTTGGCTTTTTGAAGTTCCTCTTTGGCCTTAATCATTTCGGCTTTGGCTTTTTCCATCTCAGCTTTAGCTTTCTCTATTTCAGGTTTAGAAAGATCCATTTCTCTTTTTGCACGTTCTATTTCAGGTCTGGCTCTTTCTATTTCTTCTCTTGCGCGTGCCATTTCTTTACGAATCATTTCTTTGTTTTTCCCCATTTGTACTTTGACATTCGCCATAGCTTCCGCTCTGAATTTTGATACATCTTTGCCGTTTATGGTAACTTTACTTTCGCCTCCATTGTCATCACTGTCAACAGTTATGCTGTATTGTCCTTTTACACCGGCATCATTTAAAGCTTTTTCAATTTCGGCATCATCAGAAAGTACTTTACCGTTAACAATAACCGTTGCCTTTTTGTTATTTCCCTTTTTGATGATAATTTTTGCATTGTCTTTATTCCAGCCGATTGCTTGCGGTGTATCAGGGAGTTCAGGTGTTTCAGGCGCTTCAGGTGCTTCTACATCAATATCGAAATCAAAATTGAAGTTTTTCAAATTCGGTAAACTATCATTGAAGTTGAAAACAAAATTTTCTCCAGATACTACTTTAACTCCGGGAGCGTTGGCATATACTTTAAAGTTTTTGGGTTTGCCAAATCCTATGGATTTATTGTTTTTAAAAAAATGAATTGGAGCAATTGGTTCGTTACTGTCTACATGAGAAACGCCTTTATTGCCATTTTTATCTTTAAATTCAACTTTGATTCCGGTAATTTCTCCTTTGGTATTTCGCTTAATTTTTGAACATTTTAAAGTAATACCATGTTCCTCTTTTAATCTTTTGGTTTCTCTTTTTAGGTCGGCCTCAGTAGCATCTTTGTCGATGATCAATCTAACTTCTTCACGATGTTGCAGTGATTGAGCAATTTCTGTGTCGGATTCCTTTTCTTGTGCAATGGTTTTGATTTGGAATAAAAACACAAAACTGATTAAAACCGGAATTACAAGTGTGTATTTCCATGAATTTCTTTTGTGGGACTGATTGGTGTTTAACATAACGATTCGTTTTTTGATTAATGATTGATAAAAATTATTAGTAATTGATAAGCAGTTTTGATGAGAAATTGCTTTTAAAAGTGCTCTTTGATACACTTTTGGATCCTGTAATTGTTGTACCGCTTTTTGGTCGGCGATGTATTCTAAGTTCTGAATGATGGCTTTTTTGTAGAGCCAAATAAACGGATTAAACCAAAATAATATGCAGAAAATTTTAGCCACCATAACATCAAAAGAATGTTTTTCTTGGCTGTGTACTTTTTCATGTAAAAGGATGCTTTGCAATTCTTCTTCGGTATACAAAGCCGAATTGAAAACAATATAATTAAAGAATGAAAATGGCGCAATGTCATGGTTCAAGTCGACTAACGTAAACTGTTCATTTTTAATTTTTTGCTGTTGGTAAAGCATTTGAAATAGAGACATAAAATTGATCACAATTTTGAGAAGTAAAAGTAAAGCAATTAGGAAGTAACTAACCCAAATAAACTGCATCCAATCAAATGCTTCAACAGCGGTAATTTCTTGAACATGAGGATTTGCATTGGCATAAGCCACCAAATCATCGAGGTTGATTTTTGGTCTTTCAACATAAACAATTTTTTTAATAGAAAACAACGGTAGTAGAAGAGAAGTGAATAGTCCGGCAATCAAAAACCAACGGTTACTATTGAAAAATGTTTCTTTACGCACTAGGAAATGATAGGCTAAATAAAACATAGCCATCAAACCGCTTGATTTTAAAAGATATATAAAAATCGTTTCCATATTACTGTTTTTTCTCGATGATAGCTAAAATCTCTCTTAATTCTTCTGCTGAAATCTTTTCTTCTTCGGCAAAAAAGGACACCAAATTTTTATACGAACTATTGAAGTAATTATCAATTGCTGTATTCATAAAGCGTTTTCTATAATCTTCCATTTTAACAATAGGGAAGTATTGGTGAGTGTTTCCAAAGGCATTGTGACCAACGAATCCTTTTTCTTCTAAGTTTCTTATAATGGTTGAAAGTGTATTGTAATGTGGTTGCTCTTCAGTGATTTCGGCTAAAACTTCTTTAACGAAAGCTTTTTTAAGCTTCCATAATATTTGCATAATCTCTTCTTCCTTGTTGGTTAACTTTTGCATGATTATAGTGTTTAAATCGGTTTATCTAATTTGACAAAACAAACGTATAACTATTTTTATAGTTACGCAACTATATTTATAGTTATTTAACTAAATTTTAAGATTTGAAATTAAAAGAAGGACGACAAATGGGCTTGAGGTAGATAAACTTTAGTTGGCAATCAATAGAATAAACGATAAAAAAGCCTTAAACCATCTTAGTGGATTTGTGTTCATTTTGAATCAAACGGTAAACCCAATAACCACAAATTGTTCCAATAAGTCCGAGTGAGCCCATGAAGAACCAATTTATTTGATACCCAAAATATTGAATGACTTCCATACCCATTTTGGCACTTAGTATATGTGCCAAGCTGAAACTCATAGTGTAAATTGCCATATAACGACCTTCGTGACCTTTTGGTGCCCGACTCAAGGCAACCGCATTTGAAAACGGAAACGCAAACATTTCGGCAAAAGTCATGAATACCATCATGATAGTTAAAATGCCAACCCAAGTATTGAATAGCATCAGAAACATACTTATAGCCATTAGAAGACAACCAAAAGCAACGACTTTTACTTTATTGATTTTCTTTCTTTCAACATAACTTACTATGGGCATTTCGCAGAAGAAGACCAAAACACCGTTCATTGTTAGTAATAATCCGGTTTGGAATTCAGTTAGGCCAAACTGTTCTCTGTGGTACAAAGGAATAGTAGTAAACACTTGAAAAAACAAGATACCCGAAACCAAACAAGTAAATAAAAAAATCCAAAACGGTTTGTCTTTAAAAACGGAATGCGTCAATACTTCGCCCGGATGTTCTTTGTCAGTGAAAGCCGATTTTTTCTTTTCTTTTACTTTAAGCCAAAAAATCAGAATCGCGACGATACAGGTAATACCATCTGCCCAAAATAATCCACGATAGCCAATGTTCATTATGATCAATCCACCCAATGCCGGTCCGGCTGCAAAACCAAGGTTAATGGCTAAACGAACTAAAGTCAGTGCTCGGGTTCTGTTTTCGGGTTTGGCATACGCGCCAATAGAAACAAACATAGCCGGTCTATACATATCAGCCACCGACATAATAGCAAACATACTAATGCAAAGTCCAATAAAACTGGTGATGTATTGAATGACGAAGAACATCAAACCACTAGTGAGCAAACTAAAAATCATGATTTTGTAGAAACCAATTTTATCGGAAAGTTTTCCACCAAGCCAAGAACCTAACATGGAACCAACGCCAAAACAAACCATAATCCAACCAACTTCGCTATAACTGAAATTTAAATCTTCTTTTAAATATTTTGAAAGAAAGGGCAAAACCATAGTTCCGGCACGATTGATAAAGGTGATAATCGTCAGTATCCAAATCTCTCTGGAAAAGCCTTTGAAGTTATCGATATAGCGTTGGAATGCGGTTTTAAGCATGATGGATGAATGACGATGTAAAGTTACAAAGTTACTGAGTTACTGAGTAGCTAAGTTTTTGAGATTACAAACAATTTTTATGCTATTTTTGTTAAAAAGAGTTCTATGAAAAAAATACTTTTCTTTTTGTTATTATTCAATGTTTGTCTGCTATCCGCACAAGAAACGGCAAAAGAATTCCAAGAAACACTCAACAAAGAATATGGAAGTCGTGAGGAAAGTCCGTTGACTGAGGAAGATTTTAAAGTTTTTAAAGGCTTGGATTTTTATCCGATTACCGATAAGTATATAGTAGAAGCCAAGTTTACCAGAACATCGAACGAGAAAGTATTCAAAATGAAAACCACAGGAGCGCGTTTGCCGGAATATGTAAAATATGGCGAATTGGCTTTCAGTATTGATGGAAAAGTCTTCAAATTGAACTTGTACCAAAACATCGATTTAACCAAAAAAGAAGGCTACGAAGATTATCTATTCTTGCCTTTTTCCGATTTGACTTGTGGTAAAGAAAGTTACATTGGCGGACGCTACATCGATATGAGAATTCCTAAGAGTGAAACAGTTATTATCGATTTTAATAAAGCTTATAATCCGTATTGTGCTTATAATCATAAATATTCTTGTCCGATTGTGCCTCTGGAAAATGATTTGGATGTCGAAATTTTAGCCGGTGTAAAGAAGTTTCACGACTAATGCCTTTTTACAACTTACATACACATATGTTTACAAACGACGCCAATACAATTGAATTGGTCAATCAATACCCTTGGGAATTTATTAGTGATATTCCGTTTTATTCTATTGGCATTCACCCTTGGTATATTGATGAAAGTCGTTTGAAAAGTGATTTACAAATCATTGAAACTAAATTACAATTTCCCGAGTGTTTGGCTTTGGGTGAATGTGGTTTAGACAAGCGCATCGAAATCCCAATGGCTTTGCAAATAACAGTTTTTGAAAAGCAAATTGCCTTAGCTGAAAAGTACCAAAAGCCATTGGTACTGCATTTGGTTGCCGCTTATCAGGAATTGGTAGAAATCAAAAACCGATTAAATATTTCTGTCCCAATTATACTCCACGGATTTTCAAAGAATGAGCAAATCGCCAAACAAATGATTGACAATGGTTTCTATTTGTCTTTTGGAAAATATTTATTGCGCAATCCTGAGTTAAAAAAAGTATTTCTTTCGGTACCAAATGATCGATTCTTTCTCGAAACCGACACTATTGACGAAACACTGGAAGAAGTATACACTTTAGCTGCAACATATAAAGAAATGAGTATTGAAGCACTGCAAAATCAAGTAAGAGCCAATTGGGATAAGGTTTTTAAATCATAAAAAGACTGCAAACGCAAGCCTACAGTCTTTCTTAAAATAGAAACTTAAGTTTTCTAATTGAAATGTTTTGCAATAAATTGAGTCAAATTTTCATCACTCATTCTATTCGAAGTACTTTCACTCGAAACAACATTTTTGTATTGAGGTGTTTCGGCTAAAAATTTCATGAACTGCTCTTGAATTTGTCCGGTTCCTGTTAGGTGAATTTCGTCAATATTAGGCATCGTATGCGCTATTTCCTTAAAGAACTTTTGCGTTAAAGAAATTTCTTGGTTGTTTGAAGTACGTTCATTTGAGTTCGCATCGGGACCGCTATTTTTTACATGTCCGATGACTATAAAATCTCCTTCGTTAACTTCTTCTTTTCCTACGATAGTTGCAGTGTGGGAATCCATCCAAACACCAAACTGTTTTTTGTTTTTATCTGACATATTTTACTTTTTCTTAAAGGTAAGTCCTTTTAAGTGTATTGATTTGATTTTGGGTTAAGATTGTGATATGTTTGCAAACATCCATTCTAATTTTACTTATTTTTGCACCTTATTTTTTTAGTCTAAAAAATTTAAACATCTAATTATCTAAGTATCTAAAAATGGCAAAGTGGCAGGAAAGAGCAGAGCTTTTATTTAAAACAGAAGGATTAAACAATTTAAAAAATGCAAATGTACTAGTAGTTGGACTTGGTGGTGTCGGTTCGTTTGCCGCTGAGTTTTTAGCGCGTGCCGGTGTGGGTAACATGACCATTGTTGATGGTGATGTAGTAGATATTACTAATGTGAACAGACAATTACCGGCTTTGCACTCGACTGTTGGGATGCCGAAAGTCCATGTAGTAGGTGATAGGTTGATGGATATTAATCCGGAACTAAACTTGACCCGTTTGGAAGAATTTCTTTCTCCGGAAAGGGCTTTTGAATTGGTTACACCCGAATTTGATTATGTATTAGATTGCATTGACAGCATTACACCAAAACTAAATTTATTGATTGCTTCCAAACGCAAAAAGGTAAAAGTTATCAGCAGTATGGGTGCCGGCGGAAAGTATGAAGCGAGCAAAGTAAAAGTCCGTGACATCAGTAGAACCGAATATTGTCCGTTGGCCAAAAACATGCGCAAACGTTTGAAAGAAGCCAAAATTTCTAAAGGTATCAAGGCAGTTTTCTCGACTGAAATGCCGGATGAAAGCAGTGTAAAGTTGACCGATGGTAAAAACTACAAGAAGTCATTTTATGGCACGAATAGTTGGATGCCGTGTCTTTTTGGATTACACGCGGCGGAAACCGTTGTAAAACATTTGCTAAAAAAATAATTTTAGTTGTCGGTTATGAACTCGTCAACAAGAGAAAACAGATAACTGACAACAGACAACAGATAAAATGATACAAACCGTAATATTCGATATGGATGGCGTAATTGTAGATACCGAACCGGTTCACCATTATGCTTATAATCAACATTTCAAACAATTAGGCATTGAAATTTCACCGGAAATGTATGCTTCGTTTACCGGTAATTCGACCAAAAATATCTTTGAGCGTTTGAAAACGGAATTCGATTTAACTCAAGATGTGGAAACATTGGTGCAAACCAAACGCAATCTATTCAATGACGCTTTTGACAATAAAGAAGATTTGTTTTTGCTGGAAGGTGTTGAAGATTTAATTAAAGACTTGCATGCTAATGGGATGCAGTTGGTTTTAGCTTCTTCGTCGGCTACAGTCACTATCAATAGAATTTTCAACCGATTTAATTTAGACCAATATTTTACCCATAAGGTTTCGGGAGAAGATTTTCCTAAGTCGAAACCGCATCCGGCTATATTTCAGCACGCTGCATTTTTGGCACAAACTCCGGTAGAAAACTGTATCATTATTGAAGACAGTACCAATGGGGTTTTAGCAGCTAAAGCTGCCGGAATTTATTGTGTTGGTTATGATAGTTTTCATTCAAAAATGCAAGATTATTCGAAAGCGGACAAAATTATTACTAATTTTAATGAGTTGAGTTACAATAGTATTCGCCAAATTAAAATTTCATGAAAAAATACTTAATCGCCTTATTGATTCTTTTTATTTCTTTCAGTGTTACAGCGCAACAAAAACCTTTTTGGGATGAAATAAAAGCATTCAGAACTCAAGATAGTATTCAGAAACCGGAAGACGGAATGATTTTGTTTATTGGAAGTTCTTCGTTTAGATTATGGAAAACGGCTAAGGAAGATTTTCAAAATGAAACTATTGTAAATAGAGCTTTTGGTGGTGCCACTTTAGAAGATTTGATTTATTGGCAAAACGACGTAGTATTAAAATACAAACCAAAAAAAATATTCATCTATTGTGGAGAAAACGACATTGCCAGTTCAGATAAAGTAACTCCGGAAATAGTTTTTGATAGATATAAAAAGTTACATACTACATTAAGAAATCATTTTCCCGAAATACCAATCGTTTTTGTTTCGATAAAGCCAAGTATTTTGCGATGGTCTATGAAAGACAGAATGATGGCAGCAAATGTCTTAATAAGTAATTATTTAAAACAAGACCAGAACACTGTTTATGTCAATATTTGGGATAAAATGTTAGAAAATGGCGAACCAATGAAAGACATCTTTATCGAAGACAAGTTGCACATGAATTCAAAAGGTTATGCTATTTGGAAGAAGGAATTATATCCATTGATAAACGAATAGAGCTACTTAAAATCATAAAAAAAGCCAGTTCAAACTGGCTTTTACTTTTCTGTATGGTAGAGATCTTTATTTTTTGATTTCTACATCTACGTCTTTACTGTCAACTTCAACACCATCGCCACTAACTTTTACTGAAGTGCCATCTTTTTCTTGAACAGTATCTTTTACAATTACGGTTTCTTTTTCGATAGTGTTTGTTTCAATTGTTTCCGTGGTTTTTTCTTCTTTTTTATCACAAGACATTACCAATACCATTGACAACATACTTAAGCAAATACCAATATTTTTCATAAATTTAGTTTTAAATTATGTTGAAAGATAGTCAATTAATCCCGGTTAAACTATTAATCATCAATCAATTTGCTTGTGAGACTATTATCCAACCGCTATTTTGTAGGTTCGCAAGCACTTTTCTCTGGCTTCTTTGTGGTCAACAATCGGTTGTGGATATTCCATTGAGTTCAACTCGGGTATCCATTTTTTGATGTACACCAAATCTTTGTCAAACTTCTTGATTTGTTCTGTTGGATTAAAAATTCTGAAGTATGGTGCTGCATCAACACCGCTTCCGGCTGCCCATTGCCAATTGCCTACATTGCTGGCTTGCTCGTAATCCAATAGTTTTTGCGCAAAATATGTTTCACCCCAACGCCAATCGATTAACAGGTGTTTGCATAAAAAACTAGCCACTATCATTCTCACTCGGTTGTGCATATGACCGGTTTCATTTAATTCACGCATTCCGGCATCTACAAAAGGATAACCGGTTTTTCCTTCACACCATTTTTGAAATAAAGTTTCGTTATTCTCCCATTGAATTTCATCGTATTTGGCTTTGAAACTCTTATTAACCGTGTGTGGAAAATGCCATAGAATTTGCATAAAAAACTCACGCCAAATAAGTTCCTTTAGAAAGGTTTCATTTTTACTCTCTAAAGCTTTTGCTACCATTTTTCGGATGGATACAGCACCAAAACGAAGATAGATTCCCAAATAGGAAGTTTTGTTCAACGCTGGAAAATTGCGTGTTGCTTCATAATTATCGATTAAAGAATTTGAAATATCATATGGCGTAACATTTATATTCGACTTCACAAATCCAATATCTTTTAAACTTAAAAAAGGATAGGAGTGAAGTATTATTTTCTCAAGATAATCTTCTGAATTATAGTTGGGTAAATGAATCTTCTTAAAGTGTTCTTTCCATTTATTCGAATAGGGTGTGTAGACTACATAAGGAGTTCCGTCATCTTTAACCACTTCACTTTTTTCGAATATAACTTGATCTTTACTCGTTTTAAACTCGATGTTGTATTCTTTGAATAGATGATACAATTCTAAATCACGTTTGCGTGCGTAAGGTTCGTAATCGTGATTTGTATAAACCGTTGTGATTTGGTTTTCTGTTAGAATTTTATTGTAAATTTCAAATGGATCTCCATGAAATACCGCTAATGATTTGCCAATCTTTTTTAATTGACTTTGAATTGTTTCCAATTGTTGGTGAATAAAAGTCACACGAGCATCATTTTTAGGCAATTGGTCAAGGATATTTTCATCAAAAATAAAGATAGGCAACACTTCTTTACCACTTTGAAGTGCATGAAAAAGGCCGGCATTGTCTTCTAAGCGTAAATCGCGTCTAAACCAGAATATGTTCATAAGTTTAAAAAATCAATATCAATATTTAATTGTTTAAAGGTAGGTTATTGTTCAATTATTTTTATTGTCCTTGACATTACAATTATTATTGATTTACCAATAAAGTAGACATGCCACCATCAACATGAAATATTTGACCTGAAATCCAACTGCTTTTTTCGCTTAGCAGAAAACTAGCCATTTGGGCCATGTCTTGAGAAGATCCGACTCTTTTTAATGGATGACGCTGTGCTGATTTTTCTCTTTTCTCATCGTTACTTAAAAATTTTTCTGCCAAAGGTGTATCGGTTAAAGACGGCGCAATAACATTTACTCTGATTTTTGGAGCATATTCGGCAGCCAAAGCTTTAGCAAAACCTTCGATTGCTCCTTTTGAAGCGGCAACACTGGTATGAAATGGCATTCCCATACTAGCTGCAACCGAACTAAACAATACTATACTTGATTGCTCAGTTGCGGTTAAATTAGGTAAAAGAGTTTGAATAACTTTGACCAAACTGATAAAATTGATTTGTAGATCACTTTCAAAAGCTTCTATTTTTAATCCGCGAAATGGTCGCAAATTGATACTTCCGGGGCAGTAAACCAAGCCGTGAATGATTTCAGGTAATTTTGTATTATCTAAAGTGTCAGTTGTAGCATCAAACGGAATGTGAGTCGCGTTTATCTCTGCCAAACTTTCATTAGTTCTTGAAGCAATATATATGTTCGTTTCGAATTGTAATTCTTTGGCTATGGCTAACCCAATTCCGTAAGAGCCGCCAATCAATAGTATATTTTTCATGTTATGTTGTTTTAAATTCTCCAAATAATTCTATTAATTTTTCTCTCCGATAATCAAATATCTCTTTGAGCTTTGGCTCTACTAAAAATGGATGAACCATTTGTCCCAAAATTCCCATCGGTACTTTATAATCAACAATATCTTCCATTTCAACACCGCCCGGAATTTCTTTTAAGAAGTGTTTGTGATGCCATAGTGCATAAGGCCCGAAGCGTTGTTCATCGACAAAATATTTTTTATCGACAACATGTGTAATTTCCGTAACCCATTTCATTGGGATACCTAAAACCGGCGTGACTATATATTGTATAATTTGTCCCGCAAACATTGGTCTGTCATCACCTGAAAGTGTTTTGAAACCCATATAATTTGGCGTTATGGTCTTTAGGTTTTTCGGATTTGATAAAAACGCCCAAGCTTCTTCAATGGATATGGGTAGATTCTGTTTGGTGTTTAAGGTGTAAACTTTCATCAGATTAATTTTTGGTAAAGATACAAATTGTTTAAGATATCTGTAAAAAGATTAAACAGTATTATTTTCATTTAAGTTTAAATTAACATTTGAAAGCTGAACAATTTGTAATTTTGGGCAAACTAAAATAAACATTATGAGAAAAATTATTTTTATGTTGGCTGTTTTGATTGCCAACTTTACAATTGAAGCTCAAGTAAAAACACCAGCACCAAGTCCGAAATCAACTATAAATCAAACGGTTGGTTTAACTGATGTAACGGTAGAATATTCACGCCCAAGTGCTAAAGGAAGGCCTGTTTTTGGTGATTTAGTCCCTTTTGGTAAATTATGGAGAACCGGAGCCAATCAAAACTCGATGGTTACTTTCAGCGAAGATGTCGTGATAAAAGGAGCAACTTTAAAAAAAGGAAAATACGCTATTTTCACCACACCAAAAGCAGATATGTGGGAAATAATTTTCTACACTGATACTGAAAATTGGGGAACTCCTGAAAAATGGGATGAAAACAAAGTAGCTTATAAAACAAATGTTGATCCTATAACTTTAGGTAACAACGTTGAAACTTTTACCATTGCCATTAATAATTTGACTAATGATAGCGCAACTTTAGATATTTCATGGGAAAAAACTATGGCTTCAATCAAGTTTGAAGTTCCAACCCAAAAAGCCGCTCTAGCAAGTATTAATAAGGTATTAGCCGGTCCAACAGCCTCAGATTATTTTTCTTCTGCACAATATTTTTATCAATCTGAGGGCGATTTAAATAAAGCTTTAGAATATGTAAATAAAGCTATTTCTATGGCAAAAGCGGATAATGTTCCATTTTGGCATTTGAGATTAAAATCCTTAATCCAAGCCAAATTAGGAAATAAAGCCGGTGCAATTGAAACAGCTAGATTATCACTGGCTGGTGCCGAAAAAGAAAACAATGGTGACTATGTTAAAATGAACAATGACAGCATCAAAGAATGGAGTAAAAAATAAATTTAACTTCAAAAATATTCCAGCCACGAATTCAATTTGAGTTCGTGGTTTTTTTATGCCATCACTTTCCGCTTTCCTTTTGCCCCTAATTGCATTAACATTGACAATACTACCGTTAAAGAAGCACCAATGAAATTCAACCATAAATAACCTAATTTTTCTTGTCCGTTTGGATAGATATGAATAGTGTAATAGTAGATAAAGAATATGGTTGTTTGACTGATTACAGCGCTATAGAAGATCGCATTTGCTTTGACAAATTTGATATAGAATCCAACCAAGAAGACTCCTAAAACTGTTCCGTAAAAGATGGAACCAACAATGTTAACCAACTGGATTAAGTTTTCAAACAATGTACCTACGCAAGCAAAAAGAATGGCAATTACACCCCAAAGTAACGTGAAAGCTTTAGTCGCATTCACAAAATGTTTTTCTGATTTTTCGCCTTTTACATTTCGCTTATAAATGTCAATTGCTGTGGTTGAAGCCAAAGCTGTTAATCCTGAAGCAGAAGACGACATGGCAGCTGATAGAATTACGGCTAACAAAAGTCCAATTAAACCTGAAGGTAAATAGTTTAAAATAAAGTAAATGAATACATAATCTTTATCGTTGGTTTCGGCTTTACTGTCGACTTTGGTGATGATTTCTTTGGCTTGATCGTGCAAGTCCTTTTCTTTCCCTGAAAGCGAAATCAGTTTTTGGCGTAGAATTGGATTGTCGAAATTTTGATTCAAATGGTCAATATACAATAAATTGTATTCTTTTTTTTCTTCTGATAATTGGGCTAACTGGGTTTCCAATGAATTGTATTGTTGGGCATAAGCTGATTTTTCGACAGCATCTCGATTTACCGGATTAAAATGCAAAGGCACCGGATTGAATTGAAAAAACACAAAAACCATTACACCGGTCAATAAAATGAAGAACTGCATCGGCACTTTTAAAAAACCGTTCATAATTAATCCCATTTGGCTTTCTCGATCTGACTTTCCGGACAAATAACGGCCAACTTGTGATTGGTCAGTTCCGAAGTAAGAAAGCATTAAGAAGAAACCTCCTGTAATACCGCTCCAAAACGTATAACGGTTTTCAGGATCGACTGAAAAATCAAGAATATTCATTTTGTCATTGGCACCTGCAATATGCATGGCATTAGAAAATGTCATGTCATTGGGTAACAAATGTAAAATCAAGAAAAATGTAATAAACATACCACTCATGATAATAAACATTTGTTGTTTTTGGGTTACGTTTACGGCTTTGGTACCACCGGCAAAAGTGTAAATGATAACTAAAATTCCGATAATAATGTTGAGTAAAGTCAGATTCCATCCCAAAATAGATGACAAAATAATCGCCGGGGCATAAATGGTTAAACCGGTTCCTAATCCGCGTTGGATTAAAAACAAAATGGCTGTAAATGATCGCGTTTTTAAGTCAAATCGCTGTTCTAAATATTCATAAGCTGTGAAAACTTTTAAGCGATGATAGATAGGAATAAACGTCATGGAAATCACGACCATCGCTATGGGCAAACCAAAATAGAACTGCACGAATCCCATTCCGTCATGATAAGCTTGTCCGGGTGTAGAAAGAAAAGTAATCGCACTGGCTTGGGTGGCCATCACTGATAAACCAACGGTCCACCAAGGCGTTTCTTTGTTGCCTAAAATATAATCTTCAACGTTCTTGCTTCCTTTGGTTTTGTAAACACCATACGAAACTATGAAAAGTAAGGTAACCGATAAAATTATCCAGTCGAGTTGTTGCATATCAAAAGAATAATTGCATTAATAAGAAGAAGATTAAAATATAAATAGCATTGGCAATCAAAACCCACGTATAGCTATTCTTCCAAGATGATTTTTTTTCTATTTCCATAATTATTTTCCAATGGCTATCATATTCGCTAATAATCTAAAAGCACCCGAAACACCTTCGGGCAATTCTCTGAAGAAACTCAAACCGGTATAAATATAATTTCCTTTGCCGTATTTGGCTACTAATAAAGCACCATTTTTAGGTTTTTCGCCTTTGTCATTGGCGGAAAGGATAGGAGTGAAGTTGGCATCCCATTCGCTAGGATAATATAACCCTTGTTCTTGTTTCCAGCCTTTGAAATCTTCTGCAGTAATTTTATTCGGATAATTTAGAACAGGATGATTTGGTGCTAAAAATCGAACTTCAGCATCTTCTTCGGTTACTCTGTCACGGGATAATTTTAAGGAATAAGGCGCCATTTGTTTGGTTACCAAATCGTCTAAAGTATTGTATTGTACAATCATCGTTTTACCGTTTTTAACAAAATCCAACAAAATATTTTGTTTGTATGCCAAAATATTTACAACATTATAAGCTCTGATTCCGGTCATAACGACGTCAAAATTCTGTAATCTTTCAGTTGATATTTCCTCAGGCTTTAGGATTTGTACTTCGTAACCCATTTGGGTTAAACTTTTCGGTACTTCATCACCTGCGCCCATGATATAAGCTATTTTTTCATTCTTAGTTTTAATTTTTAAGCGAATACCTTTGGCTTCAGCCGATTTTAAAACCATTTGCTTGTAAATATGTGAATAGTTGATGTCGATTTTTTCTTTGTCGAAGGTTTGTCCGTTAACGGTTACTATGCTTTTAATGTCAATTTCACTGGCTTCATCAGATGGAGAAACGGTAAATACAGCCAGAACTTCTTGTCCTTTTTTGTCAATTGTAAACGGAATTTCCGAAGGAGAAACTTTCCAATTTTGTGGTAGTTCTAATTTAGTGTTGCCTGTTATATTGTCTCTTCCTGCTTTGACTTTAACGACAATGGTTTTGCTTCGGTTATTATTGAAAATATATACTTTTTCAGCAATAGAAGAGGTTGCAACCGGAATAACATCCAGCGGTTGGTATACTTCGCCTTTTACATCGTCATTGTATTTGTAAATGACATAGCGTTCAAAAGGTATGGTGATATCGTTAATACCAATCAGAAAAATAACTTTTACCTGACGCAAAACATCTGGAACTCCAATGTTTTCCTGATTATCTACGCTATACATGCCAACGGTTCCTTTTTGGTTTAACCAATAAGCATTAGTGTAATCAAGGTCATTTGGTAATTCTAATTCAATGGTTCTTGAAACCGATTTATTATTGACAAGCTCAGTTATTTCTTGGGTAATCATGGAATTTGGATAAGTTAAAATTGTATTCCAACTAATTTTAATGGGGCTTCTATTTATTGCTTCTAATTTAACTTTTAACAAACTACCCGGAGTTGCTTCCTGATTATCAGCAACGGCTTCTAAATACAAACCGGCACAAGCAGCGATAATTTTTTTTATTTCTTCTGATTTGATGGTTTTCCAATGCTTGTCTTCTAAATTTTCGATTAAACTGTAGGCTTTCACTAATTCAGGAATACTTGCCGAAGGATTTTTAAAATCGAAGTTCTTTTCTACAGCATATAAAATATCTCCAATAACTTTTCCGTTTTTTACGCGATTCCAAGTGGTATCGATGCCTTCGAACAGATTGGCCTTGTCTTTGGGCATATCGCCTTTAAGGAATTCCAAATATTCATCTTCTACGCCACGTGTTCCGGTTGAACCAAAACCTTGTGACTGATGGCGACTTCTGCTTAGCGCTGCTATTTCCTGATTGGATTTTCCAACGGATTGGTAATAAGTTCCAATTTTTAGATTGATTAAATTGGTTTTGTCTGCGGCTTCAAATTTCTCCCGACTTCCATAAAACCACCAAGAAGTATTGAAAAATAAACGCTTGGGTTGCCAAGTACTGACATATTGTAACTGATTAGGATAAACTGTTGCATCGTTAACTTTCTCAAAAGCTTCAAGTCCTAACATGGCTGAAGCTGTATGATGTCCGTGAGTTGTCCCAGGTGAACGATGATCAAAACGGTTGATGATGACATCGGGTTGGAATTTTCGTATCGCCCAAATTACATCACTTAGCACTTGTTCTTTGTCCCAAATCTCTAGAGTTTCATCAGGGTTTTTAGAAAATCCAAAATCATTAGCTCTCGTGAAAAATTGTTCCCCACCATCAATTTTTCGAGCCTCGATAAGTTCTTGTGTTCTGATTACGCCTAATAACTCTCTTAGTTCTGGACCAATTAAATTTTGTCCGCCATCGCCACGAGTTAACGACAAATAGGCTGTTCTTGCTTTTTTATCATTCGCTAAATAAGAAATCAAGCGTGTATTTTCATCATCAGGATGCGCAGCGATGTAAAGCACAGAGCCTAGAAAATTTAGTTTTTGAATATGATTATAAATTTCAACCGCATTAAGTTTGGCAGGTTGTTGCGCCAAAATAAATTGTGAGGTAAGGAGTAAAAAGGTAATAAATAAGGAGTAAAGCTTTTGCATTAGTTTGACTTTATGGCAATAGCTTCAAATATAAACATTAAATAAAAAGCATCGTTTTATTTAATTAGTTTTTAACAAATAACACGTTATTCAGCACCAACAGTAGCATTGGCAAAACGGCCTTTGGAATTATACGGATACATTTTTTTGTGAACCGATAAATATTCATACGGATTGTCATCATCGTAATCATTGATTGTAACACGGGCTTTGTTGTATAAGGAATAGCCACCATAATTTTTGGGTAATTCAGGTGCAGTTTGCCATTCACCATTTTCCTTATAGTAATAAACCATTTTGAGGTTATCAAAATACGCTTGAATGTTTGGAAAATAGAAATAGCGAATATAACAGTTGGTTTTCTTATCTATTGGCAAGCTTTGTATTTTAGCGGTAGTGTCTTGTGAATAAGAAATACTGGAAACCAATACAATAGCTAAAACGAGCATTACTTTCAGTGTTTTCATGATTTTGTAAATTTGGGGTTAACAAAAACTGATTCAATAATCAGAAACAAATATAATTATTATTTATCCTTTAAAAGTATTTTTTAACGCTGAAATGCATTATTTATATTAAAATTTAAGAATAATACTAATTTAAAGTGTTGGTATTTAAAATATTACGAAAAAAAAGCAAAGAAATTAATCTTTGCTTTTAAAATATAATAATTATGCTGTTTATCTTTTGCCTTTCCCGTGTCCACCTTTACCATTTCCTTTTCCTGGATGGCCTTGGGCTTTGAATTTGGCTTTTCCGGGACTGCTTTTGTAATGTCCTTTGTTCTTCCAATGTCCGTTTCCTTTGTATTTAACTTTATGGGTTTTATATAAAGTATATGGAGCATTTCCTCTGTAATCAGTTAAATAAATTGTGCGTCCACCTCTTAAATCATAACCTCTATAATGAGCGGGTAGCGCGGCTGAACGATGCCATTTTCCGTTTCTTAAATAAATATATCTACTGGCTGGAACATCATAATAAACTTCTATATCCGGAATGTAGTAGTAGCGTACTTCTACTGGTGCTGCCGGTGCCCAAACTGGCGGAGTTCCAACATTGACATTGACTGATACTTGAGCTTGGCTACTTACTGTGACCATTAATACTGCCATCAGTAAAATAAAATTTCTTGTTTTCATGATTCTTCTTTTAAATTAATAATTCTTGTTCTTACCTAACTAATTTTATAGATTATAGCTTAGGTTTGGTGTAGCGGAAATATTAAATTGCCCTTGCACGCTTCAGTATTATATATGCCAAAATTAGTGCCAGAAAGAAGATAGCTCGTTATATGATTTTTGTTAAAATTTATAGAATTAAGTTTTAATCCATAAATTCTTTGTCTTCAAATTTGGGTTTAACAATGGAGATTCCTTTTTGAAGCAATAGATTGTTTGGATAGACAATTCGTTCTCCATCTAACGTTAATAAATCGGTGTGAAAGGCATTGATGTCAATAATTTCACCTTCAATATTAAAATCTTTATCGTGTACTTTAATAATGTCACCAATTTTAAACGGAAAAGAAAAGAATAGAATAATGCCTGAAGTAATATTGCTGAGAATAGACCATTGAGCAAACATGGCAACACCAACAACAGTAGCAATAGAGGAAAGTGTAATTAAGATATCATTTTTTTGTACACCCCAAATTACAATTAGCGAAATCACGGCTAAAATACTAATCAATAAATGAATATATTTGATGACCAAGTTGGTTCTTTTTTCAATACCGGTATGTGATCTTGAATAACTTTTTACCGCTTTGGTGACAATTAATCTCAGAAAAACAACCACTAGAATTACCAATCCTGTAGCAATCGCCTCTTTAATATAGAAATCGAAAAAACTCATAATCTTATAAATGGGTTAAATAAGCATAAACTTTATCAGTTGGCAAACCTACCACATTGGTGTAAGAACCCTCAATTTTTGAAATACCAACCAAACCAATCCATTCCTGAATACCATAAGCTCCGGCTTTGTCAAAAGGTTTGTAATTGTCTAAATAATAACGAATGGCTTCTTCTGAAAGCTTGTTGAAAGTCACTTTAGTCACTTCAAAAATGGTTTCTGTCTTTTCAATGGTTTTAAAACAAACTGAGGTAATGACTTCATGGGTTTTACCCGACATCGATTGTAACATTTGAAACGCATCCTCATAATCTTTAGGTTTGCCCAAAGCTTTATTGTCAAACCAAACTATCGTATCGCTCGTGATTAAAATTTCATTTTCGGCAATTTCTCCTTCGAAAGCATTGGCTTTTAGTATGGCTAAAAAATTAGTAATCTCAACGCCTTGAAGGTTTTCGGGATAAATTTCTTCAATATCTTTTAGTCTGATTTCAAAATCGGTGTCTAAATCTTTCAAAAACTGTTGTCTTCGCGGCGAACCCGAAGCTAAGATGACTTTGTATTTTTTATTCAGCAAATTAAGCATTGTTTTTAATATTGAAATTGATTACTAAAATAGACAATATTCCAAAGAAGATTACCCATTTTAACACCTGACTTAACAAATGAAAATCCTTTTTAGATTTAGCACTCCAAACTTTAACCAGAAAGAAAATCATTGGACTAACAACAAATACTAAACCATAAATTACGGCATAATATAAGTTGTTATTCATCAAATAAGTATTGAGGTACCAGAGTAAAACAACTGTCGCAACAATACCCAATCCGAAAACCACTTTTGCGGTTCGACTTACACCAAGAACAATTGGTAATGTATTCATTCCTTGATTGTAATCGCCATTTACATCTTCCATGTCTTTAACAATTTCCCGAATGAAATTAATGATAAAAGCAAATAAAGCATAATCCAATAGTAATGAAAAATAGATACCCATTTCTTTTTGATTGCTTTCAAAAGTAAGCGGTAATAAATCGTAAACACCTATGATTAAAATACTAATGGCTAACAGAAATGCGACTATAATATTTCCAATCAACAACATTCTTTTAAAAGTCGTAGCATATAAATACAACAGTGTTACTATGATGATAAAAATACCGGCAAATGTTGGTTTCTGAATAATATTAGATAAGTAAAAGCCTATGCCGACTCCGGTTACATTCAAGGCAAAATAGATATTGTAAGCCATAGCTTCTGATATGCTTTTGCCAATAATTACGTTGTTGGGTTTATTGTCATTATCCGTTTCTTGATCCATGACATCATTAATGATATATCCGGCTGCAGCTATCAATACAGTTGATAAAATCAATAATAAATATTGAAAATCACTCAAAAACAAATAAATAGCTTCATGTTTTAGAAATCCATATCTGAAAACAATTTGCATAAAAGCGAGTAGGAGTAAGTTTTGGTATCTTATTAATCTTAAAAAGTTCATTGGATTGTATTTTTATAAATCTGAAATCTGGGTTCTTGAATCTGTGCTCTTAAATCAATCGTGTTTCCCGTTATAATACATATGCCATTTGCCTTGCACTTTCATCACTTGTTCAATCACTTCACGAACTGCACCTTTTCCGCCATTTTTATGTGAAATATATTTAGAAATCGCTTTGATTTCGGCTACGGCATCTTGCGGACAAGTTGGTAATCCTACCAATTGCATCACATGGAAATCGGGAATATCATCGCCCATGTATAAAACTTGTTCGGGTTTAATGTTGTACAATTCGGTGTATTGTTTGAAAGTAGTCACTTTATCCGGCGAAGCCAAATGAATATCAGTAATTCCAAGGTTTTTTAATCGAATGCGAACACCTTCATTATTACCGCCCGAAATGATGCAAACATGATAACCGCTTTCGATAGCCGCTTTCATCGCAAAACCATCTCGAATATTCATAATACGAAGCATTTCGCCGTTTTCAGTAACGTGAACAGAACTGTCGGTTAAAACGCCGTCTACATCAAAAATAAATGTAGTAATCTCGTTCATGATTTCTTTATAACTTTTTCCCATGATCAATAATAGATTTGGTTAGCAATTTATACATTTCTTTTTGGTTGTCATCCGTTAAAAAAGACAGATGACTATTGATGGTTTGTGTGTCGTTTCTTTTGGCCGGACCGGTTTGTGCTTCAGTTGGCGAAAGCGTTAAAATTTTATTCGCAGTTTCTTGAATCAGCGGTTTTAAAATATCAAAAGATAAATTGTTTTCGGTACAAATATCACTTCCTATTTCGTACAAATGATTGACAAAATTCGACACAAAAACCGCCGCAACATGCAACGCCTTTCTTTGTTCTGAATTGACTTGGTAAATTACATTGAAAAGTGATTTGGCCACTGTTTCAAGCGTTTGGTAGTCAGTGTCGTTTTCGGCTTCTAAACAAATCGGAATATTTTTAAAATCGACTTCTTTCGACTTAGAAAAGGTTTGCAACGGATAAAAAACACCTTTGCGATTTTTACTATCTAAGGTAGTCATAGCAACACTTCCGGAAGTATGAGCCACCAATTGATTTTTTAGAGGAATTTGATTGGAAACTTCGGCAATCGCATTATCAGAAACTGCAATAATGGTTAAATCAACAGATTGTAATTGGCTGTAATCGGATACAATTTTATTCGAATTTACAAGGTCATTAACTGCTTCAGGCTTTCGTGAAAACACTTGAACCAACTCAATTTCAGCCTTTTCACTAAACGCTTTAATGAGATGACGGGCAACATTTCCTGAACCAATAATAGTGACTTGAATCATGCGGCTAAATTATCGAAAATTAATTTCATTTTTTATTTTAAATCTAAGAAATACACAAGTCTTAAAAATGTATTAAAACACTAATCAAATGAAGTGTAAATCTATTTATTTAGCCTATTTTTGTACGACTTTTTTAAAAATAATTCCAACTCATGGAAAAAAAATTATACTCTTTTTTATTCTCCACACGTTTAATGGCTGTTTTGTTTCTTGGTTTTGCTGCGGCAATGGCAGTCGGAACCTTTATTGAAAGCGAATACAACACCGATACCGCTCGAATTTTAGTTTACAATGCTTGGTGGTTTGAAGCCATAATGTTGTTTTTTATGATCAATTTCATCGGAAACATCAAACGATATCAATTGTACAAAAAAGAAAAATGGGCAACACTTTTGTTGCATTTGTCTTTCATCTTTATCATTGCCGGTGCTTTTATTACGCGTTACATCAGTTATGAAGGCATGATGCCTATTCGTGAAGGAGAAACTTCTAAACAAGTTTACTCAGACAAATGTTATTTGACGGTTTTTGTAGATGGCGTTTATGATGGTGAAATCAGACGTAGAACTTTTGAAAAACCTTTGTTGCTTTCTCCAATCACCAATAATCATTTTTCGCTTAACGAAAAGTTTGCCGAAATTCCGTTTGAAATAGAATACAAAGACTTTGTTTTTGATGCTAAAGAAAGTATTAAAGAAGACCCAAAAGGCGATACTTATCTCAAACTAGTCGAATCAGGCGATGGTACAAGACACGAACACATGCTCAAAGGCGGCGAAGTACAAAACATACACAATGTTTTATTTGCCTTAGACAAACCTACCAAAGGCGCGATTAATATTGATTCTAAAGCCAATACCATTACATCACCTTTTGATGGACAATTTATGCGAATGGCTGATAAAATGGAAGGTCAAGTGACTAAAGATGTGGTGCAACCCTTGATGTATCGTTCGTTATACAATATCGGCGGAAGCCAATTTGTAATTCCGGAATTGCCTAAAAAAGGAGTGAAGTCATTTGAATCCAGTGGTGATTATAAAGCTAAAAATGGTGAAGATGCGCTCACACTTGTGGTCAAAACTGACGGAAAAGAAGAAGTAGTAACACTTGTTGGTTCAAAAGGGAAACAAGGCGAACCGAAATCTTTTAAATTAGGTAAGTTGGAATTTACGCTGACTTATGGCAGTAAAATATACGTATTGCCCTTTAGCCTAAAATTGAATGATTTCATCGCTGCAAAATACCCCGGAACTGAAAAAAGATATTCTTCCTTTGAAAGTAAAGTTACAGTTATAGATTCTACCGATAAATTTGACGCTCATATTTACATGAATAACATTTTAGATTATAGAGGATTCAGATTCTTTCAAGCCAATTTTGATCCGGATGAAAAAGGAACGGTGCTTTCAGTTAACCACGACTTTTGGGGAACAACTGTAACTTATATTGGCTACTTTTTATTGTTTTTCTGTATGATGGCGATATTGTTTGTTAAAAACACACGCTTTGCAGATTTGAAGCGAAAATTAGAAAATGTAAAAAAGAAGAAATCTAAGTTAATCACTGCTTTAGTTTTGTTGTTTTCCCTAAACGGATTAGCTCAAGAGCACACTGATACGCACAAAAAAGCAATGCCAACGCAGAAGCAAATTGATTCAATCATCAATAAATATAAAGTTTCTGAAAAGCATGCGGCTCAATTTGGTCGTTTGGTAATACAAGACGAAGGCGGAAGAATGAAACCTATCAATACTTTTTCTTCTGAATTGTTGCGTAAAGTGAGTAAGAGTGATACTTACAAGGATATGAATTCTGACCAAGTATTTCTCTCGATGACGCAATTTCCGACCGTTTGGTTTGAAACACCATTGATTTACATAAAAAAAGGGAACGACAGCATTCGCAAAATAATAGGGATCAAACCGGATGAAAAATATGCTTCCTTCCATGCTTTCTTTGACGAAAATTGGAACTATAAATTGTCACCTTATTTAGAAACTGCTTATAAAGCTACGATTCCCAATCAGTTTGAAAAGGATTTTATCGAAACTGATAAAAAAGTAAATCTGCTAAATTCAGCCTTAAGCGGAAAAATATTAAAAATCTTCCCGGTACCAAATGACCCAAACAATAAATGGCTATCTTTTTTGGAAATCAATCACGCAACAGGAAATGCTTTAGACACCATTAAAGGCGCTTTGCCGGTTTATTTAGATGCTTTGATGAAAGCTTCTGACAGTAAAGATTATACTCGTGCCAATACTTTTTTAGTGGGTATGGAAGATTACCAAAAAGTTTATGGTAAAGCCGTTCGACCATCGGATGATAAAATCGATTCAGAGATATTGTATAACAAATACGATGTTTTTAAAAACCTATTTTGGTTGTACATGTTAACCGGTTGTTTGATGTTGATTTTAGTTATTGTGAACATCTTCTTCGAAACTAAAGTTTTAAGAATTGCGGTCAACGGATTCCATATCCTTATCGGATTGTTATTCGGAATTCACACGCTTGGATTGATTGCGCGTTGGTATATTTCGGGACATGCACCTTGGAGTGATGCTTATGAAAGTATGATTTATGTGGCTTGGGCGACGATGTTCTTTACTTTGGCCTTTGACCGAAAATCTAAATTAACAGTAGCTTCGGGAACGTTCGTAGCTTCGATGATTTTGATGATTGCCCATTGGAATTGGATGGATCCGGCGATTGCTAACTTACAACCGGTACTAAATTCTTATTGGTTGATGATTCACGTTGCTGTAATTGTAGCCAGTTATGGACCATTTACTTTAGCGATGGTTTTAGGCGTTGTGTCATTACTATTGATGTTGTTCATCAATGAAAAGAACAAAACCAAAATGGAACTCAATATCAAAGAAATCACTTATATTAACGAAATGGCTTTGACTATTGGTTTAGTTATGTTAACCATTGGTAACTTTTTAGGAGGTCAATGGGCGAATGAGAGTTGGGGAAGATATTGGGGTTGGGATCCAAAAGAAACTTGGGCTTTGATCAGTATCATGATTTATGCGTTTGTAATTCACGCCCGATTTGTTCCGGCATTGCGTAATAAATGGGTTTACAATGTATTGGCGATTTTTGCTTTCTATTCCATTATGATGACGTATTTCGGGGTGAATTTCTACCTAACAGGATTGCATTCTTATGCCAGCGGCGATAAAGTCGTTACGCCTTCGTTTGTTTATTATTCTGTTGCCTTTGTAGTTATTTTGGCTACTTTGTCTTACTTCAAATACAGAAAGTATTTAAGAAAATAAATTGAAAAAATCACCGCAGATTCGCAGATTAAAATAATTCGTGAATTTGCGTGAAATTTTATATTGTGATTGACCTGTAAATAATTAAAAATGAATCACCGCAAATTCGCAAATAAAAAATCTGTGAATTTGCGGTGAAATTTTTTAAGTCACCTTAAATAAATTAAATTACACTTTTCCCAAAGTATACAATTTCTCTAATGTTGGCGATTTGCTTCCGCCTGCAGGTTCTAAGGTGATTCCGAAAGCTTCAGCGCCGGCATTATTTTCTACTTTAAAGATAGAATTGTCAGCCGTAAAGTTTTCTAATAAACCAACGCTTGTTGGTGTTAATGGTTCTAATTTCAAAGCCCAAACTTGATAAACCATGCCTTCCGGTGGTTCCGGTAATCCGGATGCGTCAACATAAACCACTTGTTGTTCTTTGTTCCAGTAAACTTTAGCAGATGCCGTTGGGTCAATGGCCTGTCCACCAAGTTGAATTACAGAGGTTTTAGTATCTCTAATTACATTTAAAACCGTTGTAGTTTCTTTATTTTTCAATTCTAAATCAACTACAGTTTCTTGTAATTTATTTTTCTCTACTTTGATAGTTTCAATCTGTTGGTTGCTTTCATTCAATTTTGAATATTGAAAACCAATTCCAATTAACAAGGCAATAGAAGCGGCCCAACCAATATAAGTTGCCGTATTACTTCTTGATTTGAAGTCGACAACTCTACCGTGTTTCAGTTCGAGTTGTGCTTTAATTTTCTCAAATTGGCTATGTGAAATAAAAGGCGAGAAGCTACTCGAAAGATTAATAATTGCTTTTTCTATCGAGAGAATTTCCGCTTTAACTTCGGGATTCTTATTCGCCATAGCGTTTACTTCATCGTTCTCCGACTCGGTAAGCAAACCATACACATATAGTTCTAATATACCTGATTCTATATAGTCTTTAGTTTCCATTATACATTTAAAAATTTACGTAGGTCGTTCATACACATTCGATTTTGGGTTTTAACCGTACCCAATGGGATTTCTAATTCTTCAGAAGCTTCTTGTTGGGTATATCCTTTAAAAAACAGTAAATCGATAATTTGAATACATTTTGGTTTTAGCTTTTTCACAAAATCTAAAATTCCGATGGTATCGATTCTATTGGTTAGTTTGTTACTGTCATCCAACAGATGTACGAAATTATCAGAAGATAGGTTTTTTTGACTATTGTTAAAACCTTTAGAACGCAACTTGTCGATTGAAGTATTCCTAGTGATGTTAAGCATCCAAGTGTACAATCTCCCTTTGCTTTGATTGTAGGTTTCGATGTTCTTCCAAATTTTCACAAATACTTCCTGAAGCACATCTTCGGCTTCTTCACGATCTTTAATTAGATTGGTGATAATACTAAAAAGACTTTTAGAATACATGTCATATAGTATTGTAAAAGCTTTTTCTTCCTTCCTCAGAAGCAACGGTAATAATTCTTCTTGTGTCATACCTAATATTTTATAATCGTAAAAATAACGAAACTTATTTCACATTAACAAATAATTAAAATAATATCTAACAAATCAATCTTTGTAGAGAACCTAATCAACTGCATTTTCGTAAATGTATTCAGGGAAAATCTGCTATGATTTTTGTTTTGGTTTTTTGTTTTGTGATAGAAATATATTTCTGTCATGTTTGTTGGAAGCCCAATGTTTGCAGAATCATTGGGCTTTTTTTATTTAACATAAACTTTAGCAGTTGTATAACACCAATCGTATTGAATAATGACTAATTTTATCAAAAAATAAAGATGAAAAAAATACTTCTACTGAGTTGCGGCCTATTGCTACTATGGAGTTGCCAAAACAATGCACAAACAAAACCAGTTTTAAATACCTCTGAAAAAAGTAAAACAATGAACACAGAAACAGTGTACCAATTTAAGGTAACCGATTTATATGGCCAAGAATTTGATTTCGCCTCTTTAAAAGGTAAAAAGATATTAATTGTCAACACCGCTTCTGAATGTGGTTTAACACCGCAATACAAAGATTTAGAAGCAATATATAAGAAATATAAAGATAAAAATTTTGTAATCGTTGGATTTCCGGCTAATAATTTTGGTTCTCAAGAACCGGGATCTAATCAAGAAATCGCTAAGTTTTGCGAAATGAACTATGGTGTTACTTTTCCTATGATGAGTAAAGTTTCGGTCAAAGGAAATGACAAATGCGAATTGTATCAGTTCTTAACCCAAAAAAGTAAAAACGGATTACAAGACAGCGAAGTTGAATGGAATTTTCAAAAATACTTAATCAATGAAAAAGGCGAATTGGTCAAAGTATTATCGCCAAGAGTACTGCCAACTGATGCAGAAATCGTAGGTTGGATTAACGAAAAGTAAAATAATAGTTTACAAAAAGTAAAACCTGATGAAGTCATTCGTCAGGTTTTTTGCTTTAAAAATATCGACAAACGTCACTACGCTCGTGATTTAAAGAGTTTTTTATCCGTTCAACGATTTTTGAATACTTGTTGTGTGAATTGTTCATAGCTTTGAATTACGAAATCAACTACCACAATGATCATTATATGAAGAATATTTTTAACCCTGTATACAGAGAGGATTATTTAGAAGGTTATTCAAACGGACTAAATCCTTACCTGAAAACTTCTGAAAACAAAAATGAAGCCTATAATCTTGGTTTCAAACAAGGACGATTAGATTATGAAAGAATGAACGGAAAAGTCGCTTACGGTATTCCACAATTGATAGTCACCAACAAAGTTTTAGAAGATTTCCTTTTAGCCGGAATGTTGGGAATGGATATCGATTCTGATGGTTATACGGCTTTTCAAATTGATGTCATTCAGAAATGGTACCAAAGCGGTGTAGAGAAATACAATGCCAATCAGAGTAATTATTTACTCTCTATTTTAGAAGAAAACGGCATTGAATTGGCCTAACAAATACCCCTGACTTTTTTAAAAACTGATGTAACCCACATCAGTTTTTTTTATTTTGTTTTAAGGCAGTTACCTCAATTTCGATTTTCATTCGATCATCGGCTAATCCCGCAGAAATCATGGTTGCAGCAGGTCGGCTTTCGCCAAAATATTTTCTGAGAATTGGCCAACACTTTTTAAACTCATCTGCTTGAGGAACAATATAAAGCACGCGAACTACATCAGTTATTTCAGCATCGGCGTTAGCTAAAGCAGCAATTATATTTTTAAAACATTGCTCTGTTTGTTCTTCAATGTGCTCCGAAATCGTCATCTTATCATAATCAAATCCTGTAGTTCCGGAAACAAAAACCCAATCGCCTTGAACAACAGCACGGGAATAACCAATTTCTGCTTCAAAAGTCGAACCTGAACTGATTAGTTTTTTTTTCATAAAAAATATTTTAAAGGTTATTCCAACATCAACTGCATAATCTGAGAATGCAGCCAACGGTCAAATTTGAATCCGGTTTCTCTAATCACGGCTACCGTTTCGAAACCAAATTGCTCATGAAAGGTTACACTGCTCTGGTTTTCTGAGTCAATCACAGCTATCATCGTATGTAACTTTTGTTTTTTAGCCAAATCAATAAGATGGGTCATAATCACTTTTCCAATGCCTTTTCCGTGAAAATCATTGGCTACATAAACCGAATGCTCAACAGTAAATCGATACGCATCACGAAAACGAAACTCGCTATAATACCCAAAACCAACTACTTTTTCATCAACAACTGCAACAATCACCGGAAAACCTTTTGCTCGTTTTTCTTCAAAAATGGCGATTTGTTGTTTTAAAGTTCTAGGATTATAATCATATAAAGCCGTTGAGTTTAAAATGTTGTAATTCAGAATCTCAACAATAGCTTGTGTGTCTTCTTTTCTGTAAGGTTTGATGCTAATTTCCATGGAATAAAAAAGTGAACTCAAAAGTAATAAAACTATTCAATAGTATTGAAAAACCTACACAACTTTGTACCTTTGTAGTCCATAAAAAACAACAATGATTTATCCTAAAATACCGTTGGCACAAAGCATTATTGAGATTTGTAATGCCAAAGGAGTTCACGATATTATTATTTCACCCGGTTCCAGAAATGCACCATTGACTATTGGGTTTACCAATAATCCGAATTTTCGTTGCTATAGTATTGCGGACGAACGTTGTGCGGCATTTTTTGCCTTGGGAATTGCCCAACAAACACACAAGCCCGTGGCCGTAGTTTGTACATCGGGTTCGGCATTGCTAAATTATTATCCTGCATTGGCAGAAGCTTTTTACAGTCAGATTCCTTTTATAGTAATTTCGGCCGATAGACCTTTTGATAAAATTGACATAGGCGATGGACAAACCATTCGTCAGGAAAATGTTTTCTTAAATCATTCGCTTTATAACGCCAATTTACGTGAAGAAGCTTCAGAAGAAAACGATGTGTTTATCAATGAAGCCATTAACGTAGCCATTGCGCACAAAGGCCCGGTGCATATAAACGTTCCGTTTGAAGAACCATTATACCAAACGACTAATAAGCTGACAGTTGATGTGAATGTAACGCATTTATTCAAAGCGCATCGTTCAGTTAGAGTGGAAGATATTATCGCTTTTTCGACTTTGTGGAATCACAGCCAGAAGATATTGGTTTTAGTAGGCGAGTGTGCTCCGAATTCAGTAGAACAGAAATGGATAGATCAATTAGCGTCATTTCCATCGGTTGTAGTAATGACTGAAACTACGTCAAATCTGCATCATCCTAGTTTTATCAATAATATAGACACATTGATAACACCTTTTACGGATAAAGAATTCACTGAATTACAACCAAGAATTCTCATCACTTTTGGCGGAATGATTGTTTCCAAAAGAGTCAAAGCTTTCTTGAGAAAATACAAACCAAGACACCATTGGCACATTGATGAGCTCAGGGCTTATGATACTTTTGGCATTTTGACCAAGCATTTTCATGCAAGTCCGAATCAGTTTTTTTTGCAGTTTATGCCGCATTTAAAAGAAGTCAAAAGCGATTATAAAACTACTTTTGAAACCATCCACCAAGACCGAAAAAACAAACACTGCGACTATCTTTCGAAAGCTAAATTCTCTGATTTAAAAGCGTTTGAAGATATTTTATCAACTTTACCAAAAAATATTCAGTTGCAAATTAGCAACAGCGCTGCCATTCGTTACGCACAGTTATTTGATATTGACAGTTCAATACAAGTATTTTGTAATCGAGGAACAAGCGGTATAGACGGCAGTACATCAACCGCGATCGGAGCGGCAGTTGGTAGTGGAAAGCCAACCGTTTTAATCACCGGAGATGTTAGCTTTTTATACGACAGCAACGCGCTTTGGAACAATTATATTCCGAAGAATTTTAAAATTATTTTGATGAATAACGGCGGCGGTGGTATTTTCAGAATTCTGCCCGGTCATCAGGAAAATGAAACATTTAATACTTATTTTGAAACTTCTCATTGTTTGACCGCAGAACATTTGGCTAAAATGTACCAATTCAATTATTTGACGGCAAGCGATAAAACTACTTTATCAAGTGGTTTGAAACAATTATTTCAAAACAACGACAAACCAGCAATATTAGAAGTTTTTACACCAACACGCGAGAACAATAAAGTGTTATCGGGCTATTTTAAAGCTTTGGTCTAAATTTATATCTTTACTAAATGAGCCAAACCAATAAACTAAAAATATTCAACGATCCGATTTACGGGTTTATTACCATTCCCAATTCGTTGGTGTATGATTTAATCCAACACCCTTATTTTCAACGGTTGCGTCGCATTTCCCAAATGGGTTTGTCTTATTTGGTTTATCCCGGTGCACATCATACCCGTTTTCACCATGCGCTTGGCGCGATGCACATGATGCAAAAAGCGGTAGAAGTGCTTCGTTTTAAGGAAGTTTCAATTTCTAAAGACGAAGAAAACGCACTGCTAATAGCCATTCTTTTACATGATATTGGTCACGGACCATTTTCGCATGCGATGGAACACAGCATCGTAGAAGAAGTCAACCACGAAGCGATTTCACTATTGTTCATGAATAAATTGAATGAAGAATTTGGTGGACAATTAAGTTTAGCTATCCAAGTGTTCAAAGGCGAATACCATCGAAAATTCATGCTGCAATTGATTTCAAGTCAGTTAGATATGGATCGAATGGATTATTTAAAACGCGACAGTTTTTACTCAGGCGTTGCTGAAGGAAACATCAATTCCGACCGTTTAATCCAAATGATGAACGTAGTCGATGATGTTTTGGTCATGGAAGAAAAAGGGATTTATTCGATAGAAAAATTCTTAATGGCACGCCGACTAATGTATTGGCAAGCCTATTTGCACAAGACGAGCTTGGTGGCCGAATTGACATTGACCAAAACCTTGCAAAGAGCCAAAGAACTACTTCACAAAGGCGTTGAAATAGAATGTAGCCGTCCGTTAAAGTACTTTATGGAGCACAAAGTTACCCTCGAAAATTTTTCAACTCATGATTTAGATACTTTCTCACAACTCGATGATTTTGATATTATTAGCGCTCTTAAAGTTTGGCAATTACATGAAGATTTTATACTAAGTAGTTTGAGCAAAATGATAATCAATCGCGACTTATCTAAAATCAAACTCAACAGCGAAAAATTTCCTGTAGAAGTGTTGCAAGAAATGTCTAGCCGATTTGCGAAAGAAAATAATATCACCATTCAAGAAGCCAAATATTTCATCTTCAAAGGCAAAATTAAAAATCAGGCTTATAGTAAAGAAGCAGAACCGATTCGCATTTTGAAGAAAGACCGAACAATTGAGGATGTTGTGGAAGCTTCAGACCAATTGAATTTAAAAGCCTTGTCTAAACCGGTGACCAAGTATTTCATCTGTTATCCTAAACTTTTGGACAATATTTAACATTGATTTTTTTTTTATACTTTTGTATCGATGAAACGAACTACCAACATTTTGATCCATTCAATACAAATTACCCCAGGTAAGTTCCATCTTATACCTATAAAAAATAAAAATAGCTAAGATGAAATTTACAGCAGCTCAAATAGCAGGTATTCTTGAGGGTGTAGTCGTGGGTAATCCGGATGCCGAAGTTTTCAAGTTGTCAAAAATCGAAGAAGGTACTGAAGGTTCGTTAACATTCTTATCCAATCCGAAATACCTCAATTACATCTACTCAACCCAAGCTACGATTACTATTGTCAACAATACTTTTGAGCCTGAGAACGAAATCAAAACCACTTTAATAAAAGTCGAAGACGCCTATCAATCCTTTTCCAAGCTGCTTGAATATTATAACCAAGTAAAGCTAATGAAATCAGGTATTGAACAACCAACGGTGATTTCAGAGAATGTTACTTACGGAGAGAATTTATACTTAGGAAGTTTTAGTTACATTGGTAAAAATGTCATTATTGGTGACAATGTAAAAATTTACCCAAATACCTTTGTAGGCGATAATGTAACCATTGGTGATAACACTATTCTTTTTGCCGGTGTGAAAGTCTATTCAGAATCGGTTATTGGATCTAATTGTGCTATTCATTCCGGAGCTATTATAGGTTCAGACGGTTTCGGTTTTGCACCAACCGAAGATGGAACTTATAGTAAGATTCCTCAAATAGGCAATGTGATTTTAGAAGATTATGTTGACATAGGTGCAAATACTACTATTGATAGAGCAACATTAGGTTCAACAGTTATTCGAAAAGGCGTAAAATTAGACAATCATATCCAAATCGCTCATAATGTTGAAATAGGGGAAAACACCGTAATTGCCGCCCAAACCGGTGTTGCAGGTTCAACCAAAATTGGTAGTAATTGTATGATTGGCGGACAAGTTGGGATTGCCGGTCATTTGGTTATTGGCAATAATGTCCGCGTTCAAGCCCAATCAGGCATAGGAAAAAATATAACCGACGGTGAAACCATTCAAGGTTCTCCGGCATTTAATTATGGCGACTATAGCAAATCGTATGTTCATTTTAGAAATCTACCTAAAATAGTAGCCGATCTTGAAGATTTAAAGAAAAATAATAATACAAACTAATAAATAAGCATACCAATGGTTAAACAGAAAACCATCCAAAACGAAGTTTCCTTGACAGGAGTTGGTCTACATACAGGAAAAGAAGTAAAGATGACTTTTAAACCCGCACCGATTAACAATGGCTATACCTTTGTCAGAGTTGATTTAGAAGGAAGCCCGATTATTGAAGCGGATGCCAATTATGTGGTAAACACCCAAAGAGGTACCAACCTAGAAAAACTAGGCGTTAAAATTCAAACATCAGAACACGTACTTGCGGCTTTTGTAGGCTGTGATGTTGATAATGTTATCATCGAATTAAACGAATCTGAACCGCCAATTATGGATGGTTCATCGAAGTTTTTTGTAGAAGCAATTGAAAAAGCCGGTATAGTAGAACAAGATGCTGAAAGATGTTATTATGTAGTAAAAGAAGTTATCTCTTTTACCGATGAAACCACCGGAAGCGAGATTTTAGTAATGCCTTCAGATGATTACCAAGTAACTGCGATGGTTGATTTTGGCACCAAAGTGTTAGGTACACAAAATGCTACATTAAAGAATATCTCCGATTTCAAAACCGAAATCTCTGATGCCAGAACTTTCAGTTTTCTTCACGAATTGGAGACTTTACTAGACAATGGTTTAATCAAAGGAGGTGATTTAAACAACGCTATTGTTTACGTTGACAAAGAAATTTCAGAGAAAACCATGAACAACCTGAAAGTAGCTTTCGGAAAAGATAAAATTTCGGTCAAGCCAAATGGTATACTCGATAACTTAACTTTGCATTATCCAAATGAAGCAGCACGTCACAAATTACTAGATGTGATTGGTGATTTGGCTTTAATCGGAACCAGAATTAAAGGTAAGGTAATTGCCAACAAACCGGGTCATTTTGTAAATACTCAGTTTGCCAAGAAGCTTTCTAAAATCATTAAAATAGAACAACGCAACCAAGTTCCGGTTTACGATTTGAATTTGGAACCGTTAATGGATATTCATAAAATTATGAATATCTTGCCACACCGTCCGCCATTTTTGTTCATTGACCGAATCATTGAAATGTCAGACCAACACGTAGTTGGAATGAAAAATGTAACAATGAATGAAGGTTTCTTCGTAGGCCATTTCCCAGAAGCACCAGTTATGCCTGGTGTTATCATTGTTGAGGCGATGGCACAAACCGGAGGAATTTTAGTATTAAGTACAGTTCCGGATCCGGAAAATTACCTAACATTCTTTATGAAAATAGACAATGTGAAGTTCAAACACAAAGTACTTCCGGGTGATACTTTAATTTTTAAATGCGAATTAATTACTCCAATAAGAAGAGGAATTTGTCATATGCAAGCCAAAGCCTATGCTAACGGAAAGTTAGTAGCCGAAGCTGAATTAATGGCACAAATAGCCAAAAAACAATAATATATGAACCAACCATTAGCCTATGTACATCCTGGTGCGAAAATCGCTAAGAATGTCGTTATAGAACCATTTACAACTATTCACAATAACGTCATCATTGGTGAAGGAACTTGGATTGGTTCCAATGTTACCATCATGGAAGGCGCTCGAATCGGAAAGAATTGCAATATTTTTCCCGGAGCCGTTATTGCTGCTGTACCGCAAGATTTAAAATTTGGTGGAGAAGATTCACTAGCAATAATCGGCGATAATTCAACCATCAGAGAATGTGTGACCATTAACCGTGGTACCATTGCCTCAGGTCAAACTGTAATCGGAAAAAATTGTTTGGTTATGGCAACTGCCCATATTGCACATGATTGTCATATTGGCGATAATGCCATTATTGTAAATGGAGTAGCTTTGGCCGGACACGTAATTGTTGGAAATTATGCCATCATCGGTGGTTTAGCAGCAATTCATCAGTTTATCCACATTGGCGATCACGCTATGATTTCGGGTGGTTCGTTGGTGCGTAAAGATGTTCCGCCTTATACCAAAGCTGCAAAAGAGCCACTTTCTTATGTCGGAATCAATTCAGTTGGATTGAGAAGAAGAGGATTTACCTCTGACAAGATTAGAGAGATTCAAGATATTTACAGAATATTGTACCAAAAAAACTATAACACTTCACAAGCAATGGCCATCATTGAAGGTGAAATGGAAGCTACACCTGAACGCGACGAGATTTTAGATTTCATCCGAAACTCCTCAAGAGGAATTATGAAAGGTTACTCAGGTTCTTATTAAGAAGAAAGAACAAAGAATAAAGAGAATAGAAAATTAAATAAAATAGACAAAAATGGCATCTACATCAGATATTAGAAACGGATTGTGTATCAAATACAACCACGATATTTATAAAATCATCGAATTCCTTCACGTTAAACCGGGTAAAGGACCGGCTTTCGTAAGAACCAAGTTAAAATCGTTAACCAACGGTAAAGTATTAGACAATACTTTTTCGGCCGGACATAAAATTGATACGGTTAGAGTGGAAACTCAAAATTTCCAATATTTATATGCTGAAGGCAATCAGTTTCATTTTATGAATACGGAGACTTATGAGCAAATTACTTTGGATAAAAATATTTTGGATGCTCCGGATTTATTAAAAGAAGGAACAAACGTAATGGTGCAAATTAATACAGAAACCGATTTGCCATTGTCTGTTGATATGCCGGCTTCAATCGTTTTAGAAGTAACTTATGCCGAACCTGGCGTAAAAGGAAATACTGCTACCAACGCTACTAAACCTGCAAAAGTTGAAACCGGAGCTTCTGTAAACGTTCCTTTATTTATCAATGAAGGAGATAAAATCAAGATTGATACCGCTACGGGTTCTTATATGGAACGTGTGAAGGAGTAATTAATTTGAAGATGAAGCGATTTGAAAATTTGAAGATTATTTACTTCATTTTCAAATTCTCAAATTTTCAAATTTTCAAATTCAAAAAATGAAATTCCCAAGAATACATACCTTAAAAGAAATCGCAACCATCATCGACAGTCAATACGTTGGCGCTGATGATTTTGCAGTTCATGGCATGAACGAAATTCACGTGGTTGAACCGGGTGATATTGTTTTTGTAGATCATCCCAAATATTACGACAAAGCATTGCAATCGGCAGCGACTATTGTTTTAATCAACAAAGAAGTCGATTGCCCTGAAGGTAAAGCGTTGTTGATTTCTGATGATCCTTTTAGAGATTTCAATAAGTTAACCAAGCATTTCAGACCTTTTATAGCGGCTAATGCGAGTGTATCGGATTCTGCTGTAATCGGAGAAGGAACAATAATTCAACCCAATTGTTTTATTGGTCATCACGTAACTATCGGTAAAAACTGTTTGTTGCATGCGAATGTAATTGTGTATGACAACACGGTTATTGGTGACAATGTGATAATTCATTCGGGGACGATTCTAGGGGCTGATGCTTTTTATTACAAAAAACGTCCGGAAGGTTTTGACCAATTGCTTTCGGGTGGAAGAGTTATTATTGAAGATAACGTTGGGATAGGAGCGTTGTGCACTATCGATAAAGGAGTTACAGGCGATACGACTATCGGTGCCGGAACTAAAATTGATAACCAAGTCCACGTTGGACACGATACTGTTATTGGTAAAAAATGTCTGATTGCTGCCCAAACCGGAATTGCCGGTTGCGTAATTATTGAAGATGAAGTAACCCTTTGGGGACAAGTTGGTACAACCAGCGGTATAACAATTGGTGCCAAAGCAGTAGTTTTGGGACAAACCGGAGTGAGTAAATCCATAGAAGGCGGCAAAACCTATTCCGGAACGCCAATTGATGAAGCGCGGGAAAAGATGAAACAGTTTGCTTACATCAAGAAAATACCTGAAATTTTAAATAAACTCAAATAAATTATGGGCGCTAAAGCTATCGTTCAAGAATTTTACAAATCAGATGTACTGTTAGACGCGGATAAAGTAAATGCTTTATTGCATCCTGAAGTGGTTTTAGAATGGCACAGTTCTAAAGGTTTTTTGAAGCTTCATAAAGATCAAATCGTTGAATTGAGTACCGAGTTGAGTAAAGCTTATATTCGATCTAAATGCAGAATCTCTCATATAGTAGCTGATGGCAACACCGTTTCTGTTCGGTATTCACATTACGTAAAAACCATTGAAAACCCAAGAGAAGAAATGATGTTGGCCCATTTTATGGTCGTTTGGGAAGTTAAAAACGATAAACTTTTCCGTGGTTACCAAATGAGTCAACTATAGTAATTTTGCAAAAAAAACTAATCACTAATTACTGATTACTAATTACTATTTTCTACTTTTGCATCACACCCGAGGCCGGTAGGCCGAACGGAATGAAATTAAAAAATAAACACAAATAAACAAACACACACATGAGCGTTTTAGTTAATAAAAATTCAAAAATAATAGTACAAGGATTTACCGGAAGTGAAGGAACATTTCACGCTTCGCAAATGATTGAATACGGCACCAATGTGGTAGGTGGAGTAACCCCTGGTAAAGGTGGTACAAGCCATTTAGACCGCCCTGTTTTTAATACCGTTAAAGATGCTGTAGAACAAGCTGGCGCTGATACCTCTATCATTTTTGTTCCGCCGGCATTTGCTGCCGATGCTATTATGGAAGCTGCTGATGCGGGTATCAAAGTAATCATTGCCATTACAGAAGGTATTCCGGTAGCCGATATGATTAAAGCGTATGATTTTATCAAAGGTAAAAACTGCCGATTAATAGGACCAAACTGTCCGGGTGTAATTACACCGGAAGAAGCTAAAGTTGGTATCATGCCGGGCTTTGTTTTCAAAAAAGGAAAAGTAGGGATTGTTTCTAAATCAGGTACTTTAACTTATGAAGCCGCTGACCAAGTGGTAAAACAAGGTTTAGGTATTACAACCGCAATCGGTATTGGTGGAGATCCAATCATTGGAACAACCACAAAAGAAGCTGTAGAATTATTAATGAACGATCCGGAAACCGAATGTATCATCATGATTGGTGAAATCGGAGGCCAATTAGAAGCTGATGCGGCTTACTGGATTAAAGCTGATGGAAACCGCAAGCCTGTTGTTGGATTTATCGCCGGTGAAACGGCACCAAAAGGAAGAACTATGGGTCACGCCGGAGCTATTGTTGGAGGTTCTGATGATACGGCTGAAGCCAAAAAACGAATCATGAGAGAATGCGGTATCCACGTTGTAGATTCTCCTGCTGAGATTGGTAAAAAAGTAAAAGAAGTAATGGGATAATTGGTTCCTTCAATTGCTATAAATAATAGAAAGCCTCGAGAAATCGGGGCTTTTTTACATTGGCACCTTATTTGTTTTCTATATGTAACAAAAAAACATGTAACAATTAGGGTTGTTACACATAAACTTGTTACAAATGGAAAAAATAAGAGCATACCTCAGAAATGAATTAAATCTGACCCAAGAAGAAATGGCAATACTATTAAAGACTAAACGTTTACAATTGGCACTATACGAGTTGGAATCAAGAGAATTACCAAGGATCGCTTCAAAAAGATTAACAGCAATATCGCTCTACATGGCTAATGCCAAATCACCTGAAGCAGAGGATTTTCCAAAGCTAGAAGAAGAAAAAGAAAAATTTCTCGCGAAAGCCTTAGAAGACTGTAAATATTATCAGTTGGGTATCATTAGAAAGCTACCCAAAATGGAAGAAGCTAGTCAATCGGCATTAAAACTACTCCAACTAATTGAATATTTAAAAGGACAGGCTAATGAAGATGCACTGCATCCCGGAGCTATATCAATCTTAAAAGAAAAAGTCCAAAAGAGCCTTGATAAAAACGGTCCGCTAGAATTGCTGAAACTTCAGTTACAACTGCAATTATTGCAACAGGAAGAAGAGTTACTGTACAAGTTAATAGAAAGTAATAGCGTAGATAAATAAGAGTTGGAATAGCAATTAATTCAATTTTTTAACTGCAATTTCAAAAGATAGGATAGTCTTACAGGTATTTTATATATATTTGAGCATCAAACTATTTTTATGAAAAAACTTTACACTCTATTGGTTTTATTGTTTGCTATTTCTACCGCAAATTCGCAAATTGTAAATATTCCTGATGTGAATTTTAAGGCGAAGTTGTTAGGGGCGAGTTCAACTACAGGAATTGCCAAAAATCAGGCTGGCGTAAACGTAGCCATCGATACCAATGGAGATGGACAAATTCAAGTTAGTGAAGCTTCCTTAATTTATCAATTGATGATTAATGGACCAACCTCTATAACTAGTTTATTAGGTATAGAAAATTTCACTAACCTTACCGTATTATCTACTTCCAATACATCCATCACCTCATTGGATGTGACTGCTCTAACTAACTTAACTAATTTATCCTGCACTTCGAGTACATTGAGTAATTTGAATGCTAGTGGTTTGACCAACTTGACCTATCTAAATTGTCCGAATAATCAACTAACAATGCTCAATGTTTCGGGTGATACTGCTTTAGTAACTTTGCTTTGTAATGGGAACCAAATAAACCAATTGGATTTGACCGGTATGTCACAGTTGGAGGAATTTTATGCCTATTCCAATCAATTGACTTCATTAATAAACTTGTCTCATTGTTCAAGCCTTGAGTATCTTGAAGTTTATACCAATTTGTTGGGCAGTTTAGACGTAAGTGGCTGCCCGCTTTTAATTAGTTTAGATTGTTACAACAACAGCATTACCAGTTTGGATTTGAGCAACAACCCTAATTTACTCTTTGTTGAATGTCAAAATAATTTATTGTCAAGCCTCAACGTGCAAGATTGTGCTCAACTATTGACCTTAAAAGCCTCGGTTAATCTTTTGACTACTCTAGATATCAGTGAAACCAGGATTTCACAGTTGTATGTAGATTCCAACCAGTTGACCAGTTTGTATATTAAAAATGGTAGGTTTGAAACGCCGCTCTATCTTTTTAATAATCCTAATTTGGCTTATATCTGTTGTGATGAAAACCAATTGGTATCGATTCGAAATTCAATAGTCAGTGCCGGAATTCCAAATTGTGAGGTCAATACCTATTGTACCTTAGTGCCGGGAGGTAATTTTAGTACCATACAAGGAAATAACCGATTTGATTTTAACGGTGATGGCTGTGATGTCAATGATGTCAATGATGAATTCATGAGATTAAATATAACCAGCGGAAGCGTTACTTCAACTATTTTCAGCAATCCTTCGGGCTTATACACAGTCTATCTTCCTCAAGGAACTTATACTATAGCACCACAATTGGAAAACCCTTCCTATTATACCATTTTTCCGAGTAATTTTTCAGCTACTGTTCCTTTGGCTGTAAGTCCGTTACAACAGGATTTTTGCCTTTCAGCCAATGGTTCACACCAAGATTTAGAAGTAGTAATTGTTCCTTTGATTCCTGCAAGACCTGGGTTTAATGCTACTTATAAAATTATCTATAGAAATAAAGGCACCATAACACTGTCCGGAAACGTAGCGCTTACGTTCGAGGATAGCAAAATTGATTTTGTTTTGGCTAATCCAATGCCCACTACACAAAATTTTGGGTCGTTCACTTGGGATTATAACAATTTGCAGCCTTTTGAAACGAGACAGATTGCCCTGACTATGAATATCAATTCGCCAATGGAAATTCCGGCAGTAAATATTGGTGATCAATTGGATTTTATAGCCAACATCTATCCGCTACAAAATGACGAATACCCTCTGGACAATGAATCAGGCCTTAAGCAAATTGTAGTGGGTTCATTTGATCCGAATGATAAAACTTGTGTTGAAGGCACTTCCATCACACCAAGTATGGTAGGACAATATGTGCATTATGTGATTCGATTTGAAAACACCGGGACCTTTGCCGCTGAAAATGTTGTGATAAAGGACATGATTGATGTAACTAAGTTCGACATGACTACTTTAGTTCCCCTTTATGGTAGTCATCCATTTGTAACTCGTATGATTAATACCAATCAACTTGAGTTTATTTTCGAAAATATCAACTTACCCTTCGATGATGCCAATAATGATGGCTATGTAGCGTTTAAAATCAAAACCAAACCGACATTGGTTATTGGTAATTCATTCTCAAATAGTGCCAGTATTTATTTTGATTACAATTTCCCAATTATAACTGATACTTATACCACAACGATTCAAGCTTTAAGCAATCAGGATTTTGAGTTTAATAGTGTGTTTAGTTTATCGCCGGTTCCGACGAAAAATGTGTTAACAATTACTGCTAAAGAAAGTGTAGTCATGACTTCGGTTAGCATTTATAATACGCTTGGGCAATTGGTTCAAGTGAATACGAATCCAACAGAAACGATTGATGTTTCAGGATTACAAAGTGGAAGTTACTTTATTAAAATTATTAGTGATAAAGGAAACGCTACTGGTAAGTTTATAAAAGAATAATTTTTAAAAAGAAACTCCCGATCATCACGGGAGTTTTTATTTTAATTGAGAAACGGATTCGACCATTTTATATCTGTATACACATTAGTCCCCGATAATGTTCTAAGGAAAGCTATTACCGCATTCACTTCAGGTCCAGTTAAATGCAATTGTTGCCCAAAACCATTCGGACGCAATCGTTGGTCGAGATTGGTATTTCCGGGAGCCAAATTAATCGTGCCGTAATGACCAATCGCCGCTTGTAAAGTCGTAATGACTCCGGTATGCATCATCGGTCCGTTAGTGGTTCCGTCTAATTTAACCAAATCTCTTAAAGACGGCGCTCTGGTATTGGTTATATCAATTCCGGTTCCGTTAATATTGCCAATAATACCATTATTTGCACTAATCGGATTGATATCAAATTCAGGTGCAGCATGACAACCGGCACAACCTAAACCACCCGCAGTTCTGTTTCCGGTGGCATCAAAAACCGGAGGTGATAAAAATAAATTTTTACCTTGATTTTCTTGAGGAGTGAAGTTTATGAATGGTTGCCCATCATTAGCCGCTTGTGCTCTTCCAATGTCATATTTACTGTCGAATGATTGAATACTTCTAATGAATTGGGCTAAAGCCAATTGGATTTTGCTTTCAGTAATTTCTTCTGAGCCATAAACAAACTGAAACAACTCTCTGTAATAACCAATGTTGCTTAATTTTGTGATTAAACCGCTAAAAGGTTCGTCACCATTGGTACCACTAAAACCCATTTCGCCATGGTCTTTGATAGGCATGGTAGTTTGCGTTTCCAAATTGATGGCACGTTCGTCCCAAAAGAACTTGGCTTCGTTGGCAAAACGAGTATTGATTAAACGCATCGAATGTCTTCCGGTAGTGCCGTTAACGCCATTACTGGCAATACTAGTGTCGCTAAAGGCATTGGCTTGTTGGTGACAACTGGCACAAGAAATGGTATTGTTTGAAGAAAGATTCTTATCGTAAAATAAAACCCTGCCCAACGTAGCACCTTTATCTGTTATTGGGTTTCCGGCAGTGTTATCTTTGGTAATATAATTCGGAATAACCTGATTGGCATAATTAGAAAGACTTTCTGGATTGATATTATTTCCGAAAGTAGCGCTAATATTGGCATAAGGATCAATCTCTTCATAATTTGAACTGTCGTCACTTCCGCAAGAAAAGGTGAGTGCTATGACTAATAAGGTGCTGATTTTTTTATACATGTAAATGTTTATTTATTGACCACAATTTTAAACGTTTTGTCCTCTTTTCCACTAGTGACTTTTACAAAATAAGTACCATTGTAAACCGTTGACAAATCCATAATACAAAGTGTGCTTCCTTGCAGTATTTCATTTGTTTGAATTGTTTTTCCTAAGACATCAATTAAAGTAACTTTTAGGTTGTTTTCTACCATATCCGTTTGAATGGCAATGAATTCCTGCGCCGGATTTGGGTAGATTTTGATGTTGAGCTTTGACAAATTAAAATCGGTATTGTCTAAAGTATATTGCGAAGTGGATTCCGTAATAGAAGCCACTAAAGAAGCCGTTCTGTTGCCATAGAAAGTTGGACCAACAGCATAAGGATAAGCCGAATTGTGATTGGCATCTACCGTAGCAAAGTAACAATAGATTCCTTGTGGATATTCGGGTGTTACACAAAAACGGCCATTGTGAACATCTAAATAATCAGAAGAAGCGTTGGCAATAAATTCATAGTCTTCTCTAAAATAACCTAACGGATAAGTCGTGCTCACCGGCGGTCCATCGGTTACATTGGTTCCGTTAGCATAATGTGTTCTCGTCGTAATATTTCTTAATTGGTAACCCGATTTGATTCTGACAATACCACCGGTTCCATCAGCATTGGCATAACCGTAAGCACCATAAATGGGAAATCCATCATACGCAAAACCAATTAACGGTGAATGTTCAGCCGGATTAATAACATATAAACCATCAGAAGGATAAGTATCGCAAATGTTCGAAAGCACCGCCAAATCCAAATTAAAAGCACTCGGATTTTGATGGTGATGGTAATTGCCCATGGCCGGATGCGCTTTGGCGCAATCAAAACCGGCACGCTCTGCTAAAACAGCATCGCGGTTCCAAACGCCATCTCCGGTGCAACCTTGAATTGGTCCGCCACAAATTTGACTCGTTGCATTTCTCCATGAAACACCATCGCGATAATCAAACAGAGCGACTCCGTTTTTGAACAAACCAATGTTTCCTCCGGTAGTATTGGTTGGTGTTCCTGTATTTTGTGTTGGATTCAAAGGAAATCTGAAAATAGCACCGTTTCTACTCGTTGCCAAAGACGGATTACCATCTAAAAACGGACCAGTAATATAGGCCGGAATGCCATTGGTAGTGACATAAACCCAATTGGTAGAATATTGCACGGTTTGTACATTGGCTAAAACAGCATCAATTATCGGAGTTGGATTTCCGGAAACATAATGACGACCGGTAATTCCCGTTGTATTGCGCAACCAAGAAGTAATGGCCGGATTGGTTTGAGCCAATAGCAAACTATTGGTAAGTAAAAATGATAGTAATACAACTCTTTTCATAAGTGGTAATTTGGTTAGTTATTGGTTTAGACGCCATAACTTTTTAATTCTTGCGTCTGTTTTAAATTTATTCCTTCGGGAAGCTAAATCGCTTGTTATACAAGAATTCTTTATCGGTTAGGGTCTGCAAAAATGCCACTAAATCAACGCGGTCTATATCGGAAAGACTCATTGGCTTGGTTAATGCTACCGGTAAGGCTTTGTCATTTCCTAAGGAATTATAATGTTTAACCACTTCGGTCAAAGTCTTGAATCTCCCGTCGTGCATGTATGGAAAAGTAAACTGAATGTTTCTCAAGGTTGGCACTTTAAAACGAAATTGGTCTTCTTTTCGATTGGTGATTTTTATTCGACCTAAATCATTCAAGGTTTCATCAATGGCTAATCCGTTGTTTTCAAATCGGTCGCTGCTGAATAACGGTTCGATATGACACGAAGCGCAATTGGCTTTGAACAAATCATAGCCTCGTTGCTCTTGTGCTGTGAAAGTTTCGGCTTTGCGCATGACTTTATCGTACTTGGAATTGGTTGATATAAGCGATACGGTAAATTGTGCTAAGGCTTTTAACAATCTTTGACTCGTGATTTTTTCATCGCCAAAAGCTTTGGTAAATAAACCTTTGTATTTTTCACTTCGCTGTAATTTAATAATCACATTTTCCAGTTTTTCATCCATTTCAGTTGGATTTTCAATAGGATTTATCGCTTGTACTTCTAAGTTATTCACACCGCCATCCCAATGGAAATTATTGTTCCATGCCAAGTTGATTAAGGCCAAAGAATTTCGGGTACCGATTCGACCTTCGATGCCGTGACTCAAATCGTGGTCAACATGTGTAAAGCCGGTTTGCTGCAAATGGCAACTCGAACACGAAATCGTACTGTCGCGGGAAATAATCGGGTCGTAGAATAAATGGCGACCAAGTTGAAAACCTTCTTCGGTTAAAGGGTTTTTCTTGAAATCGTATTTGGGTTCTGGCCAACCTTTGGGTACTTCAAAATAAATAGGTGTTGTAAATTGGTTGGAAAAAGCCAAGCAAATTAGAACCGGTAATCCTAATAACGAATAGTATTTCCATTGCTTTTTCATTCCAAATAAAACATTTTAGTACTAACATCAGATAAATCCATAGCGGATTTTCCGGGAATCATAATCGAATTGGTTTGTGCCAAATTGATTTCAGCCAAAAAAACAGCAACATCAATTCCTATATTGACATTGCCATTGCCATTGACATTAATAACTTTTTTCCGCATTGCATAATAAGGTTGCAAATAACCGCCTAAATGAAACTGAAATTCATTCTTGCGTGTTTTACAACTCGGACTTTTACCTTCTATTTTCAGGTTAATATAACCGCTTTGCCAAGCCCAATACATGCCTTTAGTTGGATCTAAATCGCCATCCAAAGCGCCGGAAGTATTGGTTAAACTGTCGATACCGATGTTGAAAGTAACTTTTGAAATTATTCTATCATTCTTTTTGGTAATCGGAATTTGTAGGGAATTCGGGTTTTCTAAATCGAGTAGGTGATGGACATTTTTCTCTTTAAAAACTGTTTTGTCGGCATATTGAATTTCGATATTGGAAATATAGAATTTGAAAGTAGTTATGGCAACCGTATCTTTATTGGATGAAATGTATTGCTTGTTGAGTTCCAACGGAAATTGGTCAAAATTCACCTTAAAATTCACGCGCAACGAATCTTTGCTTTGCCCAAAAGTAGCCAAACACAGCAACCAAAATAGTGTTATCCAACTTGCCTTAGTCATGTCTTGGTCTGCGTGGTTTGTTGGGCGCAAAGATTCTGGCCAATTCTTCGGTTAACGTTTCAAAATCTTCTTGTTGTTCGGGTTTGCATAACTTTTTGATATCTTCAAAATGTTTGAAATGGGTTTCTTCTATTTGTTTTTGGTACAAATTCAAAAGCGTAATCAAACTGTCTTTGGTTTTTACATTGATTTCCTTTTCGGATAAACGGGCATACAAGTCGTTTTTTACTTGTCGAATATTATCATCCAATTGGTTGATTTCACCGCGATGCCATTGAATAAGCTTGTCATATTCCTTTTGTTGATTGGCATCAAAATGCAATCTGTCAATGATAATTTCTCTTGGTTTTGGTCTGTCGTGCGACAATCTGTCCGGCATTGTCCTATTCAAAAACAGAAAACTTAATGTCGCTATATTGAGTAATAATAGTCCAATGACTGTTATCGTTAATAATTTTGTTCTTTCCATGACTATTAGTAAAGCTGGTTGCTTTTGTTTAAAGTATTTTCCAGATAAACCTTGGCGGTATTTTCTTTAGATTTACTATTGAGTAAAGCAAAGTTTATAGTGACCAAAACCGCAATAGAAGCGGCAACCAACCAAACAGTTGTTGGTGATACTTTTTCTTGTTGCTTGATTTTTTGTTGAATTTTGGACAATAAATCAGAACTCGGCGCTACTTGTGTCATTCCGTTGGTGCTGTTTAATACATTTTGTATCCAATGTTCTCTTTCCATATTTACTTAGACGTTGGTTAATTTTATTTCTTGCGGTATTGTTTGAATTTTTCTTTTAATTTTTCTTGAAGCGATGCCTTGGCTCTGAAAACTAAGGATTCCACAGAAGAAATACTCAACTGCATAATTTCTGCAATTTCAGGATTGCTCAAATTATCAAGTTTAGATAGGAGGAAAGCGGTCTTTTGGTTTTCGGTTAACGTATTGATAACGGCAAATAGAATGGTGGCTTCCTCTTGGTTTTCCATCAAAATTCCGGGATGTTCAAACGTAGAAATATTTAAGTATTCTTGCTCGTTTTGACTCTTTTTGCCAAATATAAAAAAGCGCTTCTGACTGTTTTTCTTTTTGGTAAAATCCAAACATTGGTTAATGGTTATGCGGTAAATCCAAGTTTTATAAGATGATTTTTGATTAAAATTTTCTAACGAATGGTAGACTTTGATAAACACATCCTGAGTGACTTCTTCCGCATCTTCAATACTTTGCAAATAATTCAATGCCACATTGTACACGAGTGTTTTATGTTCGTGATAAAGTCTTTCAAAAAGAATTTGATGGTTTGGCATTTGCAATTTTAAGATTTCTTTAGGACACTCAGCAATAACAAAGGTTTAAATGTACTGTAATTTTTTCCAACCTATAAAATATTCCTATATTTGACCTTTCATTAAAATTATCAATAAACTCTTTACAATATGAAATTATTAGAAGGAAAAGTAGCCATTATCACCGGCGCGAGTAGAGGAATCGGAAGCGGCATCGCTAAAGTTTTTGCACAACACGGAGCCAATGTGGCTTTTACTTATAGTTCTTCTGCCGAAAGTGCTTTGGCATTGGAAAATGAATTAACCGCTTTGGGGATCAAAGCTAAAGGATACAAATCAAACGCAGCCGATTTCAACGAAGCACAAAAATTAGTAGATGATGTAATGGCTGATTTCGGAAACGTTGACGTATTAATCAACAACGCCGGAATCACCAAAGACAACCTTTTAATGCGTATGAGCGAAGAGGATTTTGACAAAGTAATCGAAATCAACTTGAAATCAGTTTTCAATATGACCAAAGCTGTTCAGAAAATCATGTTGAAAAACCGAAAAGGTTCTATCGTAAATATGAGTTCAGTTGTTGGTGTTAAAGGAAATGCAGGTCAAGCGAATTATGCCGCCTCAAAAGCCGGGATGATTGGATTTACCAAATCGGTAGCTTTAGAATTAGGGTCGAGAAATATCCGTTGCAACGCGATTGCTCCGGGATTTATTGAAACTGAAATGACCGCCAAATTAAACGACGACGTTGTCCAAGGTTGGAGAGATTCTATTCCGTTAAGACGCGGTGGAAGTCCGGAAGATGTAGCCAATGCCTGTTTGTTCTTTGCTTCGGATATGAGTGCTTATGTTTCGGGGCAAGTATTGAATGTTTGCGGAGGAATGCTGACTTAATTAGCAATTACGAATTATAAATTACGAATTACGAATTAGGGATTCTAATCGAGACACTTAAATGACAACAAACACTATTTTATTGATATTGCTTTCTTTAGGAATAGCGTTTGCTGTGTCATTTTACCAATATTTATACAAAGCCAAAAGCCGGTCGAAAGTGACGTTGCTTTTGGCTTTTTTGCGTTTCTTTTCCGTATTCGGATTGTTGTTATTGCTGATTAATCCAATCATTACCCGAAAAACGATTGAAACAGTTAAAACGCCTTTGCCGATTGTGATTGATAATTCTGCTTCTATGGCCGACTTGAAATCGGATAAGCAGGCACTGGAATTATTTGAAAAGCTCAAAGACAATTCAGCCTTAAACGATAAGTTTGAAGTGCAAACCTATCAGTTTGATGAAGACTTTTTGCCTTCGGACGCCATTGATTTTAAAGGAACACAATCGAATATAAATGTCGTAGCGAAAAACTTGAAGAACATCTATAAAAATCAAACCTTTCCGACGATTTTAATCTCTGACGGAAACCAAACTTCTGGTGAAGATTATGTATTTGGGTTTAATCCTTTGAATAAAGTTTATCCTTTGGTTGTTGGCGATACAACAACTTATTTGGATTTAAAAGTTACCCAACTTAACGTTAACAAATACGCTTTTCACAAGAACAAATATCCGGTGGAAGTTTTCTTGAATTATTCGGGAACCAAAAGTATCAATGCTTCTTTTAAAATCACCCAAGGCAATTCGGTTTTAAATGAGCAAACCGTGGCCTTTTCGCCTTCCAAAAAATCAGCCACATTGAATGTTTTATTACCGGCAAATAGCGTTGGTATTCAAATTTTAAAAGCGACTGTTTCTTCGAAAGAACAAGAAAAGAACACTTATAATAACACTAAGAATTTCGCTGTTGAAGTCATCGACCAAAAGACAGAAGTGGCTTTAATTGCTGATATCTCGCATCCTGATTTGGGAGCGATAAAACGTGCTATTGAAACTAATGCACAACGAAAAGTAACTATACTTAAACCTAATCAAGTCAGCAGTTTAGAGAATTACAATATTTTAATTCTTTACCAGCCAACAGTTGCTTTCAAAGCGGTTTTTGAAAAAAATTCCAATGCCAAAATCAACTTGTGGATCATCACAGGAAACGGAACTGATTTTAATTTTTTAAACCAAAATCAGACTCAGTTTGTATTCAAAATGAGTTCGCAGAAAGAAGATTATTTGGCTTCCTATGATTCACAATTCAATCTGTTTGCGTTGGATAATATCGGTTTCGAGCAATTTCCGCCTTTGGAGAATCCATTCGGAACAATTACGGCTAAGAGCAATACCAATACGTTATTATCTTCAACCATTAGAAATATTGCCACCAATCAACCTTTGTTGACTTTTAATGAAGAACAAGGCAAACGTTCGGCTTATTTATTTGGAGAAAATATTTGGAAATGGCGTGCGGATAATTATTTGGCCAAAAAAGACTTTACAGATTTTGATATTTTTTTAGACAAAACCATTCAATTTTTGGCTTCCAACAATGCCAGAAAGTCTTTGGTAGTGAATCATGAGCGTTTTTACAATTCAGGCGAAGGCATTGAAATCACCGCACAATATTTCAATAAAAATTACGAATTAGACGAGAAAGCCAGATTAACCATTGCTGTTACTAATACTAATACGAAGCAAGTCAAAAACTACGATTTGCTAAGAACCTCTAATGCTTTCCAAGTCAACTTAGACGGATTAGCCGCAGGAAATTACAAGTTTACCGTGAAAGAATTGAATTCGAATTCGTCTTATTCCAGCGGATTTGAAGTATTGGATTTTGATATTGAAAAGCAATTCGTCAATCCGGATTGGAATAAGTTAAACCAATTGGCAACACAAACACAAGGAAAAGCTTATCTTCCAAATCAAATTGAGGCGCTAATCAAACAATTGTCTGAAGACGAAAGTTACAAGGCAATTCAGAAAACCATCGTTAAGAAATCTCCTTTGGTGGATTGGGTTTGGTTGTTGGTTTTGTTAGCATTATCGCTTGCTGCCGAATGGTTTATTCGTAAATATAATGGTTTACTGTGATTGTTTTCTAATCCATTTTTCGCCAACAATTACCAGTGCAATTCCGAAGATGTAAGCCAAAATATCTTCCCAAGCAAATGAAGTTCCAATTACCGTTCGGGCCAATCGGTTATCTTGAAGTCCCAAGATTTCTATGATAGCAAAATACTGTAACGTTTCTACCAGAAAGGCAAACAATAAAACACCTATAGCGGTTTTGATTACGGATGCTTTTAAAAATGATTTTACGAAACAATAAATGAGAATAACCACCAAAACATCTCCAAAATAAGGTCTGATGAAATTATCGTGAACAAATAAAGCGATACAAACTTCGATTACAAAAAGAAAAATAGTCAGTAAGAAGTAGGTTTTGTTGAAATGAAGCATAATTATAATTCCATTGTTTTTCGGGTGATGGCAAATAGTTTCAATCGAAGATAATCATAAAAAAGTGCAATAATTAATACTGCCGAGGCTATTAGCAAGGTTTTTATTTGAAGGTAACTGTAAACAAATCCGCCAATGACACATCCTATAAAGAAGAAAGTAATGATTGATAGTCTTAAATAAATATTGGACTTTAACTTCGTTTGTTGTTCCGGTTTTTTATAAAAGAATAACTGCGAAAGTTCAATACCCAAATCAGTGAATAAACCCGTTAAATGAGTAGTTCTAACGGTTGATTGAGACACTTTGGTCACCAATGAATTTTGAATTCCCATGGCAAATAACAACAAGAAAGCTTCCACTTTTCCGTGTAGATTATAAATACTTGACGTTTGGAAGCATAAAGCAATAGAGGTTAGTATTATAATCTCTAGCGCAATAGGAACAACGTGTGCTAATCTTGGTCGCTTTTGCAATACTATTTCAACTATGGTATTCGCTGTAAATGAACCAAACAAAAAGCAAAGTGTAAATACCAAAAACGTTATGGCAATGGCGTAATCCTTGCGCATTATTTCTTCGGCAAAAAAAGCAAAATGTCCTGTGACGTTGGTGGTAAGTATTTTTAAGGCCAAAACTCCTGTAATATTAACTATACCGGCAACCAACGACAATAATGCCGCTAATCGAAGATTGTGAATAAAAGTTCGGGCTTTTCCTTGGTGTCTAAACATAGATTAAAAGTAGTTATAATGTTTGTTTAGACCTTATTCATCTGATTAATTTTTTAAGAAAATAAATTTTCCACCGCCTTGTTCTAAAGTCATTTGTTTGTCGGCTACATTAAATCTCAATTTGATTCCGGCTTGTGCAAATTCGAAAACATTTGTCCCTGTTGCTTCTAATGGAAATTCTCCTTGTCCAGTGGCTTGAGCAAAGAGCTTGCTGCCTTTATTAGTCACGCTGATTCTCATCATCAACTCCTGACTATTGTAGTTGCCTAAATATTTTTCTAAATCGGTCGCGTTCAACTCAAGTATTTTGAAAGTCGGAATATTAAAAGGAATTTGAAAATAAGCACTCAAAACGGCTATCATGATATCGTTATTTCGGTAAACACTTCCGTTTGAGGTTAGTGCTATGGCTAATTTGTTTTCAGGAAAGTAAGTTAACACCGAGCTAAATCCGTCGATGCCACCAGTATGTCCGTATCCGGTTTTGTCATTAAAAGGCATTTCAAAAATACCCATACCATAATCATCTTGTAAGGTTTTCATTTGCTCTAAACTCTTTGACGAGATGATTTTTCCGGCAAACAAATTTTCGATAAAAATGGTTAAATCGGTTGGCGTTGAAACCACTGCTCCGGCTCCTAAAGGAATAGACATATCGGTTTCGGTTTCCAAATTCCAAGTTTCGATGAAAGAGTAAGAACGGCTTTCATTGTCATGAATGTTCGTTCTGCCACCCAAATAGGTGTTTTTTAATCCCAATGGTTTAACAATTTTCTCAGCTAACACTTCTTTTAAAGATTTTTTATAAACCTTTTCAATGATATAACTCAGTAATACATAATTAGAATTACTGTATTCCGCTTTACTGTTAGGTTCAAAAACGCTCTTACTTTTGGCGATGATGGCAACCATTTCAGCTTCGGTTTTTGGCTTGGTATTATAACTCATATACTCGCCGCTATTGGTAAGATTGTAAATACCGCTGCGGTGATTAAGTAAATTGCCAATCGTTATTTTGTTTGCATTAGGAACCGAGGGAAAATAAACATCGATGGTTTTGTTTAAGGTCAGTTTGTTTTCTTCTACCGCTTTAAAGATTAAGCAAGAAGTAAACATTTTAGAAATGGAACCAATACGATATTTTGTTGCTGTAGTAGCCGTTTTATTAGCCAATATATCGGCTTTACCAATGGCTTTGCTGTAAATTACTTTACCGTTTTCACTAACCGTTAAACTTCCCATATACTTGTCTTTGGATGCCAAAATGGTAAAAAGACTGTCAAGTTTAACCGTGTTGAACTGTTGGGCAAAAGCAGCAGGAATGAATAGCAAAAAAAAGAAAAAAGGAGCAAGTTTTTTGGTCATGACAAGTATTGTTGATTTGAAGTGTAAATATATTACAAATAATCAAAAGCCAAAAACGATTACTTATTCAACTTTTTTGTCTTTAGTAAATGGGCTGAAGTTTGATAAAAGGCTATAGTCTCTTTTAGTAAATCTTCCTGTAAATGTTTCATTGGAATTTCATCATAGTATGATTGAAACTCTTCTTTTACATTGGGCTTTGCTTTTGAAACTAACTGAAATTGCTTGACTTTTTTAACCGGAGAGATAATAGTTAAAACATGGTCTTTAATCAAACCTAAATCCTGATAAGTAGCGACAAATGCTCTGGGTTGATAATTTGACTTGAAAACATCTTGACCATAAAACTTGCTTTGATAACTAAAATTAAGTATTCCAAAAAGTGTAGGCATCATATCAATCTGTGACATCAAGGTATTTACATGTTTAGGCTGAATAAATCCTGGTGCATAAATCATAGCCGGAATTCTGTATTTATCCAAAGGCAATTCGGTTTTGCCTGAACTAGAAGCGCAATGGTCAGCCAAAATAACAAAAACAGTATTTTTAAACCAAGGCTGATTTTTGGCCATTTTGAAGAATTGCTTTAAAGCATAGTCGGTATATTTGACACCTCCATCTCTAGATTTTGCTGTGCCTGAAATATCAATTTTGCCTTCAGGAAAAGTAAAAGGTCTGTGGTTACTTACTGTCATTATGTGGTTAAAGAAGGGCTTATTATCTTTAGCCTCCGTGTTCATTATTTGAATGGCTTTACGGTACATGTCTTCATCACACACCCCCCAAATATTGGCAAAAGTAATTTCTTCCGGTAGAAAGCTTTTTTGGTCAATAACGTCATAGCCATTGCCTCCAAAAAAATCACCCATATTATCAAAGAAGGCATCGCCACCATATATATATTTAACGGCATATCCTTTTTGTTTAAAGATATTTCCAGTGGTGAATTTGTTTTTATTGTCTTCGCGTTTAACAACGCTTTCTGCAGCAGTTGGTGGCAAGCATAAAGTAACGGCTTCCAATCCGCGAACGGTTCTGTTGCCTACAGCATAAAGATTGGTGAATTGTAAACTCTTGTCTGCTAAAGAATCTAAGAATGGAGTAATATGTTTTTCGTTGCCATACTCAGTCATAAAGTCTTCGCTTAAACTTTCTACGGTAATCAACACTACATTTTTATGAAGTTCAGCAGCGTCACTTTTGATTATTCGCAAAGTACTTTCACCATTAATTTCGGGGATTTGCTTTTGTAAAATTGTTAAAGCTTCAGTATTTGGAATCGTTTTATAGAATTTGTCGAAATCTAATTCACTATTCATGAACGCATTATAAAATTTAAATATTCCATTGGCTTGTAATTCATTGGTAAAAATATTTGAGCTGTTTTCTTGCTTTGCTAACAAGGGAATTACAAACATTGATACTGTAAAGAAGCCCACATAAATAGCTGAGGCTTTTATTTTTTTTTCAAAAGAGGGTAAATCATTCAAGAAAGGTTTTGAGCGATTTATTATAGCATGAGTGATCAAAGAGGTGATTAATCCAACAACGAGAAATAGCGGGATTACGGGATAAGATTCGATAATATTTCCGATTACAGTATTGGTATAAACCAAATAATCTACGGCGATGAAATTGTACCGAACGCCAAACTCGTTCCAAAAGAAAAACTCACTAACAGCGTTTTGTATAATAATCAAAACAAAGATAAAAATGGCTATCGTAAAAAGTATCAATCGGATTGTTTTTCTATACTTAGGCAAAAACAACAATAAACCAAATAAAACTGTTTTTATTGCAATAAAGCCTATACCTATCTCAGGTAATGAGCCACCGTATTCATTGAGAATGGTACTAAAAAAAGATACATATAGTAATAACAAAACCAATCCTCCAAAGACTAGATATCCACAAGGTTTGTCATATTTTGAATTAGATAAAAACAGTAAATAGAGCCATAAAAAAACTCCCACGACAACAAACACAAAGAAATCAGAGACTAGACCGAGTATAAATATTTTAATGAGATCAAACAATTCAAAACCAGATTGTGTAACAGGATGAAAAATAAGGAATAATCGTAGAATTGCATTGACAATGAGGTATAAAAACAGCAAACTTATAATGGGCGAAGACTTTTTGAAATAGTTCATTTATTATTCAATGATAAATTAATTACTACTAAAACAAGCCATAGTTGAAATACCCTAAGCCTATTGTTGATTTATGAACTCTTTGATAGTTTAGATATAAACCAGTACGCTTTTTGTTGACAATTCACAATGGACAAATTAATTTTCCCTTAAAAACAAAAAGGTAACTTCGGGTCGAAAATAAAAAGCATTACTTTAGCACATCAAACACAATAACTTATGAAGCACATACTAATAGTTGAAGACGAAGAAGGTATTGTTCAATTTCTACAACAAGGACTTGAGGAAGAAGGATATCAAATATCATCAGCCAACAACGGAAAGTCAGGATTAGAACTTTTTCAAAATGAAAAGTTTGATTTGGTTTTACTCGATTGGATGTTGCCTAAAATGACCGGAGTAGAAGTCTGCAAAGCCATTAGAATACAAAATACCAAAATCCCGATTATCTTTTTGACGGCCAAAGACACTGTGCAAGAAACCGTAGAAGGACTTAAAAGCGGTGCGAATGACTATATCAAAAAGCCTTTTAGTTTTGACGAATTGGTAGAACGCATTAAAGTACAACTTCGTGACCAACCCGAAAACGAGATCTTAACGCTTGGTCCGGTAGAAATTAATCTGCAAAAACACCAAGTTACAGTTGATAAGAAAGAAGTTTCGCTTACACAAAAGGAATTCGACTTGCTCCATTACTTAGTTAAAAATAAAGGTTCAGTTTGTTCTAGAACCCAAATCATACAAGATGTTTGGGATATTCATTTCGAATATGATACCGGCGTAATTGACGTGTTCATGAACGCCATCAGAAAGAAACTAAACCTTAAAGTAGAAGAAGATTATATTAAAACCATTCGCGGCGTGGGTTATATAGCTAATGACGAATAAACATGCAACAATTTTCATTTAAAAACAGAATCGCTTCCAATTATATTATTACGACTGCCTTATTGATTTTGGTGGTCTTTTTTGCTATCTATTCTATAGTGCGTTTCAGTGTGTATGTTAGGGTAAATAACGAAATTAAAACCGAAGTAGCCGAACATTTAAAAGAAATTGAAGTCATAGAAAACTGTGTTCTACTAATTGAAGAAGAAGAATGGAAAACAAGTCAGTTTAACAAAGTAGAAGTCAGTCCGGCATTCATTCAATTTGTAGACGAATTGGGCGCTATGGTTGAAAAATCACCTAATTTAAAACAAAAACAATTGGCCTATCAAGCCAAAGCACCGGTAAATGAATTGTTTGATACCAAGTTAGAAAACATTTCGGTTAGACAAATTCAAGTGCCGTTATATCAAGGAACCAAGATTATTGGCTATATGATTGTGGCCATGTCACTAGAAGATTCAATAATGGTTTTAAACAACTTGTTTACCGTGATGCTGATTGCGTATCCTATGATTTTATTGGTGCTGTTCTTAATCGCCCGTTTCATAGCCGGAAGAAGTATAAAGCCGATTAGTACCATTATTGAGACTTCAAATATCATTACAAAGGACAACTTGAAATCGAGAATACCTTTGCCCCAAAACAGAGATGAGTTGTTTACTTTATCGCATACCATTAATAATCTATTAGATAGAGTAGAGAACGCCATAGAACGCGAAAAACAGTTTACTTCTGATGCCTCACACGAACTTAGAACACCTTTGGCAGTAATTAAAGGTACTTTAGAAGTATTAGTTCGTAAACCCCGTAATCCTGAGGAATATAAAGAAAAAATTAATTTTTGTATTAGTGAGGTCAATCGTTTGAATCATTTGGTAGATGAGTTGCTGTTATTGGCCCGTTTTGAAAACCAAAAGCAGACTTTAAAAATGGAAAGAGTTTCATTAAACGCCATTTTTTTGGATGTGATTTCAAGAAACTCAACCATCATTGGCGAGAAAAAAATCAAGTGTGTGGCCAACTTCTCTAAAGATTTTTACGTGACTACCGATGCTTATTTACTTTGCATCATCGTTAATAATATTTTGACCAATGCGGTTAAATATTCTAAACCGAACGATACGATTAATTTCGATATTATTGAAACCGAAAAGGAACTGATTTGCTCTGTCTCAGATCACGGCATTGGTATAGCCGAAGAAGATTTGCAAAAGATCTTTGACCAATTCTATCGCTCAAAATCTAACGAACATCCCGAAATTAAAGGAACAGGATTGGGACTGTCTATAGTAAAAAGATTATCGCTTTTACTCCAAATAGAGTTACAAATTGAAAGCGAAGAAAACAAAGGAACCAAAGTTATTTTGCGTTTTAGCAAATGAGCAGTAAAATGATATTTGTCATTTAAGTGATAATAAATATTCACTAGATTTGACCTAATTCTAAACCAACAAAACTATGAACGACGCACATTTACACTTGTTAGTTAACCATTTTCCAATCATCGGGACGATTTTTGGATTGGGAATTTTAATCGCTGGTATTGTAATGAAAAGCAAGTCAGTAAAAAACACCGCTTTTGTTTTATTAATTGTGGCAGCTGTCTTTGGATTTGCCTCAATGTCAACCGGTGAAGGCGCAGAAGAATTAGTAGAAGACATGCCAAGCGTTGGTCATGACATTATTCACGAACACGAAGAGTTGGCAGAAAAATTTGTTTTGGTGCTTTATGTTACCGGAGCTTTTGCATTACTGTCCTTAATTGCAAGTGTAAAAAAACATTCTAAGGCTACCTTGTTTACTTGGATTACTTTATTATTAACTTTAGTTACGGTTGTTTTAGCCAAAGAAGTAGGAACTTCAGGTGGTGAAATTCGCCATATCGAAATTAGAGCTAATGCTGTTAGCCCGGAAATTGCTGCTCCGGAAAATGAAAGTGAACACGAAGAAAAATAATTGATTCAACCATAATTTGAAAGAACCTAACCGTTAATTCTGTTAGGTTTTTTTATTTTAAAGCGATATAAATTAAGATATTTCAATAAAAAATACGCAATACCGAATATCTGCTAATTTTTGAGAAATGCTTTGTCAAGAAGCGTCAATAAAGTATATTTACGTTTTATGTAAAATGACTATTAAGCATGCGCAGAACTGATGACAATGTAGCGGACGATTTAGAAATCAAGAAAATTATTGAACCCCAACTCAATATTATTTTAACTACTGACGAAGATGATGAAAGACCGGTTTTCATCTCCGGTAACTTTAACAACTGGGAAACCCAAGACAAGAATTTTGAGATGGAACGCGTGGGACAAGGTTTGTACCATTACAAATTCGCCCACGATTTTACTTATCCCGACGAACTTTTATACAAATTTACTCGAGGTGATTGGAGCGAAGTAGAGATAGATAAATTCGGAAACAGAACAGAAAACAGAAGCTGTACACAGCATAACGGCGTCCGAAAAGAACACGTAGCCAAATGGCGTCACAATTGGTTGCCCTTCAAATCCAAGTATTTACCAAAAGTCCATTTGATTTCGGAAGAATTCGAGATTCCACAACTGAATAAAACCCGCCGAGTTTGGGCATTGTTACCTCACGATTACGAAAAATCAACCGAAACTTACCCGGTGTTGTACTTGCAAGATGCCCAGAATTTGTTCAATGAAAAGGCCAAATACGGCAATTGGGAAATCGATAAAAAGTTGGCCGTAATGGCAGAATACAAAATTGGTAAAATCATCATCATTGCCGTAGAACATGCCGAAAAAGAGCGCATTAAGGAGTACAATGTAGGGAATACTGTTTTAGGCACCGGCGAAGGCAAAAAGTACATTCGCTTTGTGACCGAAACTTTAAAGCCCTTTGTTGATGCTAACTTTAGAACCAAACCCGAGCGCGAACATACCGGAATCGGAGGCAGTTCTATGGGCGGTTTAGTCAGCATTTTTTCGGGCATTATGTATCCGGAAATCTTTGGCAAACTGATGATATTTTCTCCATCGTTGTGGGTTGTTCCAAAAATTAAATTGTCATTCTTAGATATGGATGAACCGCAAGACACGAGAATTTATCTATATGCCGGAGGCGATGAAAGTGCAACTATGATTGACCACATTAAAAACTTCAAAAAAAGATTATTAAAGAAAGAAGGTTTCGCCGATAAAATGAAAGTGCGTTTAAGCCTCAACATGGAAGGCAAGCACAACGAAAGATATTGGAGTGACGAATTCCCCAAAGCAATCGAATGGCTTTATTTCAGTACCAAAGAAGAATAAATTATGATGAAGACAAAACAAATAAAATCCCTTGACGGTTTTACCGGAACCATTTTAATTCCGGTGTATGAGACCAATGCTAAAAGTATTGTGCCCATTGAATACCACGGTGTTTCGGTCGCTGCAAAAGTTTTTTACGGCAAAAAAGACACCTATTATTTAGTCGAAAAATACGATTGCACTCATGTCTTTATCGGTTTAGGAAAAGACATTGATTACAAATCGATTAAAACCATTTTCAGGAGAATTGCTTCCAAACAAAAAGAGGTTTTCGGTCAAAACGTAGCTTTGGCTTTTCCGGAAAAATTCAATTCAAATGATGTCGAAGCAGCTGTTTCCGGATTGGTTTTAGGAACTTACAACTTAGGGCATTACAAAAAAATCGAGGCACATCCATTTGCAGATGATAATTTTGAATTGCAATATTTAGCCAAAGGCGATGTAGAAGAAGCGGTAAACAAAGGCATCAAAATCGCCAAAGCACAATTAGAAACCTTCAACTTAGTCGATTTACCACCTAATAAAGTCAACCCGAAATACTTAGCCGATTGGGCGACAGCTGCAGGCAAGAAATATGGTTTCGAGGTTACGGTTTTTGGCAAAGCAAAATCTACTGAAATTGGGCTGCATTCTTTCCTATCTGTTGGAAAAGGCAGTGCCAATGAACCACAATTCATCATCATGGAATACAAACCCGTAAAAGCCAAAAAGCACATTGGTTTGGTAGGCAAAGGAATCACTTTCGATACCGGAGGTTTGAACATCAAAACTGCCGGAATGGTTCAAATGAAATGCGATATGGCCGGAGCTGCAGCGGTTTTAGGCGCAATGCAATTGGTGGCTGATTTACAATTACCTTATCGGGTAACTGCGATTGTTCCTGCTTGTGAGAATTCAGTCGACGCGCATTCGTTTATGCCGAGTGATGTCATTCAGAGCTATGCCGGACATTCGATAGAAATCATTGATACCGATGCTGAAGGAAGATTGATTTTGGTAGATGGATTGTCTTATTTAATCAAAAACTACAAACCCGAAACGGTAATCGATTTGGCAACATTAACCGGAAGTGTCGTTGGTACGTTAGGCTACGAATGCGCCGGATTGTTTACCAATAACGAAGAGTTGTCTAAAAAACTTCAACAATCAGGTGATGCAATTGGCGAACGTTTGTGGCAATTACCACTTTGGGATGCTTACAAACCGGATATTGATAGTGAAATTGCCGATGTCAAAAACTATTCAGGGAAACCGGTTGCCGGAGCAATCTCGGCGGCTAAGTTTTTGGAATATTTTACCGAAGACCACAAATCATGGGCACATTTAGATATAGCCGGAGTGGCTTTTGGCGATAGTGAATTTGCCAAGACCAAACATGCAACGGCTTATGGCGTACATTTAATTACTAAATTTATTGAAAATCTATAGCGTATGGAAAATCCAATCAAGAATTTCATCTGTATTTCTAATTATTTTAAAGGGAATGATTTCTTAATTAATTTGAAAAAACAAGGCAATAAAGTCTATTTAATCACTTCCGAGAAATTGCGTGATAAACCTTGGGCTTTTGATTATATAGATGAAATTTATTTTATGCCCGGACAAGATGTGGATTGGAATCTAGAAGAACTATTAGCCGGCGTGGCCAGTTTAATGCGTGAAAGAAAAATTGACGGTATCGTCGCTTTAGATGATTTCGATGTAGAAAAAGCTGCCTATTTACGTGAAAATCTAAGAATCTCAGGAATGGGACAAACCACGGGAAGGTATTTTCGCGACAAATTAGCCATGAGAATGCGCGCTAAAGATGCGGGTATTCCAATACCTGCTTTTAGTCCGCTTTTCAATGATGAAGAAATCAATCAGTTTGCCGATTCGGTTTCGCCACCATGGGTTTTAAAACCACGTTCTGAAGCATCGGCATCCGGAATTATGAAAGTGCATTCTAAAGAAGAACTTTGGGAAAAGATTCACGGATTAGGGGATAACCGAATCAAATATTTGGTAGAACAATTCAAGCCCGGAGCAGTTTACCATTGTGATGGATTGAATTGGCAGGGAAAAACGTTGTTTTCAATCACGTCTCAATATTTGGCGACACCTATGGAAATTTCACAAGGAGGCGGCATTTTCAGAAGTGCCAATATCCCTTACGATTCGAAAGATGACAAAGCTATCAAAAAACAAAACGAACATGTTTTAAAAGCATTTGGTATGCAGCACGGAGCCAATCATACCGAGTTTATCAAATGCAATGACGATGGGAAGATATACTTTTTAGAAACGGCTTCGCGTGTTGGTGGTGCGCATTTAGCCGAAATGGTTGATGCTGCGTCAGGCGTAAATCTTTGGAGCGAATGGGCCAAAATTGAAGATGCTTTAGTCAAAGGAAAAGAATATAAACTACCCACCATAAAAAAAGGGTTTGCCGGAATTGTATTGACCTTATCTAAATTTGATCATCCTGATTTATCCGGTTTTAATGATAGTGAGGTATGCTTCCGAGTGCCTCTAGAATACCATGCAGGATTGATTGTAAAAAGTGATAATCATGCTCGTGTTCGAGAATTACTTGACGATTACGCTGAGCGATTGATTAGAGATTTTGCTACTGTGGCTCAACAAGAAGCGGTTAAGAAATTGCATTAATAAAATCAACCGCAAATTCACGAATTACAATTTGCGAATTTGCGGTAAAAAATATGGCTAATAAAACCTACACCAAACTCAATTTTCACTCGCATACATTTTGTATCTGGAAAGAAGTGCCTTTTGCCGAAATCAAGGATTTAAAAATCAACTATACCAGTCAATCCGGAAGTCAATATATTTTTACACCTGAAGGTTTGTACCGCATTTCTAATCATTGGGGAAGAGTGGCCAATTGTCATTGGAGATTGATTCCAATGACGGAGTTTAAAAACCAAAATGTGACTGTAGCTTTCGCCCATTGGACAGACTTTTATTCCAATGATGATACTTCGAAGTTGTTTTTTGTCAAAGTAAATTCGGAAACCAAAGAAATTAATTTTTACCACAAACTCACTGCGGAAAACCATGAAAAGGTGGTTTTAAGAAACGCTAAAGAAACCGCCAAAATCATCAGAACTATTAAAGAAGTCTTGACTCAAGAAGATTGGGCGAAGTATTTAAAGTATGATAATTTAGAAACTTTGCGAAAGGAAATTGTAAACGAATTGGTAACAACTTCTAAGACATTTTTAGAAGTAAAGAAAGCTTTTTTAGGTTAATTCTAACTAACAATTTTTATACTCTGTGAATCTTTGAGCTTCTCCGTGTATCTCTGTGAAATATTATTTCCCAAACATCCCAACCGTTCCGCCAACCCAATCTTTGTCTTTGTTGAATTTGACACCTATCATTTCCCCACGACTTAATCGAACCAAATTGGTTACTAGAGTAGGCGATGTATCATTTTTTTTCCAAACGGCTAATATTCTAACTTCTGCTTTAACTTTTCCGTCAGGCGATTGGATGATAGGTTTGTAGTTGACTTTTTTCTGGAGAATGTATAAGTCTTTTTCTGTTACGGCTTCAATGTCTTCACGTTTTACATGAAAAATTACGCCGCTTCCTGAAAAAGAAAATAAAGGTTTTAAAACATAATTCTCTAAATCAGTTGGAATTTCTTTTAAGTCGGAAAGCAAAGTCGTTTCGATAAAATATTTCCCTTTTAAATAGGGTAAGATGAACTTACTGATTCTGAAAAACCAATTTGGATGACCAGCCCATTCTACATCGTAATCTTTAGAAAAATCGAAGTTCAACTGCAAATCGGTGCGCAAATCCAATTCGTCAAAAATGACGCGATTGTAAATGCGTTTGACTTGCGTTTCTTCGCCTTGATTGTTTTTGTAGAAAAGTTGATTTTCCTTTTCGTACAATTCGGTAACACAAACTATCGGGATGCCCAAATCTCTTTGACAATAGTAGAAATCAATCTTAGTGTTTTGCTTTTCCGGCTCAATTTCTAAAAGAATTACATTCTCTTTTGGAAAATCATTACAGATAACTTCTTCTATTAGTTTCAAATAACTATCCGAATTCAATCCGTTAAAAAACGGTGTCAACTCAGAAAGAAAAGGGTAGTGGTTGACAAATTTTTGGGACAAATGATTCTGAAAATTGAATAACGAAGGGAAACCTTGTACTTCAATCAGCTTTGGTATAATTTCACCATCTTCTTCACAAATACCAAAATCAATCGCTAAAAAGGTAGTGTGATTGTCTTCATTTGGCACTTTTCTGTTTAACTCTAAAGCTCTATCAGTAAGTATTTTAAAATCGGTCTTTTGAATGAATTTGATAACTTCCTGACAACCTTCCAACAACTGTTCTTTTAACTCGTTCGGAATAAAAAAAGGAGTTTCACCAATTCGGAACGTCACTTTATAGTCGAAATCTGCAGTGATGTCGTTTTGCATAGCCTCATATTTGGCCTCGGTAAAATTGTCGTTAAAAAGATGGCGGTAGTTTGAATTCATTTTACAAATCTAGTTGGAAAGCGATTTTCTGTGTTTCATCAAGTCGTTGATGGCAATGCGCAAGAAATTCGGGATAATGGTTTCGTTGGTTTTATAGATTTTATCTTCGTCTAACAAGTCTTCCAACATATCGCGGAACTTGGTTTTGCCTTTCATGGCAATAATGTGTTCGCGTCTTTCTTTGTTCTTTAAATTAGCGACAAAGCTCAAAGCATCAGCTTCGGGATGGAATTGCAACCCAACAAATTCATCTGAAAAGCGAACGCCCATAATGGCACGCTCGTATTCAACATGAGTTCTCATCTTTTCTAAAGCGATAATCATAGCGCCTTTTTTACTAAAAATGCTCAGTTTAGGTTGAACCACTTGGTAATCTCGACTATCAATCGCGTAAAAAGGATTATTCAAACCTTCTAAAATCGGGTCACTGCTTCCGGCTTCGGTTTTGTGAATGGTCATTACGCCAAAAGAAGTGGCTTTTCTTTTATTAATCGTGGCCAATCCAAAGTGATGACAAGCCATTTGAAACGAATGACAGATGAACAACATGTGTTTTTTTACTTTTTGTTCTTTATTCCAGTTCCATAATTCATCTATAAAATCGTACCATTTCAAGTCCCAACCATCGCCTTCAAGTGGATTTCCCGGTCCGCCGGTAGAAATATAAATGTCAAATTTCTTAATATCCGGAAACTCTGATTTACCTCTGACATCAAAAACTTGAAAAGTAACTATTTGATTAAATCGGTTTACAATATCAATGATACAACGCATTCCTTGATTAGGTTCTCCGTTGTACATGTCTAAAATTGCTATGCGAATTGGGTTGCTCATTATTTTACAATTTGGTAATGCAAAGATAATTTTTTGTTGTCGGTTCTCAGTTGTCGGTTGTCGGTTTTTTAACAATTAAATTTACAACAGACAACAGCTAACTGACAACGGTTTATAATCCTTTTGTAAATTCACTAGTAATCATATCGACGACTTTGGTTAAATCATGGGTTTGGTTAAAAACAGCCAATTGTTTATCGGCTCCGGTTCCTTCATTTAAAATGGTGTGAACATAATTAATTTCGTCACGACTACCTAATTCATCAACAACATCATCAATAAAATCAAGCAATTCAAGGATTAAGCTTTTAGTATTGACTTCTTGTTGTAAACCAAAATCAATCATATTGCCTTCAACTCCGTAGCGAGCCGCTCTGAATTTATTCTCCTTAATCAAGGCAATTCTGTAAATGTTGAAACTCGTATTGGCCATGGTTAGTTTATATAATTTAGCCACAACGGCTTGAATTATAGCAACAATACACATCGCTTCATCAACAGTCAAACTCATGTCAGTTATGCGGAATTCAATCGTGTCATAGAAAGGATGTAAACGCAAATCCCACCAAATTTTTTTCGGATTATCGATACATTTGGTTTTCACCAATGTCTCCAAATAGTTGTCATACGCTTGAACGCTATCAAAATATTCAGGCAAACCTGTTCGAGGAAATTTATCAAATACTTTAGTTCTAAACGATTTATAACCGGTATTTCTACCTTCCCAAAACGGTGAATTTGTGGACAAGGCAAAAATATGGGGTAAAAAATAAGTCGCTTGGTTCATCAATTGCAAACCAATTTCGCGGTTTTCTATACCAACATGACAATGCATCCCGAAAATTAAATTGGAACGCGCCGCATCTTGCAATTCGTTTACAATATGATGGTATCTTGGATCATCAGTTATGGGTTGGTCTTGCCAACGAGAAAACGGATGCGTTCCGGCACCGCCAACTACCAAGTTTTGCTTAGCGGCTAATTCAACTATTTTACTTCTCAGAAAGCAAATTTCATTTTTGGCTTCTTTTACGTTTTTACAAATATTGGTTCCGACTTCTACGACAGATTGGTGCATTTCAGCTTTCACCTGTTCGTTTAAAATGATTTTGGCACCATCAACAATTTTGGACAAATGCGAACGTAAATCGCGGGTTTCGGGATCTATGATTTGGTATTCTTCTTCTACACCTAGGGTAAATACGGGTAATTTCTTCGTCATATTCTTTAGTTTCAGGTTTCAGGTTTCAGGTTTCAGGTTGTCTCCTCAGCAGAACCAACTTGAAACTTTAAACTTGAAACATTTTTTTTACTTCGCTGCATCTTTAATAAAGTCACCCCAAGTTAAGTTGACTTTACCCGGCTTTTGTTTTTTAGCGAATGCTATGGCCATTTTAGCGGCTTCTTCTACAACCCATTCAAAATTCTCAGCACCAACAGAAGTATATTCGGCGTCAGGAGCCGGATTTCCGAAGTCAATGGCGTATGGGATTCCATCACGCACAGCAAATTCAACGGTATTAAAATCATAGCCCAAACCTTTGCAAAGGCGAAGTGTATAATCTTTAATGGTCGCCATTAGTTTTTTATCTGTATTCGGATTTTCTACTACATATCTTAAGTGGTGTGGATTTCTTGGTTCGTATGGCATAATACGTACTGCTTTTCCGCCTAAACAATAAACGCGATAGTAATCATCGAAGACTATTTCTTCTTGTAAAAGCATAACCAATTGTCCGGTTTCTTGGTGTTTTTGCCAAAATTCTTCTTTGTTTTCTAAGCGATAAACATTTTTCCAACCACCGCCGGCATAAGGTTTCATATAAGCCGGAAATCCTATATAGTCGAAAATTCCTTCCCAATCCATTGGATATTTAAGGTTTCTGAATGATTTTGAAGTAGTGTCGGTCGGATGTTCCGCTGAAGGCAGTATTACGGTATTTGGTAGTGGAACACCTAAAGTATCTGCCAAACAATTATTGAAGAACTTGTCATCCGCACTCCACCAGAATGGGTTATTGATTACGTTGGTTCCGGTTAGTGCTGCATTTTTCAGAAACGCTCGATAGAAAGGAACATCTTGTGAAATTCTATCTATAATTACGGCATATTCACCGCCTTTGTTTTGCACAACTTTGTCTATAGAAACGGCTTCCGCGATGATGCCTTTTTCGTTTTTTGAATTTACTCTTTCGATAAAGGCGTATGGGAATGTATCTTCCATTCCGAATAAAATACCAATCTTTTTCATAACTCTATTGTTTATTGTTTTGTCTTATTTCGTATTCATTTAAAAAAACTTGATTCTGGATAAATAATGTGGGAACATTTCGCGCCAAACCGGCCAATCGTGGTCGCGATCTTGTCGAACATCTAACCAATGCGGAATATCTCTTTGAGAAAGGATTTTACTCAGCTTTAAATTAGCATCAAAACAAATATCCCAATTGGAAGTGCCGAGAATGATATCCATATTCCATAATTCACCATCGTTTAAACCATGTAAATAATCTTCCGGACTATTGTAAAATACATTATCATCCCAATGTCCATCCATAAAACTTTTGATAGAAAAGGCTCCGCTCAGAGAAAACATGTGACTGACATAACCCGGATGTTTGAAAGCAAAGTTAGCTGCATGATAACCGCCAAAACTGCAACCGGCAACGGCTACCTTTCCGGCGTGAGTATTGTTTCTAACACGTTCGACTATTTCGTGGCAAATCATTTTATCGTACCAAACGTGGTTTTGAATGCGATGTACCGGATGAATATTTTTGTTATAGAAACTATCTTTGTCAATGCTGTCAGGACAAAAGATTTGTATTAATCCTTGTTCGATATACCAACGAGCGCTTTCGATTAATCCTTGGTCTTTATTTTCGTGATAACTTCCCATAGAAGTGGGGAAGAGGATGACAGGATAACCGGAATGTCCGAAAACCAGCATTTGGATTTCACGGCTTAAATTAGGCGAATACCACTTAAAATATTCTTCTTTCATAATTGTTATTCGTTTTAACAATTATAATGAAAAATTTGTTGTGAAATATGTAAAACTTTGAATCTTATTAAGTTTTACGATAAAATATTTATTGATATTTAGTTTTTGAAAATTCTCCAAAAAAAACACTAAATACAAATACGGAATTTAATTATTGTTAAGAATAACTCCAATATAAATCCTGTAAGTGCATATAAACAGTAGTTAAAACTGCTTTTGGATGATAAGAATGTCAATAACTAAGCTTGAATCTCAATTAATTGAATTTGGCTTTTAAGTCTTTCAACAAGCATATTCATCATTCGTTTATTCAGATTAGATGAATTTTGAATGTATTCTGCATATTCTTCCAAAGTAAAAAAAGCGATGACCATTCCTTTTAAAGAGTTTCTAAACTTGATGTCACGTTGTACAACATTTTCCACGTAGGCCATTTTCTTTTCGGGAGTTAGTGAAAAGAAAACATTTTTTTGCTTTATGGCGTAGTTGATAAAAACTTGAATAAGCAAATCATTTTGTAACTTTAAAATAGGGCGAAGGGTTTTGTTTTGAAAAACTTCCTCTAGCGAGGATTGATTGGTGATTGTTCCTAAAGATTCTCCTCTTAATTCTAGAACGTTGTTATCTCTGGCTTCCATATTGGGATTGCATTAGTGGTTTTTAGAATGTTTCAAACGAACTAAAGTTCGCATACCTGACTGCCACCGGCAGTCCTCCTCTTAATATCAAATATCTCTGGCTTCCATGGTTTTTTTTTAAAGTTATAAAAAAACCCCTGTCGTAAAACAGAGGTCATTTTATAGTTATCAATAATTAATTGTTAATTAGTTATCTTGAAAACAGCCTTGCGAACTAGTCGTCTTGCGTATTCAGAGTTTTTGTCAACAGAACTATCGATTCCGGCTCCTTTGGCACTTAATCTAGAAGGATTGATACCTGCCTTAACTAAGATTGCTTTTACATTCTCAGCTCTTGTAGCAGCCAACTTCTCATTTTTAGCACTATTACCAACTTCGTCTGCATAACCTGAAATTTCAACAGATGCTGTTGGGTTGTTTCTTAAATAGTTTAATACAAATCCAATATTGTCTGAAGACGCAGGATTTGGTTGTGAAATAGCTTTATCAAAATAAGCGGCAATGTATCCTTCATTGATTAATTGCTCAATCATATTTTTTGATAAGGAAGTATTGTTGTTATTATTCGTAATCGAATTATCAATATATTTTTCTAACTCATCTGGAACTCCATTGTTGTTTTTGTCAACCATTCTACCTTTGGTGTCAACTGCAACACCGGCTAAAGAGTTGTTTTCAACATCTAAATAATCAGGAACGCCATCTTTATCAGAATCATTCATTAGTGTCTCAATTTCCCCAATTCTACTATTCAAATCGGCAATTTCTTTGTCTTTTTTATCTTGAATGATTGCCCAATCACCGTGAATTTTTTGGTTTCCGAAAGAATATGATAAGCCAAGAGTCATTACAACCATTTGTCCTGATAAGTTTTCCGATTTATCAGCATATGATCCATCCCAATTTAAATGTTGTCTGAAATTATTCAACAAACTGATATCACCAACCAACGAAATTGATTTTGATATTCTGAATTGTGGTGAAAACCCAACAATTAAACCTCCATTAAGTTCATCTAAGTCTAAAACATCTGAATGCATTCTGGCTACTTGCAGACCTCCATGCAACAACAAACCAAAACGACCAACCGACTCTTCTAATCCAAACAATCTCACCGCATTAACAACACCTTGAAAACCTACTCTGTACTGGTATGTTTCAAACTCTAAACTTCCACTGCCGGATTGATTGGTGAATTTATCATAGTTTAAATCTAGTTTAAGACCAAACTTTGGACTTAACATATATCGAGCAGCAGCTCCAAAAGAATTGGCTTGAAACCCACCAAAAGATCTAGATGGATCACTAGAATAATAACCGTCAGCATATGGTTTTATCCCTTTAGCTTGTCCGAAATAAACGTCTATTGTCCATCTGTTATAACTATCTCCTAATGTTCCTGTAGTATCAACGGCAACTTGTGCATTTGAAAAGTTGAAGGAAAAAATAGCCGTTAAAAGTAGTAGGTAATTCTTCATATAAGGTTTTTTGCGATTATTAAAAATGTTAAAATCACCACAAATATAAATGTTTACAATTAATAATCAACTTTTTTACTTAGATAAGACATAAGTAAAACCGATTTAATTCTAAATTTGATTGCGAAATATATGAGGTTTGCTTTTGAAATCGATTTCGGTTAATGATTTGCCAATACTGTAACCACAATAATTCAATTTGCTATTTTTGTTTTATTAAAAAATTGATAAACATGAGATTTCACACCAGAAAATGGGTAAAACCGGAAGATTTGAATCCAAACAGCACTTTATTTGGCGGACGATTGTTGGCTTGGATAGATGAAGAATTGGCATTATATTCCATCATTCAATTAGAAAATCCAAAGATTGTCACCAAGCACATGTCGGAGATTAATTTTAGAAGTTCGGCCAAACAAGGCGACATTATTGAAATTGGTATTGATGTAGTTAAATTTGGAGGTTCTTCATTGACTTTGACTTGTCAGGTAAGAAATATGATGACTCGTGAAATCATTATCACTATCGACTCGATAACCATGGTTAGCCTCGGACCGGATGGCAAACCAAAGCCACATGGAAAAACGCAAATCGAATACATTCAGGATCGATTGACCGGTTATTGATCTACAAAGTCACTTTTGCCGGAAGGCATTTCATAAATCTGTAAGTCAAAATATGGGATAGAAGCAAAAATATGATCGAAAATATCGGCCATAATGTATTCGTAATTCTCAAATCTTTTATCGTTGGAGAAAGCATAAATTTCCAATGGAATTCCTTGAGCCGTTGGCTGTAACTGACGACAAAGCAAAATCATATCTTTATTCAAACCCGGATATTGACTTAAATATTGAGTGATGTATTTTCGGAACAAACCAAAATTGGTCATATTCCTTCCATTAATAAGTATCGATTTATCAATATTGTGCATGGCATTGAACTTATCAATTTCATTTTGACGGTGTTGTATATAATTGGAAACCAATTGAATTTTCTTCAATTCTTGCAATTCTTTTTCGTCTAAAAATCGAATGCTATGGGCTTTGATTAAAATGTGTCTTTTAATTCTTCGTCCATTAGAATCTAACATGCCGCGCCAGTTTCTAAAAGAATCCGAAATCATGCTGTATGTTGGAATCGTCGTGGTGGTATTGTCAAAATTTCTAACTTTTACGGTGGCCAAATTGATTTCGATTACATCACCATCGGCACCAAATTTGTCAAACGTAATCCAATCACCAATTCTAACCATATCATTTAAAGAAACTTGAACACTGGCTACAAATCCTAAAATGGTATCTCTAAAAATCAAAATAATAATGGCTGAAATCGCTCCGAATGTTCCCAGCATGGCATTGGTACTGATGTCAAAAATTTTGGAAACAATCATGATAAAACCAAATATCCACAGTACAATCATGATTACCTGAATGTAGCTATCAATAGGTTTGTCGCTGAATGAAGGGTTTGATTTTAAATGATCTCGGAAAGCATTCATGATGGTTTTTACAATCCACAATGTCAATAAAACAATGTAAATCGCAATCATTTTAGCAAAAATACCTTCCCAATACACAAAATTCTCTAAAATAATCGGAACCGATTTGTAGATGAAAAGCAAAGGAATCAAATGAGCTATGTATTTGGCGGTTTTGTTGGAAACCAATAAATCATCAAATTTAGTTTTGGTTCTTCGGGCTATAATAATCATAGTTCGCACCAATACATAGCGGAAAATACTGTAAATGATGTAAACGATAATCAATAGTATTGTAATGTTTATCGCCAAACTCAAATAAGAAGAAAAGGTTTCTCCAAAATCCCATTTTTTGAAAACAGGATAACTCCAACCAAATATTTTCTCAACAATTTTATGCATTTTTTACGTATTTTTTTTCCACATAAAAAGTAGCAAAAGGAAATAGCGAAGCCAATTGAACTATCGCTAACTCTTTCAAACTCCATCTTTGACTTTTAAAAATGGTAAAGGCTAATATCACATAACCAATAAACAGAACTCCATGAGCCATTCCTATTGGAAACAATAAGGTTTTGTACAAATCCAAATTGGTGGGTTTGATGACTAACATATTAAAGAATAAAACTAAATAGGATATACCTTCGGCAATGGCAGTGAACTTGAAAAGCTTGGTCATGTTTTTTTTATTTAGATGCAAAATTAAGTAATAACATTATTAAAGAACCAAAAAGCGATTACTTTTGTTGGTATAAAAATAAGATGAGTAAAAGAGATTTAAAGAAATACCTGAATGAACTTTCCAAAGTACAATTGGAAGAGCAAATTATAGAACTTTATGACAAATTTAGTGATGTTAAAGTCTATTATGATTTTGCTTTTAATCCCAATGAAGACAAGTTGGTTCGAGAAGCTAAGTTTAAAATCTCTAACGAATATTTTCCAGTAAAAGGTAAGAAATCTAAAATGCGCCGTTCTGTGGCTCAAAAATTCATCAAACATTTTATTTCACTGGGCGTTGATTCGTTTATCATTGCTGATATTATGCTGTACAATATCGAAATTGCTCAAACTTTCTCAGCTGAAAGATTAGTAAAGCAAGAATTGTTCTTTAAAAGCATGCTAACTTCTTTTCAACAAGCAATTAGTTTTATGATTGAAAAGGGAATACTCGACGATTTTAAGAATAGAGTAGTGGCTGTCAAAGAAGAAAGCATCGCTCAAAACTGGTTCAATCAGTATGAGTTTTCAGCAGTTGTAGAAAGACTCGAATATTAATTTTTTGTTATTTAGAAATTAAATTGTGTGAGAACTCTTTTTTAGGTGTACTTTTGCAAAATTGTACAAATCACCATGTCTCATAAAGATTTTAATGCCGAAATTGAAGAGAAAAAGGAACTTTACGGTTACCAAAAGGGCGATATTGACAAAATTTTTGAGCGATTAGACAATGGTCCGGAAAACCACCATTTGTTGTACCAATTGCCAACCGGCGGTGGAAAGACCGTAATTTTTTCCGAAATTGTTCGCCGTTATTTATCTCAGCACAATAAAAAAGTAGTCGTTTTGACGCACCGAATTGAACTTTGTAAGCAAACTTCTAAAATGCTTAAAGGCTTCGATGTCAAAAATAAAATCATCAATAGCAATATCAAAGAATTGCCCGATCAAGATGAGTATTCTTGTTTTGTAGCGATGGTCGAAACGTTAAAAAACCGTTTGAACGACGAGAAATTGATGATTGACAATGTAGGTTTGGTAATTATTGACGAAGCGCATTACAATTCGTTCCGAAAATTACTCAGCCAATTCAAAAAATCTTTCATTTTAGGCGTAACTGCAACACCTTTGAGTTCCAATATTAAGTTGCCAATGCACCATAATTATGATGAATTAATTGTTGGCGACACCATTCAATCACTTATCGACAAAGGCTTTTTAGCGAAAGCTACAACTTATAGTTATGATGTTGGACTGACTTCTCTTAAAGTGGGAATCAATGGTGATTATACCGTAAAATCTTCGGATGATTTATATATGAATATGGTCATGCAAGAAAAATTATTGCATGCTTACACTGAAAAATCCTTGGGTAAAAAGACTTTGATTTTCAATAATGGTATCAATACGTCATTGTATGTTTACGACACTTTTAAAGAAGCCGGATATCCCATAAAACATTTAGACAATACAACATCTGCCGAAGATAGAAAAGACATTTTACAATGGTTTAAAAAAACGCCGGATGCGATTTTAACTTCTGTTGGTATTTTGACTACAGGGTTTGATGAACCAACTGTAGAAAGCATTATACTCAATCGTGCCACAAAATCGTTGACGCTTTATTTTCAAATGATTGGTCGTGGTTCGCGAAAATTGCCAAACAAGGATGAGTTTACCGTTATTGACCTGGGCAACAATGCGTTGCGATTTGGTTTATGGAATGATCCAGTTGATTGGCAACATATCTTTAAATCTCCCGAATATTATTTGGAAAGTTTACGTGATGATGCCGAAATTGAATACGGTTTCAAATATACCATGCCTGAAGCAACTAGAAAATTGTTTGCTAAAACAGCCATCATTGACATGGACATTGAAGAAGAATTTAAAAGGAATGCTGCTTTAAATTTGCGCTCCAAAGAAGTGCTTGAAAAATCCATCAACCAACACGCTTTAATGTGTGTTGAAAATACTTCTGATTTAAATGCGGCCCGAATGTTATCTAAAATTTTAAACGATGATATTGAAAGTCGCGTCAGACGATTTGTAAATTGTTTAGGCAAAACCAGCAAGAATTACCGCGAATGGCTAATAGAAGATTATAAAACCAAATTAACTTTAGCTATCGGGAAAAAGTTCAGAGAACTTAATTTATAATTTATCAATTTAAGTTAGATCTTTTAAATTGATGGTTTACAATAATTTAATATTAAAATACTACAATCATTAAAACGTATACTTTTTAAACTATAATTTATATTATGTAAAATAGAATATTTTAAAACTTAGCGGTATATGACTTTCTTTAGTTTTCAAATGTTTTTAACAAACAACCCTATCTTGCCTAAACCTTTACTATTTTTGTAAAAGTCAAAACCATCAGATTAATTTCAAATAACGCTATGAGTAATTCAATTGCTGAAAATATCGCCAATTTTTTAAAAGAATATCCGCCATTTAATTATTTGACTTATGATGAGCTGATTCAAGTCGTAAATAATATTGGCGTTGTGAACTTAGACAAGCAAAAAGTTTTATTCAAAATTGATGACAAACTGCATGACAGTTTTTACGTAGTAGCTTCAGGGGTAATAAATTTATCTGTCATTGCTGATGCTGAAGAAACTTTATTAAATAAGTGCTATGCCGGAGATGTTTTTGGTCTGCGTCCTTTTTTTGCTAAAAACAATTATATGATGACAGCAAAAGCCCGTGAAGACAGCATTGTTTATGCCGTTCCTATTAGTGCTTTCAAGCCTTTTGTAACACAAAACCCTCAAGTTTTAGACTTTTTATTGGAAAGTTTTGCTACTAATACGCGCAATCCTTTTGATAAAGAAAATCGCGGTAAGCTTATTACCGACAACGTATACACTGAAAATCAATCGAATGAAATTCAGTATTTTCAATCATTGGCCTATAACAAAACACCGCTCAAGATTGCCCGTAATATTATTGTAAAAGATACGGCACAATTAATGACAGAAAATCTAATTGACAGTGCCATAATAATAGAGCAAAATTGCCCAATAGGTATTGTTACCGATACTGATTTCAGAACTAAAATTGTTAATGGTCGATTTCCAATTTCAACTACCGTTGACAAAATTATGTCATCACCGGTGATCACGGTACCCGAAAACGTTTCTGTAGCCGAAGCACAACTATTATTGTTAAAATACAATGTCAGTCATTTGTGTGTTACTGCCGATGGTTCTGACAAATCTGAGGTTAAAGGAATTATTTCAGAACACGACTTGATTGTTGCGCAAGCCAACAACCCAGGTGTTTTGATTAAAGAAATAAAGCGTTCATTATCGCCTAAAGAATTAAAATTAGTTCGTGAAAAACTAACCGATTTGATTCAAACTTCAATAGCTAAAAATATTCCTTTACCACATATTTATAACATTACAGGTGAAATCATTACTGCCATTATTAAGCGTTCTGTAGAATTGGCTATACTTGATTTAGGTTCTCCTCCATCCAGATTTGCTTGGTTGAGTATCGGAAGTCAAGGGCGTAAAGAGCAACTTTTACTAACCGACCAAGACAGTATCCTTATTTTTGAAGATGTAGCAGCAGAGAAATACCGAGATGTGAAAGATTATTTCTTGAAATTATCTAAAAGAACTACTGCTATACTGGAAAAAGTGGGTTACCAATTTTGTCCTAATGGACACATGGCCAGCAATATGCTTTGGTGTAAATCCTTAAGCGATTGGATGAAACAATACAATAATTGGATGAAAACACCTGGAGAAACTTCTAATGACATTAGCAGTATCTTTTTTGATTTTGAAATTGCTTTCGGTGAAGGAAAAATAGAAGACACTATAGCTGACTTAATTTTTACAAATACCAAGAATAATGCATTGTTTTTTGATTATTTAGGTAATGATGCCTTACGCAAACATCCACCGCTTAACTTTTTTAAGAAATTCAATTTAGAAGAAGAAGGCGAAAATAAAGGTAAATTTGACATCAAAAACAGGGCAATTATGCCATTAGTTGATGGAGCTCGATTGTTTGCTATTAGTATGAATTTGAGAGGCATCAATAACACGTATTCTCGTTTCAAACAATTGGCTTTAGTTGATCCTAAATTCTCTGAAATCTATTTAAATTGCGCTGATGCTTTCTTGATATTGTCAAAATTCAGAACTTTAGAAGGCTTAAAGAATGATAGTTCGGGCGACTTTATCAATATTGAAGAGTTAACTAAAGTAGACCGCGAAAAACTAAAAAACGCCTTAGCTCCAATGAGAGAATTAGAAGAACTAATCAAAGATAAATTTCAATTAACACAATTCTCCTAATATGTTGGGTTGGATAAAAAATATCAATAAAGAATACCCCGAGTTTTGGAAAACTTACTTAGCTAAGTTTGAAACCAAAACCAACAGGTATGTGATTCTGAATACTGAAACTACAGGCTTAAACCCGAAGAAAGATGTAATTCTGTCTTTTGGTGCTATTGCTGTAATTAATGATGTGATTAAAATTAGTGATAATTTTGAAGTGGTGATTTTACAATACAAATACTTACACGACAATGGCTTGTCTAACGAATTTTTAATCGAAAGTAAGTTGCCTAAACTCTCGGAATACAACGCCATTCAAGCATTAGTTGAATATGTTGAAAATGCGGTTTTGGTCGGTCACCGAATTCATTTTGACATTGAACTAATTAATGAAGCATTAGAAAAAATGGAATGTGGTAAATTAAAAAACGAAGCACTGGACATTGAAATCATGCATCAAAAATTAATGGATATTACCAATAAATCCTTTTCAATAGAAGACTTGGTCAAGCACTACAAACTTCCGGCTAAAGAGCGAAATTCAGCCTCAGATGACGCCTATTCTATTGCCCTATTGTTTTTGAAATTAAAAAACCGTTTGGGTTTTAAATAACAAAAACCTGCTTGGGGAAGCAGGT
>NZ_JBKBOL010000012.1:0-111133 GCF_046293665.1 Flavobacterium sp.
AGCCGTTACTGTTACACTTCCGGTGCTTCCTGCAAAACAAGATACATTAGTAGTCGTGTTAGTAGACGCTAAAGCCGTTGCCGGTTGCGTGATGGTTACACTTACGTTTGAAGTACATCCATTAGCATCAGTGATAACCGCGGTATAAGTACCAGCAGCTAAATTATTAGCTGTAAATGTAGTACCGCCATTAGACCATAAAATGGTATAAGGAGCCGCTCCACCTGTAGCCGTTACTGTTACACTTCCGGTGCTTCCTGCAAAACAAGATACATTAGTAGTCGTGTTAGTAGACGCTAAAGCCGTTGCCGGTTGCGTGATGGTTACACTTACGTTTGATGTACATCCAGTAGCATCAGTGATAACCGCTGTATAAGTACCAGCAGCTAAATTGTTAGCCGTAAATGTAGTACCGCCATTAGACCATAAAATAGTATAAGGAGCCGTTCCGCCTGTAGCCGTTACTGTTACACTACCCGTAGTTCCTGCAAAACAAGATACGTTGGTAGTCGTGTTAGTAGACGCCAAAGCCGTTGCCGGTTGCGTGATGGTTACACTTACGTTTGAAGTACATCCATTAGCATCAGTGATAACCGCGGTATAAGTACCAGCAGCTAAATTGTTAGCTGTAAATGTAGTACCGCCATTAGACCATAAAATGGTATAAGGAGCCGCTCCACCTGTAGCCGTTACTGTTACACTTCCGGTGCTTCCTGCAAAACAAGAGACATTAGTAGTCGTGTTAGTAGACGCTAAAGCCGTTGCCGGTTGCGTGATGGTTACACTTACGTTTGAAGTACATCCATTAGCATCAGTGATAACCGCGGTATAAGTACCAGCAGCTAAATTATTAGCTGTAAATGTAGTACCGCCATTAGACCATAAAATAGTATAAGGAGCCGCTCCACCTGTAGCCGTTACTGTTACACTTCCGGTGCTTCCTGCAAAACAAGAGACGTTGGTTTGTGTAATAGTCGCTTCTGGAAGACTTATATTTCCAATGGTTACTGAGGTAGTCGTTTGACATCCGTTTGCATCGGTAACCACTGCAGTATAAGTTCCTGTGGCCAAGTTAGTCATTGCAAAATCGGTACTTCCATTAGACCATAAAATAGTGTAAGGTGCAGTTCCTCCTGAAGCAGCAATCGTGGCTGTTCCGGTTGGAACTTGGCACGATGCATCTGTAATGACACTTGTCAAAGACAATGCACTATCTGCTTGAGTAATGATAACCGTAGGATTACTAGAACCCGAATTCTCGTCACTGTCATTAACCAACACGGTATAAGTTCCTGCGGCTAAACCTGTAAAAGTATAAGACGGACTGTCTGTTGTTATAACTAATACATTATTCAGATAATAAGAATATGGTGCTGTTCCTCCTGAAGTTGACAATGTGATTGTTCCGGTATTTTCACCGAAACACAATAGATTGGTCGAAACAATAGTAAAATCAAATCGCTCACAATTTGGACATGTTTCACAGTTTAAAAAGCCGTTATCTATGTTTCCATTATCAAAGTTTTCATTGATAGCGCTTGCCGCAGCATTCACCGCAGAAAATGAATAACCGGTTTCTGTACCTCCAATAATAGCATTAGCCAAGACCAAAAATTCACTGACAGTCATTCCCTGAAAAGGACCGCTGACAATTTCCAAATCCCCTAATAAGATGGTATTGGATGCAAAATTAGCATCATAGGCATCAAAACCTACATTCAATGTTAACGCGACTAACTGGCCGGCCAATACATTTCTATAGGTATGACCCGGATCTACTAAAGCTCCGGCATTCAAAGCCCTGGCAGGAGTGGCTGAAGGTAAAAAATCCGCAACGGCCTGTGAGGACGTTAAGGTAATCGAATTGGTTTCGCTCCCAATTCTAATTCCATCAGGAAAGGCTGCTTCGAAATTTGCGTCTCGATAACAGCCTGGATTGCCACCATGGCATTGGGTTCCCCATCCACCTTGTGTAAAGGTGGTGAAACCCTCACAAACTTGAGCTGAACTTTGAAAAACCCCAAAAAACATGCTTATAAATAAGCAATAAATTAATTTTGTTTTCATAATTAAACATTTAGAATTAACAAAATATTGACTATCAATATTTCTAATTTGCAAGCTCTTTTTCAAAAGAAAACAACGTATTATCGTTTAAATACATCATAAATCCGTTAATCAACATGTTTTTGGAAAACTGGTAATTCAGTTTACATTTTACATGTTTTTAAGAAGATTACTTGACAAAATTATAGGGATAAACTTTTAGAATTATTTTAATATATTTTATAATTCACACATGCCAAAATTCTGAATATCAATTATTTATAAATTTAAAATTCTGTGAATTATACAATTAAAACATTTTTTTATACAATAGTTTATATCTAAAATTGACTCATATTTGCAAGTAAACTGTTTAACAATGTTTAATTATGAACCTTAAAAGAATTTTCGGTGCCATACTTACCTTACTCGGAATAGCCAGTCTTATTTTTGCAGCCCAAATGTTTCTTTTAGCAACCGGAACAGAACGAGACATCAAATCACTAATTATATATGGTGTTTTAGGTTTAATCTTTTTTGTTTCAGGGATCAGTTTGGTAAAAACCACAAAAGACGAATCATAGGTAAACGCTGTATTTATTTGCTTTAGTACTAATACAGATTAAATAAAAAAAATCATTTATCCGATTACTTGATGGTAACCATTTTAAAGAGACTACCTTTAACAGATATTATTTCATAATCAAACTATTTGTGAAATGCTTATTTACCAAATATTTACCTAAACAAAAATCATGGACATCATTGAACTCGAAAAATCGAAATCACATATTATAGTTGAAATTATTCAGTATATACCTAATGCTGTGGTGAGTAAAACCATCATTAGAAAAACAACGGGTAACATTACCGCTTCGTCTTTTGATGCCGGTGAAGAACTTCAAGAAAAAACATCACCTTATGATAATTATATTCAAATTATTGACGGTGCTGCGGAAATTACGATTAAAGACTTAAAACATAGACTTACCTTAGGTGAAGGAATTATCATTCCGGCACATGCCCGACACAGTTTTAACGCTAATGAACAATTTAAAATGATTTCAACCATTATTAAAAGTGGTTATGAAGATTAGAAAATAAGTTTTATTTGAAAGTAAAGCATCATTTTTAGCAAAGCATAACCTCAGTTGATGTACCAGTACAAGAAAAGTACTTTAAAAAAATGACCGTTTAAAATGAAACTATACATTAAATATATGGTCAGTTTGCGTTGCAAAATGCTAGTTAAAACAGAACTGAAGAGTTTAGGCCTGCATTACACTTCCGTAGAGCTTGGTACCGTTGAAATCATGGAGAATATCTCTGATGAAAAACGCGAAAAATTAAGAAAGGTATTATTAGAATCTGGGCTTGAATTAATGGATGACAAAAAAGCCATGCTCATTGAAAAAATAAAAATTGTCATCACTGAAATGATTCATTACAATGAAGAATTACCTAAAGTAAACTACTCTGAATACATAAGCAAAATTATGGGATATGATTACACCTATTTGGCTAATGTCTTCTCCGAAGTAAAAGGAATAACAATCGAACATTATATCATTGCTCATAAAATCGAAAAAGTAAAAGAACTCCTGCTTTACGATGAACTCAATCTTACCGAGATATCCTATCGCATGAACTACAGCAGTGTTTCTCACTTATCCACCCAATTTAAAAAGGTAACCGGACTGACGCCAACCTACTTCAAAAATCTCAAAGACAAAAAGCGAAAATCGCTTGACGATGTGTGAATTATAATATTTAATCCCATCATTATACAACAAAGATTTGTTCTAAAAACAAACCTTTGCCTAACTGTATAAACCACACATTTTGAAACTCTACATAAAATACATGGTCAGCAATCGTTGTAAAATGATGGTAAAAGACGAACTAAAAAAATTAGGGTTACATTTTATCATAGTCGATCTAGGTGTGGTTGAAATCATGGAAAACATTTCGGCTGAAAAAAGAGAACTTTTAAAAGCCAATTTAATGGATTCTGGTTTGGAGCTAATGGATGACAAAAGAGCTATCCTTATCGAAAAAGTGAAAAATGTTATTATAGAAATGATTCATCATGCCGATGAGCCAATCAAAGTAACCTTTTCCGAATATTTGAGCGAAAAACTGAATCAGAATTACACCTATTTAGCCAACCTTTTTTCTGAAGTACAAGGAATGACCATTGAGCAATTTATGATTCTACACAAAGTAGAACGCATCAAAGAATTAATCATTTACGACGAACTCAACATCACCGAAATCGCTTGGAAAATGAATTACAGCAGTGTAGCACATTTATCAACCCAATTTAAAAAAGTAACCGGTTTATCGCCTTCGCATTTCAAATTATTAAAAGACAAAAGACGCCATCCAATTGAAGAATTGGGCGTACAATCATAATACAAAACTCATGAGCCAAACCCAAATATCAGAAAATAAAAATATCACAGACAACAACTTGTTTTCGGATCTGTTTGAAAATAGTCCTATCGGCATGACTTTTATCGATATTGAAACTTCAAAATTTCAATATGTAAATAAATCATTTCTGAAATGCTTTGGCTATACTAAAAGTGAAATTGTGGGCAAAATCTCTACTGAACTAGGCATTATTGATATTGAATTTCAAGAAAAAATGAGCTTACAGTTGAAAAATGAAGAAGATAAAAATAGCCTTGAAATTATTGCTAAAAATAAAAAAGGTGAACCATTTTGGTTTTTAGTATCCACTCAAGCAATGAAATATCATGGAAGTGACTGCTCACTTATTTCATTTATTAATATTACAAAACAGAAGAAAATAACAGCCGAATTAGTCATTGCCAATAAAGAACTGGCTTTTCAGAATGAAGAAAAAGAAAAAAGAGATTTTGAGAACAAAGAACTCGAAGCTTATAATTACTCCTTGAAATTAGCCTCTCATTATTCTTTAAGTTTAATCGAGGCAAGTCGAGACCCATTATTTACCATTAGTCCGGAAGGCAAAATCACCGATACCAATCAAGCTTCAGTTCGAGTAACAGGTGTTTCAAAAGAAAAATTAATTGGTTCTGACTTTTTTAATTATTTTACCGAACCCAAGCAAGCCAAAAAAATATATGAAGAAGTTTTTAAAAAAGGATTCGTAATCGACTATCCTTTGGTAATTACTGATGGCGAATTGGTGGATGTATTGTTCAATGGTTCAGTCTACAAAGACCTAAATGATAATGTAATTGGAGCGGTAGTCGTAGCTCGTGATATTACCGAACAAAAAAAAGCAGAAAAAGAATTAATCGAAGCCAAAACCTTTGCCGAACAAACGTCTTTAATTGCAGAAGAAGCTAAAATGATAGCAGAAACAGCGTATACCGATGCTAATGAAGCTGTAAAATCAAAGCAACAGTTTTTATCCAATATGAGCCACGAAATCCGAACGCCGATGAATGCCATTATTGGGTTTACCAAAGTGGTGCTCAAAACCGAATTAACCGCCAAACAAAAAGAATACTTAACCGCCATAAAAATGAGTGGCGATGCGCTAATTGTACTCATCAACGACATACTTGATTTGGCCAAGGTAGATTCCGGAAAAATGACTTTTGAAAAAACGCCTTTCAAACTGAAATTGTCTATCAAAGCGATGCTGCATTTATTTGAAACCAAAATCCAAGAAAAAAATTTAAAATTAATATCAAATTATGACGCTTCAATTCCGGAAGTTTTAGTGGGAGATCCGGTTCGTTTGCATCAAATTATTTTGAATTTAGTGAGCAATGCCGTCAAATTTACGAAAAGCGGAAAAATAACGGTCAGTGTAAAATTGGTTTCCGAAACTGATCATGATGTCGCCATACAATTTTCAGTTACCGATACTGGGATTGGAATAAGCGATACCAAAACAGAAACCATCTTTGAAAACTTTCAACAAGCCACCAGCGGAACGTCGAGAATATTTGGTGGCACTGGTTTAGGTTTGGCCATAGTAAAACAACTGGTTCAAGCCCAAAATGGAACCATTGATATAAAAAGTATTATCGGAGAAGGCTCTACTTTTAGTTTCGTACTCTATTTTGACAAAACCAACGCTGAGGCGGTTTTAGAACCTGAAATTACCGAAATCGACACCGAGATAAAAGACACTAAAATCTTAGTCGTTGAAGACATGGAACTCAACCAACTGTTGATGAAAACAGTACTTGATGATTTTGGTTTTGAATGTGATATTGCAAGCAATGGTAAAATTGCCATTGAAAAACTGGAAAAAAACACTTATGATATTATTTTAATGGATTTACAAATGCCTGAAATGAATGGTTTTGAAGCCACAGAATACATCCGGGAAAAATTAAAATTAACCCTTCCGATTATAGCTTTAACTGCCGATGTCACAACGGTTGATGTAGCCAAATGCAAAGCCGTCGGAATGAATGACTATATTTCAAAACCGGTAGACGAACGCTTACTGTTTAGTAAACTAATCAGTTTTATCAAAAAGCCAATTGCCATCATTGAAAATGAAATAATGGGAAATAAGCAAGTTCAAACCATCAAATATGTCGATTTGAGTTATTTATCCAAACTTACCAAAGCCAATCCGAAATTAATGACCGAAATGATTAACGTTTACATCCAACAAACGCCACCATTAGTTACCTTAATGAGAAAAAGCTATCAAGACAAAGATTGGACGTTGTTAAAAGCGACCGCGCATAAACTGATTCCTTCTTTTGCCATCATGGGAATCAATACTGAGTTTACCGAGTTTGCACAAAAAATTCAGGAATATACCGAGAAATTAGAACTTTCAATAGAGTTGAATGAACTGGTGGAACAACTGGAAAAAGTGTGCCATCAATCGCTTATCGAATTAGAAAATGAATTACTAAAATTAAAAATTTAAGTTATGAATGCTGAAAATAAAATTAAACTCTTCCTGGTTGATGATGATGCTGTATTTTTAAAATCACTTGAAATACAATTCTTAGAACATGCTGATTTTGAAATAAAAACCTTTTCTACCGGAGAATTATGTATTCAAAACTTAGACAAAAAACCTGATGTTATCGTCTTAGATTATCACCTCGATGGTGTAGTTAAAAATGCCATTAACGGGATGCAAACCTTAGATCAAATCAAGGAAATTAATGGTGGAATTCCGGTAATCATGCTTTCCAGTCAAGATAAAATTGATGTTGCCGTAACTTGTATGCACCACAAAGCTTTTGATTATGTTGTAAAAAGCGAAACGGCTTTTATTCGCATACAAAAAGTAATTTCTACAATATTCAAATACCAAAAAATGGAGAAAGAACTCAGTTGGTATATGGACCGAATGTAAAAAGATCGACTCCATTGACAATGTGTGAATTATAAAAAAGAACACCACAATAATATAACAACCTTACTATCTTTTCTATGCAACTTTGTATTAATAATAGGGTTCACTAATAGGCAAGACGTCTAATTAACACAAAGCAACATGGCAGCTACAAGAAACAAAATAGGCATTTGGATGGATCATTCCATTGCTCATTTGATGGAACATTCTAACAACCCATTTGAAATAAAAACCATTGAATCAGATTTTACCCATCAGGAAAAAATCAACAGTTTACTTAAGGGCCAAGATCACCTTCACAACAAAGAGCAACACTTACAATCTAAGTATTATAAAAAACTGATGACAGTGGTTAAAAAATATAAAGAAGTTATTCTGTTTGGACCAACCGATGCTAAAGAAGAACTCTTCAACGCTATCTCATCTGATAATCGTTTTGAAAACATCAATATCCAAGTCAAACAAACAGATAAAATGAACGCACAACAAAAGCATGACTTTGTCAGGGAGTTTTTTGCCAATAAATAATGCAAACACAAAAGGAAAGGAAAATGAAGAACAAAGTGACCAATCATTTAACAAAGAGTTTAAATTATCAAATTAAAAGAATGGTTGTCAACAAAAGTTACAACAAAAACCTGCTCTTGTGTGAAAAGTCAATTGAAGAACTAAAAAAAATATATTGGTACGAAAGAGAACTTTTGATTGCTATTCCGATGTTAATCACAAACGCAACAACATTCGAATTAGTCGAAATATTAACCGTTCACATGGTCTATTTAAGAAAGCACGTAAAAGAATTAGAAACAAAGTTTCCTTTCATCAATAAATTAGAAGTCCTGAGTGGCACAAATACAAAATAAATAGAATAAAATAACTGCGTCGAATAAATCATTTCGAAAATACTAGTAAGTACAAACGCAGATTAAGATTGTTTTGGTTGGTTTAATAAATGTGAGACCATTTATTGGAGTCCTGTTGCTCATACTTGCAACAGGGCTTTTTTTTTATGCCTTTAAAAATGTGTGAATAACACAAACTATAATAATTTTTGTATAACTCCAAAGCTTAAAATGTACATGACCTTTGACCTAAATAATTAAACAATTATAATATGAAAAAATTACTACTATTATTCTGTATATGCTTAGCATCTACACTAACCACAAAAGCCCAAACTGAAGACAAGAAATGGAACTTCGGACTTCATGGTGGTATGATTCAATATCATGGAGATTTGGGCAGAGATTGGTACAAAACAGACAAAACTGCTTATGGTTTTGCCGGTTTAACGGTATCAAGGTATTTATGGAAATATTTAGATTTAAATTTTCTATATACTCGCGGAACTTTAGGCTACGATAGTAGTGTTACCGGTTTTAAAAGTGATTATAGTTCAGCATCCATTAATTTAAGATTAAATCTTATCGGACCTGAATTTGCCCTTAGACCTTATGTATTTGGTGGTTGGGGTGGTATCCTTTTTGACAGACAATTAAATTTCCACAAAGAAAAAATCGATACTACTTTCCCCGTAGTTGGTGGCGGAATCAATTTCAGATTGTCACCGGTGCTTACACTTAACCTTCAGGAAACTTTCATGTTTACCAATAACGACCGCAGAGATGGTGTTGTTTCCGGTAAAAAAGACGACTTCTTGATGCACATGGCAGGTTTGACTTTCAATTTCGGAGAGAAAAAAGATGTCGATGGAGATGGTGTTTCAGACAATAATGACAAATGTCCGGATACGCCTGTTGGCGTTGCGGTTGACAAAAAGGGTTGTCCACTTGATAAAGATGGAGATGGTGTAGCGGATTATTTAGACTCTTGCCCGGACGTAGCCGGAAATGCACTAATGAATGGTTGCCCAGATAGAGACAATGATGGTGTAACCGATTTACAAGATCGTTGCCCTGATACCAGAGGAACTATTGCCTTGAAAGGTTGTCCTGATGCCGATGGTGATGGTGTTGCCGATTTAGATGATAAATGTCCCAATTCTCCTTCGGGAAGTAAAGTGGATATTAATGGTTGTCCTATGGATGATGATAAAGATGGTGTGATGAATGACGTAGACCGATGTCCAAATGCTTTTGGCCCTGCAAGTTTAAAAGGTTGTCCTGATACCGATGGTGACGGTGTAGCCGATATTGATGACCGTTGTCCAAATACCAGAGGAACTTTTGAAAACAAGGGTTGTCCTGAAATAGCCAAACAAGATGCGGTTAGAATCACTTATATCGGAAGTAAAATTTTCTTTGAAAACGGTAGCGATAAATTAAAAGTAGCTTCGTTGTCTTTGCTTGACGAATTGTCAAAAATTCTAAACAAATACGAAGGTGCTACGCTTTTCATCGATGGCCATACCGACAGCAATGGTTCAGAAGAATTCAATCAAGAACTATCGCAAAAGCGTACCAATTCGGTTAGAACCTATTTAATTGGAAAAGGTATTGCTGATAGTAGAGTGACTGCCACAGGATATGGCGAAACCAAACCTATTGCAGATAACAAAACAACACTAGGTCGTTCAAAAAACAGAAGAGTTGAATTGAGAACATCGTACTAAATTAACCTTATTTGCCCAAACCAATTAAAGGCTGTCCAAACCGGACGGCCTTTTTTAAATCTATTCCAAATGAATTACAAATCATTGAAAGTGTGAATAATGTAATTTATTGACAGATTTGTATAACAACCTTTTACTTAAAAAAAAGGAAATTTATAATTATAAAAAAACCTTTTTCACTAACCAAAATAGAAAAGGGATTTCACTAAACCTTAAAAACAAATTATCATGAAAACAATTTCAAAATTTCAAGTTCTTTTGCTAACCCTTTCAATGGCTACTGTTGTTCCTACATTCGCCAACAACAACCCAAACGAAAAAGCGCCAATTACGAACACTGTGGATGAAAAAGCGAAAGTAGACGCTATGATTAATCGAATAAAAGAAATCAGAGACATGGACAAATCTGATTTATCCAGAGCCGAAAGAAAAGCACTTCGCAAGGAAGTTAAAGACATTAAAGCTACCTTAAAAGCCAGTAATAATGGTGTTTATCTTTCTGTTGGAGCCATCATCATTATCATCTTATTATTGATTTTAATCTTATAAAAAACACCAATACCTACCATGTTAAACATAGTCAAAGAAGGCATTGTTCTTGAAAAAACCAAATTAGGTTTTGAGACAGAAGGCGTACTCAATCCGGCGGTTATCTATTCAGGTGACTATATTCATATGTTTTACAGAGCGGTAGCCAAAGGAAATTATTCTTCTATCGGCTATTGTAAACTGAAAAATCATATGGTAGTCGAAGAGCGCTTTGATGTGCCTGTTTTGTTTCCGCAATGTGATTATGAAAGTCATGGTCTTGAAGATCCTCGCATCGTTAAGATTGACGAGTTGTTCTATTTAACTTATACCGCCTTTGATGGTGTAAATGCATTAGCGGCACTAGCCACTTCAACCGATTTGATTAGTTGGGAAAAGAAAGGGTTAATTGTGCCGCAAATTGCATTTAAAGAATTTTATCGATTGGCTCAAACCAAAGGCGAAATCAATGAAAAATACCTTCGCTATAACGAACACGAAAGTATCAAAGAAAAAAAAGGGAAACCAGTATTTGTTTGGGATAAAAACGTGATTCCATTCCCAAGAAGAATCAACGGGCAATTACACTTTTTACACCGAATCAAACCTGACATTCAAATAGTCGCCGTTGAGGAATTGGAAGATCTTACCGCTGAGTTTTGGCAAAATTATTTTCTCCAATTTAACGACAATGTGATTATGACTTCTAAACACAAACATGAAATCAGTTATCTCGGCGGAGGCTGTCCTCCTATTGAAACCGAACAAGGCTGGCTCATTATTTATCATAGTGTTTATGATACGGTTAAAGGTTATGTGTATTGTGCTTGTGCTGCCTTATTAGATTTAGGGAATCCGCAAAAAGAAATTGGACGACTGCCCTATCCTTTATTCAAACCCGAATATGATTGGGAACTAAAAGGAGAAGTAAATAATGTTTGTTTTCCCACCGGTGCCATTACAGAGAATGATACTTTATACGTTTATTATGGTGCTGCTGATAAAAGAATTGCCTGTGCTTCTATGAGCCTATCCGAACTACTAAAAGAACTAATTTTAAACAGTATTCCCAATGAACAATAAAAGCCTACATACTACAACTTTACCGGGAATCCTATGTATTACCTCCTATCCGCCACGCGAATGCGGTATCGCTACCTATTCACAGGATTTGGTTTGCGCTTTAAAAAACAAATTTGGACAATCGTTCCAAATCAACATTTGCGCTTTAGAATACAAAAAAGAAGAACTATTGTACCCAAGTGAAGTCAAATACATTTTGGAAACAGACAATGAAGCATCTTACGGTGAGACTGCCAAACAAATTAATGAAAACCAAATGATTCAAATGGTTTTGGTTCAACACGAATTTGGATTATTCAGAAACAACGAAGACCATTTTCTGCAATTTTTAAAACAACTCAACAAACCTATAATAATTGCTTTTCATACCGTTTTACCTAAACCAAACGAAAGTTTAAAACAATTGGTAAAAAATATTGAAGCGATAGTACAATCCATAATTGTAATGACCAAAACCTCAGCAAAAATTCTTGTGGAAGATTATGCTATAGAAAACACTCCAATCGAAGTCATTCCGCACGGAACACACTTAGTAGAACATTTAGACAAAGAAACTTTAAAAGAAAAACACAATTTAAGCGGCAGAAAAATATTGTCTACTTTTGGTTTGTTAAGCTCCGGAAAATGTATTGAAACCAGTATCAGTGCTTTGCGAATTATTGTAAAATGCTATCCTGAAGTACTTTTTTTGGTCATCGGAAAAACACATCCCAACGTAGTTAAAGAAGAAGGCGAACGCTATAGAAATTCGCTACAAGAGAAAATTGAAGAAATACATTTGCAAGACAATGTGAAATTTATCAACCAATACTTATCACTTACTCATTTACTCGAATATTTACAGTTGACCGACATCTATCTCTTCACTTCAAAAGACAGAAATCAGGCGGTTAGCGGCACTTTTTCGTATGCCTTGAGTTGTGGTTGCCCCATCATTTCTACACCATTTCCTCATGCCAATGAAGTATTGCAAAATGAAACCGGCATTATAGTCGATTTTGAAAACCCAAAACAATTGGCTCGAAATGTTATTAATTTAATAGAAGACAATGAATTATGCTCCAGAATTTCGGCCAACGGAATCCATAAAATAGCCCCAACCGTTTGGGAAAACTCAGCCATTGCGCATGCTTTGTTATTTGAAAACCAATCAAAAAGCAAACTCACATTAGACTTCAAGATTCCTGACATCAATCTCAAGCATATCAAAAAATTGACTACAGATTATGCTATGATTCAGTTTTCCGAAATCAACCAACCGGATATTGAATCGGGTTATACTTTAGATGACAATGCCAGAGCTTTAGTAGCCATGTGCCAACATTATGAAATTACAAATGAAAAATCTGATTTAGAGTACATTATTCTCTATTTTAACTTCATTAAAGATTGCTTGCATGAAGAGAATTACTTTTTAAACTATGTTGACAAACATAAAAAATTCACCAAACAAAACAATGAAACCAATTTGGCTGATTCTAATGGAAGAGCAATATGGGCTTTAGGTTATTTAATTTCCAACAGTGATATACTGCCCGAAGAATTGATTGACGATGCCAAAAACATAATGAAATTATCACTGTCAAATGTCTTAAATATTCATTCGCCCAGAGCAATGGCTTTTATAATCAAAGGGATATTCTACTGCAATACCAAAAACAACAAAGCATCACACTTATTACTAATCAAACATTTAGCCGACAAATTGGTCCAAATGTACAAGCATGAAGCCAAAGAAAAATGGCAATGGTATGAAAGCTATTTAACCTACGGCAATAGTATTTTACCTGAAGCCATGTTGTGTGCTTACCTAACATTAGGCAACAATATTTATAAAGAAATTGCCATCACTTCGTTTGACTTTTTAATGTCTAAAGTTTTTACAGAAAACGGCATCAAAGTCATTTCTAATAAAGGCTGGATGAACAACAACGAAACAACACGGGAAGAAAAAATCGGTGGCGAGCAACCTATTGATGTGGCTTATACCATTTTGGCTTTGAGCAAATTCTACGATGCTTTTCACGATGATGATGATTTACAGAAAATGAAAATTGCCTTCAATTGGTTTTTAGGTAAAAATCATTTGAACCAAATTGTTTATAATCCTTGTACCGGTGGTTGTTATGATGGTTTGGAAGAAGATTATATCAATCTAAATCAAGGAGCAGAATCTACAGTAAGTTACTTAATGGCACGATTAACCATCGAAAAATATTTTGGTTCACAAAACACAAAGGAAACAGCAACTCACAAAACATCCGAAAACAAATGGCCAAAAACCAATAGACAATCACAATATGTTTCACTCTAAAAATACAAACCGATGACATTCCTTAAGAAGCAAAAACCGGCACCCAAAAAGCCTACGGTAAATAAAAACTCACCTATTGCTGATACCAGTAATAAATCGCCCTACTCTAAACAAAACATTAAAAAGAAATTCAACGAGTTTGGTGACAATGATTCATTATAAATTGTATTCTAACTAGATTTTAAAATTTATGATTAAAGGACTCAAAAATACATTTGAAGATACAGGCAACATCTCTTTGTTTACCCTAAGGTTTTTTAAAGAAGTATTCAAGCCTCCATTTCAAATCAATGAATTTATCCGACAATGTTATGTTGTCGGATACAAGTCGTTGCCTCTTGTTACCATCACTGGGTTTATCATGGGCTTAGTTCTCACAATTCAATCGCGTCCGACAATGGCAAAGTTTGGCGCCGAGTCGTGGTTACCCAGTATGGTTTCACTTTCGCTGATAAGAGAAATTGCTCCGGTAATCACAGCCTTAATTTGTGCCGGAAAAATTGCTTCGGGAATTGGTGCCGAATTGGGCTCGATGAAAGTAACAGAGCAAATAGATGCTATGGAAGTTTCGGCCATCAATCCTTATAAATATTTAGTCGTTACCCGAATTTTAGCAACTACCTTAATGATTCCCATCTTGGTGATTTTTGCCGATTTTGTTGGAATATTTGGCGGTTACATTGGTTATAATATTCATGGCACTATGAGTATGCAACGCTATTTTGTAGGTGTTTTTGAACACTTAGAATTTCTGGATGTGGTTCCGGCAACGATTAAAACCTTTTTCTTCGGTTTCTTTATCGGATTAATTGGTTGTTACAAAGGGTTTAATGCTTCCAGCGGAACAGCCAGTGTTGGTGTTGCAGCCAACTCAGCCGTGGTAACTGCCTCTCTTTCTATTTTCATTATTGATATGTTGGCTGTACAAATAACTGATTTATTCTTTTAACTATGGAAAGCAACACACCAGTTATAGAAATTGATAATTTACACAAAGCCTTTGGTGAAAACGAAGTGCTCAAAGGTGTTACTATCTCGGTAAACAAAAGTGAAGACTTAGTTATATTGGGGCGTTCGGGAACAGGGAAATCGGTAACCATCAAATGTATTGTCGGATTAGAAAAAGCCGATCAAGGTGCTGTGAAAGTCTTTGGCACCGATATAACAACCCTAAACGATACCGAGTTGAATCAAATTAGAACTCGTATAGGTTTTATGTTTCAAAATGGTGCTTTATATGATTCGATGTCAGTGCGACAAAACCTGACTTTTACATTGAAACATCACGAAAAAAATATTTCAAAAGAAGAAATAGAAACCCGAATTACTGAAGCCCTAGACAATGTAGGCTTACTAGAAGCAATAGATAAAATGCCTTCGGAACTTTCCGGCGGTATGCGAAAACGGATTGGTATGGCACGGACTTTAATCATCAAACCGGAAATTATCTTGTATGACGAACCAACCTCGGGATTGGATACTATCACCGCAAGGGAAATTAGTGAATTGATGGTTTCTGTTCAAAAGAAATACAAAACCACTTCTATCATCATTACCCATGATATGGCTTGCGCCAAATTAACCGGGAACCGAATCATGATTCTGAATGAAGGCACCGTCCATGCTGAAGGCACTTATACAGAATTAGAAAAAAGCAAAGATGCATGGGTTAGATCATTTTTTATATAATTTAAAAACAGTAGTTATGATGAAGAAATCAGGATATACATTAAAATTAGGCATGTTTGTCATATTAGGTGTTTTACTTTTTATAATGGCCATTTATTTCATTGGCAAGAACAAAAACTTATTTGGTGAAACCTTCGAACTAAAATCCTACTTCAGTAATGTAAGTGGTTTGAAAGTAGGCAACAATGTTCGATTTTCGGGTATCAATGTTGGTTCAGTAAAATCGATTGAATTTGTCTCAGACACTTCAGTAGTGGTATTAGTGGCCATCAAAGAAGAAGTACACAAATACATCAAAACAGATGCTATGGCCAGCATTGGTTCCGATGGATTGATGGGCGATAAAGTCCTGACCATTTCACCCGGATCAGCCTCGAAAGTGGTGGTAAAAAACAATGGTACAATTGCTTCAACCAAAGCGGTTGAAATGGAAGACATCATGCAAAGCATCAAAGTCAGTGTCGATAATGCTCAAGTAATTACCTATGAATTAGCGGAATTCACCTCTAAAATGAACAATGAAAACAGCATGCTGTCTAAATTGGTAAACGATGACAAAATGGGCAAATCTCTTGATGCCACTTTGGTCAATATGCAAAATGCTTCTAAAGGATTAAATGAGAATATGGAAGCCGCCAAAAGCAACTTTCTGTTAAAAGGTTATTTCAACAAAAAGAAAAAAGCGGAAGAGAAAAAGCTTAAGGAATTGGAAGAAAAAAAGAAAAAAGAGTTAGAGGCTAAGAAGAAAAAAGAACTCGAAGCAAAGAAGCTTTTAGAAGAAAAAAAGTAGCAAAAAATGAAAATTATGAAACATTATCAAAATATTATATAACGTAATGTTAGGGTTAAAACTTGAACTTTGTAATGCTAATAATCTACAATTAACTAAATACTTTTTAAAATGAAAAAGATAATTCTAATAATGGCCATTGTTGTTACTGCTATTTCATTTAATGCTTGTAGCAACGACAGTTCAGGTTCTGGTAGTTATGACTATAAAGTTAGACTAACCGATGCTCCCGGACCTTTTAGTGAAGTAAATATTGATATTCAAGCCGTTGAAGTAAAAGGAAGCAACGGAGAATTGGTTTTACTGAATACCAATGCCGGTATCTACAATCTGTTAGACTTTACTAATGGTAATGACACGCTTATCGCAACAAGTACTTTGAGTGATTCAAGAGTAAGCCAAATCCGATTGATATTAGGACCAAATAATACCGTAGTGTTAGATGGAGTAACTTATCCTTTAAGCACACCAAGTGCGGAGCAATCAGGTTTAAAATTATTGGTAAATCAAGATTTGTATGCCGATATTGACAATAGCATTATATTAGATTTTGATGCCAATGCTTCTATAATTGAAACCGGAAACGGAACTTTTAAATTGAAACCGGTACTAAGACCAGTACTAACAGCTATATCCGGGAATATCATCGGAAGTATAACTCCGGTCGGTGCTCTGGCCATGGTAACCGTTACTTCTTCTACTTCCCTATTGGTTTATACCAGTAATGTGGATGCCGAAGGAAATTTCAAAGTAACTGGCTTACCACCGGGTAACTACACCGTAACCATTACACCGGTATTGCCGTTACTTCCTGTAACACAAACTGATGTTATAGTTACCGCAGGAGTCAATACTAATGTTGGTATTGTAAATTTAGAATAAGTAAAAAATAATTTTTGTTCTTGAATTTTGAAAAGAGGTTGTTCTTTTTAGTAGCTAGTTAAAAAGTCATCAGCAAGAAATATTGTCCTCAAGAATTTGTTATTGCAAAATGATTTTATTTGAGATTAGTCAAACAACTAACATAGTAACAATCTCTTTTCATGTTCAAATCAATTGTCAAAAAAACTGTTTGCCTCAAAAACAAATAACAGTTAAAAGCACCAATAATTTGGTGCTTTTTTTAAAATCAAAAAAATTATGCTCAAAAAGTACTTTTTTATTCATTACCTATTTAAAATTTTACGATTATGAAAAAATTGGGCATCTACATCGACCAATCATCGGCCAATTTAATTGAGCTGACGATTGATATTTTAGAAAAAAAATCTACAAACTCCTTTGAAGAAAAGCAAACTCAAGAAAACGATGAAAAGCATATTGAGTTTAGGGAATCACATCTTCAAAATTATTACTTCAAAAAAATAAGCGAATACATCTTGTATTACAATGAAGTATTGTTGTTTGGCACATCAAATGCCATTACAAAACTTTTTGATATGATTTCTTATGACAATCGATTTTACAATATAAACATCGCCATCAAACCTACAGACAGATTGACTTACCAGCAACAAAATGATTTTGTTTCCGACTTCTTTCTGTTAGAACAATTGTAAATCAGCAGACTTAGCTTAGGTCATTTTCAAAGTAAATTAGTTTTGTGGAACAAGTGTGAATCTTGCAACTCTTACAATGAATTCTGTAAGACATTTGATTTTTAAATGGATTACCTTTATTGTATTAAAAAATTAACTAAAAACTAAAACATCATGAGCAATTTACTTTACACCATAGCCGTTGTACTACTGATATTGTGGGCAATTGGCTTTTTTGCCTATAGTGCCGGAAACATTATACACATTCTATTAGTTATCGCTATCATAGCTGTTATTCTTAGAATAATACAAGGAAGAAGACTTTAAAATACAAACCTTTAAAAAAAACATTATGAGCACAAACAAGTTAATATTAGGAGTTTTAGGAGGCGTTGCCATTGGTGCCCTAGCAGGTATTTTATTAGCACCGGACAAAGGGACTAAAACCAGAAGAAAAATACTAAAAAAAGGAAATGATTATACCCAAGACCTAAAAAACAAATTTGAGGATTTGTATAACAAGACCTCTAAGAAATTTGATGCTGTTATTGATAAAGCCGAAGATTTGGCAACAGATCATTCAGTAAAATAAGCATTAAATACTTATGGAAAACAAGGCAACAACTTTAGAAAATTTATTTGAAAAAGTAGAGCAGTATGGCAAAACTTCATTTGAACTTTACAAACATAAAGCCATTTATGAAATAGCCGCACTTACTTCTACCTTATCGGTTAGATTTATCCTATCTATAGTTGTTGCTTTGGTTTCCTTATTCTTTTCTATTGGCATAGCGCTTTGGTTAGGCGATGTTTTACAAAAAAATTACTATGGTTTCTTTATCGTTGGTTTTGGTTATGTTCTTCTTTGGGTTATTATTTTAATCTTTAGAAAAACTTGGATTAGAACTCCAATAAGCAATATGGTCATTAAGAGCATGTTACAAACCAACAACAAGCTTCCCTAATCTCTCTAAAAAGTAGTCATGAAAACAATTACACAAGAACAACTTTTGATGGAGCATATTGAGCACTTGCAAAAGAAACAAGATTTAGAGTTGCTCGAACTCAAATCACAGGTTCATAATTTAACCCAATCTTTAAATCCGTTAACACTCATCAAATCATTCTTTTCTCCAAGCGATGATGACTCCTCTGATTTTAAAAGTGATTTAATAAATACGGCAGTCGGTATAACTTCAAGGTTTTTAACCCGAAATAATTTTTTAAATCAATTTCAAACACCTATAAAAACAATGCTTAGCAATATCCTGCAAAGGTTTGTTAAATAAATTACAAGAATGAAAAGGTTAGCCCATAATATAAAGCTTACTACAACTAAGGAAAAACAAAGTCCGATAAGACTTGCTTACAGTATTTTGTTTTTAATGTCCTATTTAGTGGTCAGGGGATTTATTGATTGCGGAAACCTGTTTATCATTTCGCCACACCATCAAAAACAATAAAACTCCTCATTGCTGAGGAGTTTTTTATTTAACGAAAATCTCTTTCAATTGACCGATGATGTTACCGCTTCCTGAAATGGTGATTTCACCAATTCTATCTGCAATTTTTTCAACATATTCCATCTCTTTCAACTTCCACAACATTTCGTTTTCTTCCATCAATTTAGCCGTGTTCAACATGCTTCTTACTGTTGCAGTTTCTTCACGTCTCATGATACTGTTGGCTTGTGCTTTCTTCTCAGCTACTAAAACCTGATTCATGATTTCTTTCATATCACCAGGTAAGATGACATCTCTAATACCGGCATCAGAAACACTCAAACCCAAATCTTTAATTTTGGCATCAGAATCTTCCAAGATGCTGTTGGCCATTGCATCTTTTCTTACCAACAATTCATCCAAAGTAAAAGCACCCACAAAGGCTCTTAAAGCCAACTGCATGGTAACATACAATTGTTTCTCAAAGTCTTTGTTGTCTACCAAAGCTTTCATTACATTAACTACTTGGTACTTCACAAAGAAGTTGATACGCAATGCAGCTTTGTCTTTGGTCAACAATTCCTGACCGGAGATTTCCATTTGTTGTTGTCTGATATCAACGTTCTTTACTTCTACGGTAATGGCGTTATTCCAAAAGTAATAAGTACCGGCAGTCAATTCTTTAACAAACAAACCGTTTACATACAACAAACCTTTTTCAAAGTTCAATACGGTAAAACGTCTCACATAGGTTCTCAACTTAATATTTTCTAACAATACCATTGGGATTTGCTCTGTGATGTATACTTTAGATAAGTCTACTCTGGTAAAAGCATTCCAGTTAACACCTTTCCAAAACGCATATCTACCTGCGGTCAAGACTTCTTTAAAGTTGGCGTTTACGAATTGTAAAACCATTTCGTTATCCGCTACCTCGACTACTTCAATCATCTCGGCAAAATCTTTGTTTTGCAACAAGATATTCAATTCTACCGGTGGATAAAAAGCTTGGTTGGTATTGTAGACCAATACATTTTTGTTGCCAAACAACCAATAAACACCTTCTTTCAATACAGTAATCAATTTATCTCTTTCAAATACCAAACCCACTTGGTAGGTATTGATTCTAATTCTTTTCAACATAATTATTTATTTTAATATTCAACATTTTTTAAGTAAGAAAACTATTGGTCTTCATCCTCCAACAATGACGGAAAATAAAGCGTTACCCAATCCTTTGGAAAGGTGATGTACTGTTTTTAGTCCTTAAAATCAGTAGGCGATTTTAAGGGTAATCAAATACAAAAGCCAACCAAAATTTCAAATAACCAACTTTGCTTTCAGGTCTTATTGTGAGTGTAAAATTTGAACACTGATTCATTTTCACCGACAAAGACCAAATCGTCTTCTTTTGTGTCATCATTTTTTTTAGAGTTGATGTTCTCTAACAGCTACATTAAAAGTGTAGTACTCTACCAACTGAGTTACCTCGTCTTGAGGACGAGAGAAGGACTCGAACCTTCGCATTAACTATTGCTCTATCCAACTGAGCTATCTCATTCTGAATTGAGAACGGGAATCGAACCCGCGACACATAGTACTTATGGTGGATAGTTTTTTGGGAAACTACCAAAACCTCCAAATCAAGTTGTATAGTAAAACATAATGCTTCTCAGCAACATTCACCACAATAGTGCTATACAGAAACACCCAACAAGACTTGTTTAGTATCGTTTTAATCAGCAATCCATTGAATAACCGTTTCTAAGTAAGTTTTTCTGACTTCTTCAAATCGGGTAATATTGGGAATGTGATTTACTTCTAATAAATATTTATTACCATCGTTACTTATGATATAATCATTTCCAATCATATCCATCTGTAATACTCTTTTTATATGAATTGTATCTGCTAACAAATCTTGGTCTATTTTCATAAATCCGGCATTGTTAGGATGTATTGATTTTAACCATGTTTCGCCTTCTAGTTTTATCTGCCAAACTTTATCGCCAACGATCATAATACGAACAGCATCGCCTTCAAAAAAGGGTTCTATAGTAGCGGCATAATCGCTTTCCCACTGTCCTAAAAACCGATGTTTATTCTCTCCACAATGCCAATTTCCCCATTTGGCAACAGTATCTTCCAATACTTCAACCTCTGCACCTGCAGCAACAAATCCTCTTGGAGAACTAAACCTGGAATATTTCATCGCTTTAATTAAACAGGGAATTTTTAATCGGCAATCCAACATAGCGCTTGCATTAGGAAAACAAGGTCCACCCCAAATGACCAAACCAGTTATAAAATCAAAATCATTATCATAGATTCCGTAATACACAACTTTATCAACAGGTAGCATTCCTACACCTGACTCTTTCTCCATATACAGCACACCATTCTTAACCACAATTTTTGGAATAGATTGATGCCAAATAATAAGACCTGTATAGCTAGATTTAATGACTTGGTATTCTTCCCATTCAATACCTACTAAAGCTATTCTGTTGTAAGTTGTCATAACATTTCATTTTTTAAATTAAACTTCATTTCTTGTGGAACAGACTCGAGTTGAACGAGTACCTTCGGTGCTTCAGACCGACGTGCATACCACATACACCACTATTCCTTTTTTCGATTTGCCAGCCCCGATAACTATCGGGGGAACCTGAACAACAAGAGTCAAAATCTTGTATGCTAGCCATTACATCACAAATCTCTATGGTGGAAACAGTAAGATTTGCACTTACTCAGTTTTAAACACTTGTTTTACAGACAAGCCCAACTCTCTCACTTTGGCGTGTTTCCTTTAGTCTGGAAAGCAGGACCCAAACCTGTAGCCTTCCCAGTCACTCTCTTTACTGCACACTGCTCACCGAACACTGAACACTAAAAAAGCGGCTCATGCGGGATTACTCACTTCGCTTCTATTGTTTTCAATAGGAGTTCGTGAATGCTAAAGCATTTCGAACCCGCATCTCTCGAGAGACAGTCGAGAATCCCGATAGCTATCGGGACCAATGAGCCTTGTTCCTTTCTACAGAACTTTGTGCGATTCTGGCAGGATTTGAACCTGCAACCCTTGGGTTAACAACCCACCGCTCTACCGTTGAGCTACAAAATCTTTGATATTTTAAAGAGCTTTAACTTGTTAACGCTTCACAAACAGTCATTATAAGACATAAAAAAAGCACCTCGTTAAAGGTGCTTCATATCATCATACAAGATACTATTATCCTATGACTTGCCTATGCACCTGTTTTTTCTTATACCCAAAATCTGCATTCGGGTAAGCCAGTTGTTGCTCATTATCTATAAATACTATATTCATAATACTATCTTTTCTTTGTGTCTCACTATATCGTAAAATTGTTGTTCTCATAATTTCATTTGTTAGATCTGCTTATTGCAGTCTGCTACCTGATGTCTTATTTTCTTCGGCAAAGATAATGTCAAAAAAAACTAACTTCCAAATCTTTTTTAAAATTATTTTACTGATTATCAATTGGTTAGCATCTATTTTAAATCAAAAGAATTCCTGTCCGCCACAAGGAGCAGAGTCTTAAAATTACCAAATGACTGTCTCTCATCGGATTACTTTTCAAGGCTATATTTCAATATTTGGTTTATGCATTAAACATTTATTCAAAACTTTTTTTATTTTTTTTTCTATTTGTTACTTATTGGCACAAAAAAAGCGCCCTTTTTCAAGGACGCTTCTGTTATATTTATCAATTGGAATAACCTAATTATTACTTACCAAACCTAAATACATACCACATCCCGATCGTTTCAAAGGATAAAATCCTTTTAAACTATCATTGATTAGTGCTCTCTGTGAGCGATTGATATGTATAAAGATGTTTTTCATTTCGAGGGCAAATATAAATGTTTTATTTAAAAATCTCATTTATAGTTTTAAAAGTTAAACTATACACACGCTTTTAAACCCATAATAGACTGAATTGATACAATTAAACCTCTACAACTTCCGTTTCGCTGTAAACTTTCCATTAGGCTGAATTAAAATCACATTTTTAATGGTTTTATCAGCTTCTTCTACAAACTCTACTTTAAATCCTTCAAGGGTTTTAAAGGAAAACTTATGCTTGTCGGTGGCTAACAATTCGTATTCCGGTTGTCCCGGTACAAACAAAAAAAGTTTATCCTCATTTTTAATATAAGTTTTAATCGTTATTCCTGCCAATTCATAATCGCCGACATATTGAGCCAAAACCTCTTTACTGACTTTTATAGTACTAGGTTTGTGCTTAAATTCAATTGGATCCAACATCGCTTCTAATTTTATTTTTACTGAAGCAATCTCACCACTTTCATTGGTAGCAAAATTAAAACGGGTATTACCACCACTATCTGTTGTATCAATCACTTTTTTATGCACTTCAAAAGGTTCAAAAATATCATAATGAGTATGTCTCAAATAAAGTTTTTTAAACTTAAAATTTGCAAATAACGAATCGTTTTCATTGGCTATGGTAAACTCACCATAACCCGGATTACTGTATTTTCCGGTATAATCTTGTAAAATGTGAGACGGTTTAGTATGGGCTACTTTTGAAGAAGTTGCTTTTTTCTTAGCCTCACTTTCTGCTTTTTTGGCCTTAGCCATATCTTCTGTATAAATTTTTACATAATCGGTTTTGTTCACTTTCAAGATATAATCTGAAATGGTATTCCTAACTAGGCCCGGAACAGCTGAACCATCTTGATTGGCCAATACTACTATCCCAATATTATCACTTGGAAACAAAGTAACATCGGCTGAAAAACCATCAATATTGCCACCATGACTTACTCGGTAATGTCCTTTATACGATTTTAAAGACCAGCCATAACCATAGTTAGCAAAATGAATATCCGGGTTTTCTTTATCTGGTAAGGCGGCGCTAACCACCATTTGAGAACTCATGGCTTCCTGAATATAACTCTCCGGAATAAGCTCTTGCCCTTTAAACTTTCCTTTGTTAAGCCAAGTAATCATCCAATTTGACAGGTCATTCACACTACTGTTAATACTTCCGGCCGGACTCATACCCGAAATATCATAATAATCCATTTTGCTGATAATAGTCTCTTTCTTTAATTGATAACCAAAAGCCGCATTGGTAGCGGTCTTCATTTCTCCAATTGACGTATTAGACCTGGTCATGCCCAGCGGTGTGAAGAAACGCTCTTTGATATTGTCTTCCCAACTTTTTCCGGTGATACGCTCGGCAATAACACCTTGGGTTAAAAACATAAAATTGTTGTACAACCATTTTTCTCTTACGCCGGCAAACGGCTCCTGATGCGCCAAGCGTTGTATCAAACTGTCTTTAGAGGTTGTGGGAAAAAAATACCACGAAAAATCATGACGCGACATGCCGGTTCTATGACACATCAAGTCTTTAATGATAATATTCTCATTCATCTTATCATTAAAAAATTTCAACTCAGGAACATATTTTCGTGGGCTGTCATCCAAAGACAACTTCTCTGCTGCACGTAATTGTCCTAAGATAGCCGAAGTAAACGCTTTTGTAGTAGAGCCAATGGCAAACAAAGTATTGGCATCTACCGGAATCTTATTTTCATAATCGCGATACCCAAAACCTTTTGCATAAATAATCTTATCACCTTCAACCACTGCCACTGCAAATCCGGCTGCTTTGGCCGTGACCAAAATCTTGTTTAGTTCAACCTCAATCCCTTTTAGTCGTTTGTCTTGTTGTGCCAATGCCATAGCCGAGTAGCCAATAGCAAATAAGAATAATAATTTTTTCATGTTTTGTTTGGTTTAGGTTTAAAGGCAATAGCGCTATAAGAGAGAGAAAAGCCTTAGAAATATCAAATATAGTTTTTTTATAGAGAATAGAAACTAGAAGTTAGAAGCAAGAGGCAAGAATCGAGAGGCAAGACGTAAGAGAAAAGGGTTTAGAAAATAGAAACGAGAAGTAAGAAAACAGGATGTAGCAAAAGTGTCTAGTTGAAGACCTACAAAAGTCTTGCTTCTCGTTTCTCGTCTCTCGATTCTTGCCTCTCGTCTCTCACATCTAGTTTCTTGCTTCTTGCTTCTCATTTCTATCCTCTATCCTATCGTCACCGCTCCCATATAAACACTAGTAGCATAACTTTTTCCATCGGCTGCTGCAAATGTTATCCAGCTTTGTACCTGTAAACCGTTAAAATAAGTTGGCATATCAAGATTAATTGTTCCATCAGATCGTACAGCTGCATTGAGCAAAGAATAATACAAGTTTTCTGTCGGAGCATAAATCACTACTACCAGTTGGTCAGTAGGTTTAGCGGTACCTTGCCCTGAGTTGTCTACCCAACTATAGGTAATTTTATCACCACCCGGGACTGCTACTGTGGGGTTTTGCACGCCCAGCAAATCGCCTTTACTAATTTGCACTTTGTTGTATACCATCACAAAGTTTGGATCAACATAGTTAACGGCTTCTTTCATGTGGTAAGACATGGCTTGGTTGCGGCGGGTGAGTTCTCCACTGCCCGACCCATAGTAACGGGTAATCACGTTGCTAATAGGGGTTAAAAACTCGCTTACGGTGGTAAACTTTAACCGTTGCAGCATTTGAGTTTCTGTTGGCGTGCGGTCTGTCTTTTTAGGTAGTGAGCGCAATATGTCTTTACCTCGCCAACTGGCACCTACCACGGTACCAACTTTTCCTGAAAACGGGCCTAGTATGCCCTTGTTGTATGTTCCCATAATGTTTTAGTTTTTTGGGATTAATAAATATTTCCTCAGCCCGGTTTGGTCACTGATTAAGAACAAAGCTATAGTGCGGTTTTAAGGCACACAAGTGGCTGACTACCAATGACCGGTTTTGACCGGTTTTGATGTTTGTTGACTACTCATGACTACTGATGACTAGTATTGACTAGTCAAATTGTTCCTTTTTAATGACCGGCTTCGGGTGTTGTTCGGGTAATGTTGGGGTTTTGTTCGCAAAACGGGTACTTTTTGCGAGGGAAGTGTGGAGGAAGTGTGGAGGAAACTCCCCTCACTATAAACATTTTTAGTTAATAACTTAACTAAAATCCTACTTATAAGGGTTGTTAACTCGTGCGAAATTTTGTAGGTTTGATTAACAATAGCAGATGTGATTTTGATTTTTATAATGTATATCTGTTAGTTGTGCGTAATACCTGAGACCATACAATTAAAATTCAACATTTATGAATGAAATAATAGATAAACTAGAAGATTTAATTATTCAGTTAGAAGATAGTGTTGCTACTAACAACAGCATGAAAATTGAAATTTTAATTGACACAAAAAACAAGTTAGGATTGTACGTACAAAAGTTTTTTAATTCAAAAGAAGAATATACTAAAATTTTAGCTGGAATTAATAGCAAACCGGCAAATGTGAATGATTATAGAACTTCTGTATCAGAATTAAAAAGTTTAGCATCAACATTAATACAAGATTTAGAATTTTCTAAAAATGACTTTTCATTGATGACAGAAAAGGAGAAGAATGAAATAATAAGTAAGACTAAAAAAGAATTTGAAGAAGAAAAAAGAAAAATTGACAATGAAGCTAATGAAATACGAAAGTTAAGAATAGAATTGCAAAATGAAAAAGAGAATTTAATAAATGAAGAGAAAAAATTTGATGAGTTTAAAACAAAATTGGAAATCGCTGACAAACAACTAGATTTTCAATTTGAGGCAGAAAAAAATAAAAAATCAGCGAATATGTGGGCTATAATTACAGGAGCTTTGATTGTTCTTCTTTTGGTCATTCTGTTTTTCAGTCTAGACTCTAATAAATGCTTTTCAGAAATAGCTATCAGTGTCAAAAAACAGATGCTTGGGAAAGGAGAAAAGATTGACTTACTAGTTTCAAATACTATTTACTTTACTTATTATAAATTTTTAATTACAAAGTTATTTTTATACTCAATTTTTATCTTCGGAATAGTATTTTGTATTAAAAACTATAATGCTCAAATGCATAATACAATAATAAATATGCACAAAGCAAATGCTATGAAATCAACTCTAAGTTTATTAAATACTGCAAAATCAGATGATGGAAATGATAAACTTTTAATGCAAGCAACTCAAGCAATCTTCTCTCATCAACAAACTGGGTATGGAGGAAAGGAGAACGAACCTACAAGTCCAAATCTAGTAACGAATGTTATTGACTCAGTTAGTAAAAAGTTATAGGTACTACGCACAACAGCAGTTTCGCGCTATTGCTAGTTTGCTTTGTTACCTTGACGTTTTTTCTTCACGAGAAATATTTATCTTTAACAGAAAATAATCAGGTCGCTGGCTTTGCCACTATTTCAAGACGTAAGACGTTAGGCACAATGTTATGAAACAACTGCTATCAATAACATATTTCATTTTTGCAACCGTAATTTGCTTTGGTCAGACCAATGATAAAAAATCAAAGTCAGAGGACAAAGTTAGATTTACGACAGATTCTTTAAATGGAATTTACATTCCAAAAGATTTAGAGGATAGCTTTAAACAAATAAACACATTTTGGCCAGACAGTACAAGAACCAAATTAAAGCAATTGTCAGAAGATGAATTTTCAGGAAGGGTACATCTAGGATTTGGAATGTGGTTGAGAAATAATTGGCAACTTTGGGCAGGTTCAAGACTTTCAAAGTTTTTTAATGATAAGGGAATTTTTCATCCCGATGATATGTCCGGAATTATTTTGCAAAGTTATCACCGACATTTGAATAACAAAGAAATCGATTTAGATAAGCAAATTCAATATTATAAAGATTACTGGGAAAATTCAAAAAAAATACAACTCTCTAGAAAAGAAGAAAAATTTGCCAAATATAAAATTGGCAACACAGTTGATTTTAGCTATCGAAAAGGATTTGTCAGCGATTTGCAAGAGAAAAAATATGATGATGATATCTGTAATGCAAAAGGAATAATTACTGAGTTAAATTTCAAAGATTTCCTCATTAAAGTGAAAATAATTGAAACTTGTGATAAAAAAGGAATTGTCTATTATGACAATGATGGTTACAGAATTTATAATCCTAAAACAAGAGAATGGAGTGACCCAAAAAAACGAATAATTAAGCGAGTTAAAAAAAATAAAGAGATTTGGTTTGATTATGAAGATTGGGAGCCAAAATAGGACACAACACTTTGCCTAACAGCAGTTTGTGATAATGGCTGGATTGCTTTGTTACCTTGACGTTTTTTCTTCACAAAAAATATTTATCTTTAACAGAAAATAATTAGTTCGCTGGCTTTGCCACTATTTCAAGCTGCAAGACGTTAGTGTGAATTTTACAGAAATCCGTTAAATGAGAACATCTCTAATATTTATTGCCTTGCTATTTCTGAGTTGCAGAAATTCAAAAAAAATGGAATCAACTCAGGAAATAAAAGAAATTCCAACCAAATCTGCTAAAAGAAATATTAACTCAGATGCAAAATTATTAGATAGCACTTACAGATGTGAAAACGACAAATTCATTTCAGTGCTTGAAGAAATACCAAATACAGAATCTAATGCCTATAAATTAACTATTTTCTCAAAACACTCAAACGACACAATAATCAAATTTTTAGACACAAGACCTCAAATGTCTAAGATTAGATATTGTAACGAATTTTATACTGTTGTTGGCTTTCCATGTGGTGGTCCATGTTATTCTAGAGTATTCATCTTTACAGATAAAAACAGACCAAGCGAACAATATGCTTATCCACAAGAAACAAAAAACAACGCAAATATCATTGCGCACATTGAAGATGAAAAGTTTGAAAATTTAATTATTCATAATTTTTTTACCGGTAAAGAATTAACTGTAAATATATCAGACAGTAATCCATGGAATTACGGTCAAATGGATTCTATGGTAGTAGAAAAAAACGATTTAATTCTTTATTATCAATCCAAAGGAGAAAAACAGATAATCAAAAAAGTTAACTTAAAAACTATATTCTAAAAAAACTACCACTAACAGCAGTTTCGCGCTATTGCTGGTTTTTCTTGAATTGAACTTCTTTCTTCACGAAAATATTTTATCTTAGCAGAAAGTACACAGTTGCGCTGGAATCGCAACTATCACAATCTGCGGCACGTTATAGCTCATTTAATAACCCTTATAAACAAAGAAATGAATTTTTTAAAGAAATTATTTGGCACGAAAGAAGCAAAAAAAGAATTTACAGATGAAGATTTTCAAAATCATTATGAAGAAAAATCAGTCGGATTGGAAAAAGTTCTTGGAAAATCACACGATATAGTTGGTCATGCAATCATTCCTTTTGAAATCGGTGGTGCGGTTGATATGTATTATTATCCAAATGGAATTCAAGGCACTGGCTTTGCAACAATGGAATTGATAAAACCTGATGGTAATGGACCAAAACCAAATCGATTGGGAACTTATGAATTAGTTGGATTCACCAAACATAATTACAATAGTGACGAAACAGAAACAACAGACTTCAATAAAATCGAAAGACGTTTATGTGGAATTTTTACTGGAATTGGTAACTATTCATTTATGGCAAAATTAGAACCCGGTGAAACTTGTGAATTTCCCGGAGAAGAAAACGAACCAAATAAATGTATTCTTTTCGACAATTATGAACCCGAAGGAAAACAATTTTATATCGGTAATAAAAAACATGGTTTACTTTTGACAATGGAAATACTTAAAGATGAAATGGAATTCGCAAGACAGAATGGTTCGGGTAAATTAATAGAAAAGCTCAAAGAAAAAGGTGTTTTTCCATATTCTGATTTGGATAGAAATTCAGTACTGAATTAAACGAGCTATAACAGCAGTTTCGCGCTATTGCTGGTTTTTATTTTTACGTATTCACTAAAAACGTTTATCTTTAACAGGAAATAATCAGTTCGCTGGCATCGACACTATCTCTAGTCGCAAGACGTTAGCGGCTATTTTGAGAACTCCAATCCATAACGAGAAATTCTAGTACCGATAAAAATTAAAACATGAAAATATTAATATGCAGATTTTTCGTTACTATCCTAATTATTTCGTTCGTTTCATGTAAAGACAATAAAAATGAAAAAGTAAAAAGCGTGAATAAAACAACAGTTTTAGAATATAAATCTCGCCTTGATGAGTATAGCAATGAAGAAAATAAGGCTCGTCCTTATTTATTATTTATAAAGAAAATCGTCTCACCAGAAAAAACTACATTTATTTATAGTTATAAAAATTACAATCGTGTTGATTCATTAGTTTTCTTTAAAGATTCTGTTATAATGAATAATGAAAAACTACAATTGTTAAGAACAAAGACTATAAATTTTAAAGCGAATGTTCAAAAAGTTAAAAAATACCAGTACATTGATCGTTCATCAAATATTTTTGTGATTGATTCTCTAGGACTTATTTTGCAGCATGGCCAAACGCACCCATACGGAACTGTTAGACGTGTATATAATCCCGAAGATAATAATACTTTGTACAATGAAATCATTGAAGATTCGTTATTTTTTAGTTTTGAGTTTGATTTCAAACAGTTGAAAGAATATTTACACTTAAAAAAATAAAAACAGCCACTAACAGCAGTTTCGCGCTATTGCTGGTTTTTATTTTTACGCATTCACTAAAAATATTTATCTTTAACAGAAAATAATCCGTTCGCTGGCATCGACACTATCTTTAGTCGCAAGACGTTATGATCAATTTATTAAACCATTCTGCTAAAAAAGAACATGCATATTAAAACTAAAATAGACACTAAAAAGTATCTAAAACTTATGTTTTACTTGACTTACAAAAAACCATTAATAATATTGATGCATTTAATTGGTGTCGTAACGTTTATTTATTCTTTATTGTATTTTTCAGGTATTATAATCTTGGAAGAAATGCCCTTAATTCCACTGATTTTTGGTTTTATAATGACTTTTATGATTCCGATTTCATTATATAAAAATTTTAAAAAGAATTTTTTATCAAATAAAAGAATTCAAGAAAATATAGAATATGAATTTACCAATGTAAAAATGAAAATCATTGGAGAAAGTTTTAATTCTGAGCTGGAATTAAACAAAGTCCATAAAATTGTTGAGTTGAAAAACTGGTTTTTAATATACCAAAGTGAGCAAGTAGCTAATCTAATTCCAACAGAAAATCTGAATGAGAATGAAGTGAAAGTTTTGCGTGAAATTTTTAGAAATCAATCAAACGTGAAATTAGAGCTAAAATAAACTGCTCATAACAGCGGTTTCGCGCTATTGCTGGTTTTTCTTGAATTGAACTTCTTTCTTCACGAAAATATTTTATCTTAGCCGAAAGTACGCAGTTCCGTAGTTCGCAACTAACGAGAAGCGGCGATACGTTATGAGAAATTTTCAGAACCTATGAATATAAAACACCTTTTATTGATTGTGTTAACACTTACATCAATAGACATCAATGCACAGAAAAAAATTAAATTCAAAGATTTAAATCTCAAAACTGCTCTTTTAGATTTAGGATATGATTTTAATAAAAATCAAGAAATTGAAATTTCAGAAATCGATACTGTCAAAAAATTAAACATTTCGAAGAGAAACATTAATCGCTTGGATGATTTGATTCATTTTAAAAGTCTAAGAATCCTAAATGCTATGACAAACAACATTCCTAATCTTGATGTTTTTTTCAATAATTCAGTAATTGAAGAGTTATATGTTGGAGAGAACAAACTAGGAAAAAAATTAGTTTTAAAAAACTTACCAAAATTAACTGGTTTATTCGCTTTTAGAAATAGTATAGAAAGCATTGAGTTAGTGAATACTGACAAAATTGAACAAATGTATCTACAAGGGAATTTTCTACAAACATTTGAATTCAAAAATCTTTCAAAACTAAGATCATTACAACTTGATGAAAACACTAAGCTAACTAAAATTGATGTTACTAAAAATGTTGAACTAAAACAGCTTTATTTGAGAGAAACATTAATAACCAAACTAGACATCACAAACAATTTGATTTTAAAAACTTTATACATTGAACAAAATGTTGAACTTATCAAAACCAAAGAGCAAGAAAATTTAAAAGCAATGCCGGTAATTCGATCATCAAATTAAAAAAACTACCACTAACAGCAGTTTGTGATACATTGTAGGTAATTTTACCGCAGACTCGGAGAATTCAATAACCGAACGCAATTTTAAAAAAAATGACTCATGAAAAAACTAATTTTATTATTTGGAATATTAATCGTAACAAATAATATTTCTTGTTCAAAAGATGATGATAAAACTCCTTGTTCTGAATTAAATATTCAAAGCCCAGCAGACCTAACTTGTGAAGAAATTGCTGAAGAATATGATTGTAGTTGTGAGTAAATAGAAAAAAGTTAATAAAATTAAAATCATGAGATTAAGAATTATAGTAATATTATTAATATTTTTTACTATAAAATCATTTTCACAAGATTCTAAATTTAGTATTGATGCTAATTATCCGATTGCGATTGGCGACAATTTTTTAGGGCAGAATTATAATGGATTAGTTGACTTAGGAGCCAAATATAAATTTTCGGACAATAAAATAGTAGATATAGGAGCTTCTATAAATTTTGGCATTTTTCAGAATACAAAATCCGGTGCCACTGCCATGAATCAACTTTTTGATGTCAAAATATTTCCAATACAACCTCGAATATTTGCAGAATTTAATATTCAGAATTTAAAAAAATTGCATCCTCAAATTGGATTAGGATATTCAATAATAATTTATGACGCAGTTTGGAGGGAAAATACAAATGCGGATTTACCTTCGGATATTAACAATAATGAGAATGGTTTTAATTTTAATATTGGATTATTCTATGATTTGACTCACAAATTATTCTTGCAAGCACAATATGACTTTATAAAGATTGGAGTTGAAGATGGAATTCCTGATAAAAGTTATAATACGAATATTAACATACTTAAATTTGGAATTGGATACCGAATCTAGAAAAACTACCTACAACAGCCGTTAACCGCTATTGCTGGGTTTTGTTGGCTTCTAGTCTATTTTTCACGTAAAACTATTATCTTAGCAGACAGTACACAGTTCGCTGGATTCGCTACAGTCGGATAGCGGCCAAACGTTGTGTGCAATTTACTCAAAACTGGAATCTAAACTTAAACAATGAAAAAACTAACCTTAATCATTTTCTTTATTGCATTCAATGTGTTTTCTCAAGCTAATGAAGCCCGTATCAATCAACTCCGAAGCGAAACAAAGATCGACAATCAAGATAAAGCAATTTTCAATTTATTAGATGAATTTTACACACAAGCCTTACAATCAGATTTGGGTGAATTAAGTCCTGATACACCAAAAAAAATTGATAAACTATATCAAAATAAAAAAACTAAAAATCGACATTTACTATTAATGTTTATGGCATACCAAAATCACATAAGTCAAACGGCAGCTGTTGGTAAAAAATCAAATACAAAATTTCAAGTAGAATTAATGACAGACTTAGCTTATGAGTTTAAAAATATTTTTAATAAAATACCTGTATTAATTTACATCTACAAATTTGAAGCTTTGGACACAAGTGGACAAAATGAGGAAGCTGCAAAAGTTCTTAATGAAGGGTTGACAGAATATCCAGATTCAATTCCTTTAAAAGTCTATAATTTTCTGATTTCTAAAGATGAAGCTATAAAAACTGATTTGATTACTAACCATTCTAATCATTGGATGGTGAAGCAATTTGAAATCAGATAAACTGCCCCCGCTACCGCACTAAACCGAAGGTTCGACGAAGACAATCCTTTCGTGTGGTTACACCTCCATCCATCTTTATAAGAGTTTTAATTTGATAAATTGCACAAAAAACATGTATTATTAAGGATTGATTCCTACCTTTAAATTAGGTAAATTTGAAAAAAAACTGACTCTGATATTGTTTATATGTTATGCTTATCAGGTAGTTAGCGGCAACCTTTGAAAAAAATTGCTTTAATCAACACTTTAATATAAAAATGAAACTGTATAAATTACTTTATAAATTTTCTCTATTCGTTGGTTTATTGCTATTAGTTGTCGGGATTATACAAAAATCATCCGACATTTCTGCAAGAGGAATAACCTTTAGTAAATATGGAAATATATCTTACGGAATTCTCGATGAAAATGGAACTTTATTTCTTTCTTTTGGATGTTTACTATTGAGCTTATGGAGCCGAAAAGTTTTTTTGGATTTAGAAAAGGAAAGACAACAAAAACTTAAGAATGAAAAGCAAGAATTTAGGCAGAATAAAAGAAAAAGATAAGGCAGCCGCTAACAGCCGTTTCTCGCAATTGCGAATTTTGTGGTAAGTTCACGTTCAGTTTTCGCAATAATATTTATCTTAGCCGAAAGTACGCAGTTCCGTAGTTCGCAACTGACGAGAAGTGGCGAAACGTTATAAGCCATTTTTTAACAAACCCGTAAATTCAACATGAAATTTAATTCTATTCTACTTTTCTTTCTAATATCATTTGCTTCCAACTCACAAAATAGCTTCGAGGGAGTAATTTCCTTTAAATTGAAATTCATATCAAAAGATACTCTTCAAAGTCTTAGAATTGATGAAGAAAATAAATTCAAATTAATGGAAGGTGACAGCATTAAAATGCTTTATTCAAAATTTGGCCATATCAAGCATCAATATTTAAATAGCGGAGAATCAGGAATTGACTATTACTTAATCCTTTCAAACGGTACTAGATACCGAAAGCTAAAATCTGGTAATAATGACAATCCATCAAACAAAGTAAAGTTTTTAGGTAAGTTTAAAGCGGAAAATCAAATTGTAATGGGAATGAACTGTGAATGTTACCAGTATCATTTTAAAACTCCTAAAACAAAATTATTGACAGAAACTTTCTGCTTTAGTAAAACATCTCCTATAATTGATTACAGATTATTTGGCTTAGAAAGTAATCTTGCTGACCGAGATTTTTTTGAAACTGCTGAGCGTCCATTTTTAAAACACACCATAGAATCTCCAAATCATATAATCGACTATACTGCTTATAAAATTGAGGTTAAAAATATTCCAACAGAAGAATTCAAATAAAAACGGCTTACAACAGCGGTTTCTCGCTATTGCCCGGCTACCGCACTAAACCGAAGGTTCAACGAAAGTCAATCCTTTCGTGTGTTAACCGCTACTGCACTGTTATACTGTGTTAATGTCATCAAACTGCTACAATGAGTCATCTCCGCTGCAATACAAAATTTAATTCGTCTAAGTTAAGGCAATCCAATAAAGCTAACTCTGCAGTAAAAAAAATCTATGTAATAAATATAATATGAAAATCTAATATGAAAACAAAAATCCTCATCCTTACTTTAACACTTTTTGTAAACACCGTTTCATTCTCTCAAAATGATTATTTTAAAGGAAAACGCCTTTATTGTGATATGCCAAAAGATAGTGAATCAAAAAAGAGGTTTAAGCTAGGGATAGAATGCATACAACGTAATTTGTATATAGGTGCTGCCAATAAAATCTTTCAGGAATTAATTGCTAAAGACAGCACGTTTTGTGATGCCTATTTTTTTGCGGGATATACTTTTAAAATTAGTAACATGCCAGAAGATGCTCTTTTCATGTATTATATGGCCGACAGCTTATCCAATAATAAGTCTATTGAGTTCAAACAAAACCTTGCAGCTTTAAGTCTGCAAATAGGTAATGACACCTTTGCCAGAAAAAAGTTTAAGGAAATGACCACCTATTTTCCCGGCAGCCCCGAAGGATTTTATGGGATAGCTTTATCAAGTACCACAATTGGAGATGTAGATTATGGGTTGATAAATATAAATCTTGCAGAAGCAAGATACCCTACAGAAAATAAAGATGCTCAATTCCTGAAAGCCATTTTACTCAATTTGAATGGAAAATACCAAGAATCTATAGTATACTTCGAAAAGGTACAATCTGAATTTTCCAAAGATGACCACTTTAACGGCAGCTACGCATTGAGCCTCTACGAAGTAGCCACGATCAACAATGATGAAAAAATGCTCAAAAAAGCAAGAAAGCATTATGACAAAGTAATAAACAAAAGCAATCTGACAGATTACATTAAAGCAAAATTTGAAAAGACATAAACATAAGATCAAACAAGAAGAAACAGCCCTATCTCTAGAGCTGTTGCACGTGGTATTTGATTATAAATTAATTGAATTCATTGGTCATCAAACCGTTTAGACTGGTCTTCGTGTTTTATAATGCTATTGAGCACTTCCTGTATGAAGAAGTTTTTAGGATACAGGTATTGCCTGCCCACCATAGTACAAGGTATTTGTCCATTTTTACGCAGGCGGTATAACTTAGACGGACTGCATTTGAGCAGCTTTTCCATTCGGTGGCTGTCTAAAAATTCTTCATCGGGCACCATAGTTCTTGGTGCTTCTATACAGGCTTTTAATTCAATTATTGCCTTTAACAATATCTTAAATTCTTTACTGCTCATAGGTTACAATATGGGTTAGGAATTAACAGCAACTTATAATTTGTAAGCTAATTTAGACATTCACGATTTATTATGCAAGAAAAAGTGTAATTTATTATAAGTTAGAGGTAAGGAGTTAGAAGCAAAAGGTAAGAGAAATAGATATAATAGAGTATAAAGTTGAATACATACGAAATCTAACTTCTCGTCTCTCATTAACTGTTAAATACTCCATTGCTAATACCAACTAGCCTACCTTGTGAAATACTCAAAAAAAAAAAATCTTAACCAATGCTGTCATCAGCTTTGAAAATACTAAGTTTAATTTTAATTATCTTTAAAGCAAACTTTTAAAAATCTCACTATTGATACCAAGCTGTGGCAAGCAATAGTATATTTTAAAACAACTTCACAATGGACAAATACAAAGAAACATTTGACACTTGGAACAACATTGCTTCTCTATACCAAGACAAGTTTATGCACCTAGACTTGTATAATGACTCTTATGACTATATCTGCAATACTGTGACTAAACAAAATGCAAAATTATTAGAAATTGGTTGCGGACCGGGAAATATTACCAAATACCTGCTGTCTAAAAGGGCCGATTTTGACATTTTCGGAATCGATATTGCTCCAAATATGATTGAATTGGCAAAAGCGAATAACCCTTCAGCCAATTTTGCAGTTATGGACAGCAGACAAATTAATAATCTTGATACCAAATATGACGGAATCATCTGTGGATTTTGCTTGCCGTATTTGTCGCCTACTGAAAGTAACGAACTGATTTCAAACGCTTACGACTTACTAAACGAAAACGGATTAATCTATTTAAGTTTTGTAGAAGGTAATCCCAATAAATCTGATTTTAAAGTGAGTAACGCAGGACGAGTTTACTTTCAGTTTCATAATTTAGAAGACTTAATAGCACAACTGAACCAAATGAAATTTGACGAAATAAAAACTTTCAAAGTCAAATACAAAACATCCGAAACAGAATTTGACATACACACAATACTGACAGCGAAAAAGAAAAGCATCCCATAAGATTGGTTTTATGCTATTATAATTAACAAAAAACACCAAAAAGAAAATTTTAGACAGAAAATAAACAAAAGCCAAATACGGGATAGCCGTTTGGAACAATTACGGACTTGAGATTTTCCCTGTTTTATCTTATCTTGAAGGTTTGGGACAAAAAAGAAGTTTTATCAATATTATATCGCCATAATTATTGCAAACCGAATTTTCTTTTGTAATATTAGTAACATATGTTAGCAACTTACAAGCTAACATGCATTTACAATCAATTATACTAAAAAATAGCTTTGTTTTTCAGATTCATTTCAACAATACGCCATTACTATCGGTAATTAACTTACCTTGTGACGTGCCATAATTCCTTAGCATTTAATAAATTAAAAATGAAACAGAAAATCTTAACCTACGCCGTCATCAGTTTTGCCATTATAAACGTTTGGACTTTATACATGTTCTTTGACTATTTTATCGAGAAGGATCAAATAATGCACAGTTTAGGCTTATTCCTTAACTTTGTGTATACCGCGGTAGCAGCTGTTGTGCATGGTAGTATTTTGGTCCTAATTAGGTTGGGATTCTATTCTCAAAAAAAAGCCAATCCTTTACAAGCCAATTTCTTGTATGTACTTAGTGGACTATTCAACCTAAACATCTTTATCATTTGGGCAGTAAGTTTATCACTAAACATTTTAGAACTGGGAAGCGGTAGATTACAAATAACCGCGATTGCTTCTTTATTACTCGGAATTGTTATACTTTTAGATATCTATAAATCAAATTTTAAATCAACAATTTAAATGTAGTATCGCCATGTTGAAGTATATTTTACTTTGGTTCCCCATGGTTGTTTTAGCTATCATCAACGGAACAGCAAGAGATTTGTGGTATAAAAAGCATATTAACGGTTTGGCAGCTCACCAAATCTCTACGGTATCGCTAATAGTACTTTTGGGTATATATATCTTCTTTGTTCTTAAAAAATATCCTCCTCAATCAGAAACTGAATCGTTACTCATAGGATTGTTATGGATGATAATGACATTAGCTTTTGAATTTGGTTTCGGGCTTTACAGAGGTAATTCATTAACACAATTATTAGATGCCTATAATATCATGAAAGGACAATTATGGTTGTTAATTCCCGTTTGGATTATTTTAGCACCCTATGTATTTTTTAAAATACAATAAAACCATTTTAGAGATATATAAAGACAACTGGCATCACTTCAATAACAATCGTTACACCAACAAAAACCCAAACATGCAAAAGCTACTCCTTGTATTCCTTATACTTCTCACAATCGGCTGCAAAGAAACCGAATTCAATACATCATGGACGAAAGAACAAGCACCAGAATCCTTCACTGCACGGTTTGAAACCACCAAAGGCGACTTTGAAATGGAAATTACCCGAAGTTGGTCACCTCAAGCAGCCGATAGACTTTACCAATTAATCAAACATGGTTATTATGACAATGCCATATTTTACCGAGTAGTACCCGATTTTGTGGCACAATTTGGCAACACTGACACTAAACAAATGCAAGAGTGGAAAAGCATCAAAATCCCCGACGAGCCTGTGTTACATAGCAACACCCGAGGCACTATCAGCTTTGCCCGTTTTGGGAAAGACTCGCGCGATTTAGAAGTTTTTATCAATCTAAAAGACAATAAAATTCTAGACACTTTAAATTTTGAAGGTGTAAAAGGTTTTACCCCTATCGGTAAGGTTAAAAAAGGCATGGAAACAGTAGACAAATTATATTCAGGCTATGCCGAAAAACCTATGAATGACTCCAACTTATACCAAAACCGCGACTTGTTTTACCAAACCTTCCCAAAGTTAGATTTGATTAGAAAAGCTTATCTCGTTGAGTGATTTGAATACAATTAATTAATTACTCCTCCAAATCAATCATAAAACTGTTCAAAAACGCTACCGAGTTTTCAATGTCGTAGTGTAGAATTCTGTCTTCTTTGACCAAAGGTACTTCTGCCCTATACGATTTCAAAAATGACTCAATAAATTCACTTGATTTCAAAGGTTGTCTGAAAGCAATCGCCTGAGAAGCATTCATCAGCTCAATGGCTAAAATGCGTTCCAAGTTTTCCATAATGCGAAGTGTTTTCGTAGCAGCATTCGCACCCATACTCACATGGTCTTCTTGTCCATTGGAAGAAACAATACTATCAACACTAGCCGGCGTTGCCAACTGCTTATTCTGACTGGCAATACTCGCCGCAGTATATTGCGGAATCATAAAGCCTGAGTTCAATCCGGGATTGTCAACCAAGAAAGCCGGTAAACCTCGCAATCCTGAGATTAATTGGTAAGTTCTTCTTTCAGATATACTTCCCAATTCGGCCAAAGCCAAGCCTAAAAAGTCTAAGGCCAAAGCCAATGGCTGTCCGTGGAAATTACCACCTGAAATGATTATATCTTCGTTTTTAAAGATATTGGGATTATCAGTAACCGAATTGATTTCAGTTTTGAATACTTTTTTTACATAATCAATCGTGTCCTTCGAAGCACCATGCACTTGAGGAATACAACGGAAAGAATAAGGATCTTGTACGTGTGCTTTAGGTTGGGCAATGATTTGACTGTCTTCCAATAATTCTCGCATGCGTTTAGCCGTTACGATTTGCCCTTTGTGCGGACGAACATAATGAATCAATTCGTCAAAAGGCTCAATTCTTCCGTCAAAACCTTCTAAAGATATAGCCGATATCACATCTGCTAAATACGAGTATTTCATTGCTTTCAATAAAATGTAACTGCCATAAGCACTCATAAATTGGGTTCCGTTCAATAGCGCCAAACCTTCCTTAGATTGCAAAACAATCGGTTGCCAACCCATTTTTTCTAATACTTTTTTCGAAGGCTGACGAAATCCGTCATAATATACTTCGCCTTCGCCTAACAATGGCAATGACAAATGAGCCAATGGCGCCAAATCACCACTTGCGCCAAGCGAACCTTGAGTATAAATAACAGGAAGTATATCATGGTTATAAAAATCCACCAAACGTTCCACCGTTTGCAATTGCACACCGGAATGGCCGTAACTCAAAGACTGTATTTTAAGCAACAACATCAACTTTACAATTTCCTGAGGCACTTCTTCTCCTGTCCCACAGGCATGTGATTTTACTAAATTTTCTTGAAGCTGAGATAAATTTTCATTCGATATTTTCACATTACATAACGAACCAAAGCCGGTATTAATCCCATAAATAGGTGCCTCATTTGAAGCCATTTTTTGGTCTAAATAATCACGACATTGTTGAATGTTGATTTTGGCTTCCTCTGAAAGGGCTAACGTTTTGTGCTCTGAAATGATCTCTTGTAAAGTCTCTAAAGTCAATACTTCCGTACTGATGTAATGCGAATGCTCCATTTTTAGTCAGGATTAAAAGCCCAAAATTCCGCAAACGATTGTTAAAAAACAACAATTTAACAGAGTATTTTTTGAGAATTCATTAAAAAAAGCAGCTTTAGAATATTGATACAAATAAAATCCTTTTGGTTAAACAAAATTATTGCGATATTCTTAAAAATTTAAGGAAACCTTTTTTAATTCCTAAAAAGTCATACATTTGAAATTCATGATGTCAACGTTAGCTAAATATCAATTCTCTTTTACAACCAACACTTTGGTTGTGGCTTTTGGCGCAACCACATCAACAACTACAACCCCGTTTGGGGTATAATTTTCACATATAATCCATTTGACATGTACTTTCGCAAGAGAGCAAATCATCATTCCTAACTCATAACTCAAACAAGTCATGATAGCATTAAAATTCGGCGGTACTTCAGTTGCTAATGCTGAGAATATTTCAAAAACCATAGCGATAGTCGCCAACAAAAGCAAAGAAAACCAACTCGCCGTAGTCGTTTCGGCCTTTAGTGGCGTAACTGATTTGTTAATTTTGGCCGGAAAAACCGCCGCTGAAAAAGACAAAGGATACAAAGATATCGTAAGTCAAATCGAGAAAAAACACAAAGACGCCATAGAGGAATTGATTTCTTTAAGCGAACAAAGCGAAATTATCGATACGATCAACAGTAATATCAACCATTTAAAAACATTATTAGACGGATGCTATCTCTTGGGCGAATTAACCAACAGAACGGCTGATATTGTGGCTGGTTTTGGCGAATTGTTGTCTTCACAAATCATCGCCGTAGCTCTGAAACAAAAGGTCAACAATTCAGCTTTTAAAGACAGTCGAGAAGTGATTAAAACCAATTCCAACTTCGGAAAAGCTGCGGTTGATTTTGACATTACCAATAAACTGATAACAGATTACTTCAAAAACAATTCAACTCAAGTAACCTTATTTCCCGGTTTTATTGCTTCATCACTTGACGGTAACACAACAACTTTAGGTCGTGGCGGTTCCGATTATACAGCTGCGATTATTGCGGCAGCCGTAAAAGCCGATGTTTTAGAAATCTGGACTGACGTAAACGGAATGTTCACAGCTAATCCAAAAAGCGTTAAGCAAGCCCAACCGATTGAAACAATTTCCTATCAGGAAGCGATGGAGTTGTCTCATTTTGGCGCCAAAGTATTGTATCCGCCAACGATTCAACCGGTATTAAAAGACAGTATTCCGATTTTCATTAAAAACACTTTTGAACCTGAAGTTTACGGAACCCTGATTTCCAATACACCTGAAGCGTCAAACAATCCGATTAAAGGAATTACCCATATCGATAATATTGCGTTATTAACGCTGGAAGGTTCAGGAATGGTTGGTGTTGCGGGCTCGTCTAAACGTTTATTCGAAGTGTTGTCCAATGAAAACATCAACGTCATTTTTATCACACAAGCTTCTTCTGAACATTCTATTTGTATCGGAATTTTAAATGCCGATGCTGATAAAGCCAAAACTGCCATCGACAAAGCTTTTGAAATGGAAATTGTGCAAGGTAAAGTTGATCCGTGTATCGTAGAAAAAGACCTGTGCATCGTTGCTCTCGTGGGCGAAAGCATGAAAAATCACCAAGGCATCAGCGGAAAAATGTTTAGCACTTTAGGCAAAAACAACGTTAATATTCGAGCCATTGCTCAAGGTGCTTCCGAAAGAAATATTTCTGTTGTCATCAATGAGAAAGACGTTAAAAAAGCTTTGAATACGCTACACGAACGCTTTTTTGAAGACAATACCAAGCAATTGAATTTGTTCGTTATGGGCGTAGGTAACGTTGGCGAAAAATTCATCGACCAAATCAGTCAGCAAAAGAAGTTCCTAAAAGAAAACCTAAAAATCAATGTGCGCGTCATCGCTTTGTCCAATTCTAGGAAAATGGTATTTGACGAGGATGGCATCAATTTAAAAGATTGGAAAGAAGTTTTAGACAATGGTGAAAAAGCGAATCCCAATAACTTTATTGCTCGCACCAAAGAGTTGAATTTACGCAACAGTATCTTTGTTGACATCACTGCCAATTATGACATTGCGAGTATTTATGACCAATTCTTAGGACAAAATATAGCCGTTGTTACCTGTAACAAAATTGCCTGTTCTTCGGAATACAACAACTATAAAAACCTCAAAAATTTATCCAGAAAATACAACGCGCCGTTTTTGTTTGAAACGAATGTCGGTGCCGGTTTACCCATCATCGATACGCTTAAACATTTAATTGCTTCTGGCGATAAAGTGAATAGAATCAATGCCGTTTTATCCGGAAGTTTGAACTTTATTTTTAACAATTTCAGCGACACTTATAATTTTCATGATGTAGTGAAAGAAGCAGGTGTTCAAGGATTTACAGAACCCGACCCGAAAATTGATTTAAGTGGTGTTGATGTGGCTCGCAAGATATTAATTCTCATTCGCGAAAGCGGTTACGAAATGGAAATGGATGACATTACCAACAATTCGTTCTTGCCTAAAGAATGTATGGAGACCACCAATAATGAGGATTTTTTCAAGTCCCTAACCAAACACGCCAGCCACTTTGATAATCTTTTGGCAGAAGCTAAAGCTAAAGACAGTCGATTGAAATTTGTAGCGTCTTTTGAGAACGGCAAAGCCAGCGTTGGGTTGCAATTTATTCCGGCTGACAGTCCGTTTTACAATTTGGAAGGAAAAGATAATATCGTGCAATTCTACACCGATCGCTATGTCGACCAACCTTTGTTAATCAAAGGCGCCGGTGCCGGAGCAGCAGTAACCGCTTCCGGTATTTTTGCAGATGTGGTTAGGATTGGAAATGTTTAAAAAATTGTTTCAAGTTTAAAGTTTCAAGTTAAACAACAAACCTGAAACCTGAAACCTGAAACCTGACACAAAAACAAATGATTGAAATTAAAGTTTTTTGCCCTGCCACCATCGCCAATCTCAATTGCGGTTTTGACGTATTGGGCTTATGTCTAGATGGCATTGGCGACGAAATGATTATCCGAAAGACAGCAGAAAAAGGCATTCGCATCACCAAAATAACCGGTGCCGATTTGCCTTTAGAAACCGAAAAAAATGTAGCCGGTGTTGCCGCTTTGGCTATAATCAATGCTACCAATCCTGATTTTGGCTTCGAAATTGAAATCCATAAAAAGATAAAAGCCGGCAGTGGTATCGGAAGTTCTTCTGCCAGTGCGGCCGGAGCAGTTTTTGGTATTAATGAATTATTAGGCAAACCGTTTACTCGTCATGAATTGGTTGATTTTGCCATGAAAGGCGAAGCTTTAGCCAGTGGTTGCGAACATGCAGACAATGTGGCGCCTTGTGTTTTAGGCGGATTTACTTTGGTTCGAGGTTACAATCCGTTGGATGTCATTAAAATTGAAAGTCCGAGCGAAATGTATGCGGTTGTACTTCATCCCCAAATCGAACTTAAAACTTCTGATTCAAGAGCCGTACTTTCCCCAACCATTTTATTAAAAGACGCTATTACCCAATGGGGAAATGTTGGCGGATTCATTGCCGGATTGTACACCAAAGATTATGAACTGATTGGACGTTCACTTCAAGATGTAATCATTGAACCATTGCGTAAACAATTAATTCCTAATTTTGAAGAAGTCAAGAATGCCGCATTACAAAATGGCGCACTCGGCTCAGGTATTTCAGGCGCCGGACCATCAATTTTCGCTTTGTGCAAAGGACAAGAAATCGCCGAAAAAGTAGCTTACGCGATGAGCAATAGCTATCTCGAAACCGGAATCGCTTTTGACATTCATATTTCAAAAGTGAATGATGAAGGAGTAAAAATAATTACGAATTAGGAATTACGAATTAATCCGTGTTCTAATTAAAATAAAAACAATGCAATACTTTAGCTTAAATAAAAATGCCCCAAGAGTCAGCTTCGAGCAAGCCGTCGTACAAGGTTTAGCACCAGACAGAGGTTTGTACTTTCCGGAGAGTATTACACCGCTTCCGCATTCTTTTTTTCAGAATATCGAAAACCTTACTCAGGAAGAAATTGCTTTTGAAGCTATTAAGCAATTCGTAGGCGATGAAATTCCGGAGACCGAACTCAAGCGCATTATAGCCGAAACTTTATGCTTTGACTTTCCTTGCGTTCCTGTTGAAAACGATGTGTTTTCTTTAGAACTATTTCACGGACCGACAATGGCGTTTAAAGATGTAGGCGCTCGATTCATGTCGAGATGCTTGGGCTATTTCAATCGCAATAACGATAAAAAAGTTACCGTTTTAGTAGCTACTTCCGGAGATACCGGCGGTGCGGTTGCTAGCGGATTTCTGGATGTTAAAGGTGTTGAAGTAATTATACTCTATCCTTCCGGTAAAGTGAGTGAAATACAAGAACGTCAATTGACTACGTTAGGAAAAAATATAAAAGCATTAGAAGTTGACGGTGTATTTGACGATTGTCAAGATATGGTTAAACAAGCTTTTTTAGACAATACTTTAAACCATAAAAATTTAACTTCGGCCAACTCCATTAACATTGCGCGATGGTTACCGCAAATGTTCTATATTTTCTTTGCTTACAAACAATTGAAAAAATACGACAAACCAATCATTCTTTCGTGTCCGAGTGGCAACTTTGGAAATATTTGTGCCGGAATTATGGCCAAAAAATTAGGCTTGCCTATCGCCCATTTTGTGGCTTCGACTAATGTTAATGATACGGTTCCGAGGTTTTTAGAAGAAGGTAACTATGAACCTAAACCTTCCATTGCTACAATTTCAAACGCTATGGATGTTGGAAATCCAAGTAACTTTATCCGCATTCAGGAATTGTATCATTATGATTTGAGTGAATTTGAAAAAGACTTCTCTTCTTATTCCTTCACCGATGCCGAAACCAAAATCGCAATAAAAGACCTTTACAACCGAACGCAATACATAGCCGAACCACATGGCGCCGTAGGCTATTTGGGACTAAAAAAAGAAATGGCAAAACAACCGCAAAGCATCGGTGTATTTTTGGAAACTGCCCATCCGATTAAATTCTTAGATGTCGTTGAACCTTTATTGGATTTAAAGTTATCTATTCCAACACAAATTGAAAGTGTGCTGGATAAAGAGAAAGTTTCGACTAAAATTAAAACTTATGAAGAGCTTAAATCATTTTTGGAAAATTAGTAATGCCTATGCTTAAAAAGAGAAAAACGTTTCGTAACCATAATCAAGAATTTGACAGCTCTATCCGAAAAGATTTTTATAAGCGTCTTATGTACATTGTCCTTTGTGCAATACCGCTCTGGATTCTGGCAGAAGAAAAGCCACCGTTGAGTTATATAGCGCTACTATTCTTTTTATTCGGAATGTATCAGATTATAATAATCGCATCCCTTTCCCAACAAATTATCGATTCTTTTTTTCCTCCGGTTACATTGATTGAAACGAAGACCAAACCATTTGACCGAATCCTATATTATTTTTCAAGTGCATTCTTTTTTATCGGTCTGGTTTTTCTGCTTTTTGAACTTCAACAGTTAGACAACACCATCGGTGGAACCAACTTATTTTGGAAAGCCGGATTTATAGGGATTGCAGTAGCTATCGTAATAACAATAATCCTCAAAAAAACAACTCCTTCAGTTTACTTTGAGAGCAAAAGACGATATACTGTTCACTTTGGTCTATTTATAGGTTGCTTTTTATGGTCGGCTTCCGCTGCTAGTTTTATCAACCATTTTTATGCTGAATCCGAAATAAGCACCAAAGAATTTGTTCTCAAACGAAAAAGTACAGGAGGTAAACGCAACGCAAGTCATTGGTTATTTCTCCAAACAAAGCCTTCATCAGAAGAACGATTTGAAGTAACCGAATCTTTTTTTGAAACTGTAGAAGAAAGACAAACCATACTATTGAATATTCAAAAAGGAAAACTGGGATATGATGTAATTGTCGGTTTTCGAAAAAAGGAAACCCATTAAAATTGACAATCGAAAATGAATCTTATTTGCAAAAACGAAAAGACTTCTCCTATCTTTGCTCTATAACAATTCCATTTATTTATGAAAAAAATTACTTCTCTATTAACCTTACTATTGATTGTTTCTGCTTGCGGCGTTCGCCAAACGCGTGATATGCTAACTTCCGGAGATTATGATGGAGCCATTCAAAATGCAGTCGATGGTTTACGTGGTGGCAATAAAAATGCTAAAGGCAAACAAGATTACGTTTACCTGCTCGAAGAAGCATTTGCCAAAGCCAAAGAACGCGATTTACGCAACATCAATATTTGGTTTAAAGACGCCAATCCACAGAATCTAGAGAAGATTTATGAAACTTATGTACAACTCAACAGCCGTCAGGAACGCATTCGCCCATTGCTACCATTAAAGTTGTTGAAAGAAGGTCGCGACGCCAAATTTCCTTTCGATGATTACTCTGATCAGATTGTGAGCAGCAAAAATGCTTTGGCCAAATATTTATATGACAACTCCAAAGCTTTACTGGTAACCAAAGACAAAATGACCATACGTCGTGCATATGATGATTTATTGTATTTAAGAAGTTTAAATCCCGGATTCAAAGACACCGATAAACTTATTGAAGAAGCCCAATTCAAAGGCACAGACTTTGTCAACGTATATACTAAAAACGAAACCAATATGGTCATTCCGGTGCGTTTAGAAAATGATTTACTCGATTTCAGCACATTGGGTTTAAACGACAAATGGACTGTTTACCACAGCAACCGTGTCAAAGGAATTGATTATGATTATGGTTTAGTGGTGAATTTCCGCCAGATTAACATTTCTCCTGAACAGATTAAAGAAAAAGAAATTCAAAAAGAAAAACTGATTAAAGTTGGACTCAAAAATTTATTAGACCGCAATGGTCAAGTCGTTAAAGACAGTTTGGGTAACCCAATTAAAGTAGATGATATGCGAACCGTAAGAGCCCGAGTATTTGAGTTTTCTCAGTTCAAAGCTTGTCAAGTGACTGCAAAAGTTGATTATATTGATTTCAGAAACAATCAGTTATTGCAAACTTTTCCGTTGTCTAGTGAGTTTACTTTCAATTATATGTATGCTAAGCTTCGTGGTGACAAACGTGCTTGCGAACAAGACTATTTCCAGTACTTCGACCGCAGGCCTATGCCATTTCCATCTAATGAGCAAATGGTTTACGACACCGGAAATGATTTAAAGAATAAACTAAAAGACATTATTACAAGAAATAAGTTCAGAAGATAAGAAATAGAAAACTATAAAAAACCGCATTTGGAATCCAGATGCGGTTTTCTTTTTTAAATATATCTTTTCAAATCGTCGGCATAAATATCACCGTGAGAAGCATCATAAATAGGCTCGCCGTTTTTGATTAGTATCAATTGAGGCGATTGGTGTTCAATTCCGAAACGCTGGGCTATTTCATTGGAAACATCCCTATTTTCAAGTAAGTCCAAAAAATAAGGCGCAACCAAATCATCCAAATCATACTCATTTTCAAACTGTTTTAACGTCATTCGGCTGATGCCACAACGTGTACTGTGTTTAAAAATAGCCACCGGTTTCTGGGTCGACTCTTGAATAATTTCATTCAATTGAGCCAAATCGGTCAACGGGCGCCAATTGACTTTTGAGTTATTTCCTTCCGGTTCGTTTGAGCCGAATATACTTTTGAATAGGTTCATTTTGACTTGATTTAGGACATTTTGACTGTTAATTTACATAAATCTACAACTAAAGCAGTCATTTTGTCTTATTAAACATTTTGGAATACATATTGTCGACTTCTTTCCAAAGTTAAATAAAATATATTTCTATAAAATTTGTTTTAACTTTTACACAACATTCAAATTAAAAAAATAACAAACAACACCCATAGCGCAGCCGAAATGATATGTAGCGCAACGGAATAATACAAACACAATGAACATAAACAACTTAACCATCAAATCACAAGAAGCAATTCAACAAGCGCAACAAATCGCCCAAAGCTTCGGTCACCAACAAATTGAAAACGAGCACCTTGTCAAAGGAATCCTCGAAGTTGATGAGAACGTGACACCTTTTATCTTAAAGAAACTCAACGTCAATGTTGATTTATTTAAGAAGATACTTGACAGCACTTTACAAAGCTTCCCGAAAGTTTCGGGTGGCGATATTATGCTGTCTCGTGAAGCCAATACGGCTTTAAATGAAGCGAATATCATCGCCAAAAAAATGAACGATGAATATGTATCTATCGAGCATTTGTTGTTGGCCATCTTCAAATCGAAAAGCAAAGTCGCTCAAATCTTAAAAGACCAAGGCGTGACCGAAAAAGGATTAGAAGCCGCCATTGCCGAAATCCGTAAAGGCGAAAGAGTAACCTCAACTTCTGCCGAAGAAACCTATAATGCGCTAAACAAATACGCCAAAAACCTTAACGAATTAGCTCGAAACGGCAAACTTGACCCGGTAATTGGTCGTGATGAAGAGATTCGACGTGTGTTACAAATCTTAACGCGTCGTACTAAAAACAATCCGATGTTGGTTGGAGAACCCGGTGTTGGTAAAACCGCCATTGCCGAAGGCTTAGCACACCGAATCGTTGACGGCGACGTACCCGAAAACCTAAAAGACAAAATCGTTTATTCGCTTGATATGGGTGCGCTGATTGCCGGTGCTAAATACAAGGGCGAATTTGAAGAGCGATTGAAATCAGTCGTAAAAGAAGTAACTTCTGCCGAAGGTGATATCGTCTTATTCATTGACGAAATCCACACGTTAGTTGGTGCCGGCGGTGGCGAAGGCGCTATGGATGCCGCTAATATTTTAAAACCGGCTTTGGCGCGTGGTGAACTTAGAGCTATCGGTGCTACGACTTTGGATGAGTACCAAAAATACTTCGAGAAAGATAAAGCTTTAGAACGCCGTTTTCAAAAAGTACTGGTTGATGAACCGGATACTGAAAGCGCAATTTCCATTCTGCGAGGCATCAAAGAGAAATACGAAACCCATCACAAGGTGCGTATCAAAGACGATGCTATTATAGCTGCGGTAGAATTATCGCAACGCTACATTACCAATCGTTTCTTGCCGGACAAAGCCATTGACTTAATGGACGAAGCAGCATCGAAATTGCGCATGGAAATCAATTCTAAACCCGAAGAACTTGATGTCTTAGATAGAAAGATCATGCAGTTGGAAATCGAGATTGAAGCTATTAAACGCGAAAACGATGAAACCAAATTGAAAGGTCTTGGTTTAGACTTGGCAAATCTAAAAGAAGAACGTAACGAAATCTTTACCCAATGGAAATCAGAGAAAGATGTAGTCGATAACATCCAAGCGGTCAAACAAGAAATTGAAGACTTTAAGCTCGATGCCGAACGTGCTGAACGCGATGGAGATTACGGTAAAGTAGCCGAAATCCGTTACGGAAAAATAAAAGATGCCCAAGAAAGATTAGACACTTTACAAACACAATTGGCCGAAAACCAAGCCGGAACTTCCTTAATTAAAGAAGAAGTGACTCGTGAAGACATAGCTGAAGTTGTTGCCAAATGGACAGGCGTTCCCGTAACCAAAATGCTCCAAGGCGAAAGAGAAAAACTCTTACGTTTAGAAGATGAATTGCACCACAGAGTTGTTGGTCAGGAAGAAGCTATTGAAGCGATAAGCGATGCCGTACGCAGAAGCCGTGCCGGGTTGCAAGACATGAAGAAACCCATCGGTACCTTTCTATTCTTGGGAACAACCGGTGTTGGTAAAACAGAGTTAGCGAAAGCCTTAGCTGAATATTTATTCGATGATGAAAATGCCATGACGCGTATTGATATGAGTGAATACCAAGAGCGCCACAGTGTGAGCCGATTGGTTGGTGCGCCTCCGGGCTACGTAGGTTATGATGAAGGCGGACAATTGACCGAAGCTGTTAGAAGAAAACCCTATTCTGTTATTTTATTAGACGAAATTGAAAAAGCACATCCTGATACGTTCAATATCTTACTACAAGTATTAGACGAAGGTAGATTGACCGATAACAAAGGACGTTTGGCCGATTTCAAAAATACGATTATCATTATGACTTCTAATATGGGAAGCGCTATTATACAGGAGAAGTTTGAAAACTTAAAAGGCGGTCCCGACGCTTCGGGAGAAGCCGCAACCGAAGCTGCCAAGGCGGAAGTACTCGGTTTGCTAAAACAAACGGTTCGTCCTGAGTTCATCAATCGTATTGACGAAATTGTAATGTTTACACCATTAACGGCTGCGAATATTAAGCAAATTGTTGGACTACAATTGCAAAGCGTGACCAAAATGCTCGCCCATCAAAACATCACCATGGATGCGACACCGGAAGCGATTGCTTATTTAGCCGAAAAAGGATACGATCCGCAATTTGGAGCAAGACCGGTAAAACGTGTCATTCAACGCGAAGTTTTGAACCAATTGTCTAAGGAAATATTAGCCGGTAAAGTCACTACGGATAGCATCATACTGTTGGATAGTTTTGACGGACAGTTGGTGTTTAGGAATCAGAGTGAGTTAGTGGAATGAATGATAAAAGATTAGGCATAAGCGATAAGTTTTACCCTTGCTAAAAACAAAAATACTTATCCCTTTTCCCTCTTCTCTTTTAACTTAAATATAAATTGGTTTTAGTTTGGATTGAAAACCTCAATAGTTGTAATTACTTTTGAGGTTTTCTGTTTTTTTAACAAAATTCGATTATAAAAAAATAGTAGTTTACTGCTTTTTTTATAATTAATACAATTATCTTAGTATTGAATTAAAACGACACCACATCAATAAGAAAGCGAGTTGAGAGATTTCAATAGTTTACACAAAAGTCAAAATATTAATTTATTACAAGCTCAAAACTAGTCAATTATATATTTTTTTATACTTTAGCGCCCCCCATAATCAAAAATCCTCATGGTAGTTAAAAAAACATACCCCAAGATAGTACTGCTGATATTTTCTTCAAGCGTTATCTTTATTATACTTTACTTTTCATTGTATTATTATACACTTCAGGTAGAAAAAGAAGTACATACAGATTCAACAAAACAATATCAAAGTCAAATTTCCCAACTTCTTGAATTGAATACCAAACCCATAACCGTTTACATTAATAATGACACCAATTGGGATGAGTTTTTGTCCTTTATTCAAAAAAAAGACACTGTTTGGTATAATCAAATTATTGCTAAAGAACTCAGTATTTATCAGGCAGACTATATGGTTGTCTATGATGCTAAAAAGCAATTTATCACTCATACTGTAACTCCTAAAATAAAATTCGATATCAACATTCCGCCACAAGCCATGACGATATTAGAAAAAAAAGGGCTTAGTCGGTTTTACCTGAAAACCCCTAATGGTCCTGCCGAAGTTTTTGGCGCTTCAGTACATCCATCATTTGATTTACTCAAAGATAAAACACCTTCATCCGGGTACTTTTTTGTGGTGCGACTAATAGATGAAAACTACATTCAAAAGTTGGAGAAACTAACCGGGTCAAACATTACCTTCCAAAATAAGTTTCAGTTATTGCCTCACAATAAAAATAAAATCACCACTGAAATACCACTCAAAGATCATGAAAATAAAACCATAGCAGGTTTTGCTTTTGAACGTAATTTTGAAGTCTATTTTGAAAATACAACTACTATTTTATACCTCATTATTTTAACCTTTTTTATCAACTTGCTGCTTAGTCTTTTCCTAACCCGAAATTGGGTGTATTATCCTTTACATTTAATTAGAAATGTGCTCGAAACCGGAAGCAAGGAATCAATTCGTGAACTCAAAAACACTACCGGAGAGTTTCGTTATATAGGCAATCTTTTTGATGAAAACAATGAACAAAAAAAAGAGTTAATCGATGCCAAGATCAAAGCTGAAGAAAGCGACCACCTCAAATCATCTTTTTTGGCCAATTTATCACACGAGATTAGAACGCCTATGAATGCCATCAATGGTTTTACCGACTTATTGTTAACCACAACCATTGATGATAAAGAAAGACAAGAATACCTAAAAATAATTGACAAAAGCGGTAAAAGCTTAGTTTCCATCATTGATGATTTAATCGAAATGTCAAAAATCGATTCTAATCAAATTACCCCTAATTTTACTAGCGTCAATTTGGAAACTTGTGTACACGAATTGTACGAAGCTATAGAAATTACCATTCCTAAAAGTAAAAATGTAATACTTCGCAAACAGCAAACTAAGACACTACCGAAAGGTAACATTATTATTGATGAAACCAAACTCAAGCAAATCTTAACTAATTTAATTACCAATGGAATCAAATATACAGAAATCGGTTATGTGAGTTTTGGTTATGAAATAGACGAAAACAACCAACATATTACCTTTAGTGTTAAAGATTCCGGACAAGGTATTACTCAAGAGAACCAAAAATACATATTTGACCGTTTCAAAAGAGTCGATTCTGATTTAGCCATCAGAGAAGGCGGATTAGGATTAGGACTCGCCATAACCAAAGCCTATGTCGAAATTCTTAAAGGCACTATCAGTCTTACTTCTGAACCTAACAAAGGCTCAGAATTCACCTTTACCATTCCGTTAGAATATGACATACTACCAGTTTTACCTACAGAACCAGTTACTGAGATAAAAGGAACACAAAGCGGTAGCACTGCAACTGTACTGATAGCCGAAGATGACAACATCAATTTTCTGTTATTACAAAAAATAATGAAATCCTATGATTTTAAAATTATCAGAGCGGTAAATGGTCAAGAAGCGGTAACCGCTTGCACAGAAAACCCATCCATTAATATTGTTCTTATGGATATTAAAATGCCATTGATGAATGGTTTTCAAGCTTTAGAAATTATTCGCTCTTTTCGCCCTAATTTACCAATAATTGCGCAAACAGCCTATGCATCTAAGGAAGATGAAGAGCGTATTTTTTCAGCCGGGTTTACAAGCTACATTACCAAACCATTAAACAAAGAGCGACTTTTTAGCATTATTGAAGAACATGTCAAGGCACCATAAAGTTCCTGCACTTTTCTGCTCATTAGTTTTATAGCGGATATGAAAAAGTAATTTTATCTTTTTATCATCAAAAAATCTTGGAAACTGAACAAATCCTCAAAACAGTACCGAAAATAACAAAACTAGCCGTGTAACAACTTTTGGCTAAAGACGACAAAAAGAGAAATACAATTTATATGAGACGTACAACCGCAATTCTGTTGCTTTCATTAACTTGTGTCATAGCATTGGCTCAAAATTCACAGAAAGAAGCATTTCAGAAAGACAGTTTAATTGTTATTGAAAAAAATCCTGCGAAAGGATTTTTGAATGATTACATTTTGTTCATTCCAAAAGGAACCCATCTAAACAAAAAAACATTCTTACTTGTAGAACCAAATAATACAGGTAAATTATCCGATAGTACAGAAATTCATAGAAGGCATGCTATAAGCTTAGCATCGGTTAGTTCTGTAGGAAATAATATTTCCACCGAATTAAAAATACCTTTGCTTGTTCCTATTTTTCCACGACCAAAATCAAAACCGTTAACTTATACGCACGCTTTGGACAGAGATGTAATGTTAGAGAAATCTGCAGAACTCAAACGTCTTGACTTGCAGTTGTTAGCAATGATAAACGATTCCAAAAGTGTTTTAAAAACATTGAAAATTGAAGTAGAAGATAAAATTTTTATGAGTGGTTTTTCAGCCTCTGCCACTTTCACAAATCGGTTTTCATTTTTACACCCTAACAAAATACAAGCATTAGCTATAGGTGGATTTAACGGAGAATTGATGTTTCCACAAAATGAATTCAACGGTGTAAAACTAAACTATCCAATTGGAACTAACGATTTTGAAAAATTGTTCCATCAAAAATTTGATTTTCAAAATTATAAATCAATTCCTCAGTTTATCTATATGGGCGAGTTAGATGACAACGATGCTGTTCAGTTTGACGATGCTTACAGTAAAAAAGAACGAAAAATCATCAATGACAACATCGGAGCAACTGTGCAAAAAAGGTATTTGGAATGTCAAAAAAATTATTTGAAGTCAAACATCAAGGCAACTTTTAAAACATTTGAAAATGTTGGACACTGGACTACCGCAAACATGAATTTAGAAGTCATTAAGTTTTTCTTGGGCCAAATGAATAAAAAATAGAAAAACAACAGCCCGAAATACAATCTAAAAAAACCAAACTTAAAAATCTCATTAGTGATTTAAATTGATGAAATCCACCTGTTATATTTAACAAAAAACCAACTGAGAATATTAAAAAAACACAATCAAAAGTTCAAAAGTTTAAAAATATTTTAATTATTTTATGTAAATGTTGAAAAATCAATAATATAGACTATCTTTACGCCTTTATTAATACATTTTTTATTATGAACGAAGGAACTATTAAATTTTTCAATGAAGCTAAAGGCTTCGGATTCATCACTCCTAATGGTGGTGGTCAAGATGTGTTTGTTCATGCAACAGGCTTAACAGGTCAAGTGCGTGAGAACGATCAAGTGTCTTATTCCGTTGAAAACGGACAAAAAGGACCAACTGCAGTCGATGTAAAAGTTATCTAAGATATAATTTACCTGTACATTAAAAGCCAATCTTTACCGATTGGCTTTTTTTATGACTATAATTTTTGAATTGATGGTAATCTGTGTAAAATCTCCCTCAACCTCAACCTACTTATATTTAATATTAACACTAAAAATATCCGAAGTCAAAGGAGTCGTTCTAGTATAGTGACCGTATCTCAATTCAATGGTATTAAAATGCTTTAAACCAAAGACACCTCTTGGCGGCGTAAACTTCAATCCCATTCCTATAAAGTTACTATTGAATTTAGACAAGTCATAATTACTCGTATAAAATTCTTCGGTATCAGTATGCTCTTGGTAACCCTTAAAATACTTAATAGCACTTTGCGAATAATAACGGTAAAACGGACTCAATGATAAAAATGGTGTTATTTTTACCGGTACTTCAAGTTCAGCCGTGTGTGCCGTTAAGTTCCAGTCATCAGTATAATAACGATAATAGGCCCTGATGATTACATTATCGCCTGCAAAATAACTTGCCCTAACCGCCAAAGGTATTTTCAATCGAGTATCGGGCAACTTCTCCTGATGTACACTACCATCATTAAAATACACACGGTGAAACGGCAAACTCAAATAACCACTTTGACTAATAATATCGGCTAAAAAAGCAAGCTGGAAATTCCGATTCACTATTTGAGAATAGCCCAACGAACCCGCAAAAGTGTTCCTCGAAGCATTGCCACCACTACCGGCCGTTCTCAACTCAATTGGCAGAATCAATTTAACCTGATCTAAAAAAGTTTGAAACTTAGCGGTAAACTCACCGTTTCTATCTTTAGTCTTTTTCGAAAAGCTCACATTCCCTCCGAAGGATTGATAGTCATATTCAGTAGAAGATGACAATCCCATGCTCAAAGTAGTCCCTTTCGCTTCATTCTCTCTCGTATAAGTAACCGAAGGATAAAATCGTATATCACCCGAGGAAGCCGAAGAATTAGCCTGCAGGTCAATCATATCAGAGGAAGCCGAAGTATAATGGTCTACACCTACCTCCACATCAAAAGTATGTTTCAAACCGTTCTTGCCATATTTGAATAGTTTAACATCAACCGTATTGGCAATATCGGTCAACTTCTCGGTACCAATACCTCCAGTCACCGAAGAGTTATTCCCATCTTGTTTATAATAGCTTGATACTAAATTGATTTCTTCTATTTTGAGTTTAGTGCTCTTGTATCCGGTAGAATCCGTTGGGGTATTTTGTGCCGATAAACGAAAAAGACTCAGCAAAGCAAAACCTGTAATAAATATTCTTTTCATTGTTTTTTTGAGATTAATTACAACCGCAGCCGCCACCGCTTTTTCCTGCATTAGCTCCGGAAGCGCCTTCGCGGTAGGATTGAAAACTTAGTTCCGTCTTCTCTATTTTTCGGTTTGACAAAACCATTTCGGCATCGTTTATTTTTACTTTTTGGTATTCTTTAACCGATTCGCAGGAAGCAGTTAAAAAACCGACAACAGCCATACTGCATAACATCAGCTGGCTTTTTAAGGTTACTTTTTTCATTGTAAATTAATATTTTTAGAGGTGTATAATTTATTGTTATCGTCAATGATAATGCAATGCAAATCGGGTATTTGATTAATGAGAAACAAACCGGCATTGATACCCATAACCGATATAGGAGTCGCCATAGCATCGGCAAACTCTGCATTGTCACTAATAATTGTTACGCTTTTAATTCCTGTAATTGGCAGGCCTGTTTTCGGATCAATAGTGTGTGAATATTTCTTTCCACCTATCATCACATACTTTTCATAATTCCCGGAGGTCGCCACTGCTTTATTAGATATTTCCAAATAAGAAAAAGCTTCTTGCGGAAAATCAGGATTGGCTATTCCTATCGTCCATGGCTTTCCGTCGGGTTGTGAGCCCCATGCGGTTAAGTCGCCACTGGCATTAATAATACCACTTTTTATTCCGTTCTGGAGTAAAACTTTCTTTGCCATTTCGGCGGCATAACCTTTACCTATTCCACCAAAACCAATGCGCATTCCCTTTTCTTTTAAAAAAACAGTTCCGGCTTCTTTGTTGAGGACTATATTTCGGTAATCAATAAGATGTACTATCTTTTTGGCTTCTTCCAAACTAGGCAATTGTGTCATTTCCTTATCAAAATTCCACAAGCTTTTATCAATGCTACCATATGAAATATCAAATGCCCCTTGAGTAATTTTAGATATTCCGACACTTCTTTCAATTAAAGCAAAGACTTCATTATCAACAACAACCGGTTTAATCCCTGCATTGTCATTAATAAGATTAGTTTGACTATCAGGTTTATAAGTGGTAAATACTTGCTCTATTCTTTTCATTTCGGTTATCGCCAGATCAATATTGGCTTTGGCAACACGGGTGTTAGCTGCCACTACCGTAATAGCAAAATTGTTGCCCATCAGTTTAACTGACTCACTGTACTTCTTCATCAGCTTACATTATTTGTTGGCCTCACAAATGGCTTTGATTTGGGTAGTCCATTCCTCAGGAGAAACATCAGGTTTGCCTCGCCAAGTTTTGAGTACTTTACCCTCGGCGTTAAGTAATAAGGTAAAAGGAAAATTGCCTTCTTTATTATACAACTCGGCTAAGGCTTCATTACTTTTGATTATTTTAGGGTTTAAGCTGTTCTTTTTCTTCCTGGGAAAATCAGCATTAACCAAGACTAAGTTATCCTTTGCCATTTGGGTAAATGTTTCACTTTCCAAATACTCCTTGCGCAGCATAATACAAGGGCCACACCAGTCAGACCCCGAAAAGTTTAACAGAATTAATTGGTACTTTTCTTTGGCTGTTTTTTTGGCATTCTCAAAGCTAGGTTCCCATTGTATTGGAAGGGTAAAAAGCAGGAGTAACATAACTAATTTCATTGTATTGCTATTTAAAGTTCATGTATATAACAGCTACAAATGCTTTTACCCTTTCTTGTTTTATTAAGATTAGCTTAATTCCTTGTAAAACTTATAATTGACTAGCTATTCAATCCGAAAACAATGCCTCAAACATGTGAATCTTAAAAGATTATCCGAAAGTTTTGCAACAGTCAAAGCTCGAAATAGACTTAACTTTGTTAAACAATGCATTATAAATTAATAACCATTTAAATAAAAAAATTATGAGTACAGGAAAAGTAGTATTAGGAGCAGTGGCAGGTCTTGCCGTAGGTGCTATATTAGGAGTATTGTTTGCACCAGAAAAAGGTTCAGTAACCCGTAAACAAATTGCGGATAAAGGTCATGATTTAGCCGATGGCGTAAAATCAAAATACAAAGAATTTGCTGATTCTGTAGCAGAAAAATTTCAAAGTGTCAAACATGACGCACAGGAATTTGCTGAAAATGGAAAAGAAAAATATGAAGAAATTAAAAAAGATGCCGCTAACGCAATCCGATCATAAATCATAAACAAGCCAATTATGATTGACAATGCAACTCCCATAGAAACACTTTTTGAGCGCGCAAAAGATTATAGCAAATCTACCATCGAATTGTTTAAGCTTAATGCCATAGACAAGTCGGCAGATGTTGTCTCTTCACTTTTGGCTCGTCTTGCTGTTATTATGACAGTTGTATTGTCGGTCGTAATTATTAATATCGGGATATCCATCTGGGTAGGCAAACTCCTTGGCGAAGTATTCTACGGATTTTTAATCATTGGCGGGTTCTATGCCTTTATTGCCTTATTACTGCACATCTTTAGACACCAATGGATTAAACATCCTATCAGCAATTCGATTGTTAAAAAAATGATGAAAGAAAAAATGCCATGAAAACCAACAATGCAACCGAAGAATTAAACCAACTAATCCTTGTCGTTCAACAGCAAAATGAAAACGACTTGAGACTGCTTAAAGAACAATTTCAACTTACGTATGATAGTTTCAAACCTGTCAACATCCTTAAAAGTGTTTTTCGCAATATCACCACCACACCCGACATCAAAGACAATATGTTGAGCAGTGCTATTGGGCTAAGTTCCGGTATTATGGGCAAAAAACTTATAACAGGCAACTCAAGCAGCCCTGTTAGAAATGCAATAGGAACCGCAGTGCAATTTGCTGTGACCAATGTGGTTTCCAAATATACTTTAGGCGTTTCAGCCATAGCGAGCCATCTGTTTAAAAGCCTATTCAACAAAAAAAAGCAGCAAAAACTATAACAAAGAGATGACCACTCGTTTTAAAAATTTCTTTGCTATATTAAAATCTACCGCTAAAAAATGGTGGGACAGAGATCCGTTTAAAGAAAGCGCCGTCATAGCCTATTATGCTATTTTTGCCTTACCCGGATTATTGGTTGTCATCATTACCTTGGCAGGCTATTTTTTTGGACAAGAAGCTGTTAACGGACAAATCACAGGACAATTCACAGCTGTAATGGGTGCTGAAACTGCCCTGCAAATTCAAGATATTATTGCCAAAGCCACCCAATCAAGAAACTCGGTTTGGGCAACTATCATTGGAATCACAACTATACTGGTAGGTGCTACCGGTGTTTTTGTAGAGTTTCAAAAATCACTAAACAACATTTGGAACGTTCAAGCCGATGTTTCTAAATCGGGGATACTGAGCTTTCTTAAAACTAGATTATTTTCCTTCGGAGTAATCATTGCCATGGCTTTTATCCTTATACTATCATTAGTGATCTCTGCGGCGCTAGCTGCTTTGAGTAACTTGATAACCTATTACTTCTCTACCCTATTTTTGGTAGTACTTCAGTTCTTTAATTTCTTAGTCTCTTTAGGCATATTGGCTTTACTGTTTGCCATAATGTTCAAATACTTTCCCGATGCCAAAATAAAATGGAGACACGTTTGGGTAGGCTCATTCGTTACGGCTCTTTTGTTTGAAATAGGCAAGTTTGGTTTGGGTTTATACTTTGGTCAAGCCAATCCCGGCTCCGGTTATGGTGCTGCCGGTTCTATTATCTTAATCTTGCTTTGGGCTTCCTACTCGTCTATGATTGTCTTCTTCGGAGCCGAATTCACCCACATCTACGCTGAAGAAACAGATGGCAATGTTCCTCCCGACGAACATGCCGTTAAGGTGGTGGAAGTTAAAACAAAAGTGGTGAAAGAATGAGGAGTTTGGGTTCTAAGGCGCTGAGATGCTAGGGTCTTTAGTATAAAACCGAAACCATATAGTTATAATTTCACTCCAGTCATCTAACTTCTTGCTTCTGTTTTCTCCTATCTCTACTGTAACATTTCTGTTTCTTCTTCTACTAATCCCGAAAATCATCAACAATCAAAAATCACAATCACATGAAAAACTATCTTTCATTAGCAGCGCTATGCGTCATCGTTATGAGCTGCACTCCTTTCAAACCCGCTATTAGCAATACCGACATCAATACCCTAACCGAATATAAAGTGAAAGGCAGGCAAGGCATTCTAATCAATCAAAAGCTTAGTTTTGGCGAGTATAAAACTTCTAAAGTAAAACGCTCTTGGACCAAAGGCGGTAATACTCGTGTACCTGTATCTGTTTCACCTGTAGTTGATTTTCTTTATCCCGAGGTTCTTACTGTTGAAAACAGCAACCGCTACCAAACTTTTGGGTTTCAAATGCAAGATGGCTTGCAAAACTATACTGATGTTTATGCTGCTACCGACTTTGCTTCAGAACGCCTTTTAGTTGGCAACAACCCTAACAGCATTGTCAATATTATTAAAGATATTACCGGAAAAGGCATTGACCAATCGTATATGTTTTATGCCCAAGTATTTGTAAACCAAGACAACAAACCTTGGGAATTGGTACTTGACAATAGTGCCTCACAAAGAAATGCTAAAGAATATGTAGGCTACTTTGGCTATGACCAAACCCGATACTACACCTTAAAACCTATTACCGAGTTGCAAACCAGCAAAGGTCCAAAACCCATTTGGATGGGTGCTGTAGGCTTTGAGGTAAGCAACCCGGCCAACCAAACCGTTGCTGCTGTTTCGCTCATGGATAACGGACTGGTTTATCTTGCGGTTACCAACCCTGAAGAGCGTTTTTTATTGGCTAACCTTTGCGCAACATTGTTATTGCAGCAGGATATAGCGGAGTAAGCAGGTGAAAAAGAAAATAGAAATTAGAAAATAGAAAAAGAAACCGAAGATAAATTACTTGTTTTAAACAGATGAACTTATCCCTATTCTCTTTTCCTTCTTTTCTAATCATATATGTACTAAAATTTAAGTCTATAATAACTTTTTGTACTTTGTTAGGGTACCACAAGTATAAGGCTGATACGACGTTGGTATGACGTTAATACGACGTTAATACGACGCAGTAGATTTTTATGAGTGTTTTGACTGGCTCATGAGAATGTGTATAGAATTGTTAAACTGCTGAAGTTTTTAGTTCTGATTATACACAAAAAAATGGTGTTGGAAAACCATAGTGAATTTAGTATTTAATCAAAAAATATTTTTGTTGGTTGATGCAATAGAATGACATGGCATGGGTTTAAAATGTTTTTGGTATATTGGCTTAATAATATTTTATTATACTTATTAGAAAGTTATAAGCCATTTTAAATTCTGCATTTCATGAAATATATTTTAAAGTTCACTTTTTTGATTTTAATAGGTTGTGGAAATTCAGCTGACAAAAATGAACTGAATAAAAGTTTAGTTGTAACTGATAAAGATATTTATGAAGTTGTGAATTTTGTACTAAATGAACAAGATAAAGACTGGGCAAACACTGGAATAAAAAACAATCCATATAAATATATTATTGATAAAGATTCCGAAATTCATTTTGAGGAATGTGAGTTAACAAACGCAAAAAAAATAGACACTATTTTTACAAAAGAAGATTTAAAATTCATACAGCAACAAATTCAAAACAGAAAGGATTTTAAATTTAAAGGTAAATTCATAAAATCTAAAAAAGTTATCTCGGCAAACGTCATTCAAGAAATATTTAGAGAGATAGAGTATAATCCAAAAAAAGATTTTTATGAAATTTATAAAAAAGAATTTGGAAATGACCTTTATTCTTCAATAGGCTTACCAGTTTTTTCAAAAGACAAAAAAACAGTCTACGTTAAAGTTGAAAGACTAATGTTTGGAGGATTTTCAGCTATTTACAAAAAGGAGAATGACAAATGGAAGTTCCATTGTTATCTTTGTGCTTGGAGTTAAAAAACAGCGGCTAACAGCAGTCTGAATCAACTGCCAGTCTTAGGTTTATAACACGTTCTTCCAACCACGAACCTTTGTGGCAAAAAAGAGTTTTTATATTTAGAATCATCAGTAATAAATCGTCGTAACTTTAGTAATCTGCGACATGTTCAGCAATCATTTTCAGAACCAAACCATCTTAATTATGTCTTTTGGAGAAATCGTATTTTATTTAGCAATCACCGGAATTATTATTGTTATAATAAATAAATCGTTTTTTGGAAAATCTGATAGGGATTATAAAGTGTATCAAGAAAATTTAAAATCTAGATTGAACGACGATATGATTTATGATCCTGAAACTGGTGTAAAAATGACACTGGAACAAGCTGAAAAAGGAGCTTGGATTGAGAATGATAATTTATCTAGAATTAAATCTAAAGAAGAAATTGAAAAATATTTTGATGGCAGTGAAAGAGTTATTGAAGATATTGCAAATATTTTAAAAACTGAAGAATTTAAATCTATAAAACTTTCAAACAAACAGGTCGAAGTTTTAGAACTTACTCAAATATTATCAAAATATGATGACTGGAGTTATAGCAGTGCGTTTAAAATCAATGAAAATGATATTATTATATTCCCTGAGGTTCATATTCACAGTCGTGGAAAAGGGACAATAAGTTTTACAGGTAATCAAATTATGTTTTGGCTTAAAATCCATAATACTTTTGGGCATTATTTTTTAAGAGAAAAAGAAACTCACGAAAAAATATTTGATTTCTTTAGAAACGATGACGATTTTAAACTCAGTAATTTTGAAGTTTTTTCAATAGTTCAAAGCAAAAATATTCTATCAGTTCTCACCATTTTAGAACGATTTTCGCACTTAAAAAATATTGAGATTGAACTTCAAAATGATAATCTTTTCATAAAAACAACCAACGAACCTAGTATTTTAGAGTTCAATAGTTTATTTGATCTTATAAAAAGAGACTGCTAACAGCCATTTGCATCAACTGCCTGTCTTAGGTTTATACCATGTTTCACGAACCCCGAACCTTTGTGGCAAAAAGGAGTTTTGTATTTACTATTAATTATAAATATCGCAACTACCACAAGTAAAAAACATAGCAATCCTATAATAAGTACAACCCAAAACCATAAACACAACCGACAAATTTTTCTCCAATCCTTCTCACAACCGTCAATCGGTGAAAATCAGTCAAATCTATGCTATCCGTGTGCTAATCTTTACACATCAAACTCTTCACAAAAGAGTATCTTTTTTGCATTCCCTCAACCTCAACCTCAACCTCAACCTCAACCTTAACCTAATAATCCTTACTCCTTTCCCCTTGAATAAACATCTTCAAACTATTAAAGTGAATTGTAAACGGCACTGCCTTCCAATGCTTTTCCTCTTCGGTTTCCGGATTGGTGTATTGGTACCAAAGCGTATATGCTGCGTTGTCGAAACCTTTCTTAAAAATAGGCCTTCCGGCTTCATCACACTCAATGCCCCAAGTCACTGCTTTTTTAGGTTGTTCGTGCAATTGGTAAAAACCCGAACCGTTCCCGTTTAATTCGACCGTAGGTTCGGTTCCCTTAAAAAAATAAGTCCCAATTATCGGATAATCAATGTTAGTAGTAAGATAATGAATCCCATCTTTGGCCTCAATTTTAGTCTGCGCAAAAGTGCCAAATGCCAGAAGCAACAGCGTAACAAGGAGTAAATTATTTGACTTCATAAGTTTGAGTTTTACATTAAAATAAAAATAAAAACAATTCGAAGCCGTTCATCGAAGCCATACAATTAGTTATAAACAGTTTAAATGCACAAATGTTGATTTCTTAAGTGGCTAAACAAAAAGCAAAAATGATGTCAATTAAAATTTAGACCATTACCATCAATTCGTTAATAATAAAAAATATAGCTAACAAGTTCTATTTTTTAACTATCTTAGAAAAAACTTAAAAAACAAAAAGATGAACACAACAAAAATTATTGGAACCATATTAATCATACTTGGGATTGGTCTTGGCTACTTAGGCTTTAACAAAATATCTGAAAGCACTAATTCAGTCAATGTTTTAGGAGTAAAAATAGAAGCTTCAAACGAATCAGGAAAGCAAGAAGGTTACCTTTACATTGGGTTAGCTATAGTACTTTTTGTTGGTGGTGTTTACAGTTTAAACAGATCAAAATAGTGAAACAATTTAAGGTAAAAGAATCTTCTTATCTTTACGGTCAACACCATAACCTATGAAAAATTCACTTCCTTATTTTGTTTTGTTGCTCTCCATTTTGGTCTTTCAAAGTTGTAAAAAAACTGAAGAACCCGAAATTCCAGCAGAAGAAATTGTTGCAATCGATAGTCTTGTCACTGAAAAGCCCGGCGGATTATACGGAACCATTTACAGAAATATTTCCGAAGTGCCCGGATTGAATGACTACGAAAAGCAAAGAGGTGCTGTTATTGACAAAAACAAAGACAGCAACGGCGACTTTAAATATGGTTTGTCCCAATATGGCAATGACAAGAACTATGTGATTGTTTTAGAGGAATTGGTTAGAGAACCTAACAATCCGAAGTCAAAATACAAAATATTAGACACGCTGAATATCAACAAACTAAACATTGATGAGTTTATTACGTTTTATAACTGCAGACTAAATCAAGAAACCGATTCTGAAATTATAGCCATTGTTAAAAGCCAAGGTAATGATGGTATTGAATACTTTAACAACATCATCAAAGCATGGCGCGCCGACACCAAAACCCAAAGAATAGTGCCAATAAAAGATCTAAAAGGAATAGATTGCATCAATGAAGGCTATGGAATTTAATCAGGAAAATAATTGCTGTAAAATGAAATATTTGAAGAAATCCTTACTACTCCTACTTTTGTTTAATCATTTTTGGATGATATCCCAACCAAGGGAATTTTATTTCGATAAAAGCAAAATGGTGGGTTTTCCATCACTAGTTAAAAACATCAAGCCTTACTCGGCAGTAAATGAAGGGTTTGCGTTTTTTAGTTTTGACGAAAAACAATACAATGGTTTGTTTTACCGAAACTACATCCACGAAAGTGGTGCCACAAAAGCAGCTTGGTTTAGCAAAATGAACCTGGTATTTACGAAACCATTTATTATGAAATGGACTCAATTTCCCGGTTATCAAGTTACTATAAATCCTAACATTAAAGACAACCAATACAGTCAACACGGTTTAGCTATTACTAAAACCGACGAGAAAATAGTTAGTAATTTTCAAACTGATGCCGTCAAATTTAGTTTTCCAAAAGGCGCACTTATTCCGTTAAATGAAAAAGATTCGACTGCCTTGCTAATTAAAACTTCCTTTGGCATTGAGCACCATAACCAAAAAGGGTTTAAGGTAAAAGACATTACAGGTTTTGAAATGGCGCCTTTCATGATTAGCGGCACGCCTATTACCATAACCGGATTCAAGAATTGTACCTTTGACTTTGCTGTAAAAGAAGAGTATGACATTGTTTTTGAAAGCAACGATTTGGCTAATTTTATCAATACTTATTTCAAATTGGGTTACGGTAAAAAGCCAAGTGATTATGCCAATGCCTTGCAATTCTCCGGTGCCGATGCTTCTATAAAACTCAACGAAACAGTGTATAAAGGTCATTTGGCTGAGTTGTATTTTTCTGAAAACCTCACCGCCGGTGTTCTTGATATTACTGTAAAGAATAAAGATAAGTTTGCTAATGACGTAGCTTTCTTCTATAAAAACAAACCCAATCCACACATCAAAGCCAACTTTAAAGAGGTAAAAGGTGTTTATGGTTCAATGTATTACTGGATAAAACAAGATTATAAGTCAACTTCTCTTTATTTTTTTATGCTACGATAAATGCTTATTTAGTTCCTTATATTTGTCGAACTTATTCTACAATCAACATTCAAATGTATTACAGACAAATAACTGAAAGAGGTCTATTTTTGTCTAAGAATTAAATTAAAAAATTATTTTTGCCGCCCCAAGTCTTTAACATTTGTTTCAACCTACAACAAACAAATAGTAAAAAGCTCCATATTGAACTCAATCTATCTTAAAAAGCTAAAGTTTCAAGATCGAAAAGTTGTGCACTATACCTTGTTGGTGTGCATCATTCTTTTACAAATTCTTGCTATTCTCATTTGGTACAACGAAACGGCTAATGAAAACAAGATTAACCAGTCGTTTGATACAATAGACCAAGCTAGTCGGGTAAGTCAATTTACCGTTGGTATCAATAATGCCATTATCAAATCGCAGGAACATTTTAATAATTACATCACTAACAACGACCAATCATCGTTAAACAATTATTTAAGTTCATTAAAGGAAACCGGTGCGTTAGTTGACAGCCTTACTGCTGCTACAAAAAACCATGTGGAATTCAAAAACCTTTTGGCAAAGAAAAACAAAGCCGCTACCGAAATACTTTTGATAAAATCATCCATTGACTCTATCATTAACAGCCAACTTTATCCAAAACAGCATGAAGTAGCAGCACCTTATAAATTTGAAAGACTTAACTACAATAAAGTTTTGGACAGCGTTGATACTAATACTTCTATTAAAATTGACAGTGTTTCAAGAAAAGGATTGTTGACCCGTTTAGTGGACGCTTTTTCGGGGAAGATTGAAATTCAGAAAGAACAATTGAGTACAGTTGTCACCATGAAATACAAGGACAAAGTCATCACCGGAACGCTCGAAGAACAAATGAAGTATTTGATTTTGGCCACGAACAAATACTATACAGCAGAATTTAACAAATTAAAATCGGCGTTCTTAAACCTAAGAAAAAAAGACCTTGAACTAGTGAAATTCAATAGCGAATTACTTTTATTGAGTCAAGCTACTTTGCCCGATTTCACCAATGCCGCCAATGATTTAAAATGGAACAGCCAACAAAACTTAAAAAAGCAATTTGAAACCAACAAAGCCATTCGGAATTATTCGATAGTAGCGATTATTATTTTAATGTTTGTGGTATCACTTATTTTGTTCGGATTCACGCGTTTGGCATTTGAATATGAAAAAAGGTTGACTACTGCGCAGGAAAAAATCCGACAAAGCTTGAATTTTAAGAACAGAATCATGGGAATGATAAGCCATGAAATCCGTTCACCGCTGAGTTTGATTTCTATTTACAGTAAAAAAATAAGTACTTCAGTTAAAGATGAGGAAATTAAAGAAACTTTTAAATCAGTAGAATTTACCACGAATTCTTTGCTATTGATGTCCAATCAGATTTTGGAGTACTCAAAAGACGAAAATCACCAACCGGAATTAAAACACAAGCACTTTTTCTTAAAATCGGAAATCAGTCAAATCATGACAGCGATGACTTCCTTGGTTGAAAGCAAAGGCAACCAACTATCTTTAAATTCTGATTTGAAAACCGATTATGAAGTGTATTCCGATGCGACTAAGATTCACCAGCTTTTCTACAATATCATTGGCAACGCTAATAAATTTACTGATAAAGGACAAATCAAGGTAAACATTCAGGAAGACAATCTTTCAGATTATGAAGTGAATTTAAAAGTCACCATTGAAGATAACGGCATAGGTATTGCAGAAAGCGATTTAGAAAGTATTTTCGAATCCTATTACCAAGGAACTGTTTCTGCCAAAGTAAATGATTTAGGGGTTGGTTTAGGGTTAAATCTTTGCAAAGAAATCATCGAACTTTTTGAAGGAGAAATTAAAGTAGAAAGTAAAGTTGGCAAAGGAACTACAGTGATGTTTAATTTGATTTTAAGTAAGGCTTAGAAGGAATTATTTAATACGTAACGCAGAATTATAAATGAAACCAACACAGAATTATACCTTTTTAATTGCCGATGATCACAGCATTGTCAGACAAGGCGTTTCTTTATTGATTAAAGAGTTGTTTTTTAGTGCCAAAATTCATCAGGCAGGAAATTTCAAAGAAACACTGAAAGTGCTCAGAGAAACTCCAATCGATTTGTTGGTTCTCGACATTAATTTTCCTGATGGCAACAGCCTAAATATCATTGCAGACATTAAAGCCATTCAACCCGATTTAAAAATATTGATATTATCGGCCTATGACGAAGATATTTATGCGCTTCGTTATCTCAATGCCGGTGCGTCGGGCTACTTGAATAAAGGCAGCAATGAAGAAGAAATGAAGCAAGCTTTAAAAAGCATGATGCTATCAGGGAAATACATTACGCAAAACATTAAAGACCGAATTTTGGATTCCTATATTTCTAAAAAACCCATCAATCCTTTAGAACTTTTGTCAAATAGAGAAGTTGAAGTCGCCAGACTATTAATCAAAGGCTATGGCAATATGGAAATTGCAGAACAATTGCAAGTAAAGAAATCCACTGTAAGTACTTTTAAAAACAGAATATTTGAAAAATTGGAAATCAATAACTTAGCCGATTTGATAGATTTGTTCCAATTGTATAATTAAAAAGAACCTAATTTTTGATACCGAAAATTAATTTACTAATCTAACCCATTAGTACGAAAGGCAACCCCAAAAGGTTGCTTTTTTTTGTAGAAGCAATTCTACAAAAAACCCTTGTCAATTCTACAAATAACTCCTTTTTACTGTTTTAGTTTTGTTTCTGCGAAATCATGGATGGTATAGTAGTTAAACCATGATGTAGTAAGTAGTTTTAAACCATGATTGTGGGGAATCCTTAAAATCCCATTGGCGAGCCAAAATAGCTCACTCTATTTAGCCAGTGGGATTTAAAAGGGTTAACAAAGTGGAAAATAAACAAAAGCCAAATCTTCAAATTTTACGTATGTAGACCAATGATGCACAAAAAAACCATATCAGTAATCAGCTATATTACCTTAATCGGTTGGATTATTGCTTACAGAGCATATGAAAATGGCGCAAAATCTTCTTTGGCTAAATTCCATTTGGAACAGTCGTTTGGATTGGCTGTTATTGTGCTTGTTTCCAATATCATTATGATTATACCCGTTTTTTTTGACACGTTCTTCATCCTTTTATTAATTATCAACAACATGGGATTGGTTATACTTTGGATTGCCGGATTAATAAGTGCCTATCATGGTGTGAGACTGCCATTGCCATTTATTGGATCTTATTTCAAAGATAAGTTTCGATTTATCCAATAACAACCGTCCCATTTTTTTCAATAACTTAAGTCTCAAAATTATGATTGATCAAATTAACAAACTAATCGCCATTAACCTGTTTCTTCTTTTTACCTCTGAAAATGATTTGCTATCCTTAAAAGATTTTAAAAATGAACAAGGAAATCAACTTCCGGGCGCAAAAATGTTAGCCGAAATTATGGAACAAAAGCAATTGATAAAAAGCGTAACTGAAAATGAATTCAAATATGAATTAACAGAATTTGGAAAACAAATTGCTCAAAATGGTGGTTGGCTTGTTTATGTAGCAAATCAAAAAAAATCAAAAAAACACACTGAATTTGATAGATTCCCTAAAACTAAAACAAGAAAGCCGAGCATAGAATTAATCATTGCCGGTATAATCATTATCGCATTAAGCTGCTTGATTGTCTCTTGTATTTAAATCCTGTTTGCCTCATTATTAGAAACTATAAAAGCGCTGATTATATAAACAATCAGGGCTTTTTTAGCATAAGAATATGAGGTAAATATTTTTGGAGTCTAACATTTTTCAAGATTTCCCTATCTTAGCTATATCAAAATCATAATGCATGAAAACCCCATTCCTACTTTTAGTCTTTCTGTTTGTTTTTACAACAGCGCAAAGCCAAACCATTGATGAAGCGTTCATCACCGGAAAGTGGAAAGTCAAAAAAGCTACAGCACTAAAAGAGGGTGACAAACCCGAAACCAAAGAACTAGTTGCCGGATTTCAAAAAGCGACTTATACTTTCAATACCGACCACAGCTTTAATTTTGAAACCAAAAGTTCGGCTAAAATGATGGAACAACTCGAAAAATTGTTCAAAAACAACCAATGGATCTTTGATAAAAAGAAAAAGCAAATCAGAGTCGGGCTCAAAAAGGAAGGTTATGCTAACATGACTTTTTTGGTCAGCTTGAAAGAAAAGAAAATTATCTTTGTAATTGAAGACGCACAGATTGAAATGGTGATGAAAAAACAATAAAAATGAAACGTACACTTCTGATTTTGGTGATTTTTATAATGACTTCTTGTGGCTCGATGGACAAGAAAGACAGCATAGTGCGACGTCATGACTTTTTCAATCAGTTTTCAAAAACCGAATTAAAAGCAACCTCCAACTGGAAAATAGGTGATGATATTTTAATTCTGAGAAAAAACCATACATTCCGTTATTATTCAAAAGTAATGGGCATTATCAATTCAGGGTATTACTCAGGTACTTACAAAGTTTTTAATGATAGTATTTCCTTTGTCTTTCTAAAAAACCACAAACCAGCATTCTTTGAAAATGACACACTAACCTTTGGTATCAGTAATGATTTCAAGGTATTGAAAACCAAAAAAGGAAATTATATGATGGTATTAAAAGACAATCGCTAAAGTTGTTTCTAATAATCTCATAACATTTTTCAAAAATTATATAACACTTTACCTAAAAGATTAATTGAATTTTACAACTATGAAAAAGTATATCTTAGTTGTAATTTTCGGTCTATCATTGTTAGCTTGTAAACAAGAGCCAAAAACGGTTGTTGTCAAAAAAACAGCACCCGAAAGACACCAGCCAAAAAATGTAGCTTACCAATGGCAAAACGCCAAAGAATGGTTAGCCTCAACCACAGACAGTAGTGCAATTAGAATAGCATTAGCTGTTAATCGAACAGACAAAATCCATTTCGTCAAAATGGATTCGGTTATCGTTCCTACTGATTTTTCGGGTGATATTGAATATTATCTTCCCTTTCCATTTAAAGTCAAAGCTTTAGAAAACGTAAATAAGATTATATTCTTCTCTTATCCTTCGCAGACTTTTGCGACTTATGAAAATGGGGAACTGACCTACACCGGACCAACCAACATGGGTAGAAAAGCTGACCAAACACCAACCGGACTATTCTTCACCAACTGGAAAGCAGAAGAAACTACCAGTACTTTCAACGATGAATGGGATTTAAAATGGAATTTCAACATCGCCAATAAATTAGGTGTCGGATGGCATCAATATGAATTACCGGGTTATCCGGCCTCGCATTCTTGTTTGAGACTACAGGAAAAAGACGCTCGCTATCTTTATGAATGGGCAGACCAATGGATATTGTTAGACAACAATACAATTTCTGTTAAAGGAACGCCTGTTATTGTTTTTGGCGCTTATGATTTTGAAGCAGCCAAGCCTTGGTCACAACTGGTCGCAAATCCCAAAGCTCTAGACATATCCGAGGAAGAAATCACAAAACACGTTAGCCCTTTTTTAAAAACTATTATGACTGAACAACAAAAAAGAATCAAATACCAAGGAAAAAAATAAGTCCAAAATAAGATACCACAATTTCGAAAGAGGCATTCCGAAAGGGATGTCTTTTTTAATATGATAATATTTTACTTATTTTTGGATAAATAAACTTCATTTTTTCTTTTTAATGATTGAAATTTTACGTCAACATATTATAAATCGATTAGGGGAAAACACAAACCACTTGGATACTGTGCTCGATTGTTTCAAACCTATGCACGTTAAGAGAAATGAGTTTTTGGTTCGAAAAGGCGAAGTTTGTAAAACGGTCTATTTTATTGCCAAAGGTTGTTTGCAAGTTTTTGTATACGATAATGATATGAATGAAACTACCAGAGACATCGTCACCGAAGGCACTTGGTGTTCGGAATTGATTAGTTTTGGAAGCGGAACTCCGGCTACTGAAAATATCAGAACGGTAGAACCATGTGAACTATTAGCGATTGATAAAACTGATTTTCAAAACTTAATGCAAAACATTCCTGAGTTTAGCAAAGTGTACAAACAAATCTTAGAAACCTCCTACTCCAATTCAGTATACAGAATCAATACATTTGTGTCTCTTAATGCCTTGGAAAGAATCAAATGGCTCATGGAGAAAAGACCTTTGTTAATGAGCAGAGTATCGAGTAAACTAATTGCCTCTTATTTAGGCATTAATAAAGATGTCTTTAGCAGATTAAAAGCCAAACTGTAAAACATAGACTTTTGTCATCGTTCAACGAAATTTTAAAAGTGAATTTTGTTTCATTATTAATCATTAAAATTTCAAAGAATGAAAGAGTATCTATTATTGTTTAGAAATGCCAGTGCCGAAAACGGATATTTATCCACCGCAAAAGACATGGCAGAAGACATGCCTAAATGGCAAGCTTGGATTGGTCGTATTGCAATGTTGGGCAAATTGGTTCACACTGCTCCTATTGAATACCATGGAATTGTAATCAGCGACAGTACAAATCAAAATCCATATAAAGAAGCCAGCAGTGTCTTGGTTTCAGGATTTTTAATCTGTAAATCCGATCAACTTGAAGAGGTAAAAGAATGGAGCCATGCTTGCCCTATTTTAAAATATCCTAATAGCTCTGTTGAAATTCGTCCCTTAATTCCATTTCCCACAAACTAATCATAGCATCATGGATAAAATTTTAAACTTAGGAAAGTATCTTTTTCCTTTATCGTTCTTGTTGTATGTTGGACTTCATTTAGGAAAACCAGAAGTAGGTGCCGATTTTGTTCCGGACTATTTACCATTTCCCTTTTTCTGGAATTACTTTACGCTTCTTTGCCTACTTGCCTTTATCGTTAGTGCCGTAATAGGTAAATATGATAAGTTAGCTTATACGATAATGGCTTTATATGTTATACTAATGGCACTTTTGGTTCACTTACCTAGGGCTATGGGACAAGAAATAAATATTGATCATATGATGACCGATACAACAAGGGAAAAAGAATTGGAAATGGTAAACTTTTTCAGAAACATTATGATAGCAGGAGCATTACTGGGATTTGCAAAATTTGTAGCAAAAGACCAAAGAGTGGTTGGGTAAATTTTCAAGAAAATTAATCAAAATGAAGGCATTCCGAAAGGGATGCCTTTTTTTTATGCCCTAAAATTATTTTCCCTATTTTTGAGAAACCAATACCATCATTTTGATTAAACTAAAACCATACAAAGAAATCATCAGCTATGCTATAGCCATGGGTTTGTTACTTTTGTTATTGCGATGGTTGGAGTTTCGCTTTTTGATTTTAGAACATCAATATGAAATCTACATCGGAATAATCTCTGTGCTCTTTTTGTTTTTCGGTATTTGGCTGTCCAACAAAATCACCAAACCTAAAGTCAAAACCATAGTAGTCGAAAAAGAAATTCGCATACCCATAGAAAACTTCATTCTAAACGAAACCGAATTACAACAAAGAAACATCAGCAAACGAGAACTAGAAGTCTTAACGCTAATGGCAAAAGGAATGAGCAACCAAGAAATCGCCGAACAATTGTTTGTTTCACTCAATACCGTAAAGACTCATAGTGCTAAACTCTTTGAAAAATTGGAAGTAAAACGAAGAACCCAAGCCATAGAAACCGCCAAAAAATTGCAACTCTTGCCTCCTACTTTAGGATGATTTTTCAAAAATCACCCAAAAGGATGAGTGAAGAAACTTCACAAAAACTAACCTTTGCAACCTAATCAAAACTTAAAAAAATGAAAAAAATTATTATTACTAACGGACTTATCGCCGGTGCTATCGTAGCCGCTTTTATGGTGTATGGCACTATGCAAATGAACAAACCCGACTTTCAACCAAGCATGGTTCTGGGCTATGCCGGAATGCTTATTGCGTATGTCTTTGTCTTTTTAGGCATTAAAAATTACCGTGACAATCACAATAACGGTGTGATCACTTTTGGACAAGGTTTTAAAATTGGAATGCTTATTTCATTAATTGCTTCTACTATTTATGTCGGCGTGTGGTTAATTGAATATTACTGTTTCTTTCCCGATTTTATGGAAAAATTCACTGCGATGAGCATCAAAAATCTTGACAAAACCACCATGACGGCTGCTGAAATAAAAGCCAAAACCGATGAAATCAACATGTTTAAGGAATGGTATAAAAACCCGATTATGGTCATCTTACTGACTTATGCTGAAATATTGATTCCTATTGGAATATTGGTGCCAATTATCAGCGCCTTAATCTTAAAACGAAAAACAGCAACGACTGAGACAATATAGGTCTAGCCAATTTTTTAAAATCAAAATCATCCTCAAAACTTCTTGGGGATTTTTTTATATATTTATAAAACCAAAAATTCAAAACATGAATCCTGATATTCAAAACTACCATAACGCCCAAGAGCCGGAATACAAAGTCATTTGCGACAAACTAGCTGAAGTAATTCTTAAAAATTTACCCGAAGCCGAAAACAAAGTTTGGCACGCGCATCCCGTTTGGTTTTTAGATGGTAATCCGATTGTAGGTTATGACAAATTGAAAAATGGTTTACGCCTAATGTTTTGGAGTGGCGTTACCTTTGATGAAAAAGACTTAAAACCGGGAACCGGAAAGTTCAAAGATGCTTCAATCACCTATACTTCAATTGATCAGGTCAATGTTCAACATTTGGAACGTTGGCTTCAAAAAGCAAAAGACATTCAATGGGATTATAAAAACATTGTCAAAAGAAAAGGTGTTTTAGAACGATTGAAATAAAATGATTGGTATACCAATTGTCTCTACTATCTTTAAAAGAATTTTACCAAACTATGAAATTGAAATATACCTTCTTATGTCTTCTTTGTACTACAACGCTTTTGGCACAAAAAAAACTAAACTATAACCACAAAGGGGAATTGTCTAAGCAAGAGTATCAAAAACTATTAGCTGCCAAAAAGTACCAAGCGCTTTCTGCCTTTGATACAGTTTCAACTAAGCCCTTATTGGTCTACGCTATTTTTCTCAAAAACAACAAATTCGGTATTATCGATGATACTGCAAAAGAGATAACTCCGGCCATCTATGACGGTATTGAAGGGATGAATATTAGTTATACTACAGTAATGTTCGGATTTCATGAAAATTTTCCGGTCAAAATTGGCAAAAAATACGGTTTGATTTCCAATAAAGGAAAATCGATATTGCCGGTAGAATACGACTATATTTATTGTGAGCAAAAAAGAAGTGTAAAAAGAAAACACAAAAAAGAGGTTGTTATCGATTCTGTAGTGGTAGCGGATAAAGGAAATGAAAAATATTTTTTTTCACCACAAGGAAAATTACTAAAAAAAATTGTGGAAGAACCAAATCAAAGCCAAGAAACGGTAGAAGAATACAGAGAATATAACTATCCAAGTCGGGCTTATACAGAAAAAAATACAACCCCAAAAGAAACTACCTCACACGGCAATATCATCAAAAAATTAGACAATGGCTATGTCATCGTAGAAGCCAAGGTAGAAAACAAATATTATTATCAAGGTCTAGTTGAATTAGCCAGTAACAAGTTGGTTTTACCGGTTGTACACAGTTCATTAATTGTTAGTCAAAAAGACAGACTAATTGCCGTAAAAGACAAAAAATACAATCTTTACAACACAAAAGGCGAACTGATTTTAAAAGAAACTTATGAAGGTATTGAAAGCTTTAATAAAATTTACAGAATCAAAAAAGAAGGTAAAACGGCTATTTTTGACTTAGACTTGAACCAGAAAACCGATTTCATTTATGATTACTTCAGCTCTTCGGGACCTGATTTTATGGTGGCAAAAAAAGGAGAAGCCTATGGTGTAATTGACACTTACGGTAACGAAACAATCCCTTTTATTTATAATGGAATTGAAGCCTATTTTAACCGATACGGCTCTGGCATGGCATTTTTTAAAGTGATTAAAAGAAATAAACAAGGTATTATTTCTACCAAAGGCGAACCGCTGACTGAAATTATTTATGATGAAATCATCCCGGAGTGCACCATTGATGAACCTAGTTTCCATTCTGAACCTACTATGCCGATAGACCATGATTATGACGAGAAAAACAACCAATTTTTTATTATAAAAAAAGACAACTTATTTGGCTTATTAGATAATAGTTTCAAGCCCTTAATCCCTATTGAACACGATATATTAAAGAAAAGTTTTCATAAAGATTTTGTAATCACAGGAAAGAAAGCCACAAACCGTAATAGTCCAACCTTAAGTCTTTTAAAAATCAAAAACAATACTGCCATTCTTCCTTATGAATATGACTATTTTAAATATTTAGGTGGTACTTATTTTATGATTTACCAAAAATCATTGATGGGTGTTTGCGACTTTGAAGGAAAGCTGATTATTCCTATGGGCAATTGCAGAGATTTGTCTGATCGCTATTATTTCAACTATATTTATTATGGATTAAATAAAATTGATGGCAGAAAAAGCAATTATATCATAGATTATCAAGGCACTATGATTGATCTTTCAAATAAATAAGAGGAGTATACTTATTTATAAAACAGAATTTGTAACCTTTTAATAATTTGTGCGTATAATCAGCATAATCTCAAAAAAAACTTCCATGAACTTTTTAGAAAACTACGAACCCTTGCTTAGAGCTTTTTGGTACATTGCACTTCCGGTGAGTTTGTTTTTTGTATTGCAAACCATAATGACCTTTATGGGCGTTGGCGGTGAAGATATAGAAACCGAATTAGAAACCGAAGGTCACGACAGTACCGACGCACCTTTCGAATTATTCACCCTTAGAAACCTGATCAATTTCCTTTTAGGATTTAGCTGGACCGGAATTTCTTTCTACAATTCAATTGCGAATAAAACCATTTTAATTGTAGTAGCGGTTTTAGTTGGTGTTGCCTTTGTAGCCTTGTTCTTTTTTACTATCAAGCAAATGATGCGACTAAACGAAAACAATTCCTTCTCTTTAGACAAAACCATTAACCAAACCGGAACGGTGTACTTATCAATTCCTGAAAATAAATCAGGCAAAGGTAAAATCCAAATCAGTATTAACGGTTCTTTTCACGAGTTAGATGCCTTAACTGAAAATGACCGCATCGAAACCGGAACCATGGTTAAAGTAATCAAAGTAGAAAACAACGCAGTCCTTATTGTAGAAAAAATCTAATCCTTTTATATATGTCACAAATCATTATTATTGTTGTCTTAGTTGTAGTGCTTTTTGTAACCATTACAACCTTAATTTCTCGTTACAAACGTTGTCCTTCCGACAAAATATTAGTCATCTATGGTAAAACCGGCGGTACTTCTGCCAAATGTGTTCACGGTGGTGGTTCATTTATTTGGCCGGTGATTCAGGACTATGCTTTCTTAGATTTAAAACCCATTTCTATTGAAGCCAACTTAACCAATGCGCTGTCCAGACAAAACATCCGTGTTGATGTTCCGTGTCGATTTACGATTGCTATTTCAACCGAAACCGATAGTATGAATACGGCTGCCGAGCGTTTGTTAGGATTAGCACCGGAACAAATTCAGGAATTAGCCAAAGACATCCTTTTTGGACAATTGCGTTTGGTGATTGCAACCATGACTATTGAAGAAATCAACTCTGACCGTGATAAATTCTTGGATAACATTTCTAAAAACGTCGATTCTGAATTGAAAAAAATCGGTTTGAAATTGATTAACGTAAACGTAACCGACATCAAAGACGAATCAGGTTATATCGAAGCACTTGGTAAAGAAGCTGCTGCTAAAGCTATCAACGAAGCTAAAATTTCCGTTGCCGAGCAAGAAAAAATCGGGGAAACCGGTAAAGCGATGGCCGATAGAGAAAAAGACGTTCAAATTGCGGAAACCCACAGAGATCGTGATGTTAAAATTGCGATTACCAATAAAGACCGTGAAGTAAGTATTGCGTCTGCTTTTAAAGATGAAAGTATTGGTAAGGCTGAAGCCGAAAGAGATACGCGTGTAGCGACTTCCGAAGCCAATGCCATCGCCATTCAAGGAGAAAACGAAGCCAAAATTGCCATTGCACAATCTGAAGCAGCGCGTCGTGAAAAAGAAGCCGAAGCTTTGCGTATTGCCTTAGCGTCTGAAAAAGTACAACAAGCCAAAGCGTTAGAAGAATCTTATTTGGCCGAACAAAAAGCAGAAGATGCGCGTGCCGATAGAGAACGTGCTACGCAAAATGCCAACATTGTAATTCCGGCCGAGATTGCCAAGCAAAAAGCCATCATCGATGCGCAAGCAGAAGCCGAAAGAATTCGTGAACAAGCCAAAGGTGAAGCCGACGCGATTTTCGCCAAAATGGAAGCCGAAGCTAAAGGTTTATACGAAATCTTAACCAAGCAAGCCGAAGGTTACAAAGAAGTAGTAGAAGCTGCCGGTGGCGATCCAACGAAAGCATTCCAATTATTGTTGATTGAAAAATTACCGGAATTGGTTAAAACCCAAGTGGAAGCCGTTAAAAATATCAAAATTGATAAAATTACCGTTTGGGATTCAGGCAATAATGGCGACAACGGAAACGGTTCTACCGCCAATTTTGTTTCGGGCATGATGAAAACCGTTCCGCCATTGAATGACTTATTTAACATGGCCGGATTGAATCTTCCTAATTATTTAAAAGGAGAAGATATGGTTGAAGTAAAGCCTGTAGTGGATGAAAAACCAAAACCAGATACTGAAGAAAAATAATAATCTATAATTCTCCTAGTAAAAAACGCCGGTTCAATTGAATCGGCGTTTTGTTTTTTTTATAGAAAACTAAACTGATTTTCAATCTTTTTCAAATAAGCAATTCGGGCAAATCTACCATGATGTGTGATGGATGCCGGATGCAATTTGCCTTCTATAAAATCAAACCAATTGGGAATACCGTTTTTCTTGTGAACCGCATCCCGACTTTCCAAATGCTGAATCGCTTCAAATTTGTCTCTTGAGGTAACTGCTATGGTGTAAATAAAATCGGGACTGATTTGTGTTTCGGTGTAATAATGATTCGTTCCAAAAATGACTTCATCCCCTTCACAAACAAACCGTTTCGGATTAAAAAATCGTTCGCCACTTTGACGATTATAGATTTTATACGCTGCCTCTTTCCTACTCCATAAAGTCCAAACCATCGCTTCAGGATTTTCAGCAGACAGAATAAGTTCTTGTTCTGCAGCAGTGAAAAGTTTGTCTAAAAAACCTCTGCGTTGCCAATTACTGTCTTTTTTGGCTTTCGCCAAATCTACGATGTCGTTCCCAATCATTTTTCGGCTAGTTTGGTTTCAATAATTTCAATCGTTGCTTTGATACTGATCATTTTTTCCATCGCCAGATTATCAATATCAATCCCGAAAACATCTTCAACATCCAAAACGATATCGACCAAGTTTGCTGAATTGATTTGTAAATCGGTAATAAAATCGGTGTCTTCCGTCAGATTATCAAACGCTTCCTGATTGTTTACAAAAGGCTTTACAATATTTTTTAATCTTTCGATGATTTCTTCTTTAGTCATAGTGGTATTTTTTAAACAGTACACAGGCGTTTACATCGCCAAAACCAAAACTCGCTTTGGCTATTATATTCAATTCTTTTTTAATCAGTTGTTGCGGAATGCGGCTTTCGCCAATAATAGCCGTAATTTCAGGAAGCAAATCTTCACAGTTGCTATTCGGGAAAATAAAACCGTGGTGCAATTGCAAGACCGAAGCGACACTTTCCACACTTCCTGAAGCCGACAAGCAATGCCCAACCATTGATTTCAACGAATTGATGTATGGAAAATAATCTCCGCTTAACTGCAAAGCTTCACTCCAATTTTGAATTTCCAAACCGTCTTTGGCAGTTGCAGTCAAATGTCCGTTAATGGAATCAATTTCAACAGCTTTTACACCAGAATTTTTCAAAGCTTCAGCAATACACCTTTTTACCGCTGTGGCATTCGGAGCAGTCATCGTTCCACCACCGCGTTGTCCGCCCGAATTAATGTTCCCACCCAAAACTTCAGCGTAAATCTTAGCACCTCGAGCTAAAGCACTTTCCAAATCTTCTAAAACCAAAGCTCCGGCACCGCTTCCGGGAACAAATCCTGAGGCTGAAGCCGACATTGGTCTCGAACCTTTTTCGGGCATATCGTTGTGTTTAAAGGTACAAACTTTCATGGCATCAAATCCACCCCAAATATAAGGTCCGGAATCGCTGGTACTTCCAGCTAAAATGCGTTTGACTTGGCCTGTCTTTATTCGTTCATAAGCCATCAAAATACTTTCAGTTCCTGTTGTGCAGGCGGATGAATTGGTTGTGACTTGATTGCCTAAACCCAATTTCCCACCGAGATAAGCACTTACGCCACTATTCATGGTTTGCGCTACGGCTGTACTGCCTAATCTTCTGGTTTGTAACTCATCAATCTTATAAATGCTTTCACGAAATTTATCAATCCCCGAAGTTCCGGTTCCGAAAATCGTGCCGCTGTCCCAATCGGGTTCGTCGTTGATTTCCATAGACAAACCGGCGTCTTTCCAAGCGTCAATTCCGGCGATAACTCCATATAATATACCGGACGAATTGAAATTACGAAGTTCTAATTCTGTGAAATATTGTAATGAAAGTTCAGTAGAGATTTCGGGTTTTCCGGCGATTTGACAAGAGAATTGCAAGCGTTCCAACTCAGCATCATGTTTAATTCCCGAAATTCCGTTTTGAATCGCATGAGTAAACGCGGGAAGTCCAACTCCGTTTGGAGCGACTATGCCTAGACCGGTGATTACGACTCTTTTGTTCATGGTTAAATTAATTTCAATGGCAATTTCAATAGCAATGAAAAACTATTTAATAATGCCTGCTATTTTGCCTTGGCAGACTAGTTCCTTTTTTTCGTTTAGCATTCTTACTTCGCATTTTAATTTGCCGAAACGGAAATAGATTCTCTTTGAAATGACCGTTACTTTCTCATTGGGATAAACCGGTTTTAAAAAATCTATTTCACTTGAAGTTAAGGCGATTATGCCATCTTTAGTAAATTCATTATTCAATAAATAAATTCCCAAACACACTACGCCAAGTTGTGCCATGACTTCGGTTAAAATCACGCCGGGTGTTACCGGATTGTCTTTGAAATGACCTTTGTAAAAATCTAAATTTTCGTCAAACGTATAACTTCCTTCTACTCCATTTTCATCAATATGAATAATATCATCCACAAATAAAAACGGTTTAGCGTAGGGCAAGCTCGATAGGATTTCTTCTTTCGTCATACTTTAAAATGCTAATAAAATGCGTTGCGCCGAAAATCCGGGACCGAAACTCAGCATAAGTCCTTTTTCTCCTTTTGCAGGTTGGTTGTTCATAATTCGTTCTAAAACGTATAACACCGTTGCGCTCGACATGTTGCCGTATAATCGCAACACTTCTTTGGTATCGTCTATATTTTTACCTAAATCCCCGAATAAATCTTCCACCGTTTGCACTATCTTTTTGCCACCGGGATGAAAGATTAAATGGTCGATGTCTTTTATTTTTAAATTGTTTTTAGCCAAAAAAGGATGAATGATATCCGGAAAATGAGCCGAAATTGTTTCAGGCACTTCGATATCTAACACCATTTGTAAACCCATATTAGTGAGTTTAAAACCCATCATGTGGATATTGTCATAGAAATGATACATCGATTCATCAAGGATTTCCGGGCCTTCATCTTCTTCGTGTGATGACAGTAGCACACAAGCCGCGCCGTCTCCAAAAATTGCGGCACTAACTACATTTGCCATAGAATAATCATTGAGCTGAAAAGTCGCGGTTGGACTTTCAACTGCAATTACGGCTGCTCTTTTCCCCGGATTGGCTTTGAGGAATTCTTTGGCATAAATCATTCCCGAGATTCCGGCAGCGCAACCCATTTCGGTTACGGGTAAACGCACGATGTCTTGGCGTAATTTTACTTGATTAATCAAATAAGCATCTAGTGATGGAATCATGATTCCGGTGCAACTGACCGTGATGATATAATCTAAATCAGTTGGTTGCCAATTGGCTTTTGCTAAGGCGCTGACCAAAACTTTTTCGCCTAAATCAATCACTTCTCGAACGTAAATATTGTTTCTCGATTCGAAAGACGTATTGGTAAAAACTTCAATCGGATCCATGATAGAATAGCGTTTGTCGACCATGGCGCCTTCGAATATCTTTTTCACTTTTCGGATAAAGCGCTCGTCCTGACCAAAAAGCCAAGCGTCAAGATACGGCAGAATTTCGGCTGTCGTTCTTGAAAATTTCGGCAATTCTTTGGCGACTGTTTTGATTTTTACACTCATTATTTTAGGGCTTTAGGCAATAGGCATTATGCTTTAGGCGATTCTGCTTTTTGAATAATCCATTGGTAGCGGAACGCCCATTTCCATTGGATGGTATATTTTTTTAGTTGTAATTGTTTTGAATAATTTTCTAATTCGTTTTTTTTAAAACCACGTAAGATGGAAACCAAACCATCTTCTCTTGACATGTCATTCAACTGAAAAACGGAGCATAAAGTTTGGAATAATCTATAAGCAATCGCACTTCGGTGTAAATCATTAATTACGATTCCGATACTTGCATTTTGATACAAAACTTTCATTAAGCTCAAAATTTCTTCGTCTTTGAAATGGTGTAAAGTCAGTGTGCACAAAACAATATCATATGGCAACGATTTGAATTCGGCGTCAAAAATATCTTCACAGCGGTAACTGATATTTTCATACGCTTTTGACAAGGTTTCTGCATGATTAACGGTAAACGCATTGGCATCAATTCCGATTAAATTGAACTTATAATTATTCTTTTTTCCATAATCTGCCAGAGCTCGCAACATATCGCCATTGCCACAACCAATATCAACAATCGTTATCGTTTTGCTTTTTGAAACGCCTTTCAGCAATTGTTGAACGCCTTGTAAAGTTAGTTGGTTACCTCCTAAAAACCGATTAATCTTGGCAATTTTATCCAATGCATCACGCAAGATTTCGCCTTCTAAGGCAAAGTCGTCCATGATTTCGGGTTCGTTGGTTCGGTTTTTAGTGTTAATCCTCATTTAGGCAGAAATAGTTATCGGTTTACCATGTGTTTTTTTGATAATCATGGGCAACAAAAAAGGCGCTATCATCACTATACGAAATGCGATATTGGAAAGTTTAGGTTTCAAGAGTATATTGGCTAATAATCTACCGGTTCTTAATCTATTTTTGAAATTTTTATTCCACTGTTGGGTATAAATTTGTTCCAATGTTGCTCTGCTTTTTATCTTTTCTTTTGAAAAATTATTGATTACTTCAGCGGCTATTTTGGCACTGTGAATCGCCATTGCCATTCCATTTCCACACAACGGATGAATTAAACCGGCGGTGTCGCCTATCATTAAAATGTGGTTTTCTACCGGTTGTTTTTGTTCAAATGAAATTTGGCTGATGGTTAACGGTTTATCGAAAAGCAGTTGCGTATTTTGAAAAATGTGTTTTAAGTGCAGATTTTGCTCTATAACTTCCCTTTGGTACACTGCACTATCCTTGTGTTTTTTGAAGGTTTCATAGCTAGCCAAATAACAAATATTGATTCGGTTATTTTCCACTTTAGAAACGCCGCAATAACCACCATTGAAATTGTACAAACCCACAACATCATCAGGAAAATTTCCCTCGTAATGCGCTTTAATCGCTAACCAAGGTGATTTTTTTTGGATAAAATTTCGGTTCAATTGGATGTCGATATTGGACCGTTTGCCAAAAGCACCAAGAACAATTTTAGATTTAATAATTGTTTCTTTTGAAGTAGTAACAGTGAAAACATCATCGGTAAAATTTATGTTTTCTACACTTTCTTGAATCATTTCACAACCATCAGCTGTTGCTCTTTGGAACAAGAAATAATCTAAAGCATATCGGCTTACGCCAAATCCGCCTAAAGGCAAATCAGTATTTATTGTTTTTCCGGAAATAGTGGAGAATTGTAGTTTGTTGATGTGTGTTGGTTTCAAATCTTCCACAGCAATGTTTAACCATTGAAAATAAGGCAAGACTTCGTTAGAAATGTATTCACCGCAGACTTTGTGCTTCGGATAGCTGTTTTTCTCAATCAAAATAACCGGAATATCCAGCTTTCTCAAGTGAATTGCCGCCGTTAAGCCTGCCAAACCTCCGCCAATAATAACTACTTTATTCTCATTCATAACAAAGTAAATTTAGCGAAATGATTGCAAGTATTGTTATATAATTCTGTTAAAGTGTTTTGGATTGAAAGAGAATAAAAAAACGCCAACTCGATTTGAATTGGCGTCTTACTTTTATAGTTTTCCTTCTTTAATCTCTTCGACTATTTCCGGATTCAAGAGCGTTGATATATCGCCAAAGTTAGCATAATCACCTTCGGCTATTTTTCTTAAAATACGACGCATTATTTTTCCTGAACGTGTTTTAGGCAAGCCCGAAACGAATTGGATTTTGTCTAATTTGGCAATCGGTCCAATTTGGTTAGAGATTAACTCATTGATTTCTCTACTCAAATTGTCTTGGTTACGGCTTTCCCCTGATTCTTTTAAGATTACAAAACCGTAAAGTGCATTGCCTTTAATATCATGAGGGAAACCAACGATTGCACTTTCTGCTACAGCCGGATGCTCGTTGATAGCATCTTCAATTGGTGCGGTTCCTAAGTTGTGTCCTGAAACGATAATCACATCATCAACTCTTCCGGTAATTCTGTAATACCCAACCTCATCTCGCAAAGCACCATCGCCTGTAAAATATTTACCTGGAAAAGCGGTAAAATAAGTTTCTTTATAACGTTGGTGATCGCCCCAAATGGTTCTCGCAATGGATGGCCATGGGAATTTGATACACAAACTTCCGGTGACTTGGTTGCCTTCGATTTCGTTGCGCAATTCATCCATCAAAACGGGTTGGATTCCCGGTAATGGTAGCGAAGCATATGTTGGTTTTGTTGGAGTTACAAAGGGTATCGGCGAAATCATAATGCCACCGGTTTCAGTTTGCCACCAAGTATCTACCAGTGGACAACGTTTTCCGCCCACGTGATCATTGTACCAATGCCAAGCTTCTTCATTGATAGGTTCACCAACAGAACCAATGACTTTTAGGGAACTCAAAGGATATTTCTGAACGTAATCCAAACTCTCTTTCGCTAAAGCTCTAATGGCGGTTGGAGCCGTATAGAATTGAGTTACTTTGTGTTTTTCAATCACTTCCCAAAAACGACTGAAGTTAGGATAAGATGGAACACCTTCAAAAATTACGGTAGTAGCTCCGTTTAATAATGGTCCGTAAAGGATATACGAATGTCCTGTAATCCAACCGATATCGGCGGTACACCAATAGACATCGTTTTCTTCGTAGTTGAAAATATTTTTAAAAGTATAGGCGGTATACACCATATAACCTGCGGTGGTATGAACCATTCCTTTAGGTTTTCCGGTCGAGCCCGAAGTATAAAGGATAAACAACGGATCTTCGGCATCCATGATTTCGGCTACGTTATTCGGAATGGCTTCATCTAAAAGCGGTTGCAACCAATAGTCACGACCTTCTTTCATAGTCACGGCTGTGTTGGTTCTTTTCACTACGAATACTTTTTCAACAGTTGGGCATTTTTCCAAAGCTTCATCAACAATACCTTTCAAATCAATCGACTTGTTGCCACGATAACTTCCGTCTGAGGTAATAACTATTTTACATTCGCAGTCATTGATACGAGCGGCCACTGCCGAAGCGGAAAAACCGGCAAAAACAACCGAGTGAATCGCACCGATTCGGGCACAAGCTAAAACGGCAACGGCTAATTCAGGAATCATTGGTAAATAAATACAAACTCTATCGCCTTTTTGCACGCCTTGTTCTCGCAAAACGTTGGCTAACTTGGCTACGCGGGCATACAATTCGTTATAAGAAATGTGCTGAGCTTCTTCATCCGGATTATTGGGTTCAAAAATGATAGCGGTTTTATCGCCTCTTCGGGCTAAATGTCTGTCGATACAGTTTTTAGTGATATTGACTTTGGCATCCACAAACCATTTGAACTTGGCCTGTTGGAAATCAAATTCGAAAACTTTCTCCCATTTTTGGTACCAAGTAAAATGTTCATCGGCAATCTTATCCCAGAACTTACGTGGTTCCCGGATAGATTTTTTATACATTTTGAAATAGTGCTCCAGATTATCTATTTTGTAATAACTCATTGTAAATCTACTTTATTATCGTTTTGTTTTGTAAATATAAATATTCTATTGGTGTAGTGTGCAATTTTCTTGCTAAATAAGTATAGGTAAGAATATTGAATAAAGAGAATAGAATATAGACAGGACATGTTGAAAGAAAAAGCCTCTATTTTCTTTGTTCTATACTCTATTTTCTTTTACTTAAAACTCCCAATCTTGGCCAATTCCAAGACTTCTCTCACCTCGTCAATAATCGCTTCATCGTCGATGGTTGACGGAATTTGGAAATTTTCTCCGTCGGCTATGCTTCTCAATAGTTTTCGAAGAATTTTGCCCGACCGGGTTTTGGGCAAACGATTCACCACAACCACATCTCTCAAAGAAGCGACAGCTCCGATTTGTTCCCGAACTAATTTCACTACTTCGTGTTGTAACTGAAAATGTTCAATTTCTTCACCCAATTTAGTTACGACCAATGCCAACGGAATTTGTCCTTTTAATTCATCATTTATTCCAATGACAGCGCATTCGGCTACGGAATGATGGGAAGCAACAATTTCTTCCATTTCGGCGGTGGACAAACGGTGACCGGCTACGTTAATTACATCGTCAACTCGACCCGTGATGTAGATATAATCATTTTCGTCTTTATAACCGCCATCACCTGAGAAATAATAGCCGGGAAACTTGTTCAAATAGCCGGCCTGAAAACGCTCATTGTCATTCCAGATGTCTAATAAAGTTCCCGGTGGCAATGGCAATTTGATAACGACATAACCTTCTTCATTTGGCCCTAACTCTAGACCATTCTCGCCTAAAATCATAATGTTATAACCTGAAACCGCTTTACCTGAAGAACCCGGTTTAATTGGTAAATATTCAACACCCATCATATTGGCAATCATTGGCCAACCCGACTCGGTTTGCCACCAATGGTCGATGGCCGGAATCGGAATATGCTCACGATACCATTCTAAGGTTGCCACATCGCAACGTTCGCCGGCTAAGAATTGAGTTCGCAAACTCGACAAATCGTATTGTTTAATGAATTCGCCGTTCGGATCTTCTTTTTTGATGGCTCGAATGGCGGTTGGCGCGGTAAACATCACACTAACTTTATGCTCAGCAATCACACGCCAAAAAGTACTCGCATCAGGTGTTTTGATGGGTTTGCCTTCGAAAACTATCGTAGTATTTCTGTTGAATAATGGTCCGTAAACTATAAAGCTGTGACCCACAACCCAACCCACATCCGAAGCAGCCCAAAACACTTCTCCGGGTTTCACGCCGTAGATTTTTTGCATCGAAAATTTAAGTGCCACGGCATAACCACCCGTATCGCGAACGATTCCTTTTGGTTTTCCTGTCGTGCCCGAAGTATATAAAACATACAACGGATGCGTAGTTTCTACCGGAACGCAATCAGCTTCTTCTGAACCATATACTAAAGCATCGTAATCGACGTCGTATTTCTTAAACGGAATTCTGGCGCCTAACTTCCGGTTGAGCACTACTACCTTTTTGGGTTTATGCTCGGCCAATTCGATGGCTTCATCTACTAAGGGTTTATAGGCGATTAATCTATCGATTTCAATTCCCGAAGATGCGGTAATGATTACTCTGGGTTTACAATCATCAATTCTGATAGCCAATTCATGTGGCGCGAAACCTCCAAAAACTACAGAATGTGTTACTCCTATTCGGGCGCAAGCTAACATAGCGAATGTCGCTTGTGGAATCATAGGCATGTAAATGATAGCGGTATGTCCTTTTTTCAATCCTAAAGACAATAAACCACCGGCCAATCTTGCCACTTCTGATTTGACTTCGTTATAAGTATATTTTTTTACGGTTTGGGTTACCGGCGAATCGTAAATGATGGCAATTTGGTCACCAAAACCATCAATAATGTGTTTGTCTAAAGCCAAATAACAAGCGTTCAGGCTGCCGTCTTTGTACCACAGCGGATAACCGGTTTCGTCTTGAGAAAGAATGCTTTGCGGTTTGGTAAACCAATCGATTTCATTGGCTTGTTCGGCCCAGAATTGTTCCGAATTTTGGATACTTTGGTTGTATAATTCTTGGTATTTCATGGTTGGTTATAAATGTAGTTATGGTATCCTTTTCGTTTGAAAAAGACAAAATTTTGTTCAATAAAAAGTGATTAAGTTTTTTAGCTTTCCAGTAATTCGTTGACTTGTTCGACTACTTTTTTAATGGAAAAAGGCTTGGTTAAATAGGCATCGGCACCGAGTGCCATTCCTTTTTCGATATCGCTTTCTTTGTTTTTGGCGGAGAGAAAAATCACTTTGCAGTGGTTGAGTTGGTCGTTTTTCTTAATCTGTTCCAAAGTTTCAAATCCGTCTACCAAAGGCATCATGATATCGAGGATGATAATATCGGGAAACTGGTTTTTTAAAATATCCAAAGCTTCCTGACCGTCGCGGGCAATAAACACTTCAAAGTTGTTCTTTTTGAAGGTGTATTCCAACGACATTACTATGTTGGGTTCGTCGTCTACAATTAAAATCTTTTTCATGGATGCTGTTTTTTGGGTAATGTAAAAGTCAAACACGCGCCGCCGGTGGCATTATTGGTGGCCCAAATTTTCCCTTTATGGTGTTCGATAATTTGTTTGCAAATCGCCAATCCTAATCCGCTACCAATAGGCTTTTTGAAATTCTGATTGGTCGATTGATAGAACTTGTCAAATATATTTTCAAAATCATTCGGTGCAATGCCTTTGCCGTTATCGCTTACTTCCACTTGAACATAATCGTGTTTGTCATAAACCGCTAAAGTAATTAACCCATTGTTTTCCGGACAAAACTTAATCGCATTTGAAACTAAATTAGTCACCACTTGCACCATTCGGTCTTCATCAAAATCGGCTTTCAAGTTACTGTTGCCTTCTACGTGGACATGAATATACTTGTTGTTGATGAGTTGTTGCAAAGGTTCAATCGCATTTTCAATCGTTTCCAAAACCTTGTGTGTAGCAAAGTTAACTTTTTGTCGACCGGTTTCAAACTTTTCTAAGTCGAGAATTTTATCAATCAAACGGTTCAATCTATCGGATTCGGAAATGATGTTTTGCAAAAACTGTTTGCGCAGTTCTTCCGGAATTTCGTCATCGTCGTATAAAATCTCGCTCGAAGCTCTGATGGCTGTAATTGGTGTTCGCAATTCGTGGGTTACTGTATCGAGAAACTCATCTTTTTGCTTGTCTTTTTCCATCAAAGAAACGTTGGCTTCATGAAGTTTGGCCGAAATTTCTTTGAGTTCATTGGAGGTTTCGGTCAGCTTTTTATTGATAATAATATTCTCTTTGGATTCTTCTAAAATCTTCAATACTTCGGGTAAAGTTATCTTCTCTTCTTTGACTACGCTTGAGATTAAGATTTTGGCGGAAGCCGTACCGATATGTCCGGTCAAAAGGTTTTCGGAGAATTTAATCAAACGCGCATCGGCTAACTCTTCATCTTTATCAACGTTGTATTTTAGGTTGAAGATGTTCATGGCGCGCTTGGTTCGTTCTTCGCCTAAGAATTTAATCAAGACTTTCTCGATATCAGTTCGGTAGGCCGTTCCTTTCCATACGAATGCATTTTCGTGCATGGTGATGTATTTGTTGATATCGAGGAACATTTCGGCATAGTTTCGTTCGCGGTAATTGCCTTTGAAACTCACTGAAACAGCGATGTAAATCATGAAGTTGAACAACAAACTCCAGAACAAAGCATGTGGCACGGGTTGCAAATAATTGAGACCGAAAAGTTGTAAAGGTTTTAGCAATTCAATACCAAATAAACCTTCGGTAATAAAAGAAGTATCTGATGAAGTTATGCCCAAAGCGTAAGGCACCAACAATGTGTACAAGCAAATGATAAAGCCTACAATTAAGCCTGAAACCGCTCCGGTACGTGAACCTCTTCGCCAAAATAAAGCGCCGAAAAACGAAGGTGCCAATTGGGCTATAATCACAAAAGCCACTAAACCGATGGAGAACAAACTGTAATCTAAAGCGAAATAGCGATAGAGAAAATAGGCAATGATGATCAGCGAGAAAATCCCAATTTTACGAATGTTGACAATCTTTTTGTTGATGGTAGATTGCTCGTTGTTTTTAAGTCTTCCTAACAAACCATAAGGAATGATTAAGTTGTTACTCACCATGGTTGACAATCCGATAGAAGAAACGACTATCATCGAAATCGCTGCGGAAAATCCACCCAAGAAAACCATTACTGTTAGCGTCTTATTATTAAAAAACTGCGGAATTAGTAACGAATACGTATCTGAATTCACACTTTGCCCATCGAATAAAATATTGCCACCCCAAGCGATCGGATACACGAAAATATTGAACAACAACAAATACAACGGAAACAACCAAACAGCAGTGTTCACGTGATTTTCTCTGGTATTTTCAATCACCGAAACCTGAAACTGTCGCGGTAGCAAAAAGATAGCAAACAAAGAAAGGATACAAAGAAAAAACCAGTTGATGGCTTGTGGCAATCCGCCGATGGTATTCTTTTCACGGAAGTTTTCTAACAGCGAAGCTTTAGCATAAATATCATCAAAACCATCGAAAACAAAGAACGTCACATATACGCCGATGATGATGAAAAACACCAATTTCAATACGCTTTCCAATGCAACTGCGGTTACTATTCCTTTTCGCTTTTCGGAAGCATCTACATATCGCGTACCGTAAATTGAGGCAAATATCGCCAAAGCAAAAGCGACGTAAGTTGTGCTGTCATCAAAGATGTTTGAGCTCGATTCGGTTTGGGTAACGATGTGAAAAGTTTCTGAAATTGCTTTGAGTTGTAAACCGATGTAAGGCAAAATGCCAAACAAGCAAACGATAGTCACGACAGCACCTAAAAAACGGCTGTTGCCATAACGAAGTGAAATAAAATCGGCTATACTGGAGACTTTATTGACTCTTGAAATGCGGATAATTTTCTTCAAAATAATCATCCACGCCGGAATGATGATAATTGGTCCGAGATACACCGGAAGGTAATTTAGTCCGGAATTAGCAGCCACACCAATACTGCCGTAATACGTCCATGCCGTACAATAAACTGCCAAAGAAAGCGAGTAGATATAGGGATTGTTTGTCCATTTAGAGCTTCCTTTTTTCTCTGCCCAATGGGCAATGAAGAAAAGAATCCCTAAGTAAAGGGCTAATATGATTAATAATACTATACTATTCATGGTAGCGCTTTATGATGAGAAACGACAACAAAATGGAAAACAACCACACCGAAAAAATATAAATATAGATAACGGGAAAACCCAGAAAACTATCGGCACTATCAAACAGCAACAATATCGGAAGATTCAATCCGATAAGTAGTATCATGGAGATGATGACTAATTTTTGTTGGTGACGTTGTTTCATTTGTTTTTTGATAATATAAAAAGCCAAAAGCCCTTAACGAATTAAGAGCTTGAGGCAACCAATTAACTATTTAATTTTAATCTTCATATTCATCAGTTAAGGCATACCAACCGAAGATGGTTAACCCGGTTACAATCAAAGGTAATAATATGAAAAATATAATTATCCCGAAAACTAAATCGTCTTGTTTTCCTGAGGTTAATTTCCCTCCGAAAATACCAATTGCGTAGTAAGCCACAGCCACGGCTAAGGCTATCCAAACTATTCCTAAAAATTTCTTTATTGTATTCATAGTCTTTAATTTTAGTCGTGAAGTGTATTAATTTTTCTGTCGATGTAAATCATTCCGATGACAAAACATACGGCAGCGATTCCAATTGGATACCACAAACCTTCGAGGTAAAACTCGACATCACCTGCTTCTTTGGATTGGGTTACAAAGTAAGTTGAAATGGCCGGCAGCAATCCACCAAATATACCATTTCCAACGTGATAAGGCAACGACATCGATGTATATCTGATCTTTACCGGGAACATTTCTACTAAGAAAGCCGCGATTGGACCGTAAACCATCGTTACAAATATTACTTGGATAAATACCATGAAGATTAAGAACCAGCGGTCGGAACTGTTGATGGTTTTGGTGACTTTGGTTTCGATTCTGTCTTTGCCTTTGTCATCTACCATTAGTTTACCTGCTTCGAAATGTAGGGTTTTGATTTCCTCTACTTTGGTACCGTCGGTGTATTCTTTTGTAGTGGTATACACTGAGTCTATTTTAGTGGCATCGATTTCTTTTAAGGATGGAACTACTTTAGTATTGGCAGCAATTTCTGTTTTCTTAGTCAAATCGGTGCTGTTGTACATCGCTCTGTATATTGGTCGGTACAAGAAAATAGCTAATAACATACCCGCCATCATGATAGATTTTCTACCCCATTTGTCACTCAGCCAACCAAAGAACACGAAAAATGGCGTGCCCAAAATTAAGGCAACTCCTAACAACATATCCACTTGTGAAGAATCAATGCTTTGTACGGTTTTCAAGAAGTTCATCGCATAGAATTGTCCGGTATACCAAACAACTCCTTGTCCCATCGTGGCTCCGAATAAAGCCAATAAGACAAATTTTAAGTTGTATTTGTTTCCGAAACTTTCTTTAAGCGGATTGGTTGATGTTTTTCCTTCCGATTTGGCTTTCGCAAAAACGGGTGATTCATCCATGTTTTTACGAATAAGGTAAGACACATAAACCATTAGGATAGAAACCCAAAACGGCACTCTCCAACCCCATTCGTCAAAGGCTTCTTTAGACAATAAGCTTTTGGTGATTAAAATTACCATTAACGAAATGAATAAACCTACAGTGGCTGTGGTTTGAATCCATGATGTCCAATAGCCTTTTTCTCCTTTAGGAGCGTGTTCTGCTACGTAAGTTGCGGCACCGCCATATTCTCCTCCAAGAGCTAATCCTTGAAGTAAACGAAGAATTAAGACTAAAATTGGTGCGGCAAAACCAATGGTTTCATAACTAGGAATACATCCGATTACGAAAGTGGCGCCACCCATTAACATTAAAGTCACCATGAAAGTGTACTTTCTTCCGATAAGGTCACCTAAACGTCCGAAGAATAAAGCTCCGAACGGACGTACTACAAAACCGGCGGCAAAAGTAGCTAATGTTGATAAGAACGCTGCGGTTGGGTTGTCGGTTGGGAAGAACTTGGTAGATAATACTACGGCTAAACTACCGAAGATGTAAAAGTCGTACCATTCGATCATGGTTCCCATGGAAGAAGCGGAAATCACTTTCCAAATTCCTTTTGTTTTTTTATTGCTCATATAATAGTTGGTTTAGATTATAAATAAATTTGAAGTTGCAACAAGAATTCTCCTTTGTAACCGTCAACTTTGTCAGCGGCGGTATAAACAGGACGTGTTGAGTATTGCGCGGTAACTTTGGCGTGATGCCCATCAATAAAGAAGTTACTTCCGATATCAAACTGGTTGCTGGCTTTTTCTAAGGCGTCAAAATTCTTGTAGGTATAAGCTGCGAATGGTTGGATGCGCACCTTTGGTTTCTCGGCTGCATTAGGCAATAACACTCCGGCTTGGGTATACCAAATGGTTCCTGTACCAATCATAGGTTGAAGGTTTCCGGCACCGGCTAAAGCTCTGTCACCTGTAAAATTGGTGTCAGCAACCCCTTCGTTCATTATTCCTAAGTTTCTTAGGTAGTTTGGTCCAAAGTCGTAATCATATAAAACACTATAGGCTGTCACGGCCATTTTATTTTCTTTCTTTCCGACAGGCATGTCTAAAAACACATCGCCTGCAAAGAGATTGGCGGCATGGGTATCAACTGATCCGTTGACAGAAGTTTTGGTAGCACTTGGCGCTGTGTAGAAACCGGCTCCTATATTGAATACTTTTTTGGTTCCCAAATAGGTTCCCACTTTGTAAGGTAATAAATTAGATTCTTTATCAAAGAGTTGGTATTCAAAATAACCTGCTTTTGACCATCTTGCATTGTTGTTATTGTCAACTGCTACAGCGTTATTAGTGTTTGTAGCATCAACCGGAACTTGGTTAGTTACAAATGGTTTGTTGATACTTAAACGGTATTCAAAACGATTGTACTTTCCTTTGGCGAATAGGCCCATTTGGCGGGCGAACTGATCGCTGTTTTCAATGGTTGGCCAGTTGAAAATTGGGGCATCAATGGCTAAATAATTTAAGGTTGAAGACATGGTCATACGAGACAAGCCCATGTAATAATGCAACCCTGCTCCTATTGACAAGCTGAAAGGCTTCTTTTCTTGCGGAAGCACTACGGCATATTCGTTCCATGCGTCGTGGAAGAAGATACCCGGTTTTTTTCCGGCACCGTAGCCACCGGTTCCTGATGAGCCTGAAGCACCACCGTTGATAAAGGTTTGGTTGTTAATACCAATGTGGGTTACGATCATGTAACGAGGGGAAATTTGGGCATAAGCTAATAAACGCAGACGACGAAGACCGATATCTTCTTGTTTAGTCACTCCCTGATCGCCTATCATTGTTCCGGGATTCATTTCGGAGGAGCGCATCCAAATTTGATTCCAAGTGATGAATCGCATGTATTTGGTTCCTTCGGGGTTCAGGTTGAATTTCATTCCTCCGCCGTAGTCTAATGACCCTTGGGAGAAAGCAAAAGCTGAACAGAGCAGAGCACTCAAAATAAAACTTTTTTTCATAATTCTTATTATTGGTTTTGGTTATGTTTTGTTCGACCAAATTCTAACAATTTGTGAATGAAAAAAATTATGATATATATTATTGTAAATAACTATAGCTAATCTTTGAAACGCTCCCATTTTATAAGCATAAACTTGTCGCCTAACTCGGTAATAATCATACCGGCACCTTTTAAAACTTCTTTGTTTTTGAGGAATTCTACTAGTTCTAAGTGGTTGTATATCTTATAGGTTGGGTGGTAATCGGTATGATTGGGTTTGGTTATCTTAAACTCCTTTACCCAATTGCTTACGGTGACGTGTGAAACGCCTATAATACGCTCAATTTCTCGGTAACTTAAGCCTTCTAGGTATAATTGCAATGCCTTGGTGACATAGTAACTGTCTATTTTTTTACCTAGTTTATTGACGGTAAAGTAATAGTTACACTTTTTACACAAAAACCTTTGTCTGTCTTTGATGACGCCGCTTTTGACTATGGCGTCGCTTTGGCATTTGGGACATGCTAAAATCTCCATATATATAAATTTTGCATAAATATACTTATTTAGCAACTATACAAAAGTGTTTTTGCTATTTTTTTTAGTGAAAAATTACACACCCTTTAATTTTATTGGGTTTTTATTGTGGAATATTTAAAATAGTTGGGAGTTGGAAGTTGGGAGTTGGGAGTTTGCTTATTGCACTTTGATAGGACGTTGATAGGATGCAGCACCTTTTAGTATTCTTTGCTATGGCTTTGCATGGCTTATCTATGACGTATATATGACGTATACATGACGCATCTATGACGCATCTATGGAGTAAGTATGGCTTTAACTGTTGGAAGTTGTGCATTAGTCTGATTTCACAAAAGACCTTTCCTAACTAGCCCCGATTGTAGAGGCTACCGTGTAGCCCGGAAAGCGGGAATAGGGATGGCAAGAATGCGCATGCCTTTCGCTTCTGATGATTTTAATTGTTTGTAAAAATTGTACGTTTTATTAGATAAATATTATTAAGTAAATGTATTTTAATCAATATTTTTCTTACTTTTATATTTTAAAAGCCAAAAAGATGGAATGGACTGCCAAAATTATTACGCATAGAGGTGAAAAGCGAATAGCGGTATTTTTTGATAGAAATGATGCTTTGATGGAGCGGATTAGAGGGATTGATGGGACAAAATGGAGCCAAACGAAAAAGGTTTGGCATTTGCCTGACCATGATGAAAATAGAAAAATGTTTGGTTTGCCGTTGCTTATTGATTCGCTTCCGAGTGAGGAAGGTGCGCGAAGTTTGGAGAATTTTAGGCGTTGGTTGCGATCGAAGCGCTATAGTGATAGTACTGTTAAGACTTATATGGAAGCGGCGCGGTCGTTTTTGGTCTTTTTTAAGCACAAATCGAGTAATAGCATTTCGAATGAGGATGTGATTTTGTATAACAATGAGTATATTTTGAAGCATGATTTATCGGCTTCTTATCAGAATCAGATTGTGAGTGCGATAAAGCTGTATTTTTCGACGGTTCAGGACAGGAAGGTTGAGATTGAGAGTATTCATAGGCCGAAACGCGAGAAGGTTTTGCCGAATGTTTTGAGTAAAGAGGAAGTGAAATTGATTTTGGAATCGCAAAATAATATGAAGCATAAGGCGATGTTGTGTTTGATTTACAGTTGTGGATTGAGACGTAGCGAATTGTTGCATTTGAAACTTTCGGATATTGATTCGAAGCGGAATATTGTGTTTATAAGACAGGCGAAGGGTAAGAAAGATAGGATTGCGCCTTTGAGTCCGAAAATTTTGGAGTTATTGCGTGATTATTACAAAGGTTATAAGCCGAAGGTTTGGCTTTTTGAAGGTCAGGTAAAAGGCGAACAGTATTCGGAGCAAACTTTGCAGACTGTTTTAAAGCAAGCGGTGCGTAAAGCCGGGATTACTAAACCGGTTACGTTGCACTGGTTGCGTCATAGTTATGCCACGCATTTGTTGGAAAGTGGTACTGATTTGAGGTATATTCAAGAGTTGTTGGGTCACAGCCGAAGTAGAACTACTGAGATATACACGCATGTGAGTACAAATAGTTTGCAACAAATAAGAAGTCCGTTTGATGATTTGTAATAATTTTAATATATTAGCCATAGTAAATAAATATTACTTCAATCATACTTATCACGCCGGAAATTGAGAGATGAATATGATTTTGTAATACATATAGACTAGTTATATGCTAGCTTTAAGGAAATTATACGATGAAGTACACATTTGTAAAATTGAAAAACGGAAATGTTGAAATTGAGCATATTCGTGAAATGGTCGCAGAAGTTGAAAAGGAAAAATTTATCTTTAAAAATTGGTTTCCGCGTCCAGGTTTAAAAGAAAAAAATACAGATTTTGTATCGAGGTTATATATTGGTCAATCATATGATAAAAATCAATTTGACCTTGTAGAAGATGGTTGGATAAATGATCATTGCGAAATTTGTATTAAAACGCTTGGAGAAGAAGAAAATGAATATGTTGAATCTTCTGGTTATTTTGATGGAGTCGATTGGATATGTAAATCATGTTTTGAAGAATTAGTTTTAGCGGAAAATTTGGAAAGCAAATTAAATGCTTTAGGGAAAGTAAAGGAATAAAAGCCAGCATATAACAGCAGTTTGTGATTATGGCTGGTTTTGGTCGTATCAGAAATGTCTCGGCTGACTGAAATTTTAGTTATATTTGAAAACGCAAGTGAGTGAAGAACGCCACAATCACAATCTGCGGCACGTTACCGCTCAGTTTTCAGCCTGTGCTAAAAAGACAAATCGAAAATCGAAGAACTAAACATTATGAAAAAAATTTTAGTGGAAATTGGAATGGAATTCCTGAATATGATATTTGGAAATGTTTACACCAAAACTGGATTGAGTTTAATGCTTTTACTTATAAGTTCAGTGCTCATTTTTGCTCCAATAACAAATGAACCGGAGAAACCTAAATGGTTTTATATAGTTGGCGCAATATTAGCTTTGATTTCGATCTTTTTAATAATTAAAAGATATTTCGAGTTAAACCAAAAATTAAAAAACAAAGAAAAAAATGTTGCCGAAAGACACGCTGAATTTATCTCCGAGAATACAGAAAATTGAATATTGAATCGGAAAAAGTTTGTGGTAAATGTTGCGTGACTTTGAAACTTAAAAAACCGAAGCGGTAACAGCCGTTTCACACAATTGCGAGTTTTGTTTAAAGTTCACGTTCACATTTCGCAATAATTTTTATCTTTAACAGAAAATAAGCTGTTCCGAAGTTCGCAACTGTGGGAATCGGCAGGACGTTGTATGCTATTTTCAGAGAAATTGTGCTAAAAAGAACGAACTTATGGAAACTAAAAACATTGAATTTACGCCGCAGAACAAAATTCATATAACTCTTAACTCTTTGATTGTTTTCGTTGAAGTTGCGATGTTAATTTCAATTCTAATTTTTTCTTTTTTTATCTTAAAAGGATTCATAATTCTTGGACATATTCCATTTTATGGAGATAAAGAAGTTATATCATACAATGGTTTCGAAAGAATTGTTGCAATGATAATGCTCTATCCAATGTTTTATGGAATATTATCATGGACATTTCTAACAGTTTGTGGATTTTTATCAAGTTACAGAAGAAAAAATAAAGAGTTACTAATTGGCCTAATTTTATGTTTATTGAATGTGTTAATTATGTTCAGTTCTCAATTTGAATGGATAATTGATTAAAAACAGCATACAACAGCGGTTTCGCGCTATTGCTAGTTTTTCTTGAATTGAACTTCTTTCTTCACGAAAATATTTTATCTTAGCAGAAAGTACGCAGTTCGCTGGAATCGCAACAGACGCGAAGCCGCGGCACGTTAGCACACATTGTATGAGAAAGTACAAAGACGACATAAAGACCATTCTTCAAGTATTAGTGTTCGGAATTATCTATCTAAGCATTTCGACCATAGACAATCCAATTGTTTCAATAATGTTTTTGGGTCTTTGGATAGGATATTTGATATATAATCTTTATTCTAAATTTCAGTATAGAAAGGGAAATGCCAACTACATTCTTTTTCCAACGGTAAACGACCAATATTCAAAAGTAACTTCAGTGATATTAGGACTCATTGTTTGTGTGTTAAGTGTCGTTGCTATCGTTTGGACAGACAATTTTAGGCACTACGCAGCATTAGGAATCTTAGTAGGTATGTTAGTCTTTTGTAATGGAATATTTGACTTACCGAAGGGAATGCTGAAAATTGAAGGCAACGAAATGACCATTGCGGGTTTAGATGGAAAGATTGACATCCGACAAGTAAAAGAACTCAATATCTACAACGACCGAATTGTAATAACCAATATCTATAATGAAAATCAACGGCTTGGAAATTTAGAAATTGACGTAGTTTCAGCCCAACGTATTGACAATTATATATTAAATAATAAGAAAGAAAACGACTTGAAAACCATAAACAACGTGTGCTAACACGGGTTTTGCGTCAGGCGGGGTGACGTGCAAACTTGAAGCTATGTGCTTCTATTCAAGTTTTGTGCAGGTTGACAGTTTTGTACTCCGAAACCCGCCCGAACGCAAAGCCCGAAAACGTTAGCACCAATTTTCCCGGACGTACGGAGAATTCAAGAAGTAATCAAAACCGAAATAAATATGAAAAAATCAATTTTACTTTTAATTGTTATATCGCTTTCGCTTTTTTCTTGTGAACAAAAGAAAACATTTACTGAACCGAATGATTTAGGAAAAGAAGTTTTTAGCTTGATTAAGGATGTAAACTCAAAATCATTTGAAGAATATAAAAAGCAAGTGATTAGTTTCGAAGAAATAAAAAGTTTGGTTAATGACGCTAATGTTCCAATTAGTGAATCATTTCGGAATGATTTAAAATCTGTAACATCTGAAAAATATGAAGAAGTAATTTTTAAAGATTATAACAGAACAAAAACTGAAGGTTTAGATTATGGAATTGACTGGAGTAAAATTACATACAGAGATTTCACATATGAATTACAGGAAGTTGATGGTGGAAAAGGACTTATTGGACGAATGTATTTCCAAAGTCAAGATGACAAAACATATTCAATTAAATGTGAAGCCTTTTTTGACGGTAAAGGTTATAGAATAATAAGAATTTTTGGAATTCAACCAAAAGAAAACGCAAATGAATAATGAATTTATCAGCTATATTATCTATTTAATTATTGCTTGGTATTTATTGGATTGGATAATCACTTTTAGTGTATATGGAAACAAAAAGAACGAAAAATATAAAGACCAGAATTTTAAAGAGTACAATATTGCCAGACATATTGTATGCGGAATTGTATTAGTTATATTTTTGATTAATTTGTTTAAGCTAAATTAAAAAAAAACTGGTGCTAACAGCAGTTTGCAACAATTGCAAGGTTTGGGCTTTCACCGAATTTTCTCTGAAAATTCAAAAAGTAGTTTTATATTTGGAATCGGCGGTGATTAATTTTGCAACTGTTGCAAGCCGCAAGACGTTATAGGCAACCCTTTTTCACGTTCAGCTTAAAAAAGACGTAACCAAAAAAACGCATTAGAAAACAGAATAATTATCTTTGTGCTATGAAAAACTTTTGGTTCCTATTTTCAATATTCTTCTTATCACTCTCGGTTTATCCCTGTAGTGAAAATGACGACTGCGAAAAAACCACAAAATCAGAAGTTGCCCAAGAGAGCAATCAAAAAAGTCAAGAAGAACAAGCCGAACATTGCACACCTTTCTGTAACTGTTCACACTGTCCAACATCTGTCTATTATATCAATATTGTTTCTCCTATTTTAAAAAAGAAAGAAATTCTATTCCAAGAAAAAAAACTTTTAAGTTTTTACACTTTCATCTACACCCAAAAAATTGCCGATAAGATTTGGCAACCGCCAAAAATTAGTTAATAAAAAAATGTGCTTCGCACAAAAACATTTACGGTGCTTCGCACCGCAAGTGTTCATCTATTTTATTCAACTAATATTTATCAAAATGACAAAATACATATTGACATTATTGATGCTATTCAGCATTAGTATTACCGCACAAGTCAAAAACGACACCATAAAAAAAGAAAAAGAACCCGAAGAACTGGAAGAAGTAAGAATCCAATCAACAAGAACAAGCAGAACAATTCGCAACACGCCCACAAGAATTGAAACCATTGATGCCGAAGAGTTAGAAGAGAAATCAAACATGAGACCATCAAATGTTTCAATGCTTCTCCATGAAAGCACAGGTTTACAAGTTCAGCAAACTTCCGCCACAAGCGGAAACGCTAGTATTCGAGTGCAAGGATTAGACGGTCGATATACCCAATTATTAAAAGACGGCTATCCAAACTTTGGCAACTTTGCAAGCGGTTTGAGCATACTCGAAATTCCACCGCTCGACCTAAAACAAGTCGAAGTAATCAAAGGTCCCGCTTCCACTCTATTTGGTGGCGGTGCAATCGCCGGTGTGGTCAACTTCGTTTCCAAAACCCCAAAAGAAGAAGCCGAATACAATTTCCTAATTAACCAATCCAACATTGGGCAAACTAACTTTGGTAGTTACGCTTCTAAGCGCAATGAAAAATTTGGTTACGCCATTTTAGGCTTATTAAATCTTCAAAAATCGTATGATGTAGACAATGACGATTTCTCCGAAATTCCAAAGGCAAACAATTTCACCATAAACCCTCGTATTTTTTATTACCCTAACGAAACAACGACCTTTATGTTAGGCAACAGTTTCACAAAAGGCACTATGAAAGGTGGTGATATGAACGTTATTGATGGAAATGCAGACTCTTTCCACACCTATTTCGAGAAAAACGAAACCCTAAGAAACACAACCACGTTTGAATTTGACAAGAAATTTGCAAAAGAAAATAGCTTTAAACTAAAGCAAAGTTTAAGTTTCTTTGATAGAAAAATCAACATCCCAAGTTATGAATTTGAAGGTTTCAACACCAATCTTTTTACCGATGCATCCTACCTTTGGAACACAAAAAACCAAACAATCATAACAGGAGTCAACATTCTATATGACAATTTCAAACAGCGCAACACCAATACACTCAATGCAAAATCATTCACATCGGGCGCATACATTCAACAAACTTGGGATATTTCAGAAAAGGTCAAACTTGAAAACGGATTAAGGATTGACAACGTCAACTATTCAAACCCTAACTTTTCAAAAAATCAAGCCTTCGTTTTACCAAAAGTTTCGGCATTATTCACATTTAACCACAAATGGAGTTCAAGAATCGGTGGCGGTTTAGGATACAAAATCCCAACAATTTTTACCGAACAAACCGAAACAATCCAATATCAAAACGTCCTTTCACTCAATAACGTTCAAGCCGAAAAAAGTATCGGAGGAACAACCGATGTTAATTTCAAAACAAACCTTTCAGACGATTTTGTTTTTAGCATCAACCAAATGTTTTTTGTAACACAAATCAACAAACCCTTGGTGCTTCAATCAGATGGCACAAACACCTTTTTTCAAAACGCAACAAAACCCGTAATCAGTAACGGATTTGAAACCAACATAAAATTTATCTTCAAAGAAGATTTAAAGTATTTCATTGGCTACACTTTTACAAATGCCAAAGCAAAATACCTCACAGCCAATCAGTTTTTGCCACTCTTACCAAAAAACAAATTGAATATGGCGTTAATTTTCGAGAAAGAACACAATTTTAAACTAGGCTTAGAAGGCTTCTTTTCCGACAATCAATTCTTATATAATGGCACAAAAACCCCAACGTTTTGGGAGTTTGGCTTTATGGCAGAAAAGACGCTTTGGAAAAATTATTCGTTCTTTATCAACTTCGAAAACTTCACAGACACTCGCCAAAGTAAATACAAACCAGTCGTAAATGGTTCACACAATAACCCAACATTTGACGACATTTGGACACATACCGAAGGATTTACAATCAACGGTGGAATAAAACTAAAACTGTAAGAATAGTTCAACCCTCTAACCTTTATAAAAATTTAAAATTTCAGGAATAAGTTTTTTCTTATTCTTGAAATTTTTTTTTATTTTTATAAGATATTAACCATAAAAACATTTTAAACTATGCCATCTACATCAGAAACAGGACACGCAAAAAACGTTGCAAATTTCCAAGATTTAATTGCATTCGTAACTGGTTATGGAGCCATCTACAACCCATCAAAAAATGCTTTAAAGTTACCACAACTCATCGCCCTTCACACATCAGCACAAGCAAACCTTGCCGATGTAGTTACAAAAAACACAACCTATAACAATACTGTTAACGAGCGCTTAAACGCTTTCAGTAATCTAAAATCATTATCAACACGTTTAGTAAACGCACTTGAAACCACAGACGCAACTCCCGAAACAATTTCAGATGCAAAAGGTTTTAATCGCAAATTACAAGGTAAAAGAGCCTCATCTACTACTGAGCCTACAGACCCAAACGCACCAGCACCAAATACAATTAGTGCAAGTCAGCAATCATACGACCAACAAATACAACATTTAGCAGGCTTAATCTCCGTTTTAAATTCAGAAGCTAGTTATTCGCCCAACGAAAACGACCTTAAAATAGCAACCCTCACCGCAAAACAAGCCGACCTAACAGCCAAAAACAATGCAGTTGCAACTTCCTATACAGGTGTGAGTAATTCAAGAATTAATAGAAACAAAACGTTATACGATGTAAACACAGGATTAGTAGACATCGCCACCGAAGTAAAGAAATACATCAAGTCATTATTTGGCGCAACAAGTCCCGAATTCGCTCAAGTAAAAGGAATAGAATTCAAGAAAGCAAAAGCATAACATCACCGCAAAAAGAATAATTGCTCCCACAAATAGACTTATTGCTTCCGCAATCATGTTTATTGTTTCTGCAATTAGATTTATTGCATCCGCAGTTAGACATATTGCTTCCGCAATTAGATTTATCCTTTCCGCGAAAAGATATATTGCTTCCGCAGTTAGATTTATTGCATCCGCAACTAGATATATAGCTTCCGAAGACAGAAATATTGAAACCGCGGAAAGGATTATGGCTACCGCGGCTTGAATATGTTAACTAATACAATAAGGGCAGCCTATAACAGCAGTTTGCAACAATTGCGTGGCTTGGGATTATCCCGAGTTTTCTTTGAAAACTCAAAAAGGAATTCTATATTTGGTATCAACAGTAATAAATCATCGCAACTGTCGCAAGCCGCAGCACGTTAGCAACAATATTAACAACCCTAACAATAAAAGACAAATGTCAGAAGAATTAAACAATAATGAAGAAATTGAAAACGTTGAGTTCATAAATGAAGATGCAGATTCTGATTATTCAAATGACGATTTATTTAATATAACCTCATGGGGCGCAGATTTATCGTTCAGAGAATTAATAAATATGTATGATGATGATGAATTATTAAAACCAGAGTTGCAAAGAAAATATGTATGGGAAAGACCTGAAGCTAGTAGATTTATAGAATCTATACTTTTAGGATTACCTATACCTTCTATCTTCTTGGCTAACACTTCTGAGAATAACAAATTGATAATTGATGGTTATCAAAGAATTATGACTGTTTATGACTTTGTGAAAAAAGGTGTTTTCTCAAAAGATAATAAAGTTTTTAAACTGACAAATAATAAAAAAATCAATCATCGTTGGAGAGGTAAATCTTATAATGAATTGACAGAATTAGACCAAAAGAAAATAAGACAAACAACAATTCATGCAATAATATTTGAGCAAAAGCATCCAAAAGAAAACGATTCAAGTTTATTCCAAATTTTTGAAAGAATTAATACAAGTGGAAAAATTCTTAAATCACAAGAGATTAGAAATTGTGTTTATCAAGGTAATCTTAACAAGCTTTTATTTAAGTTAAACACAAATGAAACATGGAGAACTCTTTATGGTACAGTTGAAGAAGATTCGCGAATGTCTGATTTAGAATTTATTTTAAGATTTTTTGCCTTAGCTCAAGATGAAATAAAAAACAAAAATGAAGGTCAGATTTCTTTAAAATTATTCTTGAATGATTTTATGGGTAACAAAGACAATAATAAAAAAAACAAAATAGAAGCTTTAGAAAGTGATTTTGTAAACACCATTAATCAAATACATACTTTTATTGGAATAAATGCATTCAAGAATATAAATAATGAAAATACCTATTTGAGTAGATTTCATCCAACAATTTTTGATTCTATATCAATAGCAACGAGTTATGCAATTAAAAAAGGAATAGACATTTCAAGAATTGAAAATCTTGCTCAAAAGCATATTGAATTATTAAATAATCCAAATTTTAAAGAGTACTCATCAAATAGAACAACAAATCTTGAAAACATTAATGGCAGAATAAATTTAGCTAGTCAAATACTTTTTGGTTTAAATTATGAATAATCAATCAGCACTTACATTCATAGAAGAATGCGAATTTGATTTAGATAGAATTGAACTCATAATCCAAGCATTAGGTAGTACTAATAACGCTGTTCCATATCTCACAAAATACTCAATAATAAAAGTATGTGGTACATTAGAACAGTGTTTTAAAACTATAATATCTGATTTCTGCACTCATAATCAAAGTCAGCAAGCAGTAAAATTTATTGACATTTCATTTCGTGAAAGTTCAATTAATCCAAACATTCAAAATATACACAAATCGTTATCAAAATTTGATGAAGAATGGAACAAAGAGTTTAAAAGACAATTGAAAGCCAATGCAAATAGATTAAGAATTCAAGACTCTATTAAATCTCTAAATAATGCGAGAAATCAATTTGCGCATGGAGGAAATCCAACTGTAACATTTAATGACGTAAAAAATTATTATGTTGACGCAAAAATAATTATCGAAATGTTGGATAATATAATAGTCTAAAATACTGTTGCTAACAGCAGTTTGTGATAATTGCGAGGTTTGGGATTATCCCGAGTTTTCTCCAAAAACTCAAAAAGGAATTTTATATTTGTAATCATCAGTAATAAATCGTCGCAACTATCACAATCTGCGGCACGTTACCAGCAATTTTCAGACGAATCTGCTAAAAATAAATTTATGAAAGTAAACAAACCAACATGGAGGAACGGAAACGTTGTCGGAGCATTTTATAATGGTATGTTATGGAATAATAATATTTTCCAAATACATGTAGCCATTTATAATAAAAACAAGATTATTAATGAGGAAACTTTTGAAGCTGCAATAGAATTTAAATTTAATGACAATTTAAAATTAATTGCTTCTTTAAAAACAAGAAACGCGCTATTAAAATCTGAAGAAAAAATTCTAGATAGATTTTCAATTGATTATCAAATATTAGATGATGGTAATTCATTTATTATGTTGAAAATATCTTTTGACATTTCTAGTAATGAAGCTGAAATCAAAACTGGAAATCATTATTTTATTATACTTTTTGAAAATAATAAGACGCTAGTTTCTACGTTAAATGAAAGTGGAATCGTTATTGAAAAAATATAAAACTGCTGGTAACAGCAGTTTGTGATAATGGCTGGTTTTGGTTTTATCGGAAGTGTATTCGCCAATAGAAATTTTAGTTATATTTAGAATGGAAAGTGATTGAATTCCGCCACTATCACAATCTGCAATACGTTATGAATCAGTGCTTTCCTAACAACAACCTTTTGTTTAAACTTCACTCCTTTTTGCCAATTTTGCGGAAAAAGAAGTAGAAATTTTCACGTTGAAAAGTTGCGCTAGAAACTTGAAAGTTGAAAAAGATTGCGTGAAAATTAAAATTCAAAGTTTGCACAAAAGAAAACCAAAATGATGCGTGAAAAGTTAACACCGAAATAGAAAATGGAAAAGAAACTGGAAGAAAACGGAAAATGATTATGGTTATGTTGCGTGAAAATCAAACTCAAAGCACCGAATTCATAACAGCAGTTTGAAACAATTGTTGGTTTGGCTGAAAAAGGAAATTTACTTTTCACGAAAAACGTTTATCTTTAACAGAAAATAATCAGTTCGCTGGCTTCACAACTGTTTCAAGCCGCGGCACGTTAGCTGCAAGCTGCCAGAAAATTCTAAAATGAGGAAAACATATTACATATTTGCATTACTTCTCGCCTTAATAAGTTGTCGAACAACCGACAGAGAACAAGTTGGGGAATGTTGTGACAAAACTTATGACAATCCTAATGAGGCTATAAAATGCTTTTCACAGACAAGTAATGGAAATCATGATGAAAGACTTTTATTAATAGCATTTGTAGACAAAGATTTGGAAGTAAATCAAAAGTTAGGTTGGAACATAATCAAAGATTCTGAAATTGTGAAAGTTGCAAAAAGAAATTATGCTTTAGTAATTACAGATGTAAATGAATATAAAATACCAACTGAAGATTGCGGTAATTCTATTCAAGATTGCATTAAAAAGAATTCAGGAAAAACCTTTTTTATAATTACCAACAAAGCACAATGCTTGTTTAGCGATTGGACAATTGAAGATAGTAAACAGAATATTATAGATAAACTGGAAGTTGGAAATGGTCCTTAATTGGAAAAATGTGCAAAGCAGCCAGCAGCTAACAGCCGTTTCTCGCAATTGCGAATTTTGCTTAAGCCGGTTGTTGATTTTCCGCGGGAAAATCTTATTTTAGCGGAAAGTACGCAGTTCCGCAGTTCGCAACTGACGAGAAGCGGCGAAACGTTATGTGCTATAGCTCAAAATCTGCAAACATGAAACAACTATTTATAATAATTCTTGTAGTTATTTGTACAGCATGTACTAAAAAAACTGAAGAGCGAACTCTTTTATACAATCAGTTAATAAATTACAGAGATGACTTAAAAATGTCTGTTAAGTCTCAAGAAATATATCTTTCTGAAACAACTCGAGATAATGAGTTTTACAGAAAAAGATTTGATAGTTTGAATAGAATTAATACCGAACTTGATAAATCATTTGAACGGTTAAGGTATGGTGATAGAAAAGCATTATTAAAGCTTCGTGATAATTATAATGAGAAATATAAATTAGATATAAAATTTGGTTCGTCGAAAGATTATGAAAATATTGTAGACAGCATTTTTAACAGACTTATAGAAACTGATATTTTGAAATTGAGGAAAAAATTTCAAGATAGATATATGTTTCCGCATAGTGTTGAATAACGCTACAGCACATAACAGCCGTTTGGCTTCATGGCTGGTTTATCTTTCTTAGAAAATAATCAGCTAATTCAAATTTTGATTATCTTTCGACTTATTTATTAAATTGTCGCCACGAAAGCCAAGCGGCAATACGTTAGCCATCAGTTTCCCAGAAACGAAGAAATTTATGCTTATGGAAGAATCAAAAGATTATAGTTCAACCCAAGTTTTAAAAGTTATTGGACAATATATTGTTAGTGGACTTTTAATTGTGTTGTCTATTCAAACATACTTTGCCGAAAAGAAAATGTTGTCGGCATTTTTTTTCCTAGTTTGCGCAATATATATTTTGCCATTGTTAGCGTCAAAATGGAAAGAGTTAATTCCATTCTTAAATGATTGGCTTTGGAGAAGAATAATCTTTGTTGTTTTATTTTTTATTGCTCTTTATTTCAAACTGTAACCGAAAGCAGAATAGAAAATATGGAAGGGCAAATGTTGGCGGATTAATGTTAATAATAAAGTTTAAGATAGAAAGTATTCTTTAAGTAAACCGAATGGCTAACAGCCGTTTCAAACAATTGCGAATTTTGTAGTAAATTCAAGTTTACGTTTCGCAAGAATTTTTATCTTTAACAGAAAATAATCAGTTCCGCAATTCGCAACTGTGTGAATCGGCAGAACGTTAGCATTCAGTGCTTTCCAAACAACAACGTTTTGTTTAAACTTCACTCCTATTTGCCAAGTTTGCGGAAATAGAAATAGAAATTTTCAGGTTGAAAAGTTGCGCTAGAAACTTGAATGTTGAAAAAGATTGCTTGAAAAGTTTGTGGCAAAGTTAGCGTGAAAAGTTTCCGAATAAAACGTTGAAATCGTTTGCTTAAATTGAAAAAGTTTGCGTCGAATAGAGAATCCGAAATTGAAACCGGAAAAAGAAAATGGTTACGTTGCGTGAAAATCAAACTCAAAGCACCGAAATGCTAACAGCCGTTTCAAACAATTGCGAGTTTTGTAGTAAATTGAGGTTTGCGTTTCACAATAATTTTTATCTTTAACAGAAAATAATCTGTTCCGTAGTTCGCAACTGTGTGAATCGGCAGAACGTTATATGCTAGCGTTCAACGAATCTGCAATTCAAGAACTTATTATCACAAAATCAAGTTGAAATTTTCAGTACAAGTTTTTAAAAGTTTGTGGAAATGAAACTGAAAAGTTTATGTTTTGTAATGCGTGAAAAGTTTGCCCGAAATAGAAAACCGAAAAAGTTTGTGGCAAAGTTTGCGTGAAAAGTTTCCGAATAAAACGTTGAAATTGTTTGAGTAAAATGAAAAAGTTTGCGCCGAATGTAAAATCCGAAGTTGAAACCGGAAAAAGATAATGGTTACTTTGCGTGCTCAAGTTAGTATGAACGCCAGCACATAACAGCCGTTTGGCTTCATGGCTAGTTGCTTAGTTACCTTGATGTTTTTTCTTCACGAAAAAACTTTATCTTTAGCAGAAATTAATCAGTTCGCTGGCATCGCCACGAAAGCCAAGCGGCAATACGTTGTGAGCAATTTAACCAAAACTGCATAAATAGAATGAATCCATTTCAGAAGACAACAAGAAAAATATTGGTTTCAGCAAGTATCTTCTTGATCTTTATTATTTCGCTATTCTACATTTTTTACAATAATAGTGAACCGAAAAAATTTGTTTGTAAAATTGGAGCGAATTTACCAGTTTGCGGTACAAAAAATCTATCTCCAGAAGCTGAACAAGGAAAACAACTTTTTAATAGTACATGTGCGGCTTGTCATAAATTAGACGCAAAGTCAATTGGTCCAGCATTGCGAAATACAGATTCAATAGTTTTTGAAAAATGGTTAAATTACAAGAACCTTAAAATTGATAGCTTAAAGTTTGACAAGCTCAAAATTGATTATCACAGAAATTTATCTAAAAAAAACTTCACAGAATCGGAATTGAAAAAAATCTATGCGTATATCTCAGGTTCGTGAGTTAAACTGCTCACAACAGCCGTTTGGCTTCATGGCTGGTTTATCTTTCTTAGAAAATAATCTGGTAAGTCAAATTTTGCTTATCTTTCGACTTAATTAGTAAATTGCCGCCACGAAAGCCAAGCGGCGATACGTTAGTGGCTATTTTCAGAACGCATTCGTATATGAACACATTACAAAACATAGAAGATATTTTTTCAGGATTTCATGACGGAACAATTGAGTCTCACTTTGGAAATAAAAACAGATT
>NZ_JBKBOL010000013.1:0-45918 GCF_046293665.1 Flavobacterium sp.
GTGTAGCGAGTTCAGGCACGCCAAGTTGTGTCAATCCACAAACGAGCAGCGTGACTTTAACCATTCAGCCATTGCCAACCGCAAGTGTTTCGGTAAGTCCGACAACATTGTGTTCGGGAGACTCAGCCACGTTTACTTTCACCGGAACACCAAATGCAACGGTTACTTATAACATCAATGGCGGTGCAAATCAAACCATCACCTTAAACGGAGGCGGAACAGCAAGCATCATCGGGAATTATACCGCCAATACCACTATAAACATTGTTAGTGTAGCGAGTTCAGGCACGCCAAGTTGTGTCAATCCACAAACGAGCAGTACAGTACTAACAATTGTAGAACCGCCAATAGCCGGTACAAGTTCAAGTACAACCATCTGTATTCTGAATCCTTCATTTGATTTGTTTCCATTATTAGGGCCAACAGCCCAAGCGGGTGGAACTTGGTCACCAACATTAGCTAGTGGAACCGGAGTGTTTAATCCTGCTATTGATACCGCAGGAACTTATACCTACACTATAGTTGGAACATCTCCTTGTCCGTCTTCATCAGCTTCTGTAGAAGTAATTGTTAATCCAATTCCGGATGCGGGAATCGATGGAACTTTGCCTATTTGTTCGAATCAAAACTCAGTTGATTTATTTGCCTCTTTATCTGGGACTCCACAAATAGGAGGAACATGGTCTCCTGCGTTAGACAGTGGCACCGGAATTTTTAATCCTGCAGTCGATCCTTCAGGCGTTTATACTTATACGGTTCCCGGAATTTCACCTTGTGTTGATGATACTTCAACTGTAACCGTAACCGTCACTCCCGGACCTGAAGCAGGAACTAATAATTCTGTTACGTTATGTGTAAACAGCTCGTCTCAAGATTTAGCTTTGCTATTAGGTCCAAATTCACAACCGGGTGGAGTTTGGTCTCCGGCTATGGTAAGTGGAACCGGGGTTTTTAATCCGGCAGTAGATCCGCAAGGCGATTATACTTATACGTTAACGGGAAACCAACCTTGTGATAATGATTCAGCAATTATTACTGTAACCGTGAATCCGGTTCCGAATGCAGGAAATGACAGTTTGGTTGAATTATGTTCCAATGGTACAGCTCAAGACTTATTCCTGTTGTTAGGTTCCAATGCACAAGCAGGCGGGACTTGGTCTCCGACTTTAGCTAGTGGAACTGGAATTTTCAATCCGGCTATTGACACTGCCGGAACTTATACTTATAGCGTTGGTGGCGGTTTATGTACAACAGATACTGCTGATGTAGTTGTTACTATAATCCAAGCAGCAAATTCCGGTGGAGTTGGCCAAACTTTGAATGTCTGTGTAACTTCAACTTCAGTAGATTTATTTACCGGATTAGACGGAACCCAAGGAATAGGCACTTGGAATGATGACGATGCTACCGGAGCTTTAACAGGCAATGTATTCAACCCATCAACAGTTGGTGTTGGAACCTATAATTTTACTTATACCGTAATTGGAACTTCGCCTTGTGCTAATTCGAGTTCAACCGTTACCGTAATTGTAAATCCACAGCCTAATGCAGGAACATTTACAGGAATCGTTTCGTTATGTCCAAGTGTAGGTGTTTTAGATTTAACAACATTATTAACCGGTCAGAATTCAGGCGGCGTTTGGACAGACAGTAATGCAGTAGTGGTAACTTCGCCTATTACGATTATCAATTTTGCTCCGGGAACTTACAGCTATACTTATTCGGTTACCAATGCTTGTACCACTGATACCGAAGTTGTTCAATTTACCATTTTAGCCAATCCAATCATTTCAACCGTTAATGTCACAATTTCTCCGGCTTGTTTAGGGTCAAATGTGATTGTGAATTTAAACGGAATGGTAGATGGAACTTACACTTTGAGCTACGATTTATCAGGAGCCAATACATTATCAGGACAAACAGCAACAGTTACGATTGCTTCCGGAATTGGCAATTTCAGTATTCCAACGGCTTCACTTCCTAACATTGGAACAACCGTAATCACATTCACCAATATTTTAAACACGGTTACCAATTGTTCAAGTGTGTTGACCAATGTAACAGCACAAATTCAAGTTAGACCTTTAGCCGATATTGATAGTCCGAATTTATCTGCAGCTAGTGTTTGTTTCGGAAATAGTATTGTGGTGAATATTGCCAATGCAATTAATTTACCCGATGGTGTTTACCAATTTAATTACTCTATTCCGGGTGCAACGCCAACTACCGGTGTTACAGGTAATGTAACCGTTGCCGGTGGAATAGGGCAGTTCACTGTTCCGGCTTCGATATTTACAGTAGCAGGGAATTATACTTTAACCATTATTGGAATTATAGCCACAACCGGTTGTACCAATGCCAATGAAAATGTGGCGGTAAGTTTTACCATTAATCCAATTCCGGATTTGACAGGTGTAATTATTACTGCTCAAAATACTTGTTTGAATTTTGATTCAACAGTCACTATTAATGCTCCAAGTATGCCAGATGGTACATATACTATAAATTATGTATTATTGAATTCAAATACGGGCAACGGAACAACTGTTGCAACCTTTACAAATGGCATAGGTACTTTCGTAATTCCAGGAAGTTCATTGCCTAATGGAGGAATTACAGGTCTTTCAATTGCAGATTTCACCAATAATCAAACACTTTGTTCTGCAAATATTAATATACCAATTGGAAATATAACTAGTTTCAATGTTACAGAACTTGGTACTCCACAAATCATCCAAAGCGGTAATCTTTTCTGTCAAGATGATAACCCAACAATTGAAAGCTTAACCGCCAATTTGATAGGATTCCCAACTGTAATTTGGTACAATGCACCAACCGGCGGAACAGCTTATTCAAGTACAGATTTATTGGTTAACGGAACCACTTACTACGCAGCTTTAGTAGCAGCCAGTGGATGTGAAGGAGCTATTAGATTAGAAGTAACAGTTGATACAACCGTGTGTGATGACTTATTCATCCCGGATGGTTATTCACCTAACAATGATGGCATCAACGATACTTTTGAAATTCCAAACTTAGCGTTATTGTATCCGAATTTCAAGTTAGAAATTTATAATCGCTACGGAAATTTAATCTATACCGGAAACAGAAATACTCCAAACTGGGACGGAACAACTACCGTTAGCGGATTGAATCTTGGTAATAATTTATTACCGGTAGGGGTTTATTTCTACATATTGAATTTCAATGACGGAGCCAGAAAAGCCATCCAAGGCAGAGTATATCTAAACAGATAAGGAAGATGAGTACAATTATGAAACATAGCCTTTTAAAATATCTTTCTACAATACTTATCGTGTTGGGTTCTTCTTCATTGCTAGCGCAGCAAGATCCTCAGTTTACTCATTATATGTATAATATGAGTGTCATCAATCCGGCTTATGCAACAGAGAATAAAGATGTGATCAATATGGGTGGCATCTATCGTGCCCAATGGGTTGGTCTTGAAGGCGCACCAACAACCCAATCCTTTTTCGCCCACAAACCATTATCTAAGAAAGTCGAAGTGGGTATTTCGATTATTCATGACGAAATTGGAGATGTAGTGCAAGAAAGTAACATTTTTGCCGACTTTGCCTATGTTTTATCATTGTCAGAAAGAACCAGATTGTCCTTTGGAATTAAAGCCGGAGTAACACTTTTTAGTGCTAATTTCAACGGATTTCAATACACCGATCCGGTACTGGATCCGGCGTTTCAGAATAACATCAACCAAACATTTCCTAACATTGGTGCCGGAACTTATTTATTTGGCGATAATTATTATTTCGGATTGTCTGCTCCAAATTTAATGACTTCACGACATTTGGAAACCAATAACGGATTAGTTGGCAGCGGTGTTGAATCTATCCATTTCTTTATGACCGGTGGTTATGTGTTTACATTCAACGGTAATGACAATTTTAAAGTGAAACCGGCGTTTATGGCCAAAGGTGTCGAAGGTGCTCCGGTTTCTTTAGATTTTACTACAAATGTATTAATCAACAAACGATTCGAAGCCGGAGTTGGTTATCGAGTGGATGATTCGCTTAGCGGTTTGGTAGGTTTTTACGTTACACCAACACTAAGAATTGGTTATTCTTATGATTATACACTTTCGAATTTGAGAAGTTTTAACTCGGGTTCGCATGAGGTGTTTGTTTTGTTCGACCTCGATTTGGGCCGACTTTCGAAAAAAGGGTATGATAAATCACCAAGATTCTTTTAAAATGGATACGATGAAAAAAATCTTCTACCTACTTTTTGTTTTTTGCAGTATCACCACTCTTTTTGCCCAAAAAAAAGTCAGTGTCAAGCAAGCCCATGCTTTGTTTGACAGAAAATCCTATGTCAAAGCTGCCGAAGCTTATGAGCAGTGCAAACAGTCACAAAAAGTGTTGCAGAATTTAGGTGACTGTTACTATTACAATTTCCAAATGAGTAATGCCGTTCGTGCCTATGGACAATTGTTCTTTACTTACAAAGACAGCGTGAAAAAAGAAGTTTATTTCCGCTATGCAAATGCTTTAAAAGGAACCAAAGATTTTGACAAAGGCGACAAAATCATGTCGGAATATTTAGGCTTCGACCAAAATACACCGAAGTTCATGAAGAATGTAACTAGAAATACACCCAATAGTTTCAAACTCGAAATGATGTCGAAAAACAAGACCAATGGTGATTTCGGAATTGCTTTTTTTGGAGATAAAGTAACTTTTGCTTCACTCAGAAATGCTGATGAAAAAGCATATGGTTGGAATGACAGACCTTATCTAGACTTGTTTATGGCTTCTGTAAACGATAAAGGACAATTGGTCAAAGTGGAACCGTTTCCGGAAATTATCAATACTAAAAAACACGAAAGTAATGCTACTTTCAGTGCCGATGGTAAAACCATGTATTTCAATAGAACCGGTGACAAACAAGTAGAAGTCAATAATGAAAGAGTTGCCACAGTAAAAATATACAAAGCAGAATATGTTGGTGACAAATGGACCAATGTAAAAATGTGTTCGTTTTCGAGCGATGAATATTCTGTTCAACATCCATTCTTAACCAAAGATGGAAAAAAACTCTACTTCGCCAGCGATATGAAAGGAACGATTGGTTCGATGGATATTTTCGTAGTCGATATTTTGCAGGATGGCACTTTTAGCCAACCCAGAAATTTAGGAGAAACCATCAACACCATTCACCGCGAACAATTTCCTTTTGTAACCGAAGACGGAACGTTATATTTTGCTTCCGATGGTCATCAAGGCAATGGGAATCTGGATATTTTCATGAGTTATAAATTGACCGAAACCGAATTTGATAAACCGCTAAACTTAGGCTCAACGATTAACAGTGAAATGGATGATTTTAATTTCATTTTAGATGAAGCCAATGACAAGGGTTATTTTGCTTCAAATAGAACCGGAGATGACAATCTATACACTTTTGTCCGCGAAGAAAATAAATTACAATATTTAGTCGAAGGTGAAGTTAGGGATTTGAAATCATTAGAGCTTTTGCCGGGCGCAACCGTTAAATTGTATAATGACAAAGGCGAATTGCTCGAAGAAGTTTTGGTTGGAAAAGATGGTGATTTTACCTTCAATACGGAGCCAAATAAAAAATACAAAATCATGGCTTTCAAAGATTTCTATATTCCGGCCGAAGCCGAGTTTGACACTAGCCAAAAAGGGAAAGTTTATCTCGATTTACAAATGAAAGTTGAGTCTTACTACGATGCTGAAGATATCATCAACAAGAAAGATGACGGAACGGTATTAATTGATTTGGAAAACATTTACTTCGATTTAGACAAATGGAACATCAAACCACAAGCAGCGCAAGTCTTAGATGTTTTGGTTGGCTTGTTGAAAAAATACCCTTACATGGAAATTCAAATCGGTTCACACACCGATACAAGAGCTTCCGAAATGTATAACTTGAGATTGTCCAACAGAAGAGCGGCTTCGGCCTTAGAATATTTGGTGCAAAACGGAATAGACAGAAAACGTCTGAAATCTGTTGGTTATGGCGAAAGCAAGCCATTGATTATTTGTCCGAAAAATGATTGTACCGAAAGTGAGCATGCCACCAATCGTAGATGTACGTTTATGATTTTGAAATAAGTTAGTTGTTAAGTGTTGTTATAAATTGGATTTTTGAACTCAGATGCATGCTTTACCGAGCGTGCATTTGTTTTTTAGTAAAAACGTAACTTTACATTAACGTTAATATTCAGAAGGTTTTCAGTTGTATTCCTTATTTTTGTTGTTCAATAATAAACTTCGATGAAAAAAATATTCTCGTTATTCTCCTTAATTGTTTTCTCTAATCTTTCTGCCCAAGAAAGACCAAAGTTGGTTGTAGGTATTGTGATTGACCAAATGAAAATGGAATACTTATATCGTTTTCAAAATGATTTCTCCGAAAATGGTTTTAAACGATTGATGAATGATGGTTACACTTTTCACAATATGCATTACAACTTTATGCCAACCTATACGGCGCCGGGCCATGCTTCCATTTATACCGGAACAACGCCGGCGATGCATGGAATCGTAAGTAACGAATGGTTTCACCGAACCTTAAAAAAAGAAGTGTATTGCACAGATGATGAAAGTGTGACGACTTTGGTTCCCGGAACAGAAAAAGAAGGTAAAATGTCACCCAAAAACCTTCAAACTACAACGATAACGGATGAGTTGAAGTTGGCAACTAATTTCAAAGGTAAAGTAATCGGATTGAGTATAAAAGACAGAGGAGCTATTCTACCGGCCGGGCATTTCGCAGATTGGGCTTTTTGGTACACCAAAACCGGTGAATTTATCTCTAGTTCATTTTATGGCAATGCTTTGCCAAAATGGGTTGATGAGTTTAACAAAGAGAAACAATATTTACCTTACATGAACAGTGGTTGGTCATTGTTAAAACCTATCGAAACTTATAACGAAAGTTTGACAGATAACAACAGTTACGAAGGGAAGTTGTATAAAAAAGAACCGGTTTTTCCATACAATTTAAAAGAAATGTACGAAAGTAACGATGCCGGTGTGTTACGCGTTACGCCTTTTGGGAACGATGTGTTAGCCAATTTTGCCAAAAGAGCCATCGAAAAAGAAGCATTGGGTAATGATGACATCACTGATTTTTTAGCGGTAAGTTTTTCTTCAACAGATTACATCGGCCATACTTTTGGTCCGCGCTCTATAGAAATTCAAGATACCTATTTGCGCCTTGATTTGACTATAGCTGATTTTTTAAATTATTTAGACAAAACCGTTGGCAAAGGAAATTACCTTGTTTTTATGACAGCCGATCACGCTTGTTCTGAAAATTCTACGCACTTAAAAGACCATAAGTACGAGGTTGATAACATTAGTTATAAAGATGTTTCTAAAGATTTGATTGCGTTTTCTGAACAAACTTTTGGGGTTAATGTATTGTTGAAATACGATAGTTATAATGTTCATTTCGATAAAGAAATTATCAAAACCAAAGGATTAGATATTGTCAAAGTAAAACAAAGTTTCAAAGACTTTTTATACACCAAGAGTTATGTGAAAAGAGTGTATACCGAAGAAGAAATACTCACCTCTACAAGCAATGACCAGTTGTTAGGTTTTGTTCAAAAAGGCTATGATCCAACGCAAAACGGCGATTTGTATTTTGTTTACAAACCCGGTTTTGTTGAATATTCAGCAACCGGTGCTACGCATGGTTCCCCTTATGCTTATGATACTAATGTGCCACTGGTTTTTTATGGTTGGAAGATTAAAAAAGGAGAAACCCACGATAAAAAAGTAATCACGCAAATCGCTCCGACATTGGCACAAAAACTAAAAATCACTTTGCCAAATGCCACGGAAAGTGAAGTGCTTTTGGAAGTTTTGGATAAATAAAATAATTATACCGCAGATTCGCAGATTTTTTATTTTCGATTTTTATTTTTTTAAAGTTTTGGATAAGCAAAGTCCGATTCATAAATTAAAAAATCTGCGAATCCGCGGTGAGTTTTATAATAATTCTAAGTTGTAATCAAGGCGTACTTTTTCCGTATTTCATCTGAGCAACTTCAGCTTGTTTTCCATCGGTAAGCGTTACTACAAACAAATTGTCGAATTGGCTTTCGTTGATTGTTACTGCAAAAGTATTTTTGGTTAAGGCTTTTAAAATCTCCGGAACGCTATTCGAATGACCAACAATAACGACTGTCTTTCCACGGTGCGCCTCAATTAATTCAGTAACCAACTCTTCATAAGGTTTGTCAGCAGGATATTCAGTAATGGAAATTCTTTTTTCAGTAGCCAATGGTGTAACGGTTTGTTTAGAGCGATGGTAAGGCGTAGCATAAATAGCCTCAACAGAAATTGGACTTAAAGTTTTTCGCAACTCTTCTGCTCTTATCAATCCATCAGCACTAAGATTGGGGTCTTTTGTGTTGTCTGCTTTTTCAGCATGGCGCAAAACGATGAAAGTTGTAGTCTGGGAAAAGGAAGCTAAGGAAAATAGTAAAATCATAACTAAGCCAAAATTTTTCATAGTAGTTACCTTTAGGTTATAATCAAAGATAAATCTTTTTTGAGATATAATGGCGAATGTTACACAGTGATTATTCATAAAAAAAGCACCAATTAAGGTGCTTGAAATCTGCGAATTTGCGGTATTTTATTATACTTCAACCATAATCTGGTTCTGTAATAAATCTTCAAAAGATTCTCTTTCTCTAATCAAATGACCTTTGCCGTTTTTCCACAACACTTCAGCAGGTTTGAAACGCGAGTTGTAATTGGACGCCATCGAAAAGCAATACGCTCCGGCATTTCGGAAACACAACGTATCTCCTTCATGAATCTCCGTAATTCTGCGGTTGCTGGCAAAAGTATCGGTTTCACAAATGTAACCAACCACGGTGTAGAAACGCTCTTTTCCTTTTGGGTTAGAAATGTTTTCAATCGTATGTTGTGAACCATAAAACATAGGACGAATCAAGTGGTTAAAACCGCTGTCAATTCCGGCAAAAACGGTTGATGTTGTTTGTTTGATGACATTGACTTTAGCCAAAAAATAACCGGCTTCACTCACCAAAAATTTCCCCGGTTCGAAAGCCAAAGTCAATTCGCGACCGTATTCTTTTTCAAAAGCCAAAAAGCGTTTAGTTAATTTTTTGCCCAATTCTTCAATGTTGGTTTCGATATCGCCTTTTTTATAAGGTACTTTGAATCCTGAACCAAAATCCAGGAAGTCTAAATCTTTAAACTGTTTCGCAGCATCGAATAAAATTTCGGCGGCATACAAGAATACTTCGATATCTAAAATATCAGAACCGGTGTGCATGTGAATTCCGTTGATGTGCATTTTCGTATTTTCAACAATGCGTAAAATATGCGGAATTTGATAAATGGAGATTCCAAATTTACTATCGATATGTCCAACAGAAATATTCTCATTTCCACCAGCCATTACGTGTGGATTGATACGAATACAAACCGGAACTTTCGGATGTTTGGTGCCAAAATGCTCCAATACAGAAAGGTTGTCGATGTTGATTTGAACGCCAAGCGCTGCTACTTCTTCGATTTCTTCAAAAGAAACACCATTTGGAGTAAAAATGATTTTATCCGGTGTAAATCCGGCATGCAAGCCTAATTGTACTTCCTGAATGGAAACAGTGTCAAGACCTGAACCCAAGTTCTTCAGTAGCTTCAGAATTGAAATGTTTGACAAGGCCTTCATGGCATAGTTGATGCGAAGCTTCTCTACCTTGGCAAAAGCATTGGTTAAACGATTGTACTGAAACTCAATTTTTTCAGCATCATACACATAAAGTGGATTCCCGAATTCTCGGGCCAATTGTTCTAATTCTGTCGGTTGCATAATTGTGATTTAATTTAGCTGCAAAGCTAAGTCCCAACCGTCGCAATTCCAAAGAAAAAAATAACAGAATTCGTCCTTTTTGAAAGCTATTGTACCAATTGAAGCCTAAAACCGTCTGCAATGGATTGGTCAATCACAAAACTATCGTTTGATATTGAAAAACAGCCCATTTCAATTCCGTCAATTTTGATGATTTCACCACAAGGGAATTCAGGATTGTCCAAAATTTGATAGTTGTAAACTCCGGTTTCAAAAACATCCCACAAATTTACATCAGTATTGTTATTGACTATGGTTACCATTTGAGTAGTTGGATTAAAGTTCCAAGTAATTAAACCAGGAGCGAAATCATTGTTAATTCCGGCAAAAGTGCCACTAACATTGATGAGTTTCCATTGCCCTTGAACGACATCGGAATTTGGATTGGAATCATTACTGCAACTTGGAAGTAAAACCAGTATTAAAAAGGTTAGCGATAAGATTGATTTCATAGTTTTTTGATTTAAAACTTAGATGCTGTGACTCAAAAACGGTTGCGTGACTATTAATAAAAAAATACGGATTAAGAAATATACTAAATTGATATACATTTCTTTTTCGTTTGATTCTAATTAATTACTTTTGTGGCACATTTGGCTGAATTCATTTTTCAGCATCTCACAAACTAACTTCTTATTATGAACATACACGAATATCAAGGGAAAGAAATTTTAGCCAGTTACGGCGTTCGCATCCAACGTGGAATTGTGGCCAACAATCCGGTAGAAGCGGTTGCGGCTGCAAAACAATTGACTGCTGAAACCGGCACCGGTTGGCATGTAATCAAAGCACAAATTCACGCGGGTGGAAGAGGAAAAGGCGGCGGAGTGAAGTTGGCCAAAAACTTGCAACAAGTGGAAGAAATTGCAGAACAAATTATCGGGATGCAATTAATCACACCACAAACACCACCGGAAGGAAAAAAAGTTCACAAAGTTTTAATTGCTGAGGATGTTTACTATCCGGGAGAAAGTGAAACTTCTGAGTTTTATATGTCGGTTTTATTAAACAGAGCCAAAGGAAGAAACATGATCATGTATTCAACCGAAGGCGGAATGGATATTGAAGAAGTAGCAGAACACACACCGCATTTAATCTTCACTGAAGAAATTGATCCGGCTGTTGGTTTGCAAGGTTTCCAAGCCAGAAGAATTGCTTTCAACTTAGGTCTTTCCGGAAATGCCTTCAAAGAAATGGTGAAGTTTGTGGATTCTTTATACAACGCTTACATCGGTTCAGACGCTTCTATGTTTGAAATCAATCCGGTTTTAAAAACCTCTGATAACAAAATCATGGCGGTTGATGCCAAAGTAAATATTGACGATAATGCTTTGTTCAGACAACCAAAATATGCTGACATGCGCGACATTCGTGAAGAGAATCCAATTGAAGTAGAAGCCAAAGAAGTTGGTTTAAATTACGTTGACCTTGACGGAACAGTTGGTTGTATGGTAAACGGTGCCGGATTAGCCATGGCTACTATGGACTTGATTAAATATGCAGGTTTTGAACCGGCTAATTTCTTGGATGTAGGTGGAACAGCAGATGCAAAACGTGTAGAAACGGCTTTTAGAATCATCTTAAAAGATCCAAATGTAAAAGCGATTTTGATCAATATTTTTGGTGGAATTGTTCGTTGTGATAGAGTGGCACAAGGTGTTGTAGATGCTTATAAAAATATGGGCGATGCCATTAAAGTGCCAATCATTGTTCGTTTACAAGGTACAAATGCTGAGATTGCAAAAGAATTAATTGATAATTCAGGTATGCCGATTCTGTCTGCAGTACAATTCCAAGAAGCTGCTGACCAAGTGAAAGCTGCTTTGTCTTAAAATTTAAAATTCAATATAGAATTAAAATCCCGAGTGAAAGCTCGGGATTTTTTATTATTTTTCGGCTTTTATTTCTATCACCAAGCTAATCTAAAATGAATATTAAGAGTTTTTTCGCCAAAAGAATACACCTACTCATTATTTTGATTTCATCGTTAATGATGGTTGTTGTGCTTAATTTACCTTTTAAAGCAAAACCTTTTGGTGATATGAATTTCCACCGAGAAGCCAAGAATTTAGCTTTGTATCTGAAAGGCGCAGTTGACTATGATCAAGTGACAATCACGCAAGCGCCCGGACCGGTTTTTTATTATGCACCGGTTTACGTTTTGGTACCTTTGGAAGCTCAAGAAGATCAGTACTGGTACTATGCCGTTACTTTCTCCTTTGTGATGATGACCATTAGCATGCTAATGATTTACAGGATTGGTACTAATTTTTTTAGGAAGGAAATAGGATTGTTAACGGTCTTACTCTTTTTTATTTTTCCTATTCATTGTTATTATAACTTTGGCGTAGCCGCTGAATCACCGGCATTTTTTGCCATAGCATTGGCGCTTTATGGTTGGTCAAAAGTATATTTTCAACCCGATAAAAAATCAGGATGGATTATTTTGATACTCGGTCTTTGGTTTTTAATCATGAACCGACCTAATACAGTTTTGATATTGGCTTTTGGTTTCCTGATTGTTTTCTACGCCTATTTTAAAAGAAAAGATTTTTTCAAAACCTATGGAAAAAAACTGGGAACAACTTTTTTAATCGTTGGGTTTATGGGATTCGGAACTTTGATGACTGCCAAATCCATTACAGCCAAAAAATCTCCAGGCGACCAAGAAAACCTTTTTTACTATGTTGCTCATTTGGGAAGGTTTCAATTTAGAGAAGAAATAACTGATTTTCGTTTTTGGGATAACGACATTAGAAGTGATAGCTATGATTATCAAAATTGGGTGAAAAGTATAGAGGACTTAGACCAAAGAATGCTTGAAACCGGTATGACTCATAAAGAAGTTTACAGAGAGTTTTTAGTTCAAGATGTCTTTGATAATCCCTATTGGTTTACCCGTCAGTTTTTTGTAAAATGTTTTTATGGTCACGTTTACTTTATCAATAGTGTAAAGCCTGATAATTTTAAACTAGGACCTATTCATGGGCCAATAGGTTATTGGTTTGTCATTTTATTAATTAATTCTATTAATATTTTAATTCTATTTGGGGCTTTTCTGTTTTTGTGGAAGCAAAAAAATCTAATTAATTATTGGCCGTTTTGGGCTATCATTATAGCCCTTTTAATATTTCACGGATTGACATACATGGAACCAAGATATATGTTTCCTGCCAGAGTTGCTCTGTATATTATGAGTGCTGCAGGTCTGTACAAATTAGGTTGGGTTCAGAAATCAATAGGTTTTGTTTCAAAATTTGTTTTTCCCGTTAACAAATCAATCTCTTAATGGAAAGTAATTACAAACCCATAATTGGAATAGTATCGCCTTGCTATAACGAAGCCTTGGTGCTGAATGAAACTTCGGTACAATTGAATGCCGTTATGGCTGATTTGGTAATCCGAAATATCATTTCTGAAAAAAGCTTTATTGTTTTTGTAGACGATGGCAGTAAAGATATAACATGGCAAATCATTGAAGAAAAAGCCCAACAATTAAGCCATATTAAAGGGTTGAAGTTAGCAGGGAATGTTGGTCATCAAAAAGCTTTATTGGCCGGATTGCTTACCTTTAAAGATGAAGCCGATGCCTTAATTTCTATTGATGCCGATTTACAAGATGATGTCAAAGTGATTGAAGAAATGATTCTCAAACATAAATCAGGAATTGATGTGGTTTATGGCGTTCGCAAAGAAAGAAATACCGATACTTTTTTCAAAAGAAATACGGCTTTGCTTTTTTACAATTTAATGAAGAAAATGAAAGTCAACATCATTCACAATCACGCCGATTACAGATTGTGCAGCAAACGAGTTTTGAATGCTCTGTCGCAGTTTGGTGAAGTAAATTTATTCCTCAGAGGAATTATTCCTTCCATCGGTTTTAGTAAAGAGGTAGTATATTATGATCGTTTAGAACGTTTTGCCGGTGAATCCAAATATCCGTTTCGAAAAATGGCAGCTTTTGCTTGGAATGGAGTGACTTCTTTTAGCAATTATCCACTTAAATTAGTGACGATTATTGGTTTTGTTATCTTTTTCTTTTGCTTAGTTATGACGGGTTATGCGATGGTTGCTTTGTATACCGGAAACGTTGTGCCGGGTTGGCTTTCAACGGTGTTGCCTATGTATTTTTTAGGTGGCGTTCAGCTGTTTTGTTTCGGAATCTTGGGTGAATATATCGGTAAAATTTATTCCGAGGTGAAGCAAAGACCTCGCTATTTTATTGATAAACGAGTTGATTAAGAAAAGAAACTATGGAAAAGGATTTTGAAAAAAAGTACCACGATGTTGAAACCAATCACTGGTGGTTTAAATCAAGAAGAAAGTATTTACTCGATTTATTAAAAAGTGCGCCAAAAGACAGCAAGATTTTAGATATAGGATGTTCTTCAGGAATCTTTTTGAAAGATTTAGAAAAGATAGGTTTTGCTATAGAAAACCTTTATGGTGTTGATATCAGTGAAAAAGCCATCGCCAATTGCAAAGAAAATGGAATTCCTAATGCTTTTGTAATGGATGCTCAAAATATAACGCTTACCCAAACTTTTGATATCATTATTGCTTCCGATTGTTTGGAACATTTGCAGGATGATAAAAAAGCCTTGAAAAACTGGAATTCCTTATTAAAAGTAGGAGGAAAGATGTATGTTTTTGTACCGGCATTTATGTCGTTGTGGAGTTATCACGATGAAGTAAACATGCATCACAGACGTTATACTAATAGCGAACTCCAATCAAAAATGGAGGCCGAGAATCTTCAAATTCTTAAATCGAGTTATTGGAACTTCTTTTTGTTCTTACCAGTTTATGGTTTCAGAAAACTAAGTGCTTTTTTTCAAAAGAATAAAAAAGGCGAGTCTGATATTGCTATTGGAAATTCAATGGTTAACTCAGTTTTATTGCAACTTATTGTTATGGAAAATAAACTGTTGAGTGTATTTAATTTTCCTTTTGGCGTTAGTACTTTTTGTATTGCCCAAAAAACAGCGTAACAAAGTCGTTGCAAATTCTCGTCTAAAACGGCTAAATACTCATTTAGTACTTTTCAACCAAATGGAAATGCTATTTTTGTTTTGAACATTACATAAATGTACGAATGAAAATAGAGAAATACTTTCTTTTATGTGCTTTCATGCTTATTTCTGTTGTCTGTTGGTCGCAAAATCAAAAGGCAGACAGTTTGATTTCGGTTTTGCAAAAGACGCGAAATGATATTGATAAGGCACAATTACTCAATGCTATTGCCGACCAATATAAAACAAGCGATCCAAAGTTAATGTTGGATTATGCTCAAAAAGCGTATGTTTTGGCCCAAAAAATCAATTACGAATTAGCAAAAGGAAATGCTCTACTCAATTTAGGAAATGCCAACATTATTTCGGGAAATTATCCTAAAGCACTACAGTATTTTAGTGAGGCACAGCATCTTTTTGAAAATGCCACAATCAAGGAAAATAATGAGAAAGAAAAAGGATTAGCCAAAGCTTTAGGAAGCATGGGTATTGTTTTTTCAGAACAAAGTAATTATGCCAAAGCGTTGCAATATTATCTGAAATCCGTTAAAATATACGAACAAATTAAAGAGGAAGAAAAATGTGCCAAATTGTACAACAATATTGGTATCGTTTACAAATCTCAAGGAACTGATTTTAAAGCACTCGAGTACTTTATCAAAGCCCAGAAAATTCAAGAAAAGCGCAATGATGCCAACATCGGAATCACTTATACCAATATTGGGAACGGTTACTTAAAACAAAATAATTTGCCCAAAGCTTTTGAGTATTATTCAAAGGCTAAAACCACTTTAGACAAGTATCCTAATCCCCGAGCATTGGGCGAATGGTATAATAATGTAGGCTTGTATTATAAAACGGCTAAGCAAGCTGATAAGGCTATTGAATATTGGAATTTGGCTGTTTCGACTTTTGAAACCATTGGCGATAAATTCGGAGTAGGCGATACTTATATTCTTTTAGGTCAATTGTTTTTAGAGCAAAATAAAATTCCCGAAGCAACTCAAATGGCCGAAAAATCATTGGCTTTGGCCAAAGAAATCAAAGTCTTAGAGCAAGTAGTGCTTTCTGAAAAATTGCTGAGTGATATTTACCAAAAGCAAAATAATTCCGTTCTTGCGTTGCAGCACTTCAAATTGTACAGCCAAGCCAAAGACAGTTTGACCAACGAAGTAAACATTCGAAGAAGTGTTGAAGAAGAATTGAATTTTGATTTCGAAAAACGCGAAGCCCTTCAGCAAAAAGAAATCGAAAAACGAGATTTATTACTCAAAGAAGAATCGAATCGAAACGACCTGCAACTCTTTTTTGCCACAATTTTTGGGTTGTTGTTATTCGGAATTGCCTTTTTAATTTACAATCGAGTTCAGTTAAAAAAGAATTTAACTTTGCAGAAGGAACTTGCAGAATACGAACAAAAAGCCTTGCATTTACAGATGAATCCGCATTTTGTGTTCAATTGTTTGGGTTCGATTTCGAGTTTTATTGTGCAAAACGGAACCGATTCGGCCATCAAATATTTGTCTAAATTTTCAAAACTAATGCGATTGACCTTAGAGTATTCTAAAGAATCATTAATTCCAATCGATAAAGAAATTGAGAGTTTGCAAAATTATTTAGAGTTGGAACAATTGCGTTTTAATAACAAGTTTACTTTCTCTATTTTTAAAAGCGATGCCATTGAAGACGATATGGCGTTGCCACCATTATTGTTGCAACCTTTTATAGAAAATGCCATCATACACGGTGTAATTCCAAAAAAAGAAATTGGCAGTATAGCCGTGCGTTTTACGATTGAAAAAGAAAGTTTGTTTTGTACGGTGGAAGACAACGGCATTGGTTTTAACGAATCGAAAGCTCAAAAAGAGCACTCGGTTGTTGCGCATAAATCAATGGCGTTGGACATCACCAAAAAACGTTTGGAAATGATAGAATCTACGACCAAACAAAAAACAGAATTTAAAATTGAAGAAATAAAAAACAATCCGGAAGAGATTTCGGGAACCAAAGTAACCATACATCTGCCAATACAATATATAAAATAGTCACAGTTTACAGTCACAGTATTCATAAGCTGCGACTGAACACTTCGACTGAACACTTAAAGTTATGATTACAGCCATATTAATCGACGACGACAGCAATTTGAGAAACGGAATGAAAAGTTTGTTGTCGCGTTATGCTCCTGAAATTACTATTATCGGCGAAGCTGACAGTGTTGAAAGTGGTACGGCTTTGTTATTGCAAAATCCACCGCAAGTGTTGTTTTTAGACATTCATTTGGGCGATGGTTCTGGTTTTGATTTGTTGGAAGAAGTCAATAAAAAAGGGAAGTTGAATTCTCAAATAGTTTTTATCACGGCGCATGAGCAATATGCGATCAAGGCTTTTCGTTTTAGTGCTTTGGATTTTTTATTGAAACCGGTTGATCCCGAAGAATTACAGAAAGTAATCGGAAAATTGAAAAATGTCATTGACAAAAATGATAATGTAGCACACATCGATTTGCTGTTGGAAAACATCCGAAAGAAAGTCGATAATTTCAAACGCATCGCTTTATCAAATTCTGATGGAATCCATCTTTTTGAAGTCAGTGATATTATTCGTTGCGAGAGCGAAGACAATTATACTAAGTTTTATATCAAAAACAACAAACCGATTTTGATTTCAAGAACTTTAAAAGAATACGAAGAACTATTAACGGAACATGGATTTGAAAGAATTCACCAAAGTCATTTAATCAATTTGGCTTATTTGAAATCGTACATCAAAAAAGACGGCGGTTATGTGATTATGGCGGACAATACCAGTATTCCTATTTCGCAACGGAAAAGAGAAAGATTAAATGAAATTTTAAAATCTATTTAACAAATAATCGAGTAAATTAAATAAGCAACATATAGTTTAACAGCAAAAAATAGCATCATGAAAAAAATTATCTTTATACTGTTTTTTATAACAGCATCGTTCTATGCACAACCGCCAATCAATCAACCTAGTCAATTAGCTACTTGTCAAGTTAGTTCTGCTTATGGATTATTTGATTTGACTTCAAAGAATTCAGAAATATTGGGAAGTTTAGATCCGGGATTATTTACAGTGAACTATTATGAAAGTTTTCCCGATTCCCAAAATGGGATAAATCCAATTCAAAATCCAACTCAATATGTTAGTGTAATCGGTTATCAAACGGTTTTTGTTAGGGTGTTTGAAAATCTAAATCCATCCAATTTTGCATTGGTCTATTTGCAATTGCAGTTATATTATTTGCCATACATTCAACAATCGCCAAATATGACGGTTTATGAGTCTCCAAATGATGGGATTGCTACTTTTAATTTAAATCTTCAAACGCCATTGTTTATTGGTAGCCAGCAAGATGTTTTGGTAACTTTTTACACCTCTGAAACAGATGCTTTGAATGAGATTAATCAATTGCCAAATACTACCTCATACACAAACATTAGTAATCCTCAAACCATTTTTGCAAGGGTTGAAAACAGTATTACTGGTTGTTCTACCATTGTAGATTTTCAGTTAATTGTTATTTCGGATGGTATAGTTGTTATACCGGATACTAATTTTAAAGCCAAGCTATTGGCTGCGAATGAAAACAATAATATAGCTTCAAATGTAAATCCAAATAGTTCAGCAACGCTGAATGTTTATACCAAGGTAGACACAAATCAAGATGGAGAAATTCAATTTTCAGAAGCGCAGTCAATAATTTATCTTAACGTAAGCGGATTAGGTGTATCTGTAAATGGTGGCATTCAAAATTTGCAAGGTATAGAAGCATTTTACAACTTAATTACCTTTTTTTGTAATTATAACCAATTAAATTCTATAGATTTAAGTGTTTTGCCAAACATTAGGAATTTTTATTGCACTCATAATAATGCAACTTCTTTAAATTTAACCAATGCTAATAAATTAAGAATCATTGATTGTTCATATAATCAGTTTACGAATTTGAATTTTGAAGATTGTATTAATTTGACTAGTTTGAGTGCAAGAAATAACCAATTGACGGTTATGGATTTAAGTGCAAATAATAGTATTGAAAGAATTTTTATTCCTTACAATAATTTAACAAGTTTTGAATTAAGTAATAAAAACTTTCTAAGAACATTAGAAGTCGGATTCAATCAATTAACCAGTATTCAACTATCTAATTTACCTATACTATATCGTGTTAAAGTTCAAAACAACAATTTAACCAATATTGATTTGTCTTCGGTGGCTTTTCAAGTTGAACCTAATAATCTCCCGAGCGCTAATGTTTTTGATGTAGGCTTAAATAATAATCTCAATTTGAATGTAATTAATTTAAAGAATGGCTTTACGAATAATGATGTTAGTTTTTTTTCAGGAAATTTAAATGGTTTGCAACAGTATATTTGTATTGACGAAAGTGATGGGTTTAGTTTTTTTGGCACAACTCCTAATCCAATATTGGGGACATATTGCTCTTTTACTCCAGGGGGAAATTACAATACTATAACAGGAACCATCCTTTTTGATGCCGATCAGAATGGCTGTAATGCTAATGATTTGTCAAATCCAAATATTAGAATTGATATAAATGATGGAACTAATCAAGGTGCTACTTTTACTGATAATTCAGGTGTATACAATTTCTATACTTCGGCAGGAAGTTTTGTGCTTAATTTAAATGTTGAAAATCCTTCTTGGTTTACGATTTCACCAACTACTGCAACAATTCCTTTTGCCAACAATATCAATAACACTACAATCCAGAATTTTTGTGTTACTGCTAACGGAGTTCATTCAGACGTAGAAATGGTTATTGAGCCTGTTACGCCTGCGCGTCCTGGTTTTGATGCGGTTTACAAATTGGTTTATAAAAACAATGGAAATCAGACAGAAACATTGTTTGCTAATTTTGGTTTTGATGGTACAAGACTTCAATATGTTTCCAGTTCGGCTGTTCCTTATGGTTCATCCAGCAACAGTTTAGCTTGGCAGATAAACAATGTAATGCCGTTTCAAAGCGGAAGTATATTAGTGACTTTACACGTAAATTCACCAACAGATACTCCGGCAGTAAATATTGGTGATGGTCTGGCTTTCACTTCATTTATTGATGTGACAACAGACGAGAATTGGACAGATAATGCTTTTGATTACAACCAAATCGTAGTTGGAGCGTTTGATCCAAATGATATTACTTGTTTGCAAGGAGATATCGTTTCTCCAACTGAAATAGGAGCCTATTTGCATTATATGATACGTTTTGAAAATACAGGAACTTTTGAAGCAGAAAATATAGTAGTAAGAACAGAAGTTAATGCCGCTGATTTTGATATTAATTCCTTGCAGCTTATGAATGCCTCACATCCGGTTTATGCTAGGATAAACGGAAATACAGTAGAATTTATTTTTCAAAACATCTTACTAGAGTCCGGTGGTCATGGTAATGTTTTGCTTAAAGTGAAATCAAAAAGCAATTTGCAACAAGGTGATGCTGTAAACAAAAAAGCCAATATTTATTTTGATTATAATTATCCGGTGGAAACTAATGAGGCTCAAACGGTTTTCCAAGCCTTGAGCAATCCTGATTTTGAAGTTGATAATTCTATCAGCATTTATCCAAACCCAAGTGATGGAATTGTAAACATCAAAGGTGATTTTAATATCAAATCAACTGAATTGTTTGATATACAAGGAAGATTGCTCCAGACTAATATAATAAACGATACCACAACGGTAATTGATCTGTCATCACAATCTAGTGGAGTTTATTTTGTGAAAGTAATTACAGAAAAAGGAATAAAAGTTGATAAAATAGTTAAGCAATAAATTTTGGGTTAAAATTAATTGTGGTAAAGGCGTACGTAAGTACGCCTTTTTTTGTTTATATATCAATTTTGCAAAATTTATCAAATAATTAACGAAAACGTTGTTGTAATTCTTTTTTATTTCATTTTGAATTCCCTAATTTTGTTAAATTATTAATTTATCAGACTTAATTCCCATATTATATCATGTCTAAAACAGCTATATTAGAATTTGATGGCAACAAATATGAGTTTCCTGTAATCGTAGGAAGTGAAAACGAAGCCGCCATCGATATTGAAAAACTTCGTGCCTTAACTGGCGCTATAACACTAGATCCGGGCTATAAAAACTCAGGTTCTTGTAAAAGCGACATCACTTTTTTGGATGGTGAAGAAGGCATTCTTCGCTATCGAGGTTACGCAATTGAAGATTTGGCCGAAAAAGCAGGTTTTCTTGAAGTTTCTTATTTGGTAATTTTTGGAGAATTGCCAACAAAAGCACAATTAGAGCAGTTTGAAAATGATATTAGAAAATATACATTAGTAAATGAAGAAATGAAAAACATCATTGATGGTTTTCCAAAAACAGCTCATCCAATGGGTGTTTTGTCTTCATTAACTAGCGCACTTACGGCATTCAATCCAAAAGTAGTTGATGTTGAAAATGAAAAAGAAATGTATGAAGCGGTATGTAAAACCATGGGTAAATTCTTGGTGATTGCTACTTGGACCTACAGAAAAATGATGGGTTATCCTCTAAATTATTACGATAACACGATTGGTTATGTAGATAATTTTATGCAGTTGATGTTTAAATTACCAACCGGGCCATACAAAGCCAATCCGGTAGTAATTGACGCTTTAGATAAATTATTCATTCTTCATGCTGATCACGAACAAAATTGTTCGACTTCTACAGTAAGAATAGTTGGTTCATCTCATGCCGGATTATTTGCTTCAATCTCTGCAGGAGTTTCTGCACTTTGGGGACCATTACACGGAGGTGCTAATCAAGCAGTATTGGAAATGTTGGAGGCCATTCAAAAAGATGGTGGAGATGCCGATAAATATTTGGCAAAAGCCAAAGACAAAGATGATCCGTTCCGTTTGATGGGATTTGGTCACAGAGTTTACAAAAACTTTGATCCAAGAGCTAAAATTATAAAGAAAGCCGCCGATGAGGTTTTAAATACTTTAGGCGTTGATGACCCGATTTTGGATATTGCCAAAAAATTAGAAGCTTCAGCTTTAGTTGATGACTATTTTGTATCGAGAAAATTATACCCGAATGTCGATTTCTACTCAGGAATTATATACAGAGCTTTGGGTATTCCGACAGAAATGTTTACCGTAATGTTCGCCATCGGACGTTTACCGGGATGGATTGCACAATGGAAAGAAATGCGAATCAATAAAGAACCAATCGGAAGACCAAGACAAGTATATACCGGATATCCTTTGAGAGATTTTCAACCTATGGATAAAAGATAGTTAGAAACTTATATTTTTAAGCAAAACTCCCTGTGAAAGCAGGGAGTTTTTTGTTTGGGTATAATTTACAAATATCTTTTTATACTTTCTTTTTGTTAAGAATTGAATGTTTTAATTTGTTTTTTCTATTGATTATAATGTAAGAATATTTTATTAATATTTGCAAAAAATATGTATTTTATCGATTAAATATGTATTTTGTGGATTATTAAAAAACTATAATATATTTTTGATTTCATAATTACAAGCAGTAAAACTAATTTGATGCACAACCTACAATCGCAAAGAACTAGTATAAAAGTAAAGCCAAGCCTAAGTATCCCTGATTAACGAGTTTTTAAATGATTTTTTAATGCCCCAAATTTTTTAGTTATGAAAAAAAAATACTTTTTATTTACAACGTTAGCACTTTTAGCGCTAGTTGCCAAAACTACTGCGCAGACCGATAATACCTTTTTTGGTATTGGAACTGGAATAAATAGTTCCGGTAATTTTAATACCGGTTTTGGGAAAAATGCATTAGGGAATAATAATAGTAACAGTAACAACGCTTTTGGATGGAATGCTCTAGGCAGTAGTTTGGGTGGTTTCAATTGTGCTTTTGGGAATCAATCCTTACAAGCCAATAACACCGGTACCTTGAATAGTGCTTACGGAACCAGAAGTTTGGCAAATAATATTTCGGGTGCTAGTAATGTTGCTATCGGACACAGATCACTAGAAGCCAACACAATTGGTAATAATAATACTTCTGTAGGTTTTGGTTCGTCGTTAAGAACTATTGGAAACAGTAATATTGCTATTGGAGCCAATACCCCTCGACATTTAGTAACAGGTAATTTCAATACCTTTATCGGTACTGAAACTGGAGCCAATTTAATTAATGGTAATTATAATGTTTTTTTGGGCTTTGTTGCTTTGAACCCAACACCTTCATCAGCTAAATTGGCCGGAAATGACACTAATAACACGATTATTTTTGCCGATGGTCAAGGCAAACAAAGAATTTTCATTGACAGAAGCGGAAATACTGGTATTGGTTTAGGCAACAATGTTATTCCAGTAAACCGATTAGATATTAGCGGTGGAGTTGCTATTGGTAGAAATTATGTGCCTAATTTAACATTAAATGCCGGTGAAGGAACTGTTGCACCTGCTAATGGATTATTAGTAGAGGGACGAGTAGGAGTCGGAAACAAATCACCTAAAAACAAACTAGAGGTTACTCATGGCACCGATGGAAACTCTGGACTTCGTTTTACGAATTTAACAAATCAGTCAGCTCCAGTTTCAGCAACGGTTGTAACCGATAAATTTTTAACGGTTAACGCAACAGGAGATGTAGTATTGCAAAGAGTGCCAAGTGTTTTAAGTACAACAAATGCTGTATCGTCGAATGCTAATTTAATGACCACTAATGTAAATAATGTTTCAGCTTCTGCGCCTATCGTAAATTCAATAACCAATACAATTAATGCCAGTAATCAATTAGTAACAACAGTTAATGGTGTAGCAAGTAATCCGGTTAATTTACCAAGTACTTCTGTGCAAACTTTAACACAGTTGGGCAATACCATAACGCTCTCAAATGGTGGTGGATCAATTACACTACCGGATTTTGAAGATACTGATTCACAATCTTTAGCATTAGCCGGAAATGTGCTTTCTATTTCTAATGGTAACAGTGTAATCCTACCGGCACAAGTTCCTCAAACAATTTCTCAAACAGGCAATACTATAACGCTTTCTAATGGTGGAGGTTCTTTTACATTACCAACTTTTACTAATACAGATGCTCAATCTTTAACTTTAAGTGGAAATACATTATCAATCTCTAACGGAAACAGTATAACATTGCCTTCCCAAACTTTTCAAACGGTTTCTCAATCAGGAAATACAGTAACACTTTCTAATGGTGGTGGTTCTTTTACAATGCCAACAACAAGTGTAACTGCAGGTAACAATGTAACGGTTACCGGTACGGGTTCAACAGCTTCTCCTTTTGTAGTTAGTTCTATAGATACCAGTATTTATGCTAACAATGGTGTAATCAATCAGGCTACCACGACTGCCGGAAACAGAGTTGTTGATATGAACAACAGTAATATTTGGTTCAATACCGCTAATAGTACTTCTAATGGTAAAATATATTTGGGTTCAAGTACTGCTTATCCAAGTACAACAGGAAATTATAAATTATTTGTAGAAGGTGGCATTTTGACCGAAAAAGTAAAAGTAGCCCTGAGAAGTTCTGCCAACTGGGCAGATTACGTTTTTGCCTCAGACTATAAATTAATGCCATTGAAAGAGGTAGAAGAATTTGTAAACACTAATAAACATTTGCCTGGAATTGACTCTGCAGAAGCCTTGGCCAAAAATGGTCTTGATATCGCTGAAATGCAATCCAAACAAATGGAAAAGATTGAAGAATTAACCCTTTACATCATTGACCAAGACAAAAAAATAGAAGCACAAGGCAAAGCCCTTGAAAAATACAATAAAGAAATTGAAGCGTTAAAAGCACAAATGCAAGCTATACTTGCTAAAACTAAGTAATATGTACAAGATATTTAAAATAGTTTTACTTAGCTGTTTTGTGCTCAATTCAGCTACTGTTTTGGCTCAGATCGATCAATATCTGGCTGAAGAAAACAGCAGAATTTTAATTTCTCAGCAAACAGAAGTCGAAATTCAACGGTTTGTAAATGATAATTTCAAGAAATACAAATTATCAAAAGAAGTTACTGATGATGTAATTAAACATCTGAAAGAAGAAGAGGAATTTACTGAAGAGGAATTTCAAAAAGCTGTAATCAATACCAAAATATACGAACTAAGAAAGCTATTCTTCCTGGAAAACCCGAGTAAAAGAGACGGTTATATTGCTAAACCACCGCCGCCAACCGTAATGCAAACTTGTACCAATGGCGACTTCGAAAACGGAACTGCAGGTTATTCTTTTTGGTCTGATGCTTATCCGCAACCGGCAACCGGTGAAGGTTTTTTTCAGTCATGCTCAATGCCAACAGCGCAAACAGCAACTAATTTGGTAACACCTAGTACCAATAACTTCGGGTCAACCATAACTCTAATCAGCAGTACTAATTCGGGTTACCAAATGTATGATCCAACTTTAGCAAGTTTAGGGGTTAATGTACGAACCATCAATACCAATGGCGGAACAAGATCGATTAAATTAAATAATTCAAACGGTTTCGGTTCTTCTGATGTTACAACTATGTCAAGATATTTTCCGGTGATTAATCAATCAACTATCGATTTCAATTTTTCACTAATTATGGATAACAAGCCGGCGCACGGTCAGCCCATACAACCATTTTTTAGGGTTAGGGTTTATGATCAATTCAATAATATAGTAGATGAAATTTGTATCATTGCCAATCCCGATAACTGTTTGTTCAATACTCTGGTAATTGGAAGCAATAGAAGGGTTTTGTATACCGGATGGATTTGTGCTCGTTTAAATGTTCAAGACATTTTAAACCAACCGGGAAGAATTGAATTTACGGTGAGTGATTGTGAACCTTCTGCTCACTTTGGTACAGTTTATATTGATAATATCTGTGGATTTACGTGTGCAGTTCCGCAATTAGGAGCCTTGAGTACCGAACCAACAAATTTCAATTGTCCGGATATGACCGGTACAACTCCAATACAAGTTTGCGGAACATACCAACCGCCGGTGAATGCTACGGTAAATACTATTTCATTAAATGTTCTTCAAAATAATATCGTGATTGGAACGATGGCTGCGCCAACTACTTTGACTTCTAGTACTTATTGTTTTAATGTTAGTCCAAGTTTGTTCGGTGCCAATCCATCAGGTGATTTTGAATTCCAGGTCAATGGAACTTTCAATGTCAATTGTCCGGCCGGAACGTTTATTTATGACATTTCAGATAACTCGGCTAATGTTGGTCCCGATGTAACTTTTGATAATTGTTGTGAACCGACTTTAACTTTGATTTCTCCGGCAGACAACTTAAATAATTTGGCGGCAACCAGTTTAACTAAAAGGGAAAGATCAGATTGGATTAAAGCCACGAATTTGATTTCAGTTGGCGACAACACCGTTGGAAATGGAGTAGTTTACCATGCTGAGAATTATGTCGAATTAAATCCGGGTTTTGAAGCAGTTTTAGGCTCTCAATTCGCCGCATACCCAGAAGGTTGTTCGGCTAATTTCATCTATAAAACTCAAAGTATAACCGAACAAGAAATAAGACCTATTGTTCAGGAAGAAGAGATTGTTATCAATTTGGTTAAAATAGCCAATGGTTTTGCTATCATTCCAAATCCATCCAGTAGTTCTATTGAAATTGTGATGAAAGATGCCCAATTTAATAAAATCAATATCACTTCTATTGATGGTAAAATGATCATGAACCGCAATGTTGAAATGACAGATAAAATGCAATTGGATGTAAGTAATTATGCCAATGGTGTTTATATCATCAACATAACTTCTGAAGATGGTCGAATACATACTGAGAAATTGGTTAAAAATTAATTTTAAATTGATTTACTTCCAGATAAAGCCTCTCCAATCGGAGGGGCTTTTTTTGTAATTTTAGTTAAGTGTATTTCCCTATATTTGTTAAAATTTAACTCGGCTTCCCAATGGTTGAAAGTGTTGTCTTTCTTTCTAAAACACAAAAATCAGTTTCGCTTCCTTGTGCTATTCAAAATCACAAATTGATTATAGAAACGGCTTTTTTTGACCGTGAAGCCATACCGTCTTTTGATTTGGTCATTACTTTTAAAAATGACATTACATCCGTCAGAAACCATGACTATACTTGGGTTAAATGCAATAATGACTTTGTTTCGAGTTCATTTTCTCCTAAAATAATCAAACTGGATAACGGTTTTTTTGTACAGCCCAATTTGAATTATGGCTACTGGGAAATTCAGAAAAAAAATCCAAAAGTACTTTATTGGCGATTCCATCCGCAACAGGCACATCCTTTGACAGTTTACTCCGGTGAATACAATCAAAGAGTAGTAGCGGAAGCCGATTCGGGCATCGATTTTAAATTAGATTTAGCTTTATTGTTTACAACTCAAAACGCTATAGAATTCAGCCGTTCGTCGATTCCGTTTTCATCCGTGGCTTGTTTTACCGACCATTGTGATTTTGATACTTTACCAAGTCTCAAGCTACAAAGAACTTTCTTTAAGAAGCATAATATTAAAGTTACCAAAGGCTTTTTTCTAAATCATTTTTCCAAAAGAACAGACAATGCTTCTGTTGAATTTGATCGTGATGAGTTTGAAAAATGGTTGGATGACGGACACGAATTGGCCTACCATTCGTTGTCTCAATCTTTGAAAAATGACGAAGAAAGTTTCAAAAATTTCTTTTCCTTCACACCGCCGTTTGGTGATGTTCCAACTTGGATTGACCACGGCTACCAATCCTATAATTTCTCACTCTATCAGAAAAAAGGAATTAATGAAGCCGACTTTTCTAATAATTTAAAAGAGAAGAGTATAACCACTCTGTGGAATTATATCGATTCCGGAACAACGGCTTTAGGGGTTATCAACCAATTAAACCCTAATGATTTTACCCTAAATAGCTTTTATAGTGGTATCAAAAAAATGAGTTTAAAAACCAAACTCAGCCTTTTAATCAAAAACATTATGTTTCATTACTATGCCGATGAAGCCATGATTTTAAAATATAAAAGTTTGGCCTCGAGTTTTAAAAAAATGATTCAGAAAAAAAATCCGCTACTCTTTTTTAACTTTTTAGGCAGTTTGTTTTCGTTGGCCGTACCCATTTTAAAAGTGCTTATTTTTTGGAACCAACATAAAAACAAGCCTTACAAGTTGGCAAAATATACACCATTAGTTTTCAAACATACCATTGCTGAGAATGAATTTTATGTCTTTCAAACCATCGAAATGATTGACTTTAGAATGTCATTGCATCCCGATAATATCAATAAACTAATCAATGAAAGTGGGATTTTTATCGCGCATACTTATTTTTCCGTACCAATGAAATACCATGAAGGCAGAATGTTTAAAAATCCCGAAACTATTGATGAAGTAGTCGAAGCCAATTTTAAGTTTCTAGGCGAAAAAATGAAAAACCAAGAAATTTGGAATCCGACAATTAAAGAATTGGTTCAATTTTTAGCTAATTTTGAAAAAACCGTTTTGGATATAAATGCCGATGGTAAACTGATAGTAATCAATGCGGCAACATTACCTTATCGAACAGCAATCTGATGGAAATATTTTTCACCAAAAATAAGGAAGAGTTAGACCAATGGGATGCTTATGTTTCAGTTGAAAACAAAGCCAGTCATCTATTATTATCGGATTGGAATCAATCATTTACTTCCTATGGTTTTGATTTTGAAGTTTGTCTTTTAAAAGACCAAAATGAAATTGTTGGTGGATTTGTTGGCGTTATCGCTAAAGCTCTTTTTTTTAAATTCTATATCGTTCCTTATGGTCCGATTGTTTCAAAAGGTTATGAAGACCAACTGAATCATCTGATTGCTCAAGTTCCCGAAAGAGCCAAACAATCCGGTAGTTGCTATTGTCATATTTCATTGCCTTCTACTAAGGAAATGAATAAACATACTTTTACCAATTTGCCTGATTTACCTATACTAAAAACAGCTAAAGCAGGCCAGCTTTTTAAATATGTTTATTCCGGTTACGGACTCAATTGGATAGATTTGGTTGGATATGATGAAGAATCAAAAATCATAACCTTAAAACCATCAGTACGTAGAAATATTAGAAATTCCTATCGCAAAGACTTGATTTTTAAAATCATGACTTTGGATAACGACATAGAGCAGGCTTACCATTTATTCAAAGAAAATTCAATAGCGGCCAATTACAGCATCAGGGATTGGAAAGACATGAGAGAAACACTTTTGAGTTTAAATAAAAAAGGATTCTTGAAAATATTAGCCGCTTTTAAAGACGAAGAGTTAAAAGGCGCCATTTTATTGATTAAAGGTGGAAATTATTACACCTACATTCTTGGCGGTTCCAAAAAAGAAGTGCCCGATTTAAGAACCGGTGATTTCTTGCAATGGGAAGCCATTAAATTATCGCTGCATGAAGGATTAGATGGTTACAATATCTCGCTTGGCGGTTCGCCGGGTGTGGTTGAATTTAAAAATAGTTTCAATACAGTACAGTTTTATTTCGAAAACGCACAATTCCATTGGGTAATCAAACCAATTTATTTCAAGCTATATTTGTTTCTCGAAAAGCATTTGAAAAACCACAAAAAAACCATTGCCAGAATTTTATCTCTACTAAAAAAATGATAAAAAAACTGTTGAAATATTTCAGAGTTATTTCTATTGATGTCTTTATCTATTCAATGAGTAAAGAAACTATTGCCGAGTTTGCCAATCTTGATTTACCCATTCAAAGCGAAATAGTAAGCCAAAACAAAAAACGTTTTTTTGTCACAATCGAGGGTAAATTAGCACACGAGAGTTATTTGTTTCAAAAGCTTTTTCTACTGAGAGTAATCCATGAAAAAGGACCAACCATAGGTGATTGTAAAACCATGCCCGAGTTTAAAGGAAAGTCAATTTATCCCTTTGTGATTAATTTTATTGCCAGAGAAGAAATACTGAAAAACCACCAAAAAGAAGTTTTTATTGTGGTAAACACCAATAATAGCAGTTCTATTAAAGGAATAGAGAAAGCAGGTTTTAAACTCCATACTAAAATTAAAGCCAAAAGATTTTTGCTGTTTCACTTCAATACACAACTGACCAAAAATTAATGCGATTTTATTCAAAATACTTATAAACAAAGCTTCTCCTAACCAAGAAGCTTTTTTATATTTGTCAAAAGCCAAAAGCTACTTTATGTTACAATTAAATGTAAAAAACGAAACGTCAAGATTAAGAGCCGTAGTACTCGGTTCAGCCGAAAATAATGGGCCAACTCCAACTGCTGAAGAAGCCTATGACCCAAAATCATTAGAACACATTCTAGCCGGAACATATCCTATTGAAGCCGATATGATTAAAGAAATGGAAGCCTTCAATCAAGTATTTCAAAAATACAATGTTCAGGTTTTCCGCCCGGAAATGATTGAGAATTACAACCAAATCTTCACCCGTGATATCGGATTTGTCATTGATGATGTCTTTATAAAAGCCAATATTTTACCGGATAGGGAAAGAGAACTCGATGCAATTCAATATGTTATTGACCAAATCAATCCGGATAAAGTTGTTCGTCCACCGGAAGAAGTGCATATCGAAGGTGGCGACGTAATGCTTTGGAATGATTATATTTTTATCGGTACTTACAAAGGTTCCGATTATAAAGATTACATCACAGCACGAACCAATATGCAAGGGGTAAATTATATAAAAGAATTATTCCCACACAAAAAAGTAAAAGAATTCGATTTGGTAAAATCCAAGCTGGAAGCTCGCGATAATGCCTTACATTTAGACTGTTGTTTCCAACCCGTTGGTAAAAACAAAGGAATCATCTATAAAAGTGGTTTCCGCCAAGAATCAGATTATGTTTTTCTGGTTAAATTATTCGGTAAAGAAAACCTCTTTCACATCACGCGTGACGAAATGTACCACATGAATTCCAACGTGTTTTCTATAGATGATAACGTAGTAGTTTCGGAAAAAAACTTTACAAGACTAAACCATTGGCTTCGCGAAAACGGATTCATCGTTGAAGAAATACCATACGCTGAAATTGCCAAACAAGAAGGCTTGTTGAGATGTTCAACTTTGCCGTTGATTAGAGATTAAAAATTTGTTTCAATTTTAATGTTTCAAGTTAATTAACCTGAAACTTGAAACCTGAAACTTTAAACCCAAACAAAATGAAACAAACTACAAACTCAATCCTAATGATTCGCCCGGTGGCGTTTCGTATGAACGAACAAACTGCTGTAAATAATTATTACCAAAAAGTACTCGACGGCTTATCACCAGAAACCGTGAATGCCAAAGCCCAAGCCGAGTTTGATGCGTTTGTAAACAAGTTGCGAAAAGTAGGCGTAAACGTGGTTGTAGTCGACGATACTTTAGAACCCAATACTCCCGATAGTATTTTTCCAAACAACTGGATTTCGTTTCACGAAAACGGCGATGTGGTTTTGTATCCCATGTTTGCCGAAAACCGTCGTGCCGAAAGAAGAGAAGATATCCTCGATATCTTAGAAGACGAAGGTTTCGAAATCAACGAAATCATGGATTATACCTTGGCAGAAGAAGACAATGTTTTCCTCGAAGGTACCGGAAGTTTATTATTAGACCGCGAAAATGGTAAAGCCTATTGTGCTTTATCGCCGCGTGCCGACGAAGAATTGATGATTGAATTTTGCGAAGATTTCGAATTCACTCCGGTGATTTTTGAAGCCTTCCAAACAGTCAACGGCGAAAGAAAACTCATTTACCATACCAACGTCATGATGACTTTAGGCGATACCTTTGCCGTAGTTTGTGCCGATTGTATTGATGACAAAAAAGAACGCAAAATGGTTCTAGACAGCCTTCGCGGTGATGACAAAGAAGTGATTTTAATCACCGAAGACCAAGTCAACAACTTCGCCGGAAACATGCTCGAAGTAAAAGGAAAAGACGATAAAAGATTCTTGGTAATGAGCGAGTCAGCGTACAAAAGTTTGACCAAAAAACAAATTGCCCAACTCGAAGCTCACGTTGAAATCATCCATTCCAGTTTAGATACTATTGAAGCTTGCGGTGGCGGAAGCGCCCGTTGCATGATGGCGGAAATCTTTCTGCCAAAAGAATAATTGAAAGAAATAAAGCAATAAAAAAGCCCAAAATCATCTCGGTTTTGGGCTTTTTCAATTCGTAATTCGTAATTTCTAATTCGTAATTCTTTTATATTCCACGTATTATACTCAAAACCGCACTAATGATATACTGAATGCCAATGGCAACCGTAAGGAAACCTACGATTCGAGAAATCGCCACAATTCCGGAAGCACCAAGATATTTAGCCAAATAATGAGCACTTCTTAAAATTAAAAAAATCAATAACGACACGATAATAATGGAAATGACTGAAGACAAAATTTCCGGTGTCGAATGATGGTCTTGGTTAAAAGCAATTAACAGCGAAATCGAACCCGGACCAGCCAACATGGGCATCGCCAAAGGCGTTAACGCAATCGAATTCCTGTTGGCCAAATCTTCTTCCACTTCTTTGCTAATTCCTTTTCTTTTTTTCGGATTGGCATTAAGCAAACCAAATCCCGAACTAGCAATCAAAATCCCACCGGCAATCCTAAGGGCAGAAATGGTAATCCCGAAAAAGCTCAAAACATATTCTCCAATAAAAAAAGAGATTAATAAAATGATGCAAACATTTACAGCGGTCAAAAGCGATACCCTGGAACGTTCTGATTTGTTATAATCTTGTGTTAAACCAACAAAGAAAGGAATGACACCAATGGGGTTTAAAACCGAGAACAAAGCACCTAACAGGACAAAAAAAGTATTCAAAAAGAGTTCCATTTTTTCTAATAATTCAAATCGGCCACAAAGATAGGTAAAGAATAAAAGTAAGTGTTAATTTAAAAACATTATTCGTTAAATTTGCGCCATGAAAAATAAGAAAACACTAGTGCTCGGCGCTACGACCAAACCCGAAAGATATGCTTTCAAAGCCATCAATATGTTAGTCGAAAAAGGCCATTCGGTACTGGCGATTGGGCAAAATCAAGGTGAAGTGGCCGGAGTTGCTATCCGAACTAAAAATATTCCTTTAAAAAATATTGACACCGTGACTTTGTACTTAAATCCGGTGCGACAAAGAGATTACTACAATTACATCATCGAAACCAAACCCAAACGCGTCATCTTCAATCCCGGAACCGAAAATCCGGAATTTTACCAATTATTGCAAGGCAACGGAATTAAGGTTGAGGTTGCTTGTACGTTGGTATTGTTGGCCACGAATCAGTATTAGGAGCGAAAGGTTCGGGCATTTTTGGCATGGTAATTCCTGCTTTCCGCGCTACGCGGTAGCTAGCTCCAATCAGGGCTAAAAAGCAATCCATTTTAATATCGGGTATTTTCAGTCGCCGGTTTGCTAATCAAAAGCAATCCTATAAAAGTGATTAGTCCGTTTACTATAATCAATTCGTTATCTATAGTATAATTTCCCAATAATTCCGCAGAATACTTGCTGATAAAAAAGCAAATCGCCGGCGAAATCACACAAACCAACGGCACAAACTTATCATGAACCGTTTTCGATTTCACAAACAAACCAAACGCATACAACCCTAAAAGCGGTCCGTAAGTATAGGAAGCAATCTTGAAAATCATCTTCACTACCGACGCATCATTCACCGCATTAAAAAACACGATTACCAAAAACATCAGAAATGAAAAACCAACATGAACCCAATGACGAGTTCTAACAATGTTCGGTTTGTTTTGATTTTCAGTTTTATCCATACCTAAAAAATCCACACAGAAGGAAGTCGTTAAAGCCGTCAATGCACTATCGGTTGTGGCAAAAGTCGCTGCAGTCAATCCCAATAAAAACACCACAGCCGGAATTACGCCTAAATGATTTAAGGCAATTTCAGGGAATAAAAAGTCGGTTCGTGCCACGCCATCAATCATTGGAACAGCGATACCATTTTTCTCGGCATACATATAAAGCAAGGCGCCAACACTCAAAAAGAAAATGTTAATCAGCACAAAAATTCCGGTGAAAGTGAACATGTTTTTTTGGGCTTCGCCTATGTTTTTACAACTCAGATTTTTTTGCATTAAATCTTGATCTAATCCAACCATAGCAATGGTTACAAAGATGCCACCAAGGACTTGTTTCCAAAAATAATTCCCTTTTAAATAATCTTCAAAGAAGAAAATTTTAGAATAGTTGCTTGCTTTCACCGTTTCAAAAGCTTGGAAAAAGGACAAATCCAAACTGTTACAAATAAAAATAATGGTCAAAAATACCGAAGAAACCAAGAAGAAAGTTTGCAAAGTATCAGTAATAATAATGGTTTTCAAACCACCGCGATAAGTATAAGCGAAAATCAATCCAAGTGAAATCAAAACCGTTAAAGCGAAAGGAATATTGAACGCATCAAACACATACCGTTGCAATACAATCACCACCAAATACAAGCGAAAAGCAGAACCAATCGTTCGACTAATCAAGAAAATTGAAGCGGCAGTTTTATAACTAATCGTACCTAAACGCTGTTCGATATAACTGTAAATCGACGTAAGGTTCATGCGATAATACAACGGCAGCAAGACTTTGGCAATGATTAAAAAACCAATGGCGTTTCCTAAAACAAATTGGAAGTATTTAAACTGCAAATCGGGATTCCCCACTTCACCCGGAACCGAAATAAATGTCACTCCGGACAATGCCGTGCCAATCATTCCAAAGGCCACTAAATACCATTTGGAATTTTTATTGGCTTTGAAAAAAGTATCGTTATCCGTTCCTTTTTTACTGACAATGTTAGAAATCAAAATCAATAAACCGAAGTAAATAATGATGATTATTAGGATGGTAGTTGGTGACATAGGTTAGGTTTTATAGTGAGCCAAAATACAAAAATTAATGTCTCAATTTGAAGATTTGAAGATTTGAAAATTTGAAGATGAGATAATACATTAATTTTCAAATTTTCAAATTGAATAATTTTCAAATTAACTATTTTTGCCTCATGGAATTCTCATCAAAACTTTTAGAAAAAGCAGTTAATGAAATGGCGCAATTGCCCGGAATCGGTAAGCGAACGGCTTTGCGATTGGTGTTGCATTTGTTGAAGCAACCGATAGAACAAACCCAGTTTTTATCACAAGCGCTAACAACCATGCGAGAAGAAATTAAGTTTTGTAAAACTTGCCATAACATTTCTGATATAGAACTTTGTGAAATTTGCAATAATCCTGCGAGAAATCATAAAATAATTTGTGTAGTGGAAGATGTTCGCGATGTAATGGCGATTGAAAACACCAACCAATTTAAAGGAATTTACCATGTTTTGGGTGGCAAAATTTCACCTATTGATGGTGTTGGTCCAAGTCAGTTGAACATTAATTCTTTGGTAGAAAAAGTAAAATTGGGACAAACAGAAGAATTGATTTTTGCGTTGAGTTCAACTATGGAAGGCGATACGACCAATTTTTATATCTTCAAGCAAATCAAAGATTTCGATATCAAAACGTCTACGATTGCCAGAGGAATTGCCGTTGGAGACGAATTAGAATATGCCGATGAAGTGACTTTGGGTAGAAGTATTTTAAATCGGGTTCCATTTGAAAATTCTTTGAAAAATTTATAGCAAAATAATAGCCCACTACATTTTTGTATTTAGATTTGAAAAATCTATCTTTGTTTGCTAATTTTTTTAAAAAAGTAATGAATAAACCCTCGATATATTTATTTTTCCTCATTAGTATTTTATTAACCTCTTGCGTTCCTACCAAGGATTTGATTTACTTACAAAACAAAAATGATGGTGAAAATACTGTTGTAACACCTTCAAATCAAAAGCCTTACCGTCTTCAATCTAATGATATCTTAAGCGTTTCTATTAAAGCGATTGATCCAAAATTAGTGGAGATTTTTAACCCTAGCGGAAGTCAAACCGTTAGTGTTACAGGAGAACAAAGTAGTTATTTGAACGGATATAGTGTTGATGATCACGGGAATATAAGATTACCGGTTTTGGGTGAAATTAATGTTTTAGGGTTTACAGTTGAGGAAGTTAGAGGCAAAATAGAAAAATTGCTTTTTGAGAAGTATTTTAAAAATGAGGCTGGTGTTTTTGTAATTGTAAAGCTTTCCGGGTTTAGATATACGATAAATGGGGAAGTACAAAATACAGGAACCAAAACATTATTTCAGGATAAAGTGAATATAATGGAAGCCATTGCTAATGCCGGAGACATCAATGTAACCGGAGACCGGAAAGATGTAAAAGTTATCAGAACATTTCCCCAAGGCAGCGAAACCTTTAGTATTGATTTGACTGATAGCAAAGCGGTTAATTCCCCTTGTTTTTATCTTCAACCTAATGATTACATTTATGTTAAACCATTGAAACAGAAATCTTGGGGAACCGGAAAAACAGGAATCGAATCTCTGACAACTATAGTAACCCTATTATCCTTAGCAACCACCACTTATTTGTTACTTAGAAATTAACACCAATTTTTCATGTTAGACGTAAAAGATTTTACTTTTTTTGATAAACAAAGTAGCTTTGATTTTAAAGGGTTTTTAATCAAAACACTTAGCTATTGGAAATGGTTTGTTATGGGTTTAGTAATCGCTTTTTCTATTGCTCATCAGGTTAATATTAGAAAGCAAAAGATTTATGGCATTCAAACCACTATTGCAGTTCAGGAAGAAAACAACCCATTTTTTACAGCCAATACCAGCTTAGTTTTTAATTGGGGCGGAACCTCTGATAAGGTTCAAATGATTTCTACAACTTTGAAATCAAGATCTCACAACGAGGCAGTTGTTGATAGTTTGCAGTTTTATGTTGATTACATGAAACAAACCAAATATTTTTTACAAGATGTTTATGGCCAAGTGCCTTTTAAAGTTTCTGTTGATAAAACCAAAAATCAATTACTGGATCATTTTATCAAAGTGAAAATGATAAGTGATAATACCTTTCAGATTACAACCTCTTTTGAGTCTAATAATATTTCGGTTATACAATATCAAGAGAATAAAAAATCAATGGTTACTGTACCGATTGGTGAGTTTAAAAAAATATACAAAATAGGACAACCCATCAATTTGCCTTTCCTTAATTGTAAATTAGAGTTGGCTAACCATAACGGAGAGAATTTTGGAGAGGAGATTTCTGTTCGCTTTAATTCTTTTGACAACACGGTTTCCTATTATAAAGGATTGGACGTTGCCATTGATGAAAAGGCAGGTTCAATTCTTAAATTAGGTATGGATGGAACCAATAAATTCAGAATGGTTGACTACCTGAATGCTACTGTCAATGTGTTGATTAAAAGACAATTAAGAAATAAAAATAAATTTGCTGAGAATACCATAAATTTTATTGATAAAACTTTAAAAGATATGGAAGATCAATTGAAAGACTCTGGTGAAGATTTGAAAAATTTTAGTAAAACTAATAATGTTCTTGACATTGAAGAAGGTGGCGCGACCTATAAAAACCAATTGTTGAGTTTTGACACTCAAAAAGATGAGGTTGAACGCAAGTTGGCTTACTTGAATACGTTAAAAACATACCTTAAAAACAGTGTCGATTTCTCAAAATTACCGGCGCCAACTGTAGTCGGAATTGACGAACCTAATATTGTAACCAATGTTTCAAAGTTAATATCGCTTTCTATAGAAAGAACAGAGTTGGCCTATTCGATAAAAGGAGACTTGTATTACGAAAGAATTGACAACGAGATATCATCTGTAAAAAAAGCACTTTTAGAGAATGCAAATTCACTCAAAACAGCGCTACAATATGATTTGAATCTTGTTAATGAAAAAATTCAAAGTTTAGAAAGACAAATTAGAAACCTTCCCGAGAACAAACAAGAATGGCTTAAATTATCCAGAAAATATAATTTAAGCGATAATATATACAATACTTTTTTACAAAAAAGGAGTGAAGCTTCTATTGTAAAAGCAGCCAATTTACCAGATATTCAATTTATTGATCCGGCCAAAGATGTAGGCGGTGGATTGCTCGGGCCGAAAACAAGTGTCAACTACGTCTTAGCGTTTTTTATAGGCTTATTGGTACCACTGGTTTTGGTGTTTTTTATATTCTTCATCAGCAATTCAATCCAAAATATTGACGATATTTCCAGTCTAACGCAGTTGCCGCTTATTGGGGTTGTGGGAGTGAAACATTCGGAAACCAATTTGTCTGTATTTGAAAGACCTAAATCGGCACTTTCAGAATCTTTCAGAGCCATACGTTCTTCTTTGCAATTTTTATACAAAAAGCAAAGCATAGAAGGCACCAAAACCTTGATGTTAACATCATCAGTCAGCGGTGAAGGAAAGACATTTTGTTCGATTAATATTGCTACCGTTTTTGCTTTGAGTGAAAAAAAGACAATTATATTAGGACTCGATTTAAGAAAGCCGAAGATTTTTGACGATTTCAATATTCAAAACGATATTGGAGCAGTAAATTATTTGATCGGACAAAAAACTTTAGATGAGGTTATTCAACATACACATGTTCCTTACCTCGATGTTATTACCTCGGGACCGATTCCGCCAAATCCATCCGAATTGATTCTTGGCGACTCCATGAAAGAAATGATTATGAGTCTGAAAGAGAATTATGACTATATCATTTTAGATACACCACCGGTTGGGCTGGTTTCCGATGCGCTAGAGTTGGCTCAGTTTTGTGACGCAACCTTGTATATTGTTCGTCAAAATTTCACCAAGAAGGAAATGTTGACATTGTTAAACAACAGAACCAAGCGTGGTGAGTTGAATAATGTAAGTATCATTTTTAACGGTTATGAAAACAAGGCTAAATATGGTGTGGGTTACGGCTACGGCTATGGCTACGGCTATAGTTATGGCTACGGGTATGGTAGTGGATATCATGAAGATGATGAGCCAAAAGGATTTTTTGAGAAATTGAAATATAAAATACTAAAAAGATTCAAATAATGGCAGACAATGCAAAAGCAATTCTCATAACCGGAGGTGCCGGATTTATTGGTTCAAATCTTTGTGAGTATTTTTTAGAGAAAGGATATTTGGTGACTTGCTTGGATAATTTTGCGACAGGTCACCGACACAATATCGAAGGCTTTTTAAGCCATGATAAATTTAAACTGATTGAAGGTGATATCAGAAATATTGAAACTTGTCGGGAGGCTGTAAATGGTATTGATTTTGTTTTGCACCAAGCGGCTTTAGGTTCGGTACCGCGTTCTATTAATGATCCTGTGACTAGTAATGATGTTAATGTTTCAGGGTTCTTGAATATGTTAGTGGCTTCCAGAGATGCCGGTGTGAAAAGATTTGTTTATGCAGCCAGTTCTTCCACTTATGGTGATTCTGAGAGTTTGCCTAAGGTTGAGGACAAGATTGGAAAACCACTTTCCCCTTATGCGATAACTAAATATGTAAACGAGTTGTATGCGGATATTTTTGGAAAAACTTATGGATTAGAAACCATTGGTCTAAGATATTTTAATGTTTATGGCAGAAGGCAAGATCCTAATGGTGCTTATGCTGCGGTTATTCCTAAGTTTGTCATGCAATTGATGGCGCATGAAAGTCCGGTGATTAATGGCGACGGCAATTACTCAAGAGACTTTACTTATATTGACAATGTGATTCAAATGAATGAGTTGGCTATGTTGACTCAGAATCTCGAAGCGGTGAACACAGTTTATAATACTGCTTTTGGAGACAGGACGACTTTAAATGATATGGTGAAATACCTTAAATTGTATTTATCCGAATTTGATCCTGACATAGAGCACATTGATGTTGTTTACGGACCAAACAGGGCAGGAGATATTCCTCATTCTTTGGCCAGTATTGAGAAAGCAAAGCAATTGTTAAATTACAACCCTAAGTTTTCTTTTCCAGAAGGGTTGAAAGAAGCAGTAGCTTGGTATTGGAAGTATTTAAAAAAAGATTAAAAATTACTATTGATAATGAAAATAACTAATATTTGTTGTATCGGTGCCGGATATGTTGGAGGACCAACGATGGCTGTTATTGCCGAAAAATGTCCGCACATAAAAGTGACGGTAGTCGATTTGAATGAAGCCAGAATTGCGGCTTGGAATGATGAAGATGTGAATAATATTCCAATCTATGAACCGGGATTGAACGAAATTGTAGCCAATACCAGAAATAGAAATTTATTTTTCTCTACTGCTGTTGATCAAGCGATTGATGAAGCAGAATTGATTTTTATCTCGGTAAACACCCCAACCAAAACCTATGGTACCGGAAAAGGTATGGCAGCCGATTTAAAACACATAGAATTGTGTGCTCGACAAATTGCAAAAGTGGCTAAAAATGATAAGATTATTGTGGAGAAATCGACTTTGCCGGTAAGAACGGCTGAGGCTTTGAAAAGCATTTTAGACAATACCGGAAATGGAGTGCAGTTCCAAATTTTATCTAATCCAGAATTTCTCGCGGAAGGAACGGCTGTACAAGATTTATTAAATCCGGATAGGGTTTTAATTGGAGGTGAAACTACGCCGGAAGGTCAAAAAGCAATCGAATCTTTAGTGGATGTTTATGCCAATTGGGTTCCAAGAGAGCGTATTTTAAAAACCAATGTTTGGTCATCGGAATTGTCCAAATTAACAGCTAATGCCTTTTTGGCACAAAGGGTTTCTTCGATTAATGCGATGTCGGAATTGTGTGAAAAAACAGAAGCTAATGTGAATGAAGTGGCCAAAGCTATCGGAATGGATAGCAGGATTGGAGCTAAGTTTTTAAAAGCTTCTGTAGGATTTGGCGGTTCTTGTTTTCAAAAGGACATCTTGAATTTGGTTTATATTTCCAAAGCTTTCGGATTGAACGAAGTGGCTGATTATTGGGAACAAGTTATCATTATGAATGACCACCAAAAAAGACGTTTTTCCAGAAATATAGTGCAAACATTGTACAATACCGTTTCGGGGAAAAAGATTGCTTTCTTAGGTTGGGCCTTTAAAAAAGACACGAATGATACCAGAGAATCGGCTGCGATTTATGTTGCGGATGATTTGATCAATGAACAAGCCAATATTGCGCTTTATGATCCTAAAGTAGGTCACCAGCAAGTATTGTCTGATTTGGATTATTTAGACACCAGAAAACCAGCAGTTAATGAAAAACACATTCATACGTTCGACAATCCTTATGGTGCGTGCGAGCAAGCGCATGCGATTGCAATTTTAACGGAATGGGATGAGTTTAGAGACTATGATTGGAAGAAAATTTACGACAGTATGTTGAAACCGGCTTTTATTTTTGACGGTAGAAATTTGTTGGATGGTGATAAGATGAGAGAGATTGGTTTTGTTTATCAGTCTATCGGTTCTTGAAAAAAATAGTTATTGTTAAGGTTTAACCGCAGATTAGCAAATTTTTTAAATGGAATGTTTGAAGTCGATTTCTTATTGTGAATTAAATCTTAATGGATAAAAATATAATTAATATGAGTATTAAAATTGCAGTTATAGGGTTAGGATATGTGGGTTTGCCATTGGCAAGATTGTTTGCTACAAAATATCCTGTTGTTGGTTTTGACATTAATCAAAATAGGATTCAGGAGTTAAATTCCGGGTTAGATGCTACCTTGGAAGTTGACGAGGCCACTTTAAAAGCAGTACTTGTTGCTTCAAATAGTACTTCAAATGGTCTTTTTTGTAGTAATGCTATAGCTGATATAGCGGATTGCAATTATTATGTAGTTACGGTTCCTACCCCTGTAGATAAAAATAATCGTCCCGATTTAACACCGCTTTATAAGTCGAGTGAGACCGTTGGAAAAGTCTTGAAAAAAGGGGATATCGTGATTTATGAATCGACGGTTTATCCCGGTGTTACTGAGGAAGAATGTATCCCGGTCTTAGAAAGGGTAAGTGGTTTGAAATTCAATGTAGATTTCTTTGCGGGCTATTCACCGGAAAGAATAAATCCGGGCGATAAAGAACATACGGTAGAGAAAATCTTAAAGGTAACTTCGGGTTCTACTCCAGAAATCGGACAGCAAGTAAACGAATTATACCAATCGGTTATTACAGCGGGAACGCATTTGGCACCCTCCATAAAAGTGGCTGAAGCGGCGAAAGTGATTGAAAATTCCCAGCGAGATATTAATATTGCTTTTGTAAATGAATTGGCTAAGATTTTTAATTTGTTAGAAATTGATACCCATGCTGTTTTAGAAGCTGCCGGAACTAAGTGGAACTTCTTGCCTTTCAAACCCGGATTGGTTGGTGGGCATTGTATAGGCGTTGATCCTTATTATTTGGCTCAAAAAGCCCAAGAGAAAGGGTATCATCCCGAGATTATTTTGGCCGGAAGGCGCTTGAATGACAGTATGGGCGAGTACATTGCTGCTCAGGTCATCAAGATGATGATTAAGAAAAACATCAAAGTCAATGGGTCGAAAATTTTGATGCTGGGTATCGCTTTTAAAGAAAATTGCCCAGATGTACGAAATACAAAAGTGGTTGATGTTGTGAATGCTTTGCTCGATTTTGAAACTGAAATAACTATTTATGATCCTTGGGCTAATCCTGTTGAAGTGATGCATGAATACGGACTTCAAACGGTGTCAAAATTACCGGAAGGTACTTTCGACGCGATCGTTTTGGCGGTGTCTCACAAAGAGTTTTCTGCTATTAATTTCAATTCGTTGAAAAAACCAACAGCGGTTGTTTTTGATGTAAAGGGCGTTTTGAATGAAAAGGCGGATGGAAGATTGTAGTGTTCAGTCGCAGTCACAGTCACAGTTTTGTTTTAAGACAAGTTTAGTGGTTTGGTACTATTAATTTGGAAGTTTTAACATTAAGAAGTTAAGGGGATTAAGCGTTTCATTAAGGCTTAATTTTGCTTAAACATATATTTCAGAGAAATGAAAAAGATATTAATAACCGGTGGTGCCGGATTTATTGGTTCTCATGTGGTCCGTCGTTTTGTGACTAAGTATCCATCGTATCAAATTTTTAATTTGGATGCCTTGACTTATGCCGGGAATTTGGAAAATATTGCGGATATAGAGCGTTCTTTAAATTATACCTTTATTAAAGGAGATATAGTTGATGCTGGCTTTGTTAATGAATTGTTTCATAAACACCAGTTTGATGGGGTGATTCATTTGGCTGCGGAATCGCATGTTGACCGTTCAATTACGGATCCTTTGGCGTTTGTTAGGACGAATGTTATGGGCACAATGAATTTGTTGAATGCCGCTAAAACCATTTGGAAAGACAATTATAAAGACAAAAGATTTTACCACGTCAGTACCGATGAAGTATATGGAAGTCTAGGGGCAACGGGTCTGTTTACCGAAACCACTCCGTATGACCCGAATTCTCCTTATTCAGCTTCAAAAGCGAGTTCGGATCATTTTGTTCGTGCGTATGGTGAAACTTATGGATTGCCTTATGTGATTACGAATTGCTCGAATAATTACGGACCAAATCATTTTCCGGAGAAGTTGATTCCGCTATTTATCCATAATATTATAACCAACAAGTCTTTACCGGTTTATGGCGATGGGAATTATACCCGAGATTGGTTGTATGTCATTGATCATGCGATGGCTATAGATTTGGTTTTCCATAAAGGACGTAATCACGAGACATATAACATTGGGGGTTTTAATGAATGGAAAAACATCGACTTAGTTAAACTACTTTGCCAAAAAATGGATGCCAAATTAGGAAGAGCTGCAGGTACTTCTGAGCAGTTGATTACTTATGTTAAAGACCGACCTGGGCACGATTTGAGATATGCTATTGATGCTTCTAAGATAAATACAGAGTTGGGATGGCAACCTTCGGTTACTTTTGAAGAAGGTTTGGAACACACAATTGATTGGTTTTTGGCTAATAAGGCTTGGTTGCATAACGTTACTTCGGGGGAATATGCGAAGTATTATGCGAAGTAATATTCTTCTTAGTTTGCAGTCACAGTTTTAAGTCTCAGTCTCAGTTTGCAGTTTTATAGGAAGTCTTGCTTTTGCGGGGCTTTTTTTTTAACCATATAAGGCATGTAAGTTTGTTACTGGTTTTTACTTTTGCCTAATTGTATTTGTTGTCGGTTGTTGGTTGTCGGTTGTCTGTTTTGGTTTCAAGATTCATTGTGAAGATGAAAGTATATGGCAGAAGGCGTGAGTTTTTGGGTTGGTTACACAGAGATTCACAGAGGGATAGAAGGAGGTGAGTTTGGGTTGCCATCTTTACAATTTTGTCGTCATGAACTATGAGAATGATTTTTTTGATAGGGAAGATATAATGTATAATGGGGAAATGATTGATTGTGTTTCGATTTGTTGTGGTACTGGGAATTGTTTAGTTGGTAATTTTGACCAGTTATTTTTTTGTAATTTGTAGTTTATTAACTAAAAATCAATAATTTATTAACACGCAAACGTTTTCGTTCGTTTGGGAAAGTTTGTTTTTGTAATTTGATTAATTTAATTTTATAGTTTTAATGACCCAAATTCTATTATTGTTGCTTAATTCTTTGTTGGCTTTTTCAAGTCATTTGAGTGTTATTGTCTTTTTTAACTTTAACTAATTTAATAATTACTTTTATGAAAAGAATTTTACTCGCAATGAGTTTGTTATTATGCTCATTTATTTCCTCAACTGTTTATTCACAATGTCCTTCTGACAATGGCGGGAATACTCCTTACAATGATGGATGGGGAGCCTCGGATAATGGAGGAAGTGGATTTAATGTGTGGAATCGTACTTTGACTTCGGGAGATGGTTCACGAAACGGATTTTTTATAGGGAACTCTAACAGTAATGGTGATGGAGGTACATACGGGATTGGTTCATCATGTTGGGCTCTTTATGCTAATAATAGCCAAACGGCCTCTGCTACCAGAGCTTTTACTAATACGTTGAGTATAGGTGGAACCCTTTCCTTTGGGATGGATAACGGCTGGATTGACAATGGGGCAGTTGTTGGATTTGGAATACAAAATGCATCAGGTGAAAATTTAGTTGAATTTTATTATATAGGAAATTCAAATAAATACAAAATCAATGATAATGGTAATCAAAATGATACCTCATTAGACTTTACAGATGATGGTTTGACTTTTACTTTCAGTAGAACTGATGCTAACAATTATTCTTTAGTTGTTACAAGATTAGAAAGCACTACTACTATCACCTTAACCGGAGCATTGAAAAGTCCAGCAGGCGGAAAAGTTCCAGCTCAAGTAAGGTTTTTTAACTTTAATGCCGGTGGTGGCAATGAAAGAAATGCTTTTTTTAACAATCTTTCTATAACGGATAATCCTATTGCTACTGCTACTAATGTAAGTGGTTGTGCCGGTAGTGCAATCACTTTAGTAGGTTCGGGATTGCCATCAGGTGGAACCGGTATTTATAGTATTGCAAATCCCTACACCGGTCCATCAACAACTTATACTTATACTTACACAGCACCAAATGGTTGTAGTACAACGAGTGCACCGGCTTCAGTAACAGTAAACCCACTAACCACCAACGGTAGTGTAACCACCTCTATATGTGCCGGTGAAACTTATGTTTGGCCTGCTAATGGGCAATCTTATACCACGACTCAAACTAATCTTACGCATGTAGTAGGTTGTAATACGGCTACTTTAAATTTGAGTATTACGCCTCAACCAACCTGGTATTTAGATGCTGATGATGATGGCTATTATACAGGAACTCCAATAGTTCAGTGTGCTTCACCAGGTATTGGCTATACTACCACGGTTTTAGGCGGAGGTGATTGTGATGATACTAGAAATTTCGCTTATCCAGGCGCAACAGAGATTTGTTTCAACAACGTCGATGATGATTGTGATGGATTAAAATCTGAGGGTTGTCAATTGGTTGCTTCGAGTTTGACTAATAGTTATCCAAACAATTTTATATTGGGATCTATCAGTACAACGATTATGTCAACTATTCCGGTCGTTCCGGGTTATCCTATTACGGGTTATATCTTTG
>NZ_JBKBOL010000014.1:0-17268 GCF_046293665.1 Flavobacterium sp.
AAATCGTTGCTGTTGGCAATGCTATTACCGTTACAAGGGCTGAACCTGTTTGGGATTGACTACAAACCGGCGCTCCGGGCGAAGCTACACTCACTAAATCATAAACGCTATTAACTGTCAAAACAGGCGTTGTAAGAGAAGCTGATCCGCTTCCATTTAAAACGATTGTTTGATTAGCACCGCCATCAATCGTATAAGTAACCGTAGCATTGGGAGTACCGGTAAAGGTAATCAGTGTAGAGGTACCTGAACAAATCGTAGTTGACCCCGATATGGTAACTGTTGGTAAAGGATTAACTGTGACTGTAACCGATTGATTTAGTGGTTGCGAGCAAATAGTAGTTCCATTGCCATCGATTGCTCTAACCCCTGTTAATAAATACGTTCTAGACGGCGATGGAGATTCTGTTAAGGTATATGTACCGGTTGCATTTAGTATAGCGGTCTGTGTTGGTCCGCCATCAATAGTATAATCAAAAGTAGCGTTGGGTGTTCCTGTAAAAGTAATGGTAACGCTATCGCCTTCACAAATTGAAGTGCTTGATGTACTTATGTTTGCAGTAGGTACTAAATTTACAACCAAATTAAAACTTGTAGTACTATAACAACCCGCAACAACATCGGTAACCCTAACATAAATGGTTTGCGGATTGGAAGTATTGGCGTAAATATCAGGTAAAGGATTTACATTGTCAATCGCATTTGCCAAAGTAGTATGAAATGATATTATATTATTAGTGGTATCGGGATTTATTAGTGGTCTAACTGTATTGAGATTATAAATTCCAACATTGGGTGTATTACTACACGTTTGCACATCGGGAATGCTGTTCGCCGATGGTGGCGCAGTAAAAGCCCCAGTTCCTGCCATGGCTGTTCCTGTCCATTGAATTTGAAAACCACCATCACCGGACGGTCTATCGATTGCAATATAATAGGACTGACCCGGCAAAACATTCAACCATCTTACATACCCATTCCCATTGGCACCCGGACCAGTTTGAGTAAGCAATGTTGAACCATACATACCGGTATGGTTGTTAGTCATTCCGGCTTGTTGCGGATTGGTCGTTGCACAACGAATGGGAGCGCCTAAAGCACCACAAACCGCATTGGGCCCAAATACCCAAAAATCATAATCAACTGTAATACTTGGATCATCTGGAATTAAATCAAAACCCAAAGTTCCGGCTTGCACTATATTGATTTCTAACCAAAGTGAATTACTTTCAAATCCGCCACAGGCATTAATTTCCTGTGTATTTCCAATTCCACTGGCATTAGAAGTAAAACTTCCGTTACCACACACTATAATAGCATTGACACAGTCATTGGGTTGAATTTGTGCTGTAATCAAATTGGTGAAAACCAATGCTACTATTAATTTTAAAACATTCTTCATCGAATCATTATATTTATGCACAATAGCCAATCTCAAATTTTCATTGAAATTAGCTATCATTTTCCAATCATTACATTATTAACTATTAACCCTTAAGTGAATGATTGGGTATCCTATTTTAAATATTGCTTACAAACTATTTTTTAGCAATCAAGAACTCTGAACGTCTGTTCTGTGCGTCTTGTTCCTGAGTACAATTGATTCCGCATTTTACTTTCTGTTCCATACTTCCAAATCCTTTTCCGGAAATTCGTCCTTGAGAAATACCTTTTGAAATTAGATATTGAACTGTGGATTGCGCTCTTTTTTCTGATAAATTCAGGTTGTATGCTTGACTTCCTTTTGAGTCGGTATGCGATTTTACAAAAATCACCATTGAAGGATTGTCTTGCATTACTTTTACCAGTTTATTCAATTCTACAGCACCTTGAGCTGTGATATTACTCTTATCGTATTCAAAATAAATCGGGTTTAAAATCACTTCGGTATCGGTAATAATCACTTCTGATGGTATCAAAGCAACCTCAACTACCGTTTCACCGGCTTTTATAGCTTTCACAGCCGAAGTAGCCGTTTCAAAATTTTGAGCCGATGCCTGTAAGCCGTAACCAACATTACATTCTATCGGATAAGTTACTTTTCCTTCTGCATTAGATTTCTCAGTAGCGATTACATTTCCTTTTAAGTCTAAAATAGCTACAGAAGCATTGGCTAATGGTGCTTTTGTTTTGCTGTTGGTAACCAAAATAATCGCCTCTGCTTTGCAAAGTGGTGTGGCTGAAAATATATCGTCAGAACCATTTCGATTAGACGAAAAATAACCAATATTCAAGTTTTTATTGAAACTGAATGAAAAATCATCTTTTTCACTATTCACGGGTTTGCCTAAATTCTGTGCCGGTTTTGAATCATTCAAATTAACTTTATAAACATCATAACCACCGAATCCTTGTCTGCCCATAGTGGCAAAATACAATGTGTTGTCTTCGGCTATGAATGGGAAATTTTCTTTATCTGCCGTATTCACATTTGGTCCTAAATTTTGAGGTTTACCATAACCGTTCGCTTCTACGGATACTTTCCAAATATCAGATTCGCCTAATCCGCCAGGCATATTCGAGGCAAAATATAAAGTTTTACCATCTTTACTCAAACTTGGATTGGTAGCGGAATAAGTTGTACTATTGAAAGGCATTGCTTCAACATTTGACCATTTTCCATCAACTTTAATGGCTTTGTAGATTCCTTGTTGACCTACTTGGGTATTGCTTTTTTTGTTTTTTTCGTATTGTCCTTCACTGTGTCCGTCTCTGGCAAAGAACATAGTATTGCCGTCAGCACTGAGCGTTACAGGGCCATCATGAAAAGGGGTATTCAATTCTTTAACCGGAGTTGGCTCAGAAAAGTTTCCGTTAGCCTCTTTAGTCGATTGATAAATGTCTAAATAAGGTTGGTTGTTCCATTTATCCGTTTTGTTGGAATTGTTTCTGGTACTGGCAAAATAAAGTACATTATCATTGGTTAACAAAGCCCCGAAGTCACTTTGCCCTTTGCTTTTGATATTAGTTTCCGCAGTATCAAATAATTTTGAATTGTTGGCCAAACTCGGAATGTAATTTGGGTTAGCTAAATGCTCCTTCGCTCTTTCGTCCTTCGGCATCATTTTAGCAAAAACATCCATTTGCTTGTTGGCTTCAGCATATTTACCCAGAACTTTCAACGTTTGTGCATAACGGTAATAGGTTTCAGCCTCAGCTTTTCCTTTCGCAGTGGCTTTTGCATACCATTTTGACGCATTTTCAGAATCAAAAACGTTGTAATAACTCTCCGCTAATTGGGAATAAATGTATTCGTTAGCGCCTTTGCTTTCTGCCAGTCTTTGGTATTCTTCGATTGCAGCAACGTATTGGTAGCTTTCAAAAAGTTTGTCAGCTTTAGCTGTAGCGCTATTTTGGCCGTAACTTGCTGTTAGTGATAATATCAAACTAAAAGTGATATAGGCTTTTTTGCTCATTAGCATAGTATTGTTGTTTTGGTATTCGATAATCTTTGATTTCATGGTTGGCTCTTTTTAGAAAAATCTAGGTGAAACAGAAACTTTTTTAGACAAATTTAAGTCAAATAACAACATAAACTCATGCGAAGCCGGAGCAGTTCCTCTAATTTCTGAAATAATATGATCATAAGCATATCCAATTCTAATTGACGGCGTAACGGCTACGTTAAACATGGCGCCGAATGAGTCGTCTAAACGATAGGTTGCACCTATTTCATACTTCTCTAAGAACAAAAAGTTAGCCGAACAATCTAAGGACGTTGGTGCTTTGAATGCTGATTTCAACATGAAAGACGGTTTGAATTTGGTATTAGGCGACAAGTCAAACACATAACCACTGGTTAAAAAGTAGTGCTGGGTATCGCTTCCAAATTGGTATTCTTGTCCGTTTCGAGTAATGTCAAGATGTTTCCCGTCTAACATATTCGGCACCGACAAAGCGGCATAATATTTATCGGTATAGAAAAACAATCCGGTACCAATATTTAATTTGATATTACTACTGTTTTCATCAAAAGCAAAATCGCCCGGTTGCTGTGTGTAACCATTTCCGATATCTGAAAACAGTCCTATTTTTTGGAAAATAGCACCGGCTTTTAAACCGAAAGCTAACTTACTTTGTCCGCCCATACTAACGGTATAGGAGAAATCCCCAAATACGTTGGTTTCTTCCACCGGACCGATTTTATCTGAAACAGCAGACAAACCCAATCCTACATTTTTTCCAACCGGGCTATGAATAGCAAAGGTGGCTGTTTTTGGAGCGCCTTCTAATCCAACCCATTGTTGGCGGTAAAGTAATCCTCCCGAAATATTTTCTTTTGAACCGGCATAAGCAGGATTCATCACGTTCATATTATACATGTATTGCGTATAATGTGGATCTTGTTGTGCTTGTACTTCCACTGCGAACAATGATAGTAATGCCAGTACTAAATATCCTTTTTTCATTAGGTGTGTCATTTTTATTTATTTAAGCTTCCCAAGAAACTATCTAAAACTATTTGATTAATACTCTCTGTTTATATAAACCCAACCTGTTTTGTTGGCGCCTTCATTGGTATGAATGCTATAGAAATAAGTTCCGTCCGGTAATTCATCACCACCGTCTGATTGTCCTCTCCATTGGTTGGTATAATTTCCGGAGAAAGAGAACACTTTGGTACCGTAACGGTTAAAAATGATGATATCTTTCACGCCATAACCGGTCAAATCAAAAGTATCATTGACTTGGTCATTGTTAGGCGAAATACCTCTTGGAATCACTCTGCAAGGATTGTTTACCACGGTAAAACTTTGCATTGTCTCACAACCATTCAATTCAATAGTCACTGTGAAAGTCAATGGTAAAACCAAGGATGGATTTTGGGCCATAAATTCGTCTACATTCAATGAAGCATTATTACCAACAGTAGTTGTTCCATGAGTCCAAGTATAACTTGCCGCGTCTGAGTTAAAGCTTACGTCGATAAGCCCTAGTGTCAACATATTGTTTTGACAAGAAGCATCGATTGCGAAATTCAAGTCAGGCGCAATGGTAATTTGGAATGTACTTGTACCACCAACATTACAAGTAGCTGTGTCAACAGGAATTGTATAGGTAATAGTATAGTTGCCTGAATTACTTACTTCAATATTGATTTCACCGGTTGTTGGGTTGATGATTAAACCAGCTGTTGCACTGAATGTTCCACCGGTTGTAAATCCGGTTACCGTTGTTGGTAAAGCATTCGCTGCATTGGCACAATAAGTAGTATCATAACTGAAACCTGTTACCGGAGTAATTCCTTCTGAAATCACAATCGTTGCAGTAAATGTTCCTCCGTCTGTACAAGTTAAAGTACTAGCATCAAGTGTGTAAGTAATTTGATGAGAACCTAAAACTGATGTGGTCACCGCTCCTGTCGTTGGATCAACCGTTACCGAAGTTGAACTAAATGTTCCGCCAGTTGTAAAGTTGGCAGGCAATATTGGTAATGGATTAGCCGTCGCATTGATACAAGCATTAGCATAACTGAAAGTTACATTTGGCAAAGCCAATTGGTTTACAGTTATTACAGCAGAACCTGTTGCTGCTTGACTACAAGCTGTAACACTTGAAGAAGTTGCACTTACCAACGCATAAGTTGTTGTGGCAGTTAAAGCTGCAGTAGTAATGGTAGCATTACCTGACCCATCTAAAACTATCGTTTGGTTGGCACCGCCATTTACTGTATAAGTTACAGTAGCGTTTGCTGTTCCATTAAATGTAATCGTTGCATTTAAGCCGGTACAAATGGTAGTTGTTCCCGAAATCGTTGCGGTTGGTAAAGCTTCCACTGTTACTGCAGCAGAACCTGATTGTGTTTGAGAACATGAGGATAATCCGGCGCTGGCAACACTTACTAAGTCATAAGTAAATATTCCGACTGTTGTTGTTGGCACACTGATGGATATGCTGTTCCCGGTTGTTGTTGTTAAAGTTTGGTTTGCCCCACCATTGATAGTATAGGTGAAGGTATAAGGTTCGGCACCATTGGCACCTGTAAATGTAAGGATTGGATTAACCGCATTTTGACAAACCGTTGCCGTTCCGGAAATAGTAGCAGTTGGCAATGCTCCTACTGTAATAACAGCAGTACCAGTTACGATTTGATTACAAGTTGATGTTACAGAGGCCACACTTACTAAAGTATAAGTACTATTAGCCGTTAAAGCAGGTGTAGTAAGGGTTGCAATACCGTTGCTATCTAAAGTAATCGTTTGGTTACTTCCTCCATCTACTGTGTAAGTTACTATAGCATTTGGAGTTCCGTTAAACGAAATTACCGCTGTTGCTCCTGAACAAATAGAAGTAGTTCCTGAAATTGTTGCAATTGGTAAAGCATTAACTGTTACCGTTACTGTTCCGGTTTGTGTTTGGCTACAAGCTAGAGTTCCTGCAGCTGTTACACTTACTAAAGTATAAACACTATTTACCGTTAATACCGGTGTAGTTACTGATGCCGTTCCTGCACCATTCAATACAATTGTTTGATTAGCTCCACCATCAACAGTATAAGTTACTGTTGCATTAGGGGTTCCATTGAATGTAATAGTCGCTGTTGAACCTTCACAAATTGCTGTTGAACCTAAAATAGTTGCTGTTGGTAATGCTTCTACAGTTATTAAAGCGTTACCCGTTTGTGCTTGACTACAAGGATTAGTTCCTGCAGAAGTTACACTTACTAAATCGTAACTAGCATTTGCTGTTAAAGCTGCTGTAGTCAATGTAGCCATACCTGTCGCATCCAAAGTAATCGTTTGGTTTGAACCAGCGTTTACGGTATAAGTTACTATTGCATTTGGTGTTCCATTAAATGTAATTATGGCTGTTGAACCTTCACAAACTGTTGCTTCACCAGAAATAGAAGCCGTAGGCAAATCATTTACTTGTACTACAATTTCAGCGCGAGGTCCTTCACATCCGTTGGCATCAACTGCAGCAGCGTAGTATACTTGCGAATTTCCGGCTGAAGTTGTACTTGGTGTTGGTGCAACTGCAGTTCCAGTTCCGCCTACTGCTTGAGTATACCAATTAATAGTATTTCCGGTTGAAACGATTGCGGTTAATGGCATCGCTACATCATTTACACAATAAATAGTTGGATTAATTACCTGAGCGGTTTCTGTAATCCCTTGTTTTGTAATGGTTATTGATTTTTCACAATAACGAGATTTCCAATAGAAAACATAACTTCCCGGTGCTGTAAATCCTGACACATTGGTAGCGCCACTATTTGGATTGGCAATAATGGTCGTAGCAGGATTATTAGCATCTGCTTCCCACATCCCTACTCCGTTGGCATTGAAAGCCATAGCAGTAGTAACACAATCTAAAGTTGTATTTTCTGTATCAATAATGATGTCGACATTTGCTTTAAAGTTAGCGGCATCTAAAAGATGTCCAATAGCATTTCCTACTGTACGGAAAATAAAACGCGTGGTGGTTTGACCATTAGGAACAGTATAACTTCCTTGAATTAAATCCCAATTCACACTATTAGCAGCATCCTCAGCAATTACTGTAAATGGTCCTGAAGGTGGCCCTGCAAATAATTGAAGCGTAGTACCCGTAGTACTCGTTTGTCTGGTCGCACTGGCAAAGCTGTAATCCATTATCGTAATTTCAGAAGTATCAAAGTCTTTGTACAATCCTTTAATGTTAGGATCGGTCGGATTCCACTCATTCTCTCCATCTTGTGTTAATTGAAGACATTGTCCGCCTTCAAATGGTGTAACGCCTATGTTGTTTCCTTCAAGGAAGAACATAGTACCCCAATCGGTATTGGTTCTCCAACCCGGTGTTACTCTTGAGTTAATAATAGTCGAAATTCCTGTTACATTCTGCATCGGCAACTTCTCAAAACTATAATTAAAAGCATCCATATCACACAAATCTTCCGGTGTAGTCACACAGATATGGAATGTTTTATCTGATACTCCGGGGTCATTCAAAGTCAGTCTGATTTTATAAGTATTCCCAACCACTAATTCACTAGTATATTTAGCTACAAAGGAATTGTTATTGCTGCATCCTTTTTCGACCAAAGAACCATCGGTTTGCACTTCATACAAAGACATCATGATTTGTGGCCAAGCACCAACATAACCACCGGTATAATAAGTTCCCGGGGCAAAATCACTTAATTCAATAACATGGACTTTTGAAGTAGCTATGAAATCGTACCAAATATCACCATTGTTTACGCCAGGACATGACGTTGGAACTGTGGAAGCCGTTGCTGAAATGAAAGATGCATCTGCCCCTGAAACTTCACAAGATAATCCGGCATTTACTTCTAAACGAACAGCATTAGCAGGCTCGTCATTTCTGATGAATACTTTTGGCCCAGACCAATAGCTTTTATCAGAAGGACTACAAACGGCACGAACCAAATATTCATAAGTACCGTCAGCAGCATTTATAAAATCTGCTGCTACCGGAGTATAAGATGGTGAATTCACTATAGTTCCTGATTGCGGAATTGTTCCGTTTCCATAAGGTTGTACAAAAACCTCCCATTGGGTTTCTAAACCGCCTGGTGTCCATGAGAAAACACCTTGATTATTTACGGTTAAATTGGTTGGTTGTGGACAAGTTACCACACCACAGCTGGCAATCCCTGTAAACAAAGTTGTATTTACTAATCCTAATCCTAACGGACTAGTCCAAACAATATTATTAGCTTCGTCTCTGATTACGATTTGCGCTTCTGAATATTGCAAACCGCTACCAAATCCATTCCAATATAGGGAGTACTCAACACCAGTACATAGGAAAATAGGATAATCTAAAACAGCAGGCTGACCGAATCCTGGAAATTCAATGGCCTGAACTTCTACTCCATTTTGAATTACACTTACATTATCAGTAACAGTACCTGTATTTCCATTAGTTACTGAAATCGTATACTGACATACATTAGTATAATCACATTTTGTCAAAATTTTGAACGGCCCAACCCATTCGCTTTGTGATGAATCACTACAAATGGCTCTCACATAATATTGGTATAAAGTTGAAGGAGTTAATCCTGTAACTGTATAAGGATGAGCATTAGCGGTATAAAGGTAAGCCGGCAAAGTATCTCCGGTTGGCGCCGGTGTTCCATAAGGCTGTACCGAAATTTGCCAAGAAGTTTCAGTACCGGTAGTTTCCCAATTCACTTGTGCTGATACATCAAGTATATTTGACGTTGTAACATTGATAACCGGAGGACAAGCCGGTATATCTTCTATAATTACATTGTCAATAAAAGTATATTGACCTCTGTAGTTCCATGGGTTTGGCGGGAAAAATGGGGTATGGAAACCAATATTAATATTGGTATCTGATGTAATATCAGTTAAATTAATAACTTTTTCTCTAACAACAGTATTATTAATAACCTCATGAACAAAAGTAATATTTAAAGGTCCTGCTATTGTTGAATAAGCACCTTGAGATATCGTTACTGTTAGTCCATTGATGGCAGTAACTGTTGCGCCAAATGGAATTTGCCAAGCAAGATCGGCTCTGTCTCCTATCCTAACACCTTCAACAGAAGTTAAGGTTATTGTATTAGAACCCTGAACTATACCTGTAGCATCTGTAGTGCGGACAATATTATTTTCATATAAAATGGTCGTAAATTGATTAGTAGCTACCCCGTTCGTAGAAAGTATTACTTTTAAATCTTCTTCAAAATCCTGACCATAAAGTGTTCTGTAATAAAAACGCAACCTTTGTCCGGCATGTGCCGTAAGTGTTGGTGTAATTAACCAATCATTATTGGCTCCATTCATGCCGGTAAACAAAGCCGCCATCTGGTTACCAAACATTGGATTGGCCGTTTGGTTAAGATTCCAAGCGTTAGCATCTCCATTAACATTATAAACCGTCCAACAGCTTTCCGTTTGTGAATTACTGTCAAAAGTTTCGATAAACGGAGTTGGCAAGGCATTACAAGTGGTTCTAAAAGAGAATGGCCCAACCCAAATACTGCTTTCTGCATCATTACAAACTGCTCTTACATAATATTCGTAAGCTGTGTTTTCTGTTAGTGTTGCTTGGTATGTTGGAGTTGTATTTACTGTAATTCCTGAGCCAGTTGGAACTCCTGTTAATGGTGCCTGGATAACCACTTCCCACTGTGTTTCGGTTGCTCCAGGTAACCAAGATAAATTGGCTGATGTAGGTGTAATATTGGTTGCTGTTAAACTAGATGAATTAGGATTTGGACAAGCCGGTGCATCTTCGATTACAAAATCATCTATAGTTACCAATCCGGTTTGCGTCGGATTAGGCATATTAGGAGGAAGACGGAAAGCAATATAGGTTGTTCCTGTTCCTGTAAATAAAACCGAATCTTCCATAAAACTTTCGTTAGTGAAATCATGCAACGGAATCAAAGTAGTATAGTTAGCAAAATCTGGGGTTGAAGACATTAATACTTCAAAGTTTCCTCTTGGGAATAATGCGACAGGACCTATTGGAGCAGTTACCCTGTAATTAAAACGCAGTCTTTTTGGACCAACAGCATTCACCGGCACACTAATTAACCAATCATTATAAGAAACAAAAGGATTGAAAAAGTTAATTGGTTGTGGTCGTATGTTAGCATCGGTAGCATTAATAATCCATCGCGCTGGGTCACCATCAACATTATTGGTAGACCAACAAAACTTCTTGGTATTAGGATCAGTACTATTAAAGCTTTCATAATATGGTGTTGGCTGTTCAATACATAATGTATTAAATTGAATTGGTCCAACCCAGATACTTTGCTCAGACGCAGAACAATAAGCTCTCATATAGAACTCATATTGTGTAGATGGGTTTAACCCTGTTATAGTAAACGGGTTAGTGTTTACAATATTTACAACAGCTCCCGGAGCAAACGGCATTGTAGGTGTACCCGTTCCTAAAGGCTGCGCTACTAATTGCCATTCGGTGTTTTGAAACCCATTTGTCCAAGAAATTTCAACTGAATCAGTATCCAATGTTCCCGGAGTAACTACAGGATATGCCGGTTCAGAACAAGCCGGTAAATCTTCTATATAAACATCATCGATATATAACCAGTTTCCGGTTTGCAAAGCTCCCGGTGGCACTATCCAAGCAATATTGATATCTCCTGTAATATTTGGTATTGGAACTATTATTTCAACAAAGTTATACGCAGTAGTATAAGAAGTTAAAGGGATTATGGTTGTGGTAAAATTTGATGCGCCTACTCCTGTTGTAGAGAGTTTTACTTCAAAGGAACCCGGTCCTCCAGTTGGATTATCCACAATTAGACCCCAGTTGCCATAAATATTGTATTTGAATCGAAGTCTTTTTTGAGTCACTCCATCTAAATTGAATTTTGGTGTCACCAACATATCATTGTTTTCCCCTTCAGTTGAAGTACGCAATTTCGCAACCGGCTCACTAAAAGCATTTGGACCATAGTGAAAAGCATTTAAATCGTTGTTTAAATTCAAAGAAGTCCAACATGGCTCAGGTATCCCATTGGTGCTATTAGCATTTGTAAATCCTGTATAATAAGGCAATGGTAAAACATTACATTGTGTTGTAAAAGGTCTTGGTGCTGACCAAGTTCCGGGAGCACCACTACAAACAGAACGTACATATAAATTGTAAGCTAATCCGGGAGTAAGTCCTGACAAAGGATTATTAATATTGGTATTGGTTGGCGTACCTGATTGACCGGCTGTTGGTGCCGGTAAAGTGGCTGGTAAAGCAATATATTCCCAAGCACTCACTAAATTTTGAACATTGTCCCATGAAGCTGTCGCAGTGGTCTGCTGCAAATTATCAATATTTATTGATGGTTGTGAAGGCGATGGACAGTTTGATCCACTGATAGTGAAAGTAAAACAAATTCCGGCTCCCGGATTAGTTCTTTGGTATGGGGATGAAATTACAAACACATAATTTTGTCCCGCTTGGACATAAAAATTCGGAATTTGTACCGGCACCCCATTTGAAGAAGTAACAATTGCAGCTAAACAACCTGCAGATGTTCCAACACCGGCACAGCCATCAAATACAAAAACACTTGAAAGCGTATTGTAACAATTATTACCACCACCACCTGAGGCAGTATTTGCTACCTGCGTAATATTAATTAACCCTGAAGTGGTTGGCGTATAAGAAAGGTAAATGTGATTTCCTAATAATTGGTTTCCAGTCTGACCGATAGGTTGACAACTCAATCCCTGGCTATTCAATTCCACATAAGTATTGGCATCATAAAAATCATCGTGATTAGCACTTAACACATAAGGTGTTGTTGTTACATCAGAAGGTATATTTATAGCCGTATTACAAGACAATCCGACTGTAGTAGTTGTAAATGTAAAAGGGCCAGCCCAAGTACTGTTGGTACTTGCGTCGCAATTAGCAATGATATATACATCATAAGATGTTGAAGGCTCTAAACCTCCTGCATTATAACTGTTTCCGGTTGGAGTTCCAGTTGTACTATGTCCGGCTCCGGTTGGCACAACGTCTATTCCAAATTGCGTTGCTGTTGGGTGTGTCCAAGATATAGAAGCACCAGATTCAGAAGGCACTATCATAGGAGCTGTTACAGGAACACAACTAGATATTACCCTAACACCGTCAACAAACCAACTATCACCACTAGTTGAAGTAACACCGGTTTGGTTGGTTACCGCAACAAACGCAAGATAAATCGGAATCCCCGCAGGAATGGTTGGAATAGAAACTATTTTTTCTTCATAAGTTGTTGCTGCAACGTTCAATTGTGCTTCTGTCCAACTTTGTAAAACCACATTAAAACTACTGATATCAGGCTGATTGGCCGTAGAAATCCTTAACTGATAAATTGTTCCTCTGTTGGTAAAACTCCCTTGTTTGGTATAAAAACGTATTTGACCATCCGTAGGCGTCAAAAACTGTGGTGTTATCATAAAATATTCGGCTGTGGTACCAACTGTATTATTTAGCGCAGGGTTAACTGTTGCGCCTCCACTGCCTAAATAACCTCCTGTAGGGGTATGAACCCAGTTGTTTGCCGGAGGTGAAACTAAATTACTAGTAACCGCCCATGTTCCGGGAATACCGCTTTCGAAATGTTCTGTTGCCAATTGACTATACCCTAAGTTGGTTAGAATCAAGAAAAATAGAACGAAAAATCGTTGACGAAATACTTTATCAATAAAGTAATCTACATTAACATTATTTTTTTGAAAAATGCCATTTACTGATTTTGGCAACGTAGTTTCAAAAAAGGGATAATTTTTCTGCATTTTATTAGTTATTAAATTGGTGATGTTAATTCATTTTAAAAATTAATTTTCGGGAATAATTACTTCCTCAAATTAATTCGAAATATTGTTGGTCATTTTGTCTTTTTGATGTCAAAATTTTACCTTTTTTTGCTAAAAAATAGCCGGCTGAAAAAAATTGAAGTACAACAATTCAAATGGCTGTTTGAAACGTGAAATATTGGCTTTTTTAAAGCAAAATCAGCTTCATTTTTTATTAATAAATGCTATTGTTTAAGAATAAAATTGAAGCAACACACCTCACTTAAAGCCTTGATAAACAAGACAATTTCATTATGGCTTACTAAGATTTCAAATTCCTTACACTAAGATACAAAAATAGCAAGTGTAGAAAAATCGTTTTGCTTTGTAATTTACTGAATTTACAAAGTACAACAGGGTGATTTTAGAGTGATTTGGGGGTAAAAAAAGAGTCTTAAGCTTCTTTAGCTTTTTTATTTTGCAACACGTAGATTTGGTTCTTTACGGCTTCAATTTCTTTCCCTTTTCGTTTAATAATTACGTAGAAAAATAAAACAATTAAGACCAAAAGAATGAATAAAAACAATAACAAATAATAGAATTTATTTGACAGTTCTGTTCTTTTTGCTTTTAACTCAAGTTCTTTGACTCCTAAAGATTCGCCTACAGAATTTCTTTCGCGATCTTTAATTAGTTTTTGAACATCGATAAATTTTGCTTGGTTAATTTTAAATTGTTCCCATTGATTGGTTGCCAGATAATTTTCGGCCAAACCTTTGTAAATTTCTTGATTTAAAATTAAGTCATTCACCTCTGAGGATAAATTTAATGCCTGGTTTAAAGCTTTAATGGCTTCTAAATTCTTGCCTTCCAAAGTGTATACTTTAGCGGAACCTTTAAGTGCAAAAGCCTCTAAACTCTTTGCATTAACCTCTTTAGCAAATTTTGCAGATTCATTAAAACTTTCTAAAGCCAATTTATTATTGTACATCAAGAGGTAACAATTTCCTTTATTATAGATTGCAATACTAATTTTGGGTGCAATACCGGCTTTGTCTTTAGACTTCTTCAATTCGGCAATTCCTCTGTCTATATAAGCAATCGCTATGGCGCAGCTTAGTTTTTCTTTGTAAATAAAACCACGAACAATAAAGTTTTTACCCAATTCAGAATGAATAGAGTCTTTATTTGGATACTCTGAAATGAGCTGTTCGGCTTGGTCTAAATACTGAATTGCTTTGTCATATACCTTCAATTGATGGTATTGAATACCGGTTTTGTTGACTATGGTTATTTTTAATAATTTATCATTAGATTCATTTAACAACTCTGAAGCATTGATAAGATATTCCAGCGCTTTTTCATAATCTCTTTTGGCAGAATAAGCATCCGAAATCAGTTTATAAGCTTTGATTTTATAATCAACTTTGCCTTCGGCTTGTTTGACAATATTTTCTCCGATCTTGATGGCATTATCAGGATTGATATAAATTTCATTTCCGGCGGCTATCAAAACACTATCAAGTTTCTTATAGTTTTGGGCATACAAAGTACTAGCTGTCAGTAGCCCAACTGCTAATATGAAAAAAAAGTTTATCTTTTTCTTTGTATCCATTATTCTTCTAATAGCGTATTTTCTTTTTCCTGATTCAATAACTCTATAAATTTGACCGGCGATATACCGGTTATCGATTTAAATACCGTGGCAAAACTACTATGAGATGAAAAACCACAATTTTCTGCTAAATAACTAATCTTATAATTGATAAAATTTGGATCCGTTTTTAATTTTTCAATAATATAATTGATGCGCAATTTATTGATGTAAGTATTGAAATTCACATTATAATGCGTATTTATAATCTCTGAAAGATACTTGGTGTTTGAGTCTAATTGACCCGCTAAAACCGCTAAAGAAATGTCTTTATTGATAAAACGTTTAGAACTCTCGAATCGTTTTAACTTGTTTAAAATATGTTCTTCCGTTTCCTTTAAAATTACGTTTTTTCTAGGCTCATTTTTTTTATCGGTGATGCTGAAACTGCCAATAAGATTACTTCTGGTTATTTCTATATAATTGATAATTACATCTAGTCCTTTTTTACGTTGTACAATCTTCTGCCAAAAGAAAACACAAATTAAGATTACCACTAAAAAAAAGCCTGAGACTATATAAATTATATGAAGATAATTAGATTTATCATCTTCGTATTCCTCGGAATATTCATCAGAAATAAGATTGTAAGCCGAATTTATAGCTTCTTGTTCTTGTGCTTCAGTTTCGGTTTGAACCTCAAAAAATCTTGCATTGGCTACCTTATAATTGGCCATGTCATTCAGGGCCAAATAGCTGGGATTTTGCTGTTGAATTATTTTTACTTGCACAAAAAGATTATCAAGTATTTTGGCATAACCCATCGCTTCATTATCAAGTGAAATCACTTTTTGATGGTCTTTTTTGGCAAAATATACATCTGCTAACCCTTGAATAGCTTCAATTTTAGAGTAAATATCGCCATTACTTTGATTATTAGCCAAAGTGATGGCAGACTCGAAATATTTTTGGGCTTCAGCCAAATCCTTTTGTTTAAAAAACAATTGCCCTAGTGTAATCAGATAATTTAGTTCTAACACAGCATTGCTTTTGAGAATTTTGTTAGAAATAGATTCTTGTTCTTTGAGCAAACTCAGTCCTTTCTCTGCCTTGTTTTCTTTTAATAAAAATCTTGCTTTTTCAAGAGCTATTAAGGCTTCCGAATACAATTTTAATTGGCTATTAGGTATGTTCTTGAGATTGTTTTCTAGTTTATTAAGGATATTCTTGGCTTGTTTATCAAGTGTCAACTCTCTTAAAAGAACGATTTTACCAATCTTTATATTGATTTTTTCTTCTTCAGTCAAATAGTCTTCATAGCTTTTCTCTTCATAAAGAAAATTCAAGGCACTGCTGTAATCGCCTTTGATAAAATAAGCTTTAGAAATCAAATAATTGACCTTAGCCTTTTCCTGATTACTGGTATTGGTCTTGCTTAATAAGTATTGAGCAATTTTTAGGGCTTGATCCGGATTGGAACCGACCAAATTTTCAATATCATCAGACAGATAATGTTTGTTTAGTAAAGATTGTGCATTGCTATTTGAATGGAGGAATCCAAATAGTAAAAAGAAATAAAAATATCTATGAGTATTTATAAGATATTTCATGAGTTAATAAATTAATGTCAAAGAGTCTGCCCCCGAATACCGCAAATATATAGAATTCTGAAGACATAAATAATTTTTTGAATTGATAAAACAAACTATTGGAAAGAGAAAAATTAAAGTAAAAACCATTAAAAAACCCTCCTCAACAAAGTGAGAAGGGTTTAAAATCAAAAAAATGTATAAAAAAAATTAATCTACTTTCTAATTGAATTTAATCTTAATGCTGTTTAACTACTTTAATCACTTTTGAATCACCATTAGAATCAACTTTCACAAAATAAGTTGATGATGGTAACGATGACAAGTCAATTTGAACGGTATTCTGATTTGTTTTTCTATCCATCACTACTTGTCCAATCATGTTAATTACAGTAACATTAGTAATCTCTTTTGAGTAACTCATGTTAAGAACACCGGAAGTTGGATTAGGATAAAAACTAAAGTTGGCATTATCAAAACCATTTGTTCCTAATGCAACAGTTACTGTTACCGCAAAAGGTGCACTTGGACATCCGGCAGTGACATTTACTGCATAATAAGTTCCACCATTAGTCAATACAGTAGTGATTGCTAGAGGATTAATTTGTCCTTGAGCATCGGCTAAAGAACCATACCAAATTACATTCGTTGGACTTACCACTAAATCTTCTAAAGTTGCATCATTCACATCTGCAACAGAAATAGTTTGTGTTGAACTACCGGTTGGAGTTGCTGAAGAATTAATCGTTAACTCTAACGTTTCTGTATTGCATCCGGTTACTGAAGTATAAGTTCCCGAAGCTGTATAAGTCGTTCCGTTTACTGACCAAGTATAAGTATCACAAGC
>NZ_JBKBOL010000014.1:17368-40459 GCF_046293665.1 Flavobacterium sp.
GAGTTGCTGAAGAATTAATCGTTAACTCTAACGTTTCTGTATTGCATCCGGTTACTGAAGTATAAGTTCCCGAAGCTGTATAAGTCGTTCCGTTTACTGACCAAGTATAAGTATCACAAGCTGTAATAGTCGTTGTATTGGTTGTACTTGGCGTAATAGTCAACTCTAATGTTTCTGTATTACATCCGGTTACTGAAGTATAAGTTCCCGAAGCTGTATAAGTCGTTCCGTTTACTGACCAAGTATAAGTATCACAAGCCGTAATAGTCGTTGTATTGGTTGTACTTGGCGTAATAGTCAACTCTAACGTTTCTGTATTACATCCGGTTACTGAAGTATAAGTTCCCGAAGCTGTATAAGTCGTTCCGTTTACTGACCAAGTATAAGTATCACAAGCTGTAATTGTAGTTGTATTGGTTGTACTTGGCGTAATAGTCAACTCTAATGTTTCTGTATTGCATCCGGTTACTGAAGTATAAGTTCCCGAAGCTGTATAAGTCGTTCCGTTTACTGACCATGTATAAGTATCACAAGCTGTAATTGTAGTTGTATTGGTTGTACTTGGCGTAATAGTCAACTCTAACGTTTCTGTATTGCATCCGGTTACTGAAGTATAAGTTCCCGAAGCTGTATAAGTCGTTCCGTTTACTGACCAAGTATAAGTATCACAAGCTGTAATAGTAGTTGTATTGGTTGTACTTGGCGTAATAGTCAACTCTAATGTTTCTGTATTACATCCGGTTACTGAAGTATAAGTTCCCGAAGCTGTGTAAGTCGTTCCGTTTACTGACCAAGTATAAGTATCACAAGCTGTAATTGTAGTTGTATTGGTTGAATCCGAATTAACAGTTGCAGTTACAGCCACTCTAGGCGAAGCACATACTTCAGTAACATCCCAATCAAAGAAGTTGTTGTAACTCGCATCCGGAGTTCCATCAAAACTATTCACTGAACCTGTAAAACTTACTGCTCCTGTTGCTGTTGGAGTCGCTGCGGGGAAGCTGCTTAGTTTTCCTATCAAGTTGGTCGAACTTAATCCATAAGTTGCCAATAATTTATAACCTGTACCGGCTGGAATATTATAATTAAGCACAACCGTATTTGATACAGACGCAGAAATCGTTCCTGTGTTTGTGGCAGGAACAAAAGTTACTGCAGTAGTTCCTGGTACTTGAACACCATCTTTATATAATTTAATTGTAATTGGCGCACCGGCATCTGCAGCACCGGCTGTTTGTTTAGGAAATACTTTTACTGAATTCAAACGAATATTAGTAGAAGTATTAAATACCAGTCCACTATATGGTGCAGTTTGCGTTGTAGTTCCGGCAAAAGTTTTACCGGCAGTATAAGTAGAACTTGATTCTGAGGCCACATAATAAGTTGTTGTTTCAGCAACATTTGGCGAATAAGTTGCACCTGTTGCTAAAGCAGTTCCTCCTGTTGCATCGGCATACCAATTGATAGTCCCTGAAGTGCTTGTAGCCTCTAAATTAGCCACACCTTCACCACATATTGTAGCTCCTGTGGTTGAAGTAATTGCATTGGTAAAAGTAACCTGAACCGGATTAGAGTTAACTACAACCGGTCCAAAAGGACACGTTACAGTACAACGGTAATGCGTATTAGCTGTTGGTGTTGCCAAGTAAGTAGTATCAGTAGCATCTAGAATATCTGTATAATTAGTTCCACCATCGATTGAAGCTTGCCATTGATAAGTCACTCCTGCGCCAATAACCAAATTTTGTAAACTCAAAGCCACCGTTTGTGTACCACATAAAGTGGCTGGTGTTTGAATAATAGCAAAAGTTAAAGGCACTTGTGAAGTAGAAGAAGCTGTTGCCGGCTGTGATAAAGTTAATGCTGTTCCGCTAATTGCTAAAACAGTAGTCCCGGCAGGAATACCACTCCCTGTCACGGTTAAGCCTACTGTAATAGCAGTATTAGCAGTTTGCAAAGTTACATTGGCTGAGCCAGCAACTATCCCTGTGGCACTTGAATTTTGTATGGTTACATCTTGTTTAATGGTTGTATCTGCAATAGTGTTTCCAGGGTTAACAGTGGTACAGTTTGGCATAGTTGCATAAGCAAAGTTACCCGTAAAACTTGCGCCAGGAGTTGCTGTAATAGTATTTATAGTGTTAGGTGTTCCTGCAGTGAAAACTACTGTATTACCAAACACATTATCATAAATTTCCTGGTCTGCTGGAGCCTGAACAATAATATTATTCGAATCAATTGCAGTATTTCCTAATCTCACATTAAAGTCAGCTAAAGTCCCTAAGACACCTACTCTTTCCACTGTCCATCTTGCTGCACTTAAGTTTGAAATATTGGCAGAAGCCGTACCTGAATTAGTATTAAAAGCTTCCACTTTAAAATCAGCACCACCAGTAACTGCCAAAGATATTGGAGAGTAAACTCCGTCTTTTCCAACAGGATAAAGTGAGTAAAAAGTTGAAGTCCCAGTGGTTGTTATACCTCTTACTACAGGACCATTGATATAACAAGTGTTACTAAATGTTCCATTAATAATACCTGTTTGTGACAAATCAGCTCTACCAACATATAACGGAGTCGCTGATGATGTATTGATAACTCCAGCTGTCATAGTTAATGAAGCCACTCTAAAGTTTGGCAAACTCACCGTTACACCTTCAACACTTGTATTATTTACTGTCATCGAAGTAAATGAAGCATAAGCCAAACTTGAATTTAATTCGTTATAAAAAACACCTGTACCTGAAATAGTTTGCGGAGTTGTTGTAGCAACGGCAACACCGTTTATGAAATTAGCTAAGTTAACTCCGGTATTCAATTGAAAATTGGCTACACCATTATTTTCAACATCTCCACCAAAATAGACAGGAGAACTAACACCAATAGGTCTCACAAAAGCACTTCCTGAAGCAATCGTAAATTTGTTTTGAATATTTAAAATACCTAAACTTTTACCAAATCTGTTAACGGCATCAAGAGAATTGACCGTTAAATTTCCTATAGATAAAACACCACCACCAGCTGAGAAGTTGGTGTAAAAACCATTTGTTGTAACTGGCGCTTGGTCTGTAGATACACCATCACCTAATTGGATTGTATGATTGAGTCCTGTGGCTTTATGAGCTGCTGAACTGTAAACAAAAGCAAAGCTGCTTGCATTACTGTCGTATAATGTTATGGTTACCGGAGCAACGATGGCAGCTGTAGCCGGTAAAGACAAATCGATTCTTACGCCACTAATAGCGGTAATGGTTGTACCAGGTTGAATACCCGTACCGCCTACAATTTGACCTACCTGTAACAATGGATTGGCTGCCGGTAAAATTATAACCGAATTGTTTGGTGAAGCGCCTGAAAAGTTGACTGCTTGCTGACTCGTAATAGGTGAAGTAGCCAATCCCAGTAAAGGTTGAGATAAAGTAACACCACCAATACCATTAAGATCAAAACCTACACTAACCACTGTTGTTCCTGCTTGAACACCGTCCCCTGAAATTATCTGACCTACTGCTAAATTACTTGCATTTGGACTAGAGGTATCTATATTAATCACATAACTACCATCATTCATTGAAGCAAAATTCAAATTTGCTCCTGCTGCAATATCGGCAGTAATTGCCTGTGACAAAACCAAAGTAATAGGAGAATTTGAAAGTAGCCCGGCAGTTACAGAAACAATTGTTGTTCCAGGTGCAATTCCGGTTCCAGTTACAATTTGCCCAACGCCGTAAATACCTTTATTACTATTGAAACCACTCATAACAATAGTTGTTGAACCTGTTGTAGCAGCTGCATTAGTAGTTTTTGCAAAAGTTCCTGCAGCGCCATAAGTATTAATCGGATAAGTAGTAACCGAAGTTGCTGTTGTTTGAACAGCATTGTTTACTAATGGATCAACAATAGTAATAGTTCCTCCAGTTAAGTTAATAGCAGAAGTTTCTATTTTGAACAATGAAGCTCCTTGCCCAACACTATTTGCAGCCACACCACCAGCATTACCATCAACAACGATGTCACCACCGGTATGGTTAAAAGCACTGGTTGTTCTGTGAATTACATTACCATTCACTGTAAGTGTACCACCTGAAACGGTATTGGTACCATTGTTTGCGAAAATGGCATTGTTATTTGTACATCCCACTGTCAAACTTCCTGACGTATTGACTAAAGTTCCACCTAGGTTAATGGTAACACCCGCAGCATTATTTCCGGCAGAATTAACCGTTACCGTATGTCCGGAAGCAATCGTAACAATATCACTACATGAAGGAACTCCACTTGGTGACCATGTTGCTGCGTCACTCCAATCTCCCGAAGCATTTGAAGTTTTTGTTACTGAAGCTTGTAATGAAGCAACACCAACACCTACGTAAAATGGTGAAGTGGTTAAGTCAGCATCGGCAATACTTTTTCTCACTACAAAAGGAGAAGTAGTTCCGTTAACGTGAGTTCCTGTAACTGATCCAGAGTTCATCACTCTTGAACTTCCATCTAAAGGACTGTAAGCGCCAACAGCATAAAGACCTAAAGTATAAGTCCCTGTACTCACATATGTACTTCCTGTTTTAGAAATTGTCCAGTTTCCGTTGTATCTGTCTGTAATAGTGTATGAACCATCTGCAACTGAAAGACCAGTTGTCATTGTTGTTGCATCAACATAACTCATTGCTAATTCACCAGCAGTCGTAGCCGCTGAACTAACCAAAAATGCCCATCTGTTTTGTCCTGTTGCACTTAAGAATGGGAATAACACTGTACTATTTGGATTATAATCCGTTCCGGGATCTATAGCGTTCCCCATTGCGGAAGTAGTATACCATCTTGAAATTTCACCTCCAATAAAGCCATTTCCTGAACTACAAGTAAAATTGCTTGAGTTCATTGAAGCAAAATTTCCTACATATAATTTATTTGAACCAAGACCTACCTTAGCATTATTCAATCTAAGGATACTTTTAATTCTAATATTGTTAAGCTGCCAATCGATATTTGGAATGGCTGTACTTGTGTTATTAATCAATAATTGATTAATAATTCCAGCTGTATTGGTTGTAGTAGTTGAAACTATAGTTCCTCCTAAAACTCCGGTTCCATCAGAAGCGATAGTCTGTAGTGTTGATCCAAATAATGTAAGTGACCCGACACCAACTCCAGTGTTTCCAACTGAAATATCTAAACGCCCCGCTGAGGCTAAATCAATATTATGCCCTACTCTTAATGATTTCCCTGTAGTGCCTTGATAAACATTAAACCTAGCTCCGGAACCACTAATTAATAAATCATTATTAACTGTAAACTCATCGCTTAAGACACCAAAATCCAAGACGGCATTAGCACCGGCTATGTATAAATTATTAGCCCCTAGATTTCTATTATCAATAGTTACTGTATGGCCTCCATTAATTACTATATCATCCGCTGGCGAAGGCACATAACCTACATCCCAAGTAGCGGGATTTGTAAAATTACCTGTAGTTACTGAGGCAATCTCATTTCCACCGACTCTAGAAATCAATGATATGTTATCAATTGCAGCCGGAGGATTGGTGCCACCACCACTACCATTACTCCACATAAATATTAATCTTACGGTAGTTCCAGCAAAACTAGGTGGAATAAATCCAAAAGCCGTTTGTGTAACAGCATTTACATTACCATAAGTTATAGATGTTGCTCCAGCAAGAGTTGCCGGGACATTCGTCTGTAAATCTGTACCAACCGGCATATAACTGGTTGGAGCCGCAAAAACTTGCCAAGTATTAGTAGCTGATCCTACTGACTTCCAGTTAAAAGTTAAGGCAATATTCGTTTGTCCAGCCGGAACAACAATGTCTCTGTAAAAGAAAACTGTTCTAGCTCCTGAAATACCAACATAAGAATTGGTTTCGCCATTATCAAGTGAGATATAAGCTGAATTGCCGTTAATGGCTCCGGAATTCACCGCAGTTCCTACTACCCATTTAACCGGACCAACACCATCATTGGCCACAGTCCAACCGTTAGCGGCAAATGTACTACCCGAATCGAAAGCACCATCCGAAACCGGAATAAGTTGTGTTTGTGCTTTCATGCTGGTTAAAGCAAACAATAGTAGCAAAACAACTAAGGCAAAACCTACTGAACTTGTTTTATGTTCAAAGGCTTTTCCCTGCAAAGGAGAAAATGATCCAGAAGAACTTTTCAAAAAGTAATTTTTAAACATGATTATTTGAATTGGTTAATTATTAGTGAAGTAAAAGTATAGTGTTGATACTATATAAAAAAAACCAACTCTTTCTAATTTAACGAAATTCAAAAGAACTTTGAATTAAAAAAAACCAAGTAAACTACTGATTATCAATATTCTTATAAAAACAAAAAACTCCCTAATTTCTTAGAGAGTTTCCTATTACAGATAGTTTAAAATCCGCTCTAAAGCCATTCCTCTGGAACCTTTAATTAATAATAATCGATGCTTTAGTTTTATTGTAGATAAATATTTGGCAAAGTCTTCAAATGTCGGATAAAAATGTAAAAAATCACTTTCTATTGAATTAGCGAAAAATTCTTTACCTACTAAATGACAGTCAAAAGAAACCATTTTATCCAAAAACTCAACAATAAATTTGTGTTCTGAAAGACTTTCATTTCCCAATTCATACATGTCTCCTATGACAATAGTTTTGTTAGGTTTAGCTTCGCTCTGTTCGGCTGTACCTCGGGCATCCAATTGTATAAAGTTTTCCAAAGCGGCTTTCATACTGCTTGGATTCGCATTATAAGCATCAAGTATAATTTCGTTAGTATTCTTGACCAACAATTGAGAGCGATTGTTTTCAGGTATATAACTTTCAATTGCCTCTTTAATTTCAATGGGTTTTACACCAAAATAATGACCAACTGTAATTGCAACACAAATATTATTGGCATTGTATAAACCAATTAGATGAGAGTTAATATCAACTCCCAAAGTTGAGATTTTAACAAAAGGATTGGCTACGACACTTTCAATAAAAACATCGGTAGTTTTGTCATTTTGACTGAAAGTATAACGCTTGATGCCGACTGTCTTTGTGTTTTGAATCTCATCATCTAGATTCACAAAAACCGATTTGGTATTGACTTTTAAAAAGCTATACATCTCACTTTTCCCTTTAATAACACCTTCAACACCACCAAAACCTTCTAAGTGGGCTTTCCCAAAATTGGTTATAAACCCATAATCAGGTTGGGCAATTTCACATAAGAATTCAATCTCTTTTTGATGATTCGCGCCCATTTCTACTATCCCAATTTCTGTATTTTTTGTAAAAGACAATAGTGTTAACGGCACGCCTATATGATTATTCAAATTCCCGACAGTAGCAACCGTCTTGAACTTTTTAGACAAAACCACATTGATAAGTTCTTTAGTAGTTGTTTTACCATTGCTTCCGGTCAAAGCTATTATTGGCAACTTTAAAAAATTTCTGTGGTATTGCGCTAATTCCTGCAATGACTTCAAACTATCTTCTACTAATACTGTTCTTTCATCAACATAATAGTCTCGATTATCAATCATCACATGACTTGCCCCTTTTTCCAAAGCTTCACTTGCAAAAGTATTGGCGTCAAATCGCTCTCCTTTTATTGCAACAAAGAAAGAATTAGGCTCAATCTTTCTTGTGTCTATTGAAATCCCGGAGCTCTTTAAAAATAAATCATGAATTTGCTGTATCGTCATTTGGCACTATATTAAAATAAAAAAGCCCTTAAAAATAGGGCTTTTTCGTATTATTCACAAACTAAGATTAGTTTCTTGGTCTTTTCTTTTTATCTGCTTTTGGACCAACTCTTGACATAGCACATCTAAAACCGATGTAGTCTGTTGCGATATCTTGTGGGAAGTATCTTCTTTGAGCAGGATCTAACCAATAAGCTCTGTCTCTCCATGAACCTCCTTTGTAAACTCTTACATCGTCATTAACTAAAGTTGTTCTTTTGCTTGACTTGTCATACTTTTTGATCATGTTCCCTAAACTGTCAGTAGAAACATTATGTTTTGGAGAATCATACATTCTTTGATCATCTCTCAATTTTCCTTTTTCATCACCTTCTTCAGAGCTACCAAACTTAAAGTATCTTGTAGATTGCTTATCACCATCACGAAAGTTTCTGTTATCAGATTTGTCAAAGTTTTGTCTCAAATAAGTTTCTTTATCGTCAACAGGAACTTGAGCAATTTGACCAGGCATATTTCTTGAAACGATTTTACCATTTGATAAAGTATCGAATTTTTGAGTTTCAGCAGTAACTAATTCTACTTTACCATCTTCTCCGATTTTATTTTTCATGTAAACGTTACCTCTATAATAGTTGAAATCATTCGCTTCATCATCAACAATAGGTCTGTAAACATCGGCAACCCATTCGGCTACATTTCCTGCCATATCATATAATCCGAAATCATTAGGTGGATATGATTTTACTTTGTTAGTGATATCAGCTCCATCATCAGACCAACCTGCGATTCCACCATAATCTCCTTTTCCTTGTTTGAAGTTAGCCAATTGATCACCCCTAACTTGTCTTTTACCCGAACGAGTATAAGTTCCTGACCATGGATATTTCTTTTGGCCTTTGTAAGCGTTGTATTCTCTTTGACCTACATCGGCAGCGGCGGCATATTCCCACTCCGCTTCTGTTGGAAGTCTGTACTCTGGCAAAATCAAACCTGAAGTTCTTTGAGCGTAAACATTCTTAGGACTGTTTCCGGCTGTATTCGTAGAACCTGCAGCCGCTTTTGGTGCTTTTCCTCCTTTTTGACCTTTTTGTAAAACAATATTGGTATCACCACCCATGGCAGTTGAAGGCGAAGCTAAGTATGCTTCTGTACTGAAAACTTTATCTGCAGAAACATCTGTTACTTTAGCATCTTTCTTTAAGAAACGTTGCTCTTCAAGAATTTTTTCGTTTACACGGTCTGTTCTCCAAATAGCAAACTCAGTCGCTTGAATCCAATTTACACCAACAACAGGATATTCAGCATAAGCCGGATGTCTTAAATAGTTATTGGTCATTGTTTCGTTATATCCTAAACGATTTCTCCATACCAAAGTATCAGGAGAAGCACCTTCATAAATGTTCTTGTAATTTTCTTGATCTGGTGGGAAAACGGTTTTTAACCAATTTAAGTACTCCATGTACATCATATTGGTTACTTCTGTCTCATCCATATAGAATGACATAACGTGTTGCTGATTTGGAGTATTGTTCCAATCGTGCATAACATCATCCTGAACTTTACCCATGGTAAATGTTCCTCCTTCAACCATTACTAAACCGGGACCTGTTGCTTGTTTTTTAAACTTCGAAGCATACTGAAAACCTCCTTTTTTATCGTTGATTTTCCATCCGGTAGCTTTGGAACCACCTTTTGAATCGGATTTTTTACTACAACTAGTAAAACCAATCATTATCACTAATGACAGTAATAATTTTACAGCAATAATTTTGTTTACTTTCATATTTTTAGTAGGTAAAAATTTAGAGCCGCAATATAGGAATTAACCATTAAATTGCAACACCTTTTTTAAATTAATACTAAACACGCCATTCATTGACGCATTTTATATACAACGCAAAAATAATAGTTTTATTGTATTTTGAACTAAAAAAAATATTTTTTTCCTTTTTTATACAATTTTGTTGAAATTTGCGTTTATTGTTTACTATGAAAAAGATTATTCTCGTTTTATTGCTGTTTGTTACCTTCATAGGTATTTCTCAAGAGCAAGGAAGCATTACTTTGAATTGGACTGAGAAAAAAGCGTTCTTTCAAGGTAACTATTCCTTCAATATCCCTCAATTTAATATTCAAAATTACCAGTTTGATAGTTATTCAAAAACAATCAAATATCTGTTGACATTTAATCTACAGAGCAATATTGGCGAAAACGGCATTCAAATTACCAATCAAGTTTTTGAATCAATAGCAGAAAATCAACTGGGCGATTTAGATCCAAAAAACATCCCTACCGCTTTTCAATACCATTTCAAAACCAATATTGCACGTGATCAATTTTATGGGCATTTATCTGTTACACCTATTATTAAGGAAGGAAATTCGTTTAAAAAACTAATCTCTTTTAGTTATTCTATCCAACAAAATCAAGTCAATAGAACCTTAAACACTTCAAACAATGTAGATGCCATTCAAAACTCTGTCTTAAGTTCAGGGAATTGGTATCGGTTTTATGTGAAAAAATCAGGAGTTTACAAAATCAGCAGAAGTTTTCTTCAAAGCTTAGGATTAGACACAAATATTGACCCAAGAAAAATCAAAATTTTTGGTAGCGGTGGCAAAATGTTACCCCTATTGAATTCAATTGATTATCCGATGGATTTAGAAGAAAATGCCATTCAATTTATTGGAGAAAATGACGGCGTTTTTGACAACCAAGACTATATCCTTTTTTATGCTGATGGATTAGACAACTGGAATGAGGATTACAAAACCAACTTAAACATCTATACAGAAAAAGCATACTACTACGTGACATCAACCGGTGGAACGGGTAAAAGAATTTCTGATATGGCACAACCAAACGGCACTGCTAATACTAGTGTCAATATTTTTGACGATTATCAATTTCACGAAACCGAAAAAATAAATTTCACTCGCTTAGGAAGACTATGGTTCGGAGAAGATTTTAATTTTAACAACACACAAGAATTTGATTTCAAATTTCCGAATTTGGCAACCAATTCCCCTATTCAAGTTTCTGTTCACGCAGGTTCTTCTGCTTTTACCCCAACCAGTTTTAAGGTCGAAGCCAATACACAATTAGTCGGAAACATCAATATTGGAGCCATCAATGCAACAAGTAGCACAAAAATAATTGAGGGTATTGTAACTAACAATGTAACTGTTTCCTCTGAAGATGTTAAAATCAAAATCACTTATGAAAATGGTGGCGTTCCGAGTTCCAAAGGATATTTAGACTTTATCAACATCAAAGCCAAAAGAAACCTTCAAGGTTACGGAAAACAATTTAGATTTCAATTTGACCAGGCCAACGCTTTAACCGGAATTGGAGAATACCAAATTTCAAATGCAGCAGGAATAAGCCAAGTTTGGGACATTACTGATATATATAATGTAACCAAGGTCGAAAATGCTAACGCTAGTTCGTTTTCCTTCAAAGCCGAATTAGGAGAAATCCGAAAATATATTGCCATTGATAACAATGATTTTTATGTTCCATCAAAAGAATCCAAATCTAAAGTTGACAATCAAAACCTCAAAGGAACTATATTTACCAATGCACAAGGGCAATTTCGTGATGTTGATTACTTAATCATAACACCTAAAGACCTAAACACACAAGCAGAAAAACTGGCTAATTTCCACAGAAACTATTCTAACTTAAACGTCAAAGTAGTAAACTTAGAAAACATTTATCCTGAATTTTCCTCAGGGAAACAAGATGTAGCCGCCATTAGAAACTTTGTCAAATATGTTTATGAAAATGCTTCATCCGCTGAAAATCGCGTAAAATACTTAAATCTTTTTGGCGATGGTTCTTACGATTTTAAAGACCGAATCCCAAACAACACTAACATTGTTCCAACCTACCAAAGTTTAAATAGTTTTACCGAGTCAGAATCTTCTTTTACCGCTGATGACTTTTTTGGATTAATGTCTCCCAATGAAGGCCGAATGGATGTTGGTACTTTTCCTTTAAATGGCCAAATGAGCATTACATCTAATTATGGAAGTCTTGATATTGCCGTAGGCCGAATGATTGTCAGCTCACCTAAACAGGCCGATGAAATGGTAAACAAAGTCATCGAATACCATGATATGAAATCCTATGGCAGTTGGAGGAATAACTATGTCAGCATTGCCGACGACCCAAGTGCTGACCAATCAGGAGACAGTCAATTACAGTACTTTCAAAATAGATTAACCGACAGAATTGTACTTGAAAAACCATTCATCAATCCTAAAAAAATACTTTTAGACGCTTATGTCCAAGAGACTTCTGCCGGAGGAAAACGCTACCCAAAAGCCCGTGAAGAAATTTTCGCTGCTTTTGAAAAAGGAGCTTTAGTCTTTAATTATCTTGGACACGGTGGTGAAGACGGTCTGTCAGAAGAACGCATTTGGGAAAAATCAGACGGTCAAAATTTAGCCAATCGATACAAATACCCTTTATTTATAACAATTACTTGTGACTTTTCCAGATTTGACAATCCTTACCGACCAACAGCCGGCGAATACACGTATTGGAATCCAAAAGGCGGCGCCATCGCTATGATTACCACGGTTCGTTCTATAGGACAAACAACTGCCCAATATTTCAACGATGTATTGGCGCAACAACTTTTTGCTTACGGAAGCAACAATTATCCTTCTATTGCGGAAGCTTTACGCTTGGCCAAAAACACCAGTCCAAATTCAGCCACTAATATTGTATTTTATCTTGGCGACCCGGCTTTAATGTTGGCCATTCCCAAACCAAAAATAGTGTTGACCAAAGTCAACGACATGCCTATTACCGGACCAATCGACGATTTAAAATCATTAGCCTATGTGAAATTGTCGGGACAAGTTTTGGATGAAAACGACAATGTTTTACCAACTTACAACGGCGAATTATCAGTAAATATTTTCGACAAAAATATTATTGTTAACACCCTTAGAAATGATAATTCCGACGCTTATGCTCCAAGCGGAATTCAACCAACTACAATGGCTTTTACTACCTTAGGCGAAACCATTTTCAGAGGAAATGCTTCGGTAAACAATGGCCAATTTGAATTTGGTTTTGTAGTACCAAGAGACATAAGAATTCCCATTGGTAATGGAAGAATCAGTTTCTACTCTAAACGAAATCAAATATTGTTAGACAAAAGTGGTTTTAATACCGATATTAAAATCGGAGGCATTAACACCAATGCTGTAGCCGATAATACCGGACCTAAGGTTAGGCTATATATGAATGATGAAACATTTGTTAACGGCGGAATTACAAATGCTTCCCCTTTTTTATTAGCCATTTTAGAAGATGAACACGGCATAAATACAGCAAGCGGTATTGGTCACGACATAGTTGGTATTCTTGACGGAGACGAAAGTAAGCCGTACATCATGAATGATTATTATGAAACCGAATTAGATGATTATACCAAAGGTAGAGTCTATTTTCCTTTCCGAAATTTAGCGGTGGGTTTACATACACTAACTTTCAAAGCTTGGGATGTTTATAACAATCCAATCACCGCCGAAATTCAATTTGTAGTTGTGGGAGATGAAAGCATCGCTCTTGAACACGTGTTGAATTACCCGAACCCGTTTGTAAGTTACACCGAATTTTGGTTTTCACACAACAGACCTTTTGAACCTTTAGACGTACAAGTACAAGTGATGACCATTACCGGTAAAATTGTTTGGACTAAAAATCAAACCGTAACCACCGATGGTTTTCTATGCAGAGAAATTACTTGGGACGGAAAAGATGATTTCGGGGATCGAATTGGTAAAGGCGTTTATGTCTATAAACTGACCGTAAAATCCACTTTATCGAATAAAAAAGCAGAAAAAATAGAAAAACTTGTAATCCTTTAGGAAAATACTATATTTGTTAACTTTTATTAAAATTGAAAATGAAAAAAATTGCCATCCTCTTTATATTATTTATCACAATACCCTCTATAAAAGCCCAGGAAGATAGTCGAGTAATCACCACAGGAGTTCCCTTTTTGTTGGTAGCAGCTGATGCCCGTGCCGCAGGTTTAGCAGATCAAGGTGTAGCCACTTCAGCCGATGCCTTTTCACAACAGTGGAATCCGGCCAAATATGCTTTCTCTTTAGACAAACAAGGTTTTACTGCAAGTTATACTCCATATTTAACAGATTTAGTAAATGACATTTCATTAGGTCAAGCCACTTATTATAACAGAATAAATGAAAGAAGTGCTTTTGCAGTAAGTTTACGTTACTTCGGATTAGGAGAAATCGAATTCAGAAGAGAAGCCGAAGATGTTCCGGTAATTGTTAAACCAAACGAGTTAGCCTTAGACGGTTCATACTCTTTGAAATTGAGCGAAAGATTTGCCATGTCTGTCGCTGGACGTTATATCCGTTCTCAATTAAGATTCCCTACCGAATCAGGCGGTGATGCCAAACCAGCTAGTACTTTTGCTGTAGATATCGCAGGTTTTTACCAAAGTGAAGAAACGGCTCTTGCCGACTTTAACGGTCGACTAAGATTAGGATTCAACTTTCAAAACTTAGGGCCAAAAATCAATTATGATGCCGGTGCTTCTGATGACGATAGCGCCAACTTCCTTCCTGCCAACATGAGAATTGGTGCTGGTTATGATTTTATTTTTGACGAATACAATAAAGTATCGGTAAGTGTTGAATTAGCCAAACTTTTGGTACCAACGCCACAAAGTGCAGACCTTGATGGTGACGGATTAGTTACTTCTCCAGAAGAATTAGCTTTAAGAGACGATAACATTGCCAAATACAATAAAGTAAACTGGGTTTCAGGTATCTTCAAATCATTTGGCGATGCACCCGGTGGTTTTAGTGAAGAATTACAAGAGTTCACTTACTCTGTTGGTGCTGAATATGTATACCAAGATGCATTCGCCATGCGTTTAGGTTATTTCAACGAAAGCCCTGAAAAAGGAGCCAGAAAGTTTTTCTCTTTGGGCGCAGGATTTAGATACAACGTAGTAAAAGTTGATGTATCCTATTTGTTCTCTGCTTCAAAAGTGAAAAACCCATTAGAAAACACCCTTCGTTTCTCCTTAACGTTTAACTTTGGTGATAAATACGAAGAATATTAATAGACAAACCATCATAAATACAACATCCAAATTTCTCTTTTGAAATTTGGATTTTTTTTCCTCAATAATGAACTAAAAAAATTATTTTATTCGAATGAAAGAAATCAACATCAACACCTCGTTCACCGTTTTTCAATCTGCGGAAGAATTGCCAAAAGAAATTCAATCTTTAATGCAACAAGCAGTAGAAATCAGAAAGAAAGCCTATGCGCCTTACTCAAAATTCAGAGTTGGTGCCGCCTTACTTTTAGATAACGGGAAAGTGGTTTTAGGTTCCAATCAGGAAAATGCAGCTTATCCATCCGGACTTTGTGCCGAAAGGGTGGCCATCTTTCAAAGCGGGGCTATTTATCCGGAAGCAAAAATTGTAAAATTGGCGGTAACAGCAGCTTCGGACACCAACGAGACAAAATCTCCTATTCCGCCTTGCGGTGCTTGTCGCCAATCAATCTCTGAATATGAATTCAAACAAGATTCTCCAATCGAAATCTATTTTATGGGCGAAAGCGGAGAAGTTTACAAATCAGATTCAATTAAAAATTTACTGCCGTTAAGTTTCGACAAAAACTTCTTGTAATAAGCAAAAATTACTGCTTTTAAATTTTACTTCTTAAGGGGAATGTTTTACTTTTGCGTTTCGCAAATTTGTGTGTGAGTGAACTATTTTGCGTTGAATCCTATTTAGAACTTAATAACGCTTAAGCAAAAAGTAAAAAATGAAAGAAGTAACAAGAGAAGTTTATTTAAAATGGTATGAAGACATGCTGTTTTGGAGAAAGTTTGAGGACAAACTTGCCGCACTCTATATTCAACAAAAAGTCAGAGGATTTCTTCACTTATACAATGGTCAGGAAGCCGTTCTAGCGGGTGCTTTACACGTGATGAACTTAGGCGGAAAAGACAAAATGATTACAGCCTATCGTAATCACGTTCAACCCATCGGAATGGGTGTTGACCCAAAGAAAGTAATGGCTGAACTTTTAGGAAAAGTTACCGGAACTTCCAAAGGAATGGGTGGTTCAATGCACATCTTTTCTAAAGAACACGGATTTTATGGCGGTCACGGTATCGTAGGAGCACAAATTCCTGTAGGTGCCGGTATGGCTTTCGCCGATAAATATTTCAACACCGGCGGCGTTACCCTTACCTATTTTGGTGACGGTGCTGCTCGCCAAGGTTCATTACACGAAGCTTTCAACATGGCCATGTTATGGAAATTACCTGTAGTATTCATTTGTGAAAACAATGGTTATGCAATGGGAACTTCTGTTGAAAGAACGGCTAACCACACCGACATTTGGAAACTTGGTTTAGGCTATGAAATGCCTTGCGGTCCGGTAGACGGAATGAACCCGGTTAAAGTAGCCGAAGCCATGCACGAAGCTATGGAAAGAGCCCGTCGTGGAGACGGACCAACTTTCTTAGAAATGAAAACATACCGATACAGAGGTCACTCTATGTCGGATGCGCAATTATACCGCTCTAAAGAAGAAGTGGAAGAATACAAAAAAATCGACCCAATTACCCAAGTTTTGGATGTCATCAAAGAGAAAAAGTACGCTACTGACGCAGAAATTGAAGTGATTGACGAAAGAGTAAAAGATTTAGTAGAAGAGTGTGCAACATTCGCCGAAGAATCTCCTTTCCCGGAAGCACAACAATTGTATGATGTGGTTTACGAACAAGAAAATTATCCTTTCATCCCTCACAGACTATAATTATGGCAACAAAAATCACAATGCCGCGTTTGAGCGATACGATGACCGAAGGAACGGTAGCCACTTGGTTGAAAAAAGTAGGTGACCAAGTGAAAGAAGGCGATATTTTAGCAGAAATCGAAACCGATAAAGCCACCATGGAGTTTGAATCTTTCAACGCCGGTACTTTATTACACATAGGAATCAAAGAAGGAGAAACCGCTGCAGTAGATTCTCTTTTAGCCATCATCGGAAAAGAAGGCGAAGATATTTCGGCATTACTTGCAGGTGGTAATTCAACACCCGAAACTGCTGAAGTAAAAGAAGAAGCTCCAACTCAAGCTGAAACCCAACCGACAACCGACAGCAGTCAACCGACAACTTTACCAAAAGGAGTTGTAGTAGTAACTATGCCTCGTTTAAGTGATACGATGACCGAAGGTACTGTAGCCACTTGGTTGAAAAAAGTAGGTGACGAAGTGAAAGAAGGCGACATCCTGGCCGAAATCGAAACCGATAAAGCCACTATGGAATTCGAATCTTTCAATGCCGGTACTTTATTATTCATCGGTATCAATGAAGGACAATCGGCACCGGTTGACAGCGTTTTAGCCATCATCGGTCCCGCGGGAACAGATATTACTGGAGTTGCCGAAAACTTTAAAAAAGGTGGTGCTGCTCCGGTAGCAGCAGTTGCAAGTGTGCCGGAAACTTCAAATACTTCCGACTCCCAACTCCCAACTTCCAACTCTTCAGAAAGAATTTTTGCTTCCCCATTGGCCAAACAAATCGCTAAAGACAAAGGAATTAACTTATCCCAAGTAAAAGGCTCAGGTGAAAACGGACGCATTACCAAAAGCGATGTAGAGAACTTTACACCATCAGCTGCAACCGCAGCACCAAGTCAAGTTTCACAACCAACAACCGATAACAGTCAACCGACAACCGTTGTTAAACCATTTGTTCCGGCCGGAGAAAAATTCAGCGAAGAAATCAAGAATTCGCAAATGCGTAAAACCATTGCACGCCGTTTAGCAGAATCTAAATTCACCGCTCCACATTACTACTTAACTATTGAAGTAACGATGGATGAAGCCATGAAATCTCGTGCCGTTATCAATACCGTTCCGGATACCAAAGTATCTTTCAACGATATGGTAGTAAAAGCATGTGCTATGGCACTTAAAAAACATCCACAAGTTAACTCCCAATGGAGAGAAGACGCGATGATCATCAATCACCATGTCAATATTGGTGTAGCCGTAGCTGTTGAAGATGGTTTAGTAGTTCCGGTATTAAACTTTACCGACCAAATGAGTTTAACTCAAATTGGCGCCAGCGTAAGAGACTTAGCCGGTAAAGCCAAAAACAAAAAACTAACGCCTGCCGAAATGGACGGAAGTACGTTTACGGTTTCTAACTTAGGAATGTTCGGCATACAATCTTTCACTTCTATTATTAACCAACCAAACTCGGCTATCCTATCCGTAGGCGCAATCGAAGAAAAACCGGTGGTTAGAAATGGTCAGATTGTAGTAGGTAATACCATGACACTAACATTAGCTTGCGACCACAGAACCGTTGACGGTGCAACAGGAGCTCAATTCCTGCAAACGTTAAGAATCTTCTTGGAGAATCCGGTGACTATGTTGGCGTAATACAATTGAAATTATCTTTTATAAAAAAACCCATTCAGCTGAATGGGTTTTTTATTTATCATCATTCTTTGACAATCCTTAGTGTCTTTTGACCGTTTTCGCTCTCTACTTTTAAAATATAGTTTCCAATATTTAAATCTAATAAATCAATTATTACATTGGTGTTGTCATAAGATTGCTCGAATACTCTTTGTCCCAATAAATTATAAACTAAGACCGATTTCAAAACGCTATTCGATTGAATGTTCAAGGTATTCCTTACCGGATTTGGAGCATATTGTAATGTTAATGCTTCATTTTCTTGCATCCCTAAGGTAACTTGAACAGTAACTGCTAATCTTGCTGCGCTTTCAACACCCCCAACATTTTGCGTTGCATAATAAGTGGTTCCATTTACCAATGTTGTGTTCAATGGCAACGGCGATGTGTTACCATAAGGCAAAGCATACCATTGGATATTTGAACCGGTAACCGATATATTAGCTAATGTTGCACCTATTCCAAAGCTCTGCTCATTCAACCCCGATGGCGCAGGAACTTGAGAAGTTACAATGGCAATATTATTAATGATTAATGGATCACAACTGTAATCCAATCCTCCCTCTGTATCCCAAACATTAATCGCATGTTCTCCCAAAGAAACATTTTCAAAAACATTACTCGCTTGACGGGGACCAATATCCAAACTATACTCATAAGTACCATAACCGCTTACAGAAACAATAATACTTTGTACTCCTGATAAATTAATGACATTATATCCAGCTGGAACCGCTTGAACGATAGCTGCCTGACCGGACTGTATAACAGAAAATGGTGCTGCAGTTGCAGTACATCCTAATAGTGAATTCGATGTTACTGTAACAGAATAATCTCTAGTTGCTCCGGTTAAATCTGGAGTATTTACAAAGTAAGTATTATTATTGGCTCCACCAATTAAAACCCCGTTTTCATACCATTGAAAACTATAAGAAGATGAATTTACTACTCCACTGTCTAATGCTAAAGGGCTAACTACAATACCGGTTGGAAAATCAACACAAATATTATTCACATTATTAACTGTGGTAATTATTGTATTAGGGATAGCTTCTACCAGTATATTTATAGTAGTAAGAGCATAACATCCTGTTGAATTATTCTCAACTCTAGCCCAAATTATCTGTCCGTTTGTGGCTGAATAATTTGAAACTGGAATTATAGAGCCAACTCCGGCATCCGCATTAGCTTGAGTGGTAAAATATCTAACATTATATAAATTAGGATTCTGACCATTTAATATGGAAGAAGTATAAGTTGACAAATTAACAGACATTATCCCATTGTAAGGATTACCATCAACATCACAAGTCATCAAGCTCTGAGGTCCTGTAGCATAAGGCTTTTGATTAACTAGTATTTGAAATTGACCAAAAGAAAGTTCATTAGTATTAACATCTCTAATTCTTACATAAATAGTTTGCGCTGTTGATAGAATATTATAATAAGCAGTTGGACTTCCTATCCCAGTGCTACCAACTTGTGCATCGGTTGAATTTTCATGATATGTAATTTGATAATCTGATGAAACCCCCGATTGGGCGCTTAAAATTAAAGTGCTCTGAACTGTCAAATCAAACACAGCAAATCCATCATTGTTATCATCACAGACAGAAAGATTGGGTAAATTAGGCACTACAGGTTCAATATCAACTTTGTGATAACTAAAAGAAATCTGAAACACCAAAAGCGCAAATAGCAATAGTAATCTTGTTCTCATAAAAGATAGTTTTCTCAAAGCTACAAAATAATCTATAAGAAATATCTTTTAATAATTAAATTACAAAATTCACACTCCCATTGTGCTATCCTAAACTTAGGGAAAATTGTCCATCACAAAGCGTCATTCCTCCATTTTCTGGGAATATAAAGTGACGCAACTTTGTACTGTCAATAAGACATAACTTAAAACAGAACAAAATGACACGTTTACAAGCTTTAAATCCGGACACAGCAACAGGAAAAACCAAAGAATTATTTAACGCCGTTCAAGGTAAACTGGGTTTAGTACCCAACATGATGCGCACCATGGGCAACTCAGATGCGGTATTGGAAGGTTATCTCAACCTAAGTGGCGCCTTATCAAAAGGAAAACTCAGCAATCGTACAGGTGAACTCATTGCTTTAGCCGTTTCAGAAAGTAATGCCTGCGATTATTGCTTGGCCGCTCATACCTTTATTGGAGACCAGTTATTAAAAACCGAAATTTCTGTTTTAGAAGATGCTCGTTTAGGGAAATCAGCAGATTCTAAAACACAAGCGATATTACAATTAGCCAAAGCTTTAATTGCCAAAAACGGTCGCGTAAACGACCTTGATGTAAATAATGCAAAACAAGCCGGTGTTACCGATACAGAAATTGCTGAAACTATAGCGCACGTAGCCTTAAATGTATTGACCAATTATTTCAATAATACCGCCAATACCGAAATAGATTTCCCTGTAGTTGCCGCTTTGTAATTGGCTACAAAAAAACAAAAGGCAGTCTCGCTATAGACTGCCTTTTATTGTACTAAGCCAACATTAAAACTTTATCTTTGCTTATGACTCCTACGCAATCAGCCTTGACACTAACCAATCCGCAAAACGGAAATCTGGCTTTCAAGATTTTTAATTTTGAAGACAACAACCATTTTGACCATATACAACGCAATAACTACTACTCGCTCATTTGGGTGAAGAAAGGAAAAGGGAAAATAAAAGCTGATTTCTCTGAATACAACTTTGAAGAAAACTCGCTATTGGCATTTTCGCCTTATCAACCTTTTATGATTTGCACTAAAGAAAACATTCAAGGCATTGCCATACATTTTCACCCCGATTTCTACTGCATTCACATGCACCAGAAGGAAGTTTCTTGTAATGGCGTTTTATTCAACAATATTTATCAGCCACCTTACACCTATATTGATGCCGCGTCTTCTGTAATCTTTGATTTAATCATTGGACAAATCAAAAGCGAAATGATACGGCCCGAATTGGCACAGTACGAACTACTTGTTTCCTATCTCAAAGTCATTCTCATTACAGCCTCTCGACTCAAAAATGAACAATTAAAAGAACACGTATCCGAGATCCCTAATACCAAAGAACCTATCATTCTTCAAAACCTAAAAGACGCCATAGAAGAAAATTTCAAAACAAAACATGCTCCAAGTTATTATGCAGAACACTTGAATATTTCAGCTAAAGCCTTGGCCAAACTCACCAAAACCTATTTCAACAAAACCTTAACAGATTTAATCTCAGAGCGCATCATCATCGAAGCCAAAAGAGAATTATACCTGACTAATAAAACCGTAAAAGAAATTGCTTATGAGTTAGGCTATGGCGATGAACATTATTTCAGTCGCTTCTTTAAAACAAACGCCGATGTTTCCCCACAACTATACAGAGAAACTGTAGGGTTTGCCAAAGCAACACCCCAAACCGGCATTTAATTGAATAGACAACACCGATATTGTTCCAGTTTAGCTGCAAACCACCTACCGAATTAGTTTAAAATCAAGCTTCTTGAGTTTCTCTTTTATTTCTTTAGAAGGTTTATAAACTATTTTTGCTCCTTTAATAGCGCTCTTCCCTGATGATTCTACTGAATCAACAGCTGTTCCTTGTAATGTAAGCTGAAAGGTTCCCAAGCTCTTTATTTTGATAATACTGCCATCGGAAAGTGCTTCACCTATGGCTTCAGTTAAAGCAATAACAACACCATAACAATCGGCCTTACTCATAGTCGAGCGAGAAGCAATCACTTGGGTTAAACTGTCTAAATCCATTTCTCTTTTACTTACTGCACAAGGATAAAACTTGGTTTGAGGTGGAGTAACCAAATTATTTTGTTTGGCTACCATTTTAAATTGAACTGCCATTTATTTACTTTTTAAAGTTTCTTATAGTAAACAAGACAAAAATCATTCCTAAACAGCCACAATCTATCTGCTCAACCTGCTCAGTCTATCAATTCCCATACGGAAATAAAACAAGTCCCGTACAGCAATTAACTAACTTCCGTACGGGAATAAACAAACTCCTGTACAGAAATGATTTAAACACACAGGCTCATTGACAAAACTTATAAAGGAACTTTCTTCTTAGCATGTACATAAAACAACAACCTATGATATATAGAGGAGGAAGCCCAGTGGGCTTCAGGTACGCGAACTTCAGTTCGCCAATAATACATAACAAAAAACCCCATCCGTTAGAATAGGGTTTTCAAAAAAAAGGCGGCGGATCGACCGAAGGGACACGCCGTACCTATAAAAAAAAATGAGTCCTGACTATATAGTCAGGACTCACTAAAAAAAAGGCGGCGACTCCCGATAGCTATCGGGACTCCCACATTACTGCAATACCATCTGCATTTGATATTAAGAGGAGGAAGCCCGGTGGGCTTCAGATTTGAAATTAAAAGGAGGACTGCCAGTGGCAGTCAGGTACGCGAACTTCAGTTCGCCTATAATCTAAAACAAAAAATCCCCATCAAATAAATGATGAGGACTTTCTAAAAAAAGGCGACGGATCGACCGAAGGGACACGCCGCACCGCTTAAAAACAAGAAAGCCTGTCTTTTCAGACAGGCTTTCCACTAAAAAAGGCGGCGACTCCCGATAGCTATCGGGACTCCCACATTACTGCAATACCATCTGCATTTGATATTAAGAGGAGGAAGCCCGGTGGGCTTCAGGTACGCGAACTTCAGTTCGCCAACAACCATAAACAAAAAACCCCATCCGTTAGGATAGGGTTTTCAAAAAAAAAGGCGGCGACATACTCTCCCACATTACTGCAGTACCATCTGCGCAATCGGGCTTAACTTCTCTGTTCGGAATGGGAAGAGGTGAGCCCCGACGCAATAACCACCTTAAGAGGTC
>NZ_JBKBOL010000015.1:0-22380 GCF_046293665.1 Flavobacterium sp.
TATACAGCGGTTATCACTGATGCTAATGGATGTACTTCAAACGTAAGTGTAACCATCACGCAACCGGCAACGGCTTTAGCGTCTACTAACACGACTACTAATGTATCTTGTTTTGCAGGAAACAATGGAAGTGTAACAGTAACTGCTACAGGAGGAACGGCTCCTTATACCATTTTATGGTCTAATGGCGGTACTACATTTACAGCTAACAATTTAGCTGCTGGTACTTATACCGCGGTTATCACTGATGCTAATGGATGTACTTCAAACGTAAGTGTAACCATCACGCAACCGGCAACGGCTTTGGCGTCTACTAACACGACTACCAACGTATCTTGTTTTGCAGGAACTACGGGTAGTGTAACAGTAACGGCTACAGGCGGAACGGCTCCTTATACTATTTTATGGTCTAATGGCGGTACTACATTTACGGCTAACAATTTAGCTGCTGGTACTTATACAGCGGTTATCACTGATGCTAATGGATGTACTTCAAATGTAAGTGTAACTATCACGCAACCGGTAAGTTTAGTAGCTTCAACTACACAAACCAACGTATCTTGTTTTGCAGGAACTAATGGAAGTGTTACGGCTACAGTAACTGGTGGGACTTCACCTTATACTATTTTATGGTCAAATGGAAGTACGACTTTCACGCTAAACAATTTGATAGCCGGAACTTATACAGGAGTAATTACAAGTGCTAACGGATGTACTGCAAACGTAAGTGCTACAGTAACTCAACCTGCAACTTTATTATCGAGTACATATGTTCCAACTAATGCAACTTGTTGTACTGGTGACAATGGAACCATAGTGGTAACGCCAATTGGTGGAACAGCTCCATATACTATTTTATGGTCAAATGGAAGTACAACACTTTCAATTGACGCTCTAACTGGTGGAACGTATACTTATGTTTTAACTGATGCTAACGGTTGTATTACTAATGGTTCTGTAATTATTCTTTCAGTTCCTGTTTTAGCAAGTACTTATGTTGTAACTCCAGCAACTTGTGCAGGTAACAATGCTCAAGTAACAGTTACAGCTACCGGAGGTACATTGCCTTATACTATTTTATGGTCCAATGGAAGTACGACTTTCACAAACTCTAATTTAGTAACCGGAACATATACTTACACCGTTACCGACGCTAATGCATGTCAGGTATTCGGAACAGTGACTATTGTTAATATTCCAGCTTTAGTAGCAACCACTACACAAACCAACGTATCTTGTTTTGCAGGAACCAATGGAAGTGTAACAGCTACTGTAACTGGTGGAACTTCACCTTATACTATTTTATGGTCTAACGGAAGTACAAGTTTTACGCTAAACAATTTATTAGCCGGAACTTATACTGGAGTTATTACCAGTACTAACGGATGTACCGCAAACGTAAGTTCAACAATAACGCAACCGACTACGGCTTTAGCTATCACCATGTCACAAACACCAGTTACTACAAGTGGTGGATATGGAACAGCTACAGCAACGGTAACCGGTGGAACAGCTCCTTATACTTATAGCTGGGACTCAACTCCAATCCAGACTACACAAACAGCTAGTCTGCAAGTAGGTTGGTATATGGTAACAGTTACAGATGCTAATGGATGTACTATTACAGGTAATGTAACTTTATTGTTTGGTTACTGTAAAGGTTTTAAAACAGTATCTCAAAGTGGTTACCAAGCAACTTGTGATGGTAATAATTCAACTTGTTATTTGACTGATAATTTTGCAACGTCATTCCCGAATGGAATTGTAATAGGATCAGGGACAAGATATTTGAAATTTACTTCCGCAGAAGCTATTCGTAACTTCTTACCTTCTAATTCAGCACCAAGAGCATTAAGTCAAGGAACAATTTTAAATCCTTCAAGTAGTGTTTATGACAATGGATTAGCTGCTCAAGTGTTAACAACAAGATTGAATATAGCTTTCGGTAAAAATGCCGATTTTGCTTCAACCGATGTGTCACTAGAAGATTTGTTTGTTACTTCTGGAACTTTTGAAGGAATTAAAGTTAGTCAGGTGTTGACTATTGCCAATACTATTTTAGGTGGTGGTAATTCGAAATATACTATGACTGATGTCAGTAAAGCTTTAATTGCCATTAATGGTAACTACGAAGCAGGAGCTGATATGGAATTCTTAGGATGTACCGGAAATGCAACTGATGAGCCTGTTGGAATAAAAGAATTGGTTTCTTATGTAGTGTATCCAAATCCGATTAGAGACAATGCTACTATTGAATTTGTTCTAAACTATGACTCTAATGTTAGTATTGTATTATACAATGTTAATGGTCAGTTGTTGAATGAAGTATTTAGAGGTAATGTTATTGCCGGTAAAAAATACCAAGTAGATTTCAATGCTCAAGGAATGAAATCAGGAGTTTACTTCTTGAAATTAATTGGAGATTCAAGCGTTGATACTAAATCAATTGTTTTAGGTCAACAATAATTTAATATTTAAAAAATGATTAAAAGCTGTCTGAAAGGACAGCTTTTTTTATTAAAAAAAAAACGCCCGATCAAATACTATCGAGCGTTTTAACACTATGAAAATTATAAATACTTACTTCATTTTTCCGTTAACTGTTGCTACAGCAGCTCCAACGGCAATAGCCAATACCATTGAGGCAATAACATCAATACCAACTAATTTATAATCCATGGTTTCTTTGGTCATGTGCATAAAGAAATTGGTGCATAATGACATAAAGAATGCAATACCGGCAGCCATTTTGACTCCTGAGGTTAAATTAGAAATGCCTTCTCCTTGTGAAAACACCCAAGAAATTAAAAAGCCAAAACACATACAACCTAAAAAGATATGCACCATGTTTTCTGTAGGACCGGCACAAGGATCTGGTGGGAAAGTGTCTTTAAGTAATATGCCCCAAATAAGCCATCCCATTAAAAAGTCAACAATGCCACCGACAATGCCACCGATAATAAAGTTTTTTACATTCATAATTAAAAGTTATTGGTTAATACAATAAAATTATTAATATATTAAGAATGTAATAATTTAACGATTGTTTAATTATCAACTATTTAACAAAGCGAATTGTTAATAACGTTTTTGTCAATTTGTTAACTTTTCGTCTTCTTAAATGTTCCGTTATCAACGTCTTTTAAAAACTGAATTACGCCAGGAAAATAATGCTCTTGGTCATCATATTGTGCGCAATGACTGCCATTCGGACAATATAGGAATCGACCGTTTTGGACTTCTGTAGAAATCCATTCCATGTGTTTTGGGTCCATGGTATCGTATTGTGCGCCAATGGCTAATGTTGGAACTGTCAATGTTTTTAATTTAGAAGTAATGTCCCAATCTTTCAAAGTAGCGTCGCCGGTAATCCCAAATTCACTTGGACCTTGCATATAAACATACACCTTAGGATTCAAATGTTTAAAGGCTCTGTTTATCGATTCCGGCCATTTTTCAATTGGCATTCTAAGAATATGCTCGGTATAATAATGCTTAAACAAAAGTTCGGTGTATTTTGGATTGGTGTAGTCTTTGTTTTTTTCAAATTCTTTAATTTGAGCAAATACCTTCGGGTCTAATTTTGGTCCCAAAACTTCTTCGGCATATTTATTATAAGCCGGAGCGCTTGCCATCATGTTAGAAATAATAAGGCCTTTTAAATTTTTTTGGTATTTCAATGCGTATTCCATCGCCAAAATACCTCCCCATGATTGTCCTAATAAATAGAAGTTGGTATTGTCCAATTTCAAAGCTTTACGTACTTGTTCTACTTCTTCAACAAAACGGTTTATAGTCCAAAGACTGTTGTCGCTAGGTTGGTCGCTGTAATAAGAACCCAATTGGTCGTAATAAATATACTCAATACTTTCCTGCGGAAAATAGCCGTCAAAACTTTCAAAGAATTCATGCGTACCGCCCGGTCCGCCGTGTAGTAAAAGAACTTTTATTTTTGGATTGTTGCCAACTCTTTTGGTCCAAACATTGAATTGGCCAATAGGAGTAGAGATGGGAATCATTTTGATACCACCGGTAGCTTGGTCATCTCTTTTAGAGAAATCGAGGTAATTGTCTTTTATAGAATCCTTGGGTTCACTTTCTTTACAACCTGAAAATAAAACAATAGTTAACAAAATGCTGAGTAATAGTTTTATCTTCATGATTTAAGGATTTAGAGTTAGTTGTATATTTTTTGGTACAAGTTTTTGTATTTTTCCATGACAATTTTACGCTTCAATTTCAAAGTAGGCGTAAGGTGACCGCCATCAATTGACCAAATTTCGGGAGTCAATTCAAAACGTTTTATTTTTTCCCAATTCCCAAATTTTTCATTGATTTTTTCCACTTCTTTCTCAATTCTGGCAATTACCTCAGGATTAGAAGCTATTTCAGCATGGTTTGTTCCAATGTCCAAATTTTTCCTTTTCGCCCATTCTTGGATAAAGTCAAAACTCGGTTGGATAAAAGCTGCCGGCATTTTTTCGCCATCGCCAATGACCATAATTTGTTCGATAAATAAAGATTGTTTCATTGCATTTTCAATCAATTGTGGTGCAATGTATTTACCGCCGGATGTTTTGAACATTTCTTTTTTACGGTCGGTGATTTTTAAGAAACCATTGGCATCAACTTCACCAATATCACCGGTGTGGAAATAACCGTCAATAATTACTTCATCGGTTAATTTTTGATCTTTATAGTAACCCATCATCACATTCGGACCTTTGCAAAGGATTTCACCATCAGCAGCAATTTTGACTTCAACATTGTTGATAACACGGCCAACAGTTCCGACTTTGAAACCGCCATTTCTTTGATCATTTACTGAAATTACAGGAGAAGTTTCGGTTAAACCATAACCTTCCATGACTGGCATTCCTGCTGCGGCAAATACTCTGATTAAACGGTGTTGTAAAGCAGCACTTCCTGAAACCATTACGTTCAAGTTGCCACCTAAACCTTCTTGCCATTTGCTGAAAATCAATTTGCGGGCAATCTTTAATTGGAATTCATACCACCAACCATTGGCGCCATAAGGTTCATAACGCAAGCCTAAATCAATCGCCCAAAAGAACAATTTCTTTTTAATTCCGGTTAAATCTTCTCCTTTGGCAATAATTTTATCGTATACTTTTTCGAGTAATCTTGGCACCACCGAAAACACGGTTGGCTTTACTTCTTTGATGTTATCCGACAACTTTTCAATCGATTCGGCAAAATAAATCGAAACCGAATAATATTGGTAGATATACAAAATTACCCGTTCAAAAATGTGACAAATCGGAAGGAAACTCAGGGCAACACTGGTTCCTTCTTCAAAAGGAATTCGAGGCGAACTGTCTAAAACATTAGAAACAATATTGTTGTGAGATAACATTACGCCTTTTGGTTTTCCGGTAGTTCCGGAAGTATAGATTATCGTCGCTAATTCTTCGGGTTTAACGTTGTTTTTTCGATCTTCGACCACGTCTTGATTACTTTGGTCTTCGCCTAAGGTTAAAAGCGATTTCCAGTTTTTGCATCCTTCAATTTCGTTAAACGAATAGATGTCTTTAAGTAATGGAATTTCGGCCTTCACCGATATTAATTTTTGATAAACCACTTCATCTGAAACAAAGCAATAGGTTGATTCAGAATGATTTAATATATAAGCATAATCTTCTGCTGAAATCGTTGGGTAAATCGGAACAGTTTGAGCGCCAATTTGTAAAACACCGATATCCATAATATTCCATTCGGTTCTGTTGCTCGAAGAAATGATAGCTATTTTGTCATTTTTTTGAATGTTCAATCGCAATAAAGCTCTCGAAATAGCATTGGCTTTATCGACATATTCTTGCGTTGAAGTAGCGACCCATTTTCCATCGTATTTGGTAACGAGACAATTGGGCATGTTGTTCTTTTCGAGTTGATAGTAAGCAAAATCAAAAAGGCGAGAGATTTTAGTCATTTTGGTTATTAATTTGATGCAAATTAAGGATTATTGCAATTAAACACAATAATAATTTAAAATATAGCAATCATACTATTGAAATATGTAGTTTTGCATCGTTTGTTTTTATTTCCAACATGAAAAAATTCCCCAGAATATCAGAATATAAAGTAATGATCATTAGATTACTACTGGTTTATCTTTTTTATTTTATTGCCCGAATCTTGTTTTATGTTTACAACCAAAGTCTGATACAAGTTGATGGTGTTTTTAATTTTCTAAAGCTTTGTTACCACGGATTGGCTTTTGATACTACTACAATTTTATATACCAATGCATTGTTTATAATAGTCTCTATTTTTCCGGCTATAGTAAATACTAAAAAGGCATACCAAAAAGTGTTGTTTTATCTGTACTTTGCTACCAATTTGTTGATGTATTCCGCCAATTTCATCGACTTTATTTACTATCGTTATACATTCAGTCGAAGCACAAGGGCATCATTGGATACTTTAGAAAATGAAAGCAATAAAATGGCTTTGCTCTTTAATTTTTTGTTGAATTATTGGCATGTGTTCTTGTTGTTTTTTGCCTTAGCGTACATCTGGATTTTGCTCTACAAGAAGACCAAAATTAAACAAGTTTCTGAAAAACTTACAATTAAGTATTTTGTCGCTTCGATTGCGAGTTTTCTTTTGATTGCAACGCTTTGTGTAGGTGGAATTAGAGGTGATTTTAAGAAAAGCACTAGACCGATTAACCTATTAGATGCCAATCGATATGTGCAAAATGCCGGTCAAGCCGATGTGGTTTTAAATACACCTTTTGCGATTATTCGAACTTGGAATGCCAATTCATTCAAGAAAGTCAATTTGGTTTCTAAAGCTGAAGTCGACAGTTTATTAGTGCCCATAAAACAGTATAAAAACAATCCGCCTACCAAGCCTAATATTGTAATTTTTATTCTGGAAAGTTTTGCCCGAGAATACAATGGTGCGTTCAATAAAGGAACCAATATTCCGGATTATGAAGGTTATACGCCCTTTGTTGATTCTTTAGCCCAACACAGTTTGATTTTTACCAACGCATATGCCAACGGTTGGAAATCAATTCACGGTGTTTCTTCGGTAATTGCAGGCATTCCGTCTTTTAAAAATGCGTTTACGTCTTCTCCGTATCCAAAACAAAAAATTGAGTCATTGGTTTCAACTTTGGAATCCGAAGGTTATGATACTTCCTTTTTCCACGGCGCGCCAAATGGTTCGATGGGATTTTTAGGTTTCGGAAATATTTTGGGTTATGATCATTATTACGGAAAGACAGAATATAATAATGATGCCGATTTTGATGGTGTTTGGGGCATTTGGGATGAACCTTTCTTTCAGTTTTTTAATAGGACTTTGACACAAAAAAAACAACCTTTTATGGCCACAATGTTCTCAGTTTCTTCCCACGAGCCTTATAAAGTTCCTGAAAAATTTGAAGGCAAATTTCCAAAAGGAAAGGTGAATATCAACCAATGTATTGGTTACACGGATTTTGCGCTAAAGCGTTTTTTTACAGAAGCCAAAAAACAACCTTGGTACAACAACACTATTTTTGTGTTGGTAGCCGATCACGGTAATACAATTGCCTATGAGGAATATAAAAAAGAATTCAACAAACATACAGTTCCGATTTTATTTTATAGTCCGAATAAAAAATATGTAGGTGAAAATAAAGATTGGGCGCAACAAATTGATATTTATCCGACTTTGCTGGATATGATTGGTTATCAAAAGCCTTTTAGAAGTTGGGGCAGAAGTTTGATTAGCGAAAAAACAGTTCCTCCTTTTGTTATAAAATACGGCGCTAATGTGTACCAATTTATGAGTGGTAACTACATCTGCACATTTGATGGCACCAAAGCTATTGGGTTCTATGATAAAGATGACAAAGGAATGACAAAGAACTTAATTGCTAAACGCAATGCTGAAATGAATGCGATTGAGTTAAGATGTAAGGCATTTGTTCAAGATTATATGGAACGTGTTGTTGATAAAAGATTGACAACGGTGAAATGATTTTTCGCAAGAATTGTCATTTCGACAAAACACAAAAAAAGCGACTTTTAAAGTCGCTTTTTTTATAATTCGTAATTCATAATTCACAATTCGTCATTTACAATTTATGCATATTCTCTGCCAGAGTTTCAATAAACTTCGAAATCGGACCTTTAATCATCATCGCCATCATAGGGTTAAAATCGCCTTCAAATTGCAACTGAACACCAGTAGATACCTCAGAAATGCTGTCGAGATTAGCGGTTAAAGTAAACGGCAATTTATCACTAGCGGCGGCCAAATTTACTTTAGAATGTGGCACACCTTCTTTTAATCTCAATTTGATTTCGGGCATGCCTTTTAAACCAAAATTGAAAATATCGTCACCCAATACTTCAAACTTAGCGATGTTTTCCGGCATTAGCTTCTCGAAGTTTTTCACATCCGACAAAGCGTTGAATAAATATTCGGCTGATTTTGCTACCGTTACTTTTGGACTTTCTAAATTCATTTTTTATTTTTTAAGAAGAGAAAAGAATATAGAGAAAAGAAAATAGACTTTTCTTTTCAACTTAACTTCTTTACTCTATATTCTATTTTCTATATTCTTTTTTACACATTCCACGTCGAAGGACTTTTACGCCATTCCTGTAACGTTGTCAATTCTTTTTCGGTAATATAATTTTTAGCGACAGCCAAATGTAATAAATGCTCGTAATCTGCTAGTGTATTTAACTCAATGTTGGCATTTTTGAAATTTTCAACGGCTACATCGAAACCATAAGTAAAAATGGCGACCATGCCTTTTACGTGCGCTCCGGCTTCTTTTAAAGCTTCTACAGCCAATAAGCTACTGTTTCCGGTACTGATTAAATCTTCTACGACAACAACGTTCTGACCGCTTTGTAGGAAGCCTTCTACTTGGTTTTGTCTGCCGTGTTTTTTAGGTTCCGGACGAACATATACAAAAGGCAGTCCCATATATTCGGCCACTAGCATTCCAATACCGATGGCTCCGGTGGCAACTCCGGCAATCACGTCGGGTTTACCAAATTCTTTCTCAATATGTTTAGAAAATTCTTCGCGCACAAAATTTCTTATCGCCGGGAACGATAGGATTAAACGGTTGTCGCAGTAAATTGGAGAGTGCCATCCTGAAGCCCATGTAAAAGGATTTTTAGGATTCAATTTAATTGCATTTATTTGTAAAAGCAATTCGGCTGTTTTTTCGGCTGTGTCTTTATTAAAAATCATAGTACAAATGTATAAAGTTTTTGTCAACGATAAACCACTTTTTTTAACCAACGAAGTCGCCAAAGAAACCGATTTTCAACTATTTTTATTGGAAAGTGTTGATATTGAGCAAGTCATCATCAAAATGTTCCAGAACAAAATTCAGAAAGCTTATTTGTATTATCCTGATGAAAAGGCGATACTCAAAAAAGTCAAAGAAAAAATTCCCGTTTGCAAAGCCGGTGGCGGATTGGTTTACAACAAAGCCGGAGACGTTTTGTTCATTTTCAGAAATGGGAAATGGGATTTGCCTAAAGGCGGAATCGAAAAAGGCGAGGAAATTGAAGATACGGCAACCCGAGAAGTCGAAGAAGAAACCGGCGTAACTAATTTAAAGATTACCCACAAACTCCAAAAAACTTACCACGTTTTCAAACGCAACGGTAAATACAAACTCAAAATTACCCATTGGTTTGAAATGCGCACCAATTTTGAAGGAACGCCAAAACCACAAGCCAATGAAGGCATAGAAAAAGTAGCTTGGCTCAATCAGGAGCAGATCAAAGAAGCACTGAAGAATTCGTATGAGAATATTAAATTGTTGTTTGAAGAAGAGAAGCTACTCAAATAGTTCGCAGTCGCAGTATTCAGTCGCAGTAGACTGTATAAACTGAAAACTGTAACTGAGACTGACTACTTATTGTTACCTTTGCCAAATGACAAAACACCATCATTCCAACAACATCCTTTTAAATTTAGGCATTGACAGCTTAAATGAAATGCAAGTTGCGGCTCAAGAAACCATTTTAACCAATCGTGATACTTTATTGCTTTCGCCAACCGGTTCAGGAAAAACACTAGCATTTTTATTGCCGATTTTTGAATTGTTAGACGAGCAAGTTGCAGGTGTTCAATGCTTGATTTTAGTACCTTCACGAGAATTGGGATTGCAGATTGAACAAGTTTGGAAAAAAATGGGTACGGCATACAAAGTAAATGTGTGTTACGGTGGTCATTCCATTGAAACAGAAATCAAAAATTTATCAAATCCACCGGCGGTTTTGATTGGCACTCCGGGAAGAATTGCGGATCATATTGACAGAGGAACTTTTAAAGTTGACCGAATTCAAACCTTAATTTTAGACGAGTTTGACAAATCCTTGCAATTGGGTTTTCATGAGCAAATGTCTTTTATCATCAGTCGATTATCCAAATTGAACAAGCGAGTATTGGTTTCGGCCACTTCCGGTATTGAGATTCCAAAGTATACTAAAGTAGTCAATCCAACCGTTTTAGATTTTATTCCTTCCGAAGAAGAAAAAATCAATCTTTCGATGAAAATGGTGGTTTCTAAAGAGAAAGACAAGATTGGCAGTTTGTTTAATTTGATTTGTTCTTTAAAATCGCAATCGGCCTTAATTTTTTGCAATCACCGTGATGCTGCCGAACGTATTAGCGATTCGCTTAACGAAAAAGGAATTTACGCCACGTATTATCACGGCGGTATGGATCAGGATGAAAGAGAACGCGCTTTGATTCAATTCAGAAACGGCAGTGTGAGTTATTTGGTTACAACCGATTTGGCGGCAAGAGGTTTAGATATTCCCGAAATGAAACATGTCATACATTACCATTTGCCTTCCAAAGAAGATGAATTTACGCATAGAAACGGAAGAACGGCTCGTATGTTAGCCACCGGAACGGCTTATTTAATCATCCACGAAAGTGAAAAAAAGTTAGATTACATCGATTATGGAATGCCTGTTTTAAAAGTCGACAATGCGATTACTTTACCAAAACCACCCGAATTTCAAACGATTTACATCAGCGGTGGCAAGAAAAACAAGTTGAATAAAATTGACATCGTGGGTTTCTTTTCCCAAAAAGGAAAATTGGAAAAAGGCGATTTAGGTTTAATAGAAGTCAAAGATTTCGTTTCGTTTGCCGCAGTGAAATTCAATAAAGTCAAAGACTTGCTTCAAAACATTCGCAATGAAAAAATGAAAGGGAAGAAGTTTAAGATTGAAGTCGCGCGTAAAGTGGTAAAGAAGGAAGAAGATGCTAAACCGGAGCGATATTAAAATAATTTAACGGCAGATTCGCAGATTATATATTTAATTTTAATCTGCGAATCTGCGAATCTGCGGTTGTTTTTACTTTTTCACCACCACACTTTCCGGGACCAAAACAGTATAATCTCCACCATTTCTAATAACATCACGAACAATGCTCGAGGAAATATAGGAAGTGTTAGAAGCCGTTAAAAGAAACACCGTTTCTATTTTTGACAATTTTCTATTGGTGTGCGCAATGGCTTTTTCGAATTCGAAATCTGCCGGATTTCTTAAACCGCGTAGGATAAATTGGGCGTCCAATTTTCGGCACAAATCAATGGTTAGGCCTTCATAAGTGATGACAGAAACTTTCGGATTATCTTTAAAAGCTTCTTCAATAAATCTTTTTCTTTCGTCTAAAGAGAACATGTATTTTTTATCGGCATTGATACCAATGGCAACAACTACTTCATCGAAAAGAGAAACACCTCTTTTGATAATATCATAATGACCTAAAGTGATTGGGTCAAATGATCCTGGGAAAACTGCTTTTCTTTTCATTCTTTTCGAGTTATGGAATATATTTCATCTTTATTAAAAAGATTAGCTATATCTTGTTTTGAATATTTTGTTTTAGTGTCGGTATAATTTTCCGGAGTATCAATATCATCGGTCTCATATGGAAGGTAAGCTTGATAATCATTTACAGTAACAAAAATACTGTCTTTACTCATCTTATCAATTCGATAAGTGGTATAAAAACCATTTGACATTTTTACATTATAAACATCACCTACCATTGGATTTTGCAAATAAATTTTGGAATTATTATTACTGTTTACATAAGAATAAATACCAAAAAATAATGCACCTGCCAATGCAATACTTCCGGTGTAAGTCCAAAATGGTGCAGGTAAGATACTTTCTTTTTTTATCCTTTTAATCTCATTCTTGGTATTTTCCTCTAATTGATGGTATTGAATTACTTCATCACAATGGTCACAAAAGATCAATATTTCTTTATCTACTGGGAATAAAGGTATAAAAGTTAGGAATGTATATCTTCCACTCACAATATAATTCAATTTTGTATTGGCAAAACACTTTGGGCAATTGAAATTATCAATTTCTCCTCCATTTGAATTATATGACTTTGTTCCAAGTATAAAAAGCATATTTTATTTATTTAAAGCCAATTCCAAAGCATTAGTAAATAAATCTGTCAATGAAATTCCGGCTTCTTTGGCTTGTTGCGGAAGCAAACTTTCGGTGGTTAATCCCGGAATAGTGTTCATTTCCAACATATATGGTTCACTGTTTACAATAATGAATTCACTTCGTGAAAAGCCACTCATTTTTAACACTTCATAGGCTTTTTTGGCTATCGCAGAAACTTTTTCGGTCATTTCAGGTGAAATTCTCGCCGGCGTGATTTCCTGTGATTTCCCTAAATATTTGGCTTCATAATCAAAGAAATCATTTTCGGAAACAATTTCGGTAATCGGCAAAACGGTTACTTTGCCTTTATAATTGATGACACCAACGGAAACTTCGGTGCCATCTAAGAAACTTTCGATAATGATTTCGTTGTCTTCTTTGTAAGCGGTTTCTATGGCCGGAAGAAATTCTTCTTTGGTTTTGACTTTGGAGATTCCAAAACTTGAACCCGATTTATTAGGCTTGACAAAACAAGGTAAGCCAACGGTTTTTAAAATTGCATCGACATTGATTTCATCGCCTAGATTTAAGTAAAAAGAAGTCGCTGTTTTGATTCCGTAAGGTTTTAAAACCGACAATAAATCACGTTTGTTAAAAGTCAAAGCTGCTTGGTAATAATCACAAGAACTTTGCGGAATGCCTAACAATTCGAAGTAAGCCTGCATTAAACCGTCTTCGCCAGGCGTTCCGTGAATGGCATTGAACACTACATCGAAGCTTATTTTTTCGCCATTTACCGTTGTGGAAAAGTCATTTCGGTCTATTGGAAATTCATTGTCATTCTCATCTACATAAACCCATTTTTCTTTAAAAATATGAATGCGATAGCCTTGGTATAAATTAGGGTCTAAATATTGATAAACCACATTGCCGCTTACAAGTGATATTTGATATTCGCTTGAATATCCGCCCATGATGATGGCTACTTTTTTCATTGGTAGATTGAGTTAGGTTGGTGTTTTAGTTAAAACAAAATTATCATTTTTTTGGTTAGATACGGCTTTGCTTTTAGATTTTTAGATTATTAGATTGTTAGATATGGCTTAGCCTCTTAGATTGCTGGGCTTTTTAGAATGTTAGAATTTAGATTATAAAATGATTCTATCTATAAGCGAAGCGTTTATAAACTCCTGAAAGGCGTGTCTAATTATCTAGGAGCGAAGCGTATCTTTTTTATATCTTTGCTCAAATAAAATTTCCCTATGAGTTTACGCAAATATTTAACCAGTCGAGTTTTCTTTGCCCAATTGCTTGCCGCCATGGCCATTTTTGCGCTTATCGCTTATTTGTTTTTCCATTGGATTACTTATACTACTAATCATGGACAAGAAATTACCGTTCCGGATTTAAGTAAGCTATCGGCTGAACAAGCAGAAGAAAAATTAGAAGCTTTAGATTTAGACTACATTATTTTGGATACGGTTGATTTCAGACCTGAGTTTCCTAAATTGACTATTGTTGAGCAAGAGCCTAAAGCAGGAGCAAAGGTAAAAGAAGGCAGAAAGATTTACATCAAAATCAATGCTTCTACGTATACGATGGTTGCTGTACCTGATTTGATTGAAAAAACGTATCGTCAAGCAGTTCCGACTCTTGAAGCGGTGGGTTTAAAAGAAGGAACGATTACTTATAAACCTTATTTAGGTAAAGATATGGTGCTTGAAATGCGAATGGACGGCAAGAAACTTAAACCCGGCGATAAAGTGTTGAAGTCCTCTAAAATCGATTTGGTTTTAGGTGATGGAAAAGTCGGTTTTGTGGAAATGGATTCAACAGCAATTGATTCAATGGAAATTCCTTTAGGAGATGAATAAATCAAACGAGATTACCGATTTAGAAGAGGAATTATTCGAACACCATAGATTTGTTTCCCCAAAAGGACAATCTTTATTGCGTGTCGATAAATTTTTGATGCAATTGATTGAAAATGCCACGCGCAATAAAATACAAAACGCTGCTGAAAAAGGAAATATCTGGGTGAATGATGTTCCTGTAAAATCTAATTATCGGGTGAAACCTTTTGATGTAGTTCGCGTAATGTTGGAACATCCGCCGTTTCAAAATCATATTATCCCTGAAGACATTCCGCTGGATATTGTTTATGAAGACGATGCTTTGTTGGTCATCAATAAACCAGCAGGTTTGGTAGTTCATCCCGGACACGGAAATTACACCGGAACTTTAGTAAATGCTTTGGCATTTCACTTTGATAATTTACCAATGAATTCAAGTGAAAGACCTGGTTTGGTACATCGAATAGATAAAAACACTACCGGACTTTTAGTCGTGGCTAAAACTGAAGCAGCGATGACGCATTTGGCCAAACAGTTTGAAGACAAATCTTCGGAGCGCGAATATATAGCGTTGGTTTGGGGTAATATCAAAGAAGACGAGGGAACAATAGAAGGCAATATTGCCCGTCACGTCAAAGACCGGATGCAAATGGCCGTTTTTCCTGAGGGAGAAGTTGGAAAGCATGCGGTTACACATTATAAGGTTTTAGAACGTTTTGGTTATGTGACTTTGGTTTCGTGTAAATTGGAAACCGGAAGAACACACCAAATTCGGGTCCACATGAAATATATTGGTCACACTTTATTCAACGACGCGCGATATGGCGGTGATTTGATTTTGAAAGGAACAACTTTTACCAAGTACAAACAGTTTATAGACAACTGTTTTAAAACCCTACCAAGACAAGCGCTACATGCAAAAACCTTAGGGTTTGAACATCCAACTACTAAAGAATTTATGCGTTTTGATACCGAACTTCCGGAGGATATGAAAGACTGTATTGAGAAATGGCGCAACTATGCAAAATCACATAATGAGGTCAATGAAGCCGAATAAAAAAATCCCTCAAACGAGGGATTTTTTTTATTTGTTAATTTCATCTTCAATGGGTTTTTCAGCCATGAAGACATAGTAGATTCCGACCAGTATAAAAGGAATACTTAACCATTGTCCGGTGGTTAAGAGTTTTAAACTTTCTTCGATTCCACCTTGACTTACTTTTACATATTCTACTATAAATCGAACCGTCCAAAGCAAGATTAAGAAGTATCCGAATAACAAACCTTGTTTTTCAGCAGTTTTTGTTTTCCAATATAAGAAATAAAGTACTAAGAAAACAATTATATATAAACCTGCTTCGTATAATTGTGCAGGATGTCTGTACGGAATTTGGCTTAAAACTTCAGTGAATTTTGGGTCGTTTTGAATGAGGTTATAGCCTTCATTGTTGTTAGTAGCACCGGTAATATATTTTAGGTTATGGGTTTGCCAAAATTCTTCTTCTCTAATAAATTTTACTGCAAAAAAATTATCACTTGAAGTAGTATGTCCATAAATTTCTGAGTTAAAGAAATTACCAATTCTAACAAAAATGGCACCACAAGAAACCGGAATTACAACGCGGTCAAGTACCCAAAGAATTGGTCTTCTTATGATTTTTTTACTATAAAAATACATCGTTATGATAATGCCAATGGCTGCACCATGGCTAGCCAAACCCTGAAAACCGGTAAATTCAAACTGAGGCTCAAATCTGAATGGCAACAGTATTTCCATTAAATGGTCTTTAAAATAATCCCATTGGTAAAAGAAAACATGTCCTAAACGCGCACCTAATAAAGTGGCGACTACGGTCCAAATAAACAAAGTGTCCAATTTTTCTATAGGTTCGTTCTCCCGGTCGTATATTTTTTTCATTATATACCATCCTAAACCAAAAGCAATTACAAACATCAAGCTGTAATAGCGTACAGTAAAGAAACCGAGTTCTATTCCTTCTGATGGATTCCAAATCATAAATTAGTAAATTTTGGGGTTAAGTTCTTATGGTAAAAATAGTGATTTGTTTGGAACTGAAAAACAATTAACCTTTTCTTTAGTGAGAACATTTTTTTTCCGGTACCGGATCATAACCATTTTTTCCCCACGGATGACAACTTAAAATTCTTTTTACACCTAAGTAACTGCCGTAAAATGGTCCGTGAATTTTCAAAGCTTCCACAAAATAACTGGAGCATGTTGGTTGAAACCTACAACTTGAGGGCATCAAAGGTGAAAGTACAATCTTGTAAAAATAGATTAGCAATAGAAGTGGCGCTATTACAATTTTCTTCAACATTATTGTAAGCTAAAAGTAGTGCCTCCTTTTCCGTCTTTCAATTGGATACCTAAAGCCAACAATTGGTCTCGAATTTGATCCGAAAGGGCGAAGTTTTTATTGGCACGAGCTTCTAAACGCATGCTTAGTAATAGTTCAACAACTCCTTCTAATTTATCTGAATTATTGGTGACTAGCTTTTCATTTTTAATTCCTAAAACATCAAAAGTAAAGGTGTTTAAGGTTTCTGAAAGCGTTTTCAAATCTTCAGCGGTCAAGGTTTCTTTTCCGTCGTTAAGTAAATTGACAAATTTGATTCCTTCAAATAAATTAGCAATTAAAATTGGGGTGTTGAAATCATCGTTCATCGCATCATAACATTGTTGTTTCCATGAGGCAATATCCAAAGAAGATGAGGCGCTTGGCTGTAATTCTTTTAAAATATCCAAGCCTTCTAACAAACGGTTAAAGCCTTTCTCAGCTGCTACAATTCCGTCATTAGTGAAATCTAAAATACTGCGGTAATGCGCTTGCATCATAAAGAAGCGCGCCACATTAGCAGAGAAAGCTTTACTTAAAAACGGACTACCGCCATTGTATATTTCGTCAGGCAAAATATTATTTCCGGTAGATTTTGACATTTTTTTACCATTCAGGGTCAACATATTGGCATGCATCCAATAATTCACCGGACTGTGACCGGTACAAGCTTCGTTTTGAGCAATTTCACATTCGTGGTGCGGGAATTTCAAGTCCATTCCGCCACCGTGAATATCAAAAGTTTCCCCTAAATATTTCGTGCTCATCGCGGTACATTCTAAATGCCAACCGGGAAAACCTATGCCCCAAGGTGATGGCCATCGCATAATGTGTTCCGGTTCTGCTTTCTTCCACAATGCAAAATCTTGTGGATTTTTTTTATCACTTTGACCGTCGGTATCACGAGTATTGGCTAACATTTCGTCAATGTTTCGGCCACTTAGTTTTCCGTAGTGATTGGTTTCATTAAACTTTACCACATCAAAATAAACAGAGCCATTGGTTTCATAAGCAAAACCTTTTTCAATAATTTGTCTTACGATTTCAATTTGCTCAATGATATGACCAGTCGCTGTAGGTTCTATGCTTGGCGGTAAAAAGTTAAATTGGTTTAAAACATCATGAAAATCAACAGTATACCGTTGCACGATTTCCATCGGTTCTAATTGTTCAACACGTGCTTTTTTGGCAATTTTATCTTCACCATCATCTACATCGTCTACAATATGACCAACATCAGTAATATTGCGCACATAACGGACTTTATAACCCAAATGCAATAAGTACCTGAAAATCATATCAAACGACATAAACGTACGCACGTTGCCTAAGTGAACGTTGCTGTAAACCGTTGGGCCACAAACATACATTCCGACATTGCCTTCATGAACGGGTTTGAAAAGTTCTTTATCTCCCGAAAGAGAGTTGTATATTTTTAGGGTATGATTTTTATAAAGTTGCATTTTTTTTTGGGAGCTATTTCCGGCTTTCCGTTACAATCTTTTTTAAATTCCCGAGGGTTAAAACCCACGGCAAGTTAAAAAAGGATTTTCACTGCAATCCGGGCTATTAAAAACTGGTTTCTAATCTGATATAATCTAAGAATTCACGCTTGGTTAATTCTTCACTGAATTTACCACCGAATTCCGAAGTAACCGTACTGCTTTCGATATCGCGTATACCTCTTGAATTCACGCATAAATGTTTGGCATCAATAACGCAGGCCACATCTTGTGTATTTAAAACTTTCTGCAATTCTTGAACAATTTGCATCGTTAGACGCTCTTGTACTTGAGGTCTTTTAGCAAAATAATCAACAATTCGATTCATTTTAGAAAGCCCAACTACTGTTCCGTTAGAGATGTAGGCCACATGAGCGCGACCAACAATAGGGAGTAAGTGATGTTCACAAGTAGAATAAACGGTGATGTTTTTTTCTACTAGCATTTCACCATATTTATAGTTGTTTTTGAACGTCGATGAGCTTGGTTTTTTGTTAGGGTTGAGTCCGCCAAAAATCTCTTTTACAAACATTTTAGCAACGCGATTTGGTGTTCCTTTTAAACTATCATCCGTCAAATCCATTCCAAGAATTGTTAGAATGCTTTCCACGTCTTTTTTGATTAGTTCTATTTTTTTGTCATCCGATAAATCAAAAGCATCATTTCTTACAGGATTTTGAGCACTGGTTGCGATATGATTTTCACCTAATTCGTCGTTAATTATTTCGTTTTTTGTCATTAAATTCACCGTTAATTTGGGTTAAAAAATTGAAGTAACAAAGATAAATAATTATAATTAATCTGTGCGCAATACTGTTAATATTTGAAAATAATTCACATTTAACATAATTATTTCTTAAATTTATGTAAATTTCGCTCCTCAAAAAAATGTTGTCAGTAATGAAAAAATTTTACATCTATTTATTTTTAATTAGCCTATTTTCAGCACATTCTGTTTTTTCCCAAGGGTCAACCTGTCCCGGAGCACAGCCTTTTTGTGCGGGGGGCTCTGCATTGACCTTTCCTAATACAACCGGAGTGCCTAGTACCGGATCAGTTTCGTGTTTAGGTACAACGCCTAATCCGGCATGGTTTTATTTGCAAATCAGTATAGCCGGTACTTTAAATTTTACTATTTCACAAACCAGTAACGGAGGTGGCGGAATCGATGTCGATTTCATTGCTTGGGGACCTTTTGGAGCGCCAACTTGTGCCGGTACTGATTTAACTGCTGCAAACCAGGTAGGATGTAGTTATTCAACTGCAGCTACTGAAAATTTCACCATACCTAATGCTCAAGTCGGTCAGGTATATATGGTATTGTTGACCAATTTTGCCAATCAAGCCGGTCAAATATCATTAACCCAGACCAATGCAGGGGCAGCTGGAGCCGGAGCGACCGATTGTAATATTGTTTGTCCGTTATCCTTAGAAGACCAAGTAATTTGTGTTGGAGGTCAAGCAATTTTGACTGCGACTATTGATAACGCTACTTCATATGCATGGACAGGTCCAAGTGGTCCGATTGCCGGAAATGTTCAATCAATTACCGTTAGTCAACCAGGAACTTATACTGTAGTTGTAAATAAGCCAGGATGTGTTGCTAATGCTTCGGCTAGTGCCACAGTATCCTTTTATGCGCCACCTCCAATAAATCCGCCTGCCAACTTATTGCAGTGTCCAACTATTCCTAATTTCAATTTAAATACTGCAACGGCTAATATTTTTAATGGAACCGGTTTGAATCCGAGCGATTTTGAACTTTCGTTTCACACTTCTGCCGCAAACGCTCAGGATATAATCAGTCCGATTGGTAATCCAACATCCTATCCCGGACCTGCCGGAGGAGCGGGTGCTTGTACTACCTTATATTTGTCTGTGACTGATAATGGGCCAACATCAAGCGGATGTGTGTCTGTTTTTCCTTTTACCATCTGTTTTGACACTTGTGTTGCAAATCCGAACACACCGCCAAACTTGACACTTTGTGAAAGTAGTTTCGGAAGTGGAACAGCTGTTTTTAATTTCTTACCTCAAACGCCTATTGTTTTAGGTACAAATCCTGCCTCTGACTTTACGGTAACCTATCATTTGACTCAAAATAACGCAGATAATGACACGGGAGCCATTGGTCCGACAAATGTAACTGGAACCAACGGTCAAACGATTTATGTACGAATGGAAGATAATGCCAATCCATTAACCTATGGAACGACTTCTTTTCAATTGATAGTAAATCCTCTACCAACAGCTACAATATCCGGAACAACATCAATATGCTCAGGAAACAGTACTGTCATTACTTTTAATGGAACACCTAACGCTCAGGTTACTTACAATGTTAATGGTGGAACTAACCAAACTATAACTTTGAATGGTGCCGGGACAAATTCTATAACTACACCTAATCTTACGGCTAATTCAACATACACCTTGGTAAGTATTTTGAATCCGGTTACTAACTGTTCAAGAAACATTACAGGCTCAGCAGTCGTTACTGTTTTACCTTTGCCAACGGCAACTATTTCAGGAACTACTACTGTTTGTCAAAATGCAGCAAGTCCTCAAATAACTTTGACGGGAGCTAATGGTACAGCACCTTATACCTTTACTTATTCGATAAATAATGTGGTTCAACCTACCATTACTACTTTGGCCGGGAACAGCATTTCGATTAATGCTCCTACTGCATCAGCCGGGACTTTTGTGTATTCTCTTGTTAGTGTATCAAGTTCAGGAACGCCGACTTGTTCACAAATTCAAGATGGAACAGCTACAGTGACTGTTAATCCACTTCCAACCGCTGTAATTACCGGAACTGTTGCAACATGTTTGAATGCTCCTTTGCCACAAGTGATAATTACTGGAGCAAATGGTACGGCTCCTTATACTTTTACTTACTCAGTAAATAATGGTGCACCACAATCTAATTCAACTTCAGGAGGAAATAGTCTTATAATAGATGTCCCAACAGATGTTGCGGGTTCATTTACTTATGATTTAATTAGTGTAGTAGATGCAAGTGGAACAACTTGTTCACAACCCCAAACAGGTTCTGCTGTTGTGACGGTAGCTACGCCACCGGTTATCAGTCAGCCAACAGATTATGTTGTTTGTGATGACAACAATGATACTATCTCTTGTTTGTTTGATTTAAATATTAAAATACCTGAAATTAATGGTGGTGATCCTAATATTGTTGTAGAGTTTTATGAAACAGACACTAGTGGAGCAGCGATTCCATTGACTGTGAATTATTGTAATCTTACAACAGGAGTTGGAATACAAACTATTTATGTAAGAGCTTATACTGTTGGTTCTCCGGCTTGTTTTAGCACTACGACTTTCAATTTAGTAGTTAATCCTATTCCAATGGCTAATCCGGTAATTGCGGATTACGAATTGTGTGATTACGATAATCCAGGTGATGAAACAGAGGTGTTTACTTTAAACAGTATGGATGCCGAGATTGCTAATGGACAAAACAATGTAACGATTAGTTATTATTTAACGCAAGGCGATGCGCAAACGCAAACAAGTCCGCTACCAAATTCTTACCCAAACATAAGTAATCCACAACAGATTTGGATTAATATTCGTAACAACACTACAGGATGTTTTTCGGTAAGTTCGTTTAATTTGGTGGTGAATCCTATTCCACCAGCAATAGCACCAGAGCCATTATTTGAGTGTAGTAACGGTTTGACAAATCAGGCAGAGTTTGATTTGACTATTAATGAAGGAGTAGTTACCGGTAATAATACTTCGGGATTGACTATTACTTATTACAATACTTTACTTGATGCCCAAAACGAAGTAACGGCCAATGCCATTCAAGATCCGTTAGCTTATACAGGAACGGATAATGAAATAGTTTACATCAGAGTTGAAGATAACGCAACAGGATGTTATGCCACCACCACACAATTGCTAAGAGTAACTCAAGGACCAATTGCTGTTACACCACAAGCACTTCACTATTGTGATCCTAATAATGATGGATTTGGTTTCTTTGATTTAGAAAGTACCAGAATTGAAATCATGGGAGGGTCTGCTGTTGCAGGTGTTTCAGTAAGTTTTTACGAAACCGAGACCGATGCTTTAATCGGAGCAGCACCTTCACTTACCAGTCCTTACGAGAACATCAACCCATGGACACAAACGATTTATGTACGCGTATTTTATACTTTGACAGGATGTGCTAATTATGTTGAATTACAATTAATAGTTGACCCAACCCCTGAAGCTA
>NZ_JBKBOL010000016.1:0-9338 GCF_046293665.1 Flavobacterium sp.
TGGGTGAAAGACGGGTCTCGAACCCGCGACCTTCGGAACCACAATCCGACGCTCTAACCAACTGAGCTACAATCACCATTTGTTTATGCGAGTGCAAATATACTGCAAAAGTTAACTTTTGCAAAAATTCTTATTACTTTTTTACTTCAAATCTGATAAGCTATTGACAGCCACATACCTTTCAGCTGTAAAACCTTCGGCATAGTCAACACCTACCAATCTTCCGAAGTCTTGAGATCGATAATGTATGCTTTCCAAAAAGTTTTTGGTAGCAATCGGCGTAACAGGTTCCTTGGAGTTTTCAGAATAAAATTGGGAACCATAAGCCAAAATTGAAGCTTCTTTTTTAGCTATAAAATCGGTAATGTCAACCACAAAATCAGGCTCGATGTTTTTCCACTGAATGTAATGGTAAACCACTTTTGGTCGCCATGCTTCCTGAACTTCACCTTCATGAGTCGTTTCTATCTTTCGCAAACCCGATAAAAAACAAGCATCGGAAACCAATTTACTTCCTTTACCATGATCAATGTGTCGGTCATCAATAGCATTACAAATCACTATTTCCGGACGGTATTTTCTAATGCGTTTGATAATTTCCATTTGATGCGCTTCATCATTAACAAAAAAACCATCGCGCATGTCGAGATTTTCACGAACGGAAATACCCAATATCTCCGCAGCCAATTTGGATTCCTGATTTCTAATTTCCACCGAACCACGCGTTCCGAGTTCACCACGAGTCAAATCGACGATACCGACTGTTTTCCCCAAAGCAACTTCTTTGGCAATCGTACCACTACAACCCAATTCCACATCATCAGGATGCGCACCGAAAGCTAGTATATCTAATTTCATATCATTCTATGTTATTAATTGCCAAAATTATCAATTATCAATTTATAAAACCTTTCTCATTGTCATCGATTTATTCACCGTTTCCATAAATTCATCCGCAGGAACACTGTCTTTGGTAATGCCGCAACCCATAAAAATTTGGGCCGTATCGCCAATAATTTTCATACAACGCAAATTCACAAATAAATCGGATTGTTCTGTTCGAAAAGTGGCAAAGTCGATATTCAATTCGCCTAAAAATCCGGAATAATATTCGCGGTCGTAACTTTCATTCTTTAGGATAAATGCTTTTGCCGATTCCTTAGGCAAACCACAAACTGCCGAGGTTGGATGTAAAGCCGTAACGATTTCTCCTTTGGCCTTTTTAGATTTTATTGTTGCCGAAATATCAGTTTTAATGTGCCAAAGATTGCCAGCTTTGACGGAATACGGACTCGAAACAGTCAATTCACTGACTTTATTTTGCAAACTTGTTGTTATGAACTCCGTGACTAATCGTTGTTCATTGATTTCTTTTTCGTGCCAAATAATATTCTCTGCTTTGGTGCCGATTTGTGTTCCGGCCAGAGCAACCGTTTGCAATGACTTCTGATTTATTTTTAGAAATTGTTCGGGCGTTGCGCCCATCCACATTCCAATCTTTGGATGAAAAAAACAATATTTAAAAGCTGTCGGATAAAAAGCAATCAACTGTTTGAAAACCGTTTCTAAGTCGAATTGCCTCAAAAGCACTTCTTCTTTTCTGGATAAAACCACTTTTTCAAAAGCGCCTTTAACTATCGCTTCCACACCTCTTTTTACCAAGTTTTCAAAAACAATTTTGGCCGTTTGATCAATCTCAGGCGAAATATTATTAGTTATCAAATAATCCTTCTGAACGATTTTTTCCACATAAACATCGCATTCTTTTTGAGGAATATAGGGCATCAAATCACCATCAAATGGTGCAAAAACAAACCCTTTCGTTGCAAAATCTTCCAGAAAATACAAATGGTCATTCTTTTGGAACAAACCAACCATTTTATCCGAATTGGGCTTCGCATACAACACAAAAGGCAATTGCTGCTCTTGATGGGTTTTGACTTTTATAAATAAATCGGTCATGACCTTCTGGGTAAAATCATGTTGGTTAATTTACAAAGCGAAATGAGTTTGTCGTTCTCATCCGTGATTTTTATTTCCCAAAGATGAATGCTTCTGCCTTGGTGAATAATTCTGGCGGTACAATACACCATACCTTCACGTTTACTTTTCAGATGATTGGCAGAAATTTCAATACCGCGGACTTCTTGCTTGTCCGTATTAATGAACATTAGTGAAGCGGCACTTCCAACACTTTCGGCCAAAGCCACTGTGGCGCCACCATGTAATAATCCCATCGGTTGGTGTACTCTGGAATTGACCGGCATTTTCGCGGTTAAAAATCCTTCGCCTGCATCAATATATTCAATTTCTAAAGTTTGCATTAACGTGTTGTTACACCATTCATTGCATAATTGGAGTACTTTTTCTTTATCAAATGACATAGCTTTTTTTTGTAAAATTACTACTTATTTCCCACAAGGAAAAAGCAGATAAAATGAAAATACTAAAAAGGTCTTTTTATCGTTATTAGTAAAGACAATTTTCAAATTTTCAAATGGTCTTATTTTCAAATTAAACTTTAATACTTACATTTACCAAAATTCATTTTTACATGCGCAATATCATTATCCTTTTTATTGTTGGTTTAGCCATCTCTGTAAGTTCTTGTCGTGAAGACTTTCAATTTGAAGCCAGTACCGGCAATTTGACTTTTTCTAAAGACACCGTTTATTTGGATACGGTTTTCACCAATATCGGTTCGAGTACCTATACACTAAAAGTCTACAATAAAAGCGATAAAGACATTAAAATTCCAACCATCCAATTAGGTAAAGGACAAGCCTCAAAATACCGCATGACGGTTGACGGAATGGTAGGCGAAAACAACCGCATTTTTCACGATGTCGAATTATTAGCCAAAGACAGTTTGTATATTTTTATAGAAGTCACCACCGATGTTGCTTCTGCCAATCCAACGGATTTTTTATATACTGATCAAATTCAGTTTGACAGCGGTGACAATTTCCAAAAAGTGGAATTGGTAACCCTGATACAAGATGCCTATTTTTTATACCCGAAAAGATTTGCCGATGGAACTACAGAAACCCTTAATATAGAAGGAATTGAAGAACCCGTTTATGGTTTCTTCCTTGATGAAAACGACCCTGTTAATGGCAATGAATACAATTGGGGTAATGACAAACCTTATGTTATCTACGGTTATGCTGCTGTGCCTAATGGAAAAACACTGACCGTTCAACCTGGAGCGAAAATTCATTTTCATGCGGAGTCTGGTTTAATTGTGGGTAATGGCGGTTCGTTTAAAGCCGTTGGAACCTTACAAAACAAAATCATTTTTGAAGGCGATCGATTGGAACCCGGATTTTCAGATGTACCCGGACAATGGGAAACGATTTGGCTAACCGCAGGAAGTACCAATAATGAAATTGAACATGTTGTCATCAAAAATTCAGTTGTCGGATTAAACATTGACAGCAATGACGGCAATTTTATGACGATTAAGAATACCGAAATATACAATTCATCATTAGTTGGTATTTATGCTAAAACGGCCAAAATACAGGGTGAAAACATCGTAGTTAATTATGGAGGCGTTGCCGCTTTAGCTTGTACTTTAGGTGGAAGTTATGATTTCAAACATTGTACTTTCAATAATAATTGGTCGAGTTCAAGACAAGTTGCCGTTTTGTTAAATAATTATTACAAAAATGAAAGCAATCAAAATGTGGCTTTTGATTTAACCCAAGCCGATTTTAAAAATTGTATCATTTACGGCAGTAATACCTATGAATTAAAATTAGATCCTGATACTTCAGAAGATTTTAATTATTCTTTTACCAAATGTTTGATAAAATTCGGCTCAAGTACAGATGCGCTTTACAGTTGGATTTTTAACAATCCGGAAATCAAAAGAAACGAAAATCCAAGATTCTTAAACATCCAAAGCAACAAATTAAACATCGGTGAAGACTCCGCAGCCAGAGATTTTGGAGATAATGTTGGAGTACCATTTGATATTTTGGGTAATCAAAGAATAACTTTTGATGCCGGCGCTTATAATTGGACTACTTTTGAAGATTAATTTGTTGAAAAACCTTTTTTCATTTTCGCATTTTTTAATCTAAATTTGCAACACAACAACTAACACCCGAGGCGATGCCGAATTGTATGGAGCGCAGCGGAATAAAATAACTACAAAATGATTCATTTCTTCGGAAACGAAAGCAATACTGTTTTTGCCGTACAAGCGCAAAACGAACTTTCGGCAGAAACTATCTCAAAACTAAACTGGCTTTTTGACCACGCACATAAAATAGAAAAATCCGTCCTGACGGATTTTTTTGTTGGCCCACGTGCCGCTATGGTAACGCCTTGGAGTACCAATGCCGTTGAAATCACCCAGAATATGGGCATCGAAGGCATCATCAGAATCGAAGAGTTCGAAAAAGTTTCGGCTGATTTCAATGATTTCGACCCAATGCTTTCGCAAAAATACAACGAGTTAACCCAAGATATTTTTACCATCAACATTCTGCCGGAGCCGATTCTTGAAATTGATGATATTGCAGCTTATAACCAACAAGAAGGTTTAGCGCTAAGTATAGAAGAAGTTGATTATTTGAATAGTGTTGCCCAAAAAATCGGTCGTAAATTAACCGATTCAGAAGTTTTTGCCTTTTCGCAAGCCAATTCTGAACACTGTCGCCACAAAATCTTCAACGGAACATTTGTAATAGACGGCCAAGAAAAAGAAACTTCTTTATTCAAACTCATCAAAAAAACATCAGCCGAAAATCCAAACGATATTGTTTCGGCTTATAAAGATAACGTGGCTTTTGTCAAAGGACCAAGAGTTACGCAATTCGCACCGAAAAGTGCCGACAAACCTGATTTTTACGAAACTAAAGAATTTGATTCTGTCATTTCACTAAAAGCAGAGACTCACAATTTCCCCACAACCGTTGAGCCTTTTAATGGAGCCGCAACCGGTTCAGGTGGAGAAATTCGCGATAGATTAGCTGGTGGACAAGGTTCGTTACCTTTAGCCGGAACTGCCGTTTATATGACCGCTTATTCTCGTTTGAAAGACAATAGAACTTGGGAAAATGGCATGACCGAAAGAAAATGGTTGTACCAAACGCCAATGGACATTTTAATCAAAGCATCAAACGGTGCTTCTGATTTCGGAAATAAATTCGGACAACCGTTAATCACAGGTTCAATCTTAACTTTCGAACACCAAGAAGCATCCGAATTTGAGGAAGAACCAAATACAAACAGAAAGCTAGGTTACGACAAAGTCATCATGCAAGCGGGCGGAATTGGCTACGGAAAACTAGACCAATCCATCAAAAAGAAACCGACAGCCGGAGATAAAATCGTTATCCTTGGTGGTGAAAACTATAGAATCGGAATGGGTGGCGCTGCCGTTTCTTCTGCAGATACCGGTGCTTTTGGTTCCGGAATTGAACTAAATGCGATTCAACGTTCTAACCCTGAAATGCAAAAACGGGCGGCCAATGCTATTCGCGGTTTGGTGGAAAGTGATAACAATCCTATCGTTTCTATTCATGATCACGGTGCCGGTGGACATCTAAATTGTCTTTCCGAATTAGTAGAAGAAACCGGCGGTTTGATTGATTTAGACAAATTACCTATTGGTGACCCAACATTGTCTGCCAAAGAAATCATTGGCAACGAATCTCAAGAAAGAATGGGCTTAGTCATTGGCCAAAAAGATATTGATACTTTACAAAGAATCGCCGACAGAGAACGTTCTCCTATGTATCAAGTTGGTGAGGTAACCAACGACCATCGTTTTACTTTTGAAAGCAAAGCAACCGGAGCCAAACCAATGGATTATGCGCTGGAAGATTTCTTCGGAAGTTCACCAAAAACGATTATGACGGATAAAACCATCGATAGAAATTACACTGATTTAGACTATAGTAACGATTATATCCAAGACTATTTAAGAGATGTATTAAAGCTCGAAGCCGTAGCTTGTAAAGATTGGCTGACCAACAAAGTTGACCGCTGTGTGGGCGGACGCGTGGCCAAGCAACAATGTGTCGGACCATTGCAATTACCATTGAATAACGTAGGTGTAATGGCTTTAGATTTTAACGGAAAAGAAGGGATTGCAACTTCCATTGGTCACGCTCCAATTTCAGCATTGATTAATCCTGCTGCCGGAAGTAGAAATGCGATTGGGGAAGCTTTATCAAACATTGTTTTTGCGCCGCTAAAAGAAAATTTAAAAAGCGTTTCCTTGTCGGCCAACTGGATGTGGGCTTGTAAAAACGAAGGAGAAGATGCCCGTTTATACGAAGCGGTTCAGGCTTGTTCTGACTTTGCCATCGAATTAGGCATCAACATTCCAACCGGAAAAGACTCACTTTCGATGAAACAAAAATACCCGAATGACGAAGTGATTGCACCGGGAACGGTAATTATTTCAGCAGCTGGAAATTGTTCGAATATTACTAAAGTGGTTGAACCTGTTTTGCAGAAAAATGGTGGTTCAATTTATTATATCAATTTATCACAAGACGATTTTAAATTAGGTGGAAGCTCCTTTGCTCAAGTATTGAATAGAATCGGAAACGAAACCCCTACGATAAAAGATGCCGCATTCTTCAAAAAAGCATTTAATACCATCCAAGATTTAATCAAAGAACGTCAAATCCTTGCCGGACATGACATCGGTAGCGGTGGTTTGATTACGACTTTACTGGAAATGTGTTTTGTCGATAACAATTTGGGAGCAAAAATCGATTTCTCTTCCTTCGAAGAAAATGATTTGGTTAAGATTTTATTCGCCGAAAATATTGGATTAGTACTTCAAGCGAAAGACGATGCCGTATTCGAAAAAGCTTTATCCGGAATTGAATTCTTCAAAATTGGAGAAGTTGTCCATTCAGAATCATTGACTATCGAAGATTTAGTACTTAATATTAAAACTCTAAGAGATGATTGGTTCGAAACTTCTTACCTACTCGACCAAAAACAATCCAAGAATAATAAGGCCAGAGAGCGTTTTGACAACTATAGTCACCAGCCTTTACAATACCAATTCCCAAGTCATTTCACCGGGTTAAAACCTACAATCGACTCTTCAAAACCACGACCGAAAGCAGCTATTATTCGCGAAAAAGGAAGCAATTCCGAGCGCGAAATGGCCAACGCCATGTACTTGGCCGGATTTGATGTCAAAGACGTTCACATGACCGATTTAATTTCTGGACGTGAAACTTTAGAAGACATTCAGTTCATCGGCGCCGTCGGAGGTTTCTCTAATTCTGATGTATTAGGTTCCGCCAAAGGTTGGGCCGGAGCCTTTTTATACAACGAAAAAGCCAATACTGCTTTAAAGAATTTCTTAAAACGCGAAGACACTTTATCTGTAGGCATTTGTAACGGTTGTCAATTGTTCATGGAATTGGAAGTCATCAATCCGGAACACGAAATTCACGGAAAAATGAAGCACAATGATTCCCACAAACACGAAAGTATTTTCACTTCGGTCAAAGTACAAGAAAACCATTCGGTGATGCTGAAAACGTTAGCCGGAACAACACTTGGTGTTTGGGTTTCACATGGTGAAGGTAAATTCCATTTGCCTTATGAAGAAAGTCAATACAACATCGTAGCCAAATACGCTTACGAAGGTTATCCGGCCAATCCAAATGGTTCCGATTATAACACTGCCATGCTTTGCGACAAAACCGGTAGACATTTAGTAATGATGCCACACATTGAGCGTTCCACTTTCCCATGGAACTGGGCACATTATCCAAGCAATCAAAAAGACGAAGTTTCGCCATGGATTGAAGCTTTTGTCAATGCCAGAAAATGGATTGAAAATAGATAATATTCTTGATTGGTAAATTTACCATATAAGTCATTTAAACTTTTATATGAAACTTATATGCCTTATATGGTAAAAAAGTTTTTATCTAAAACCTATAACCAATAGTAGCCTGATACCACATATTTTTATAACGTGGTGTATCTGAAGTACCGTCGCCGTTATTTTCACTTACATCCCAACCGGCTCTCAAACCAATAACCATTTGGTCAACATTAAAATCCACCCCACCGGTTAAACCAAAAATATTTTTACGAAGATTAGCATTGCTGAATTCTTCTTCTTGTGTAGCCGAAATTGTTCCTCCCTTAAAATTATCGGTTTGTTTTGTCAAGTAGGAAAATTGTGGTCCAAACAAAATAGAAACGCTTTCCACCGGTTTAAAAGAAACCAAAATCGGCACATCAATAAAATTACTCGTTCTGGTCATTTCATAAGTACTGCCTAAAAAAGTCCCTGTCGATTTAAACCCTTTTTGAGAGAACAAAACCTCTGGCTGAATTCCGAAATAGCTTCCAAGAGGAATAGAAACAAAACCCCCAATCGCAAAACCTATCTTCGAATCCGCAACAAAATCTTCTCCTTCAGAGTCATATACATTTGATAAATTAACACCTCCTTTTATCCCAAGAGATATTTTTGAGCGGTTATCAGTTCCCGTCTTCTCTTCTGTTTGTGCCAAAGCACCCGTGGTTGATAACGTAATCATTGCGATTACCATAATTACTCTTTTCATAGTTCTAATAATTTAAAGTTATAATGAAAAATTTGGGTGTTATTAATTTCCTAACAACATTGTAAATTTCGTCATAAATCTTCAAGCACTTCTTACAGAACTATAATTATCATTTACATAATTATGGCGTGTCCCTACGGGTCGGGCTGTCCGGGTTACATGGTAACCTCTCCCATCCCTCACGCGATTAACTGCAATAATACGAACCTAGTTATTTATAGAGAATCTTTAACCAGTAATAAAAATATACTTACACAATGCCACCCTGTCCCGAGGCTTCGGGAGTCGAAGGCTAACTCTTTGTAAAACAAAATCCCATCGGGATTGAATACCGGTAACGGCGGGTTTCAAACCGCTGTAAAACAAAAAACCTATGATATATAGAGGAGGAAGCCCAGTGGGCTTCAGATTTGAAATTAAAAGGAGGACTGCCAGTGGCAGTCAGGTACGCGAACTTCAGTTCGCCTATAATCTAAAACAAAAAATCCCCATCAAATAAATGATGAGGACTTTCAAAAAAAAGGCGGCGGATCGACCGAAGGAACACGCCACATCTATAAAAAAATGAGTCCTGACTAAATAGTCAGGACTCACTAAAAAAAAGGTGGCGACTCCCGATAGCTATCGGGACTCCCACATTACTGCAGTACCATCTGCATTTGATATTAAGAGGAGGAAGCCCGGTGGGCTTCAGGTACGCGAACTTCAGTTCGCCAACAACCATAAACAAAAAACCCCATCCGTTAGGATAGGGTTTTCAAAAAAAAA
>NZ_JBKBOL010000017.1:0-4327 GCF_046293665.1 Flavobacterium sp.
TCTTTCGGAAGCCTAGTGCCTAACCGGTATGATAGCTTAAATAGCGGGCATCGTTATGGTTTCCAAGGACAGGAGAAGGATGATGAGATCAAAGGCGAAGGAAATTCTTTGAATTATACTTTTAGGATGCATGATCCGAGAGTGGGTAGGTTTTTTACCATTGACCCTTTGAGTGCAAAATATCCACATAATTCTCCATATGCCTTTAGTGAAAATAGGGTTTTGGATGGTGTTGAATTAGAAGGTTTAGAAGTTAGGTATGTCCATAAAGACTTAAATACTAACGATTTTAAATCAACTTTGAAACTTCTAAGTATGACTCAATCAGGAAAAAAGTTTGACAAATTATTTTTAAATCAAAAGAAGATAGATATTCTTTACTATCCATTAAAATCTTATTGGGGAGAAGAAGGAATGACCAACATAATTAGAAATAAAAGTGATTTTGATAAGTTAAAGTCAGGAAGTCATAGAGCTTATTATCAAAACTTAGAGTATGAGCATGTAAAATTAGCAATAGAGGATGGTAAAGAATTAATCCTCATTGGAACCTCCTTTTCGCCTAATTGGGAAAATGAAAAGCAATTAATTGATGAATCATTCGTAATTAGACATGAAGAAACGGCACATGCAATTAAATATTTAAAAGGGAAAGTATCTTCAAATGCCAAAGATCATGGTGAATATAACTTTATGGAAACAACAAGCAGCCCATCTAATGAAAACTTAGAAAAAGATGAGCGTCTAATAGGTTCACCTGCTCAAAAAGATTATACGGAACTTAAAAAAGTTATTAAGGAGAATAAAGAGATACAGAAAAAACTTAAACAGAAAAACGATGAGAAAAAAAAGAAAAAAAGTTAATTTGATACCGATTATACTTTTAATATTTCTATTTTCTTCATGTAATATAAATGATCCCGAAGAGATTAATTTTAAAGATTGGGAGAAAAAACAATTTGATAAATCATTTATTAAATTATTTAACCAAAAAGCTACATTTTATGATGGTATACCTACTGTTGAAAATTTTATGATTGGCAAGTTAGAGCAAGAGAATAACAAAATTTATTTCAAAACAGATAAAATTAGATTTGTACTTTTTGATTTTAGCCTACCAGTAGGTAACTGCATTAAAATACACTATAAGAAAAGTACACTTTTAAGCAAAAATTATTTTTTATGTAAAGAAGATGCTTTTTTTGATAAATTAAGAAATGATTCAATATATAAGTTCTGTTTTAAAAAATATAAAGTTTTTAATAATAACAATGGGGTTGTTTATTTTGTAAGTAAAACAAATGGTATTTTAGGGTGCTATTTGGTTGATTATTCAAATTCTAATAACATTCCAATGATTAATGAAATCATGTTTGGGGAAGTATTTGAAAATAGATACCATTATGAAAGATATACTCGTTTTACTATAAAATAGGTACGTTAATATATAAATATATTGAATATTAACCTATCTTACGTACATCAATCATTTTAATAAAAAGGCTACAACTACCACCTTTTCGATTAAAATATTTAAAATGAGTTTTTAAATTTTTATAAGAGTCAAAGACTACAACTATGAAGTTGTATTTTTTTATTTTAACACATTTCCAGTATTTTTGGTAAAAACCACCACATGAAAAAGGTCAAACCATTAATCCCTTTATTTAAGCAATTTATCAAAGAATCAGAATCGGGTAAAAGATTGAAAAAAAATGGGGAACGTATCGCTAAAAGCTCAATAGACAATTATACTTATGTATTAAGAAACCTTATACTTTTTTCGGAAGAAACCAAAACTGAACTAAGGGTTTGTGATATTCTAAAGCTCTCAAAAAAGGAGTTGCTCTCAGAGAAAAACTATTGGAAAAAGTTTTATAAAAACTTTACGGAGTTCTTATATAAAAAAGGTTGCTATGATAATTATGTTGGCGCTACAATCAAAGTGATAAGGGTGTTTTTCAATTACTTAAAATTAGAAAAAGAGATTTATGCCGGAGATTTTCACAAGCAGTTCTATGTTAGGAAAGAAGAAATTGACATTTTGGTTTTATCACCGGAACAATTAAAATTTCTCATTCATGATAAGGAGTTTGAGACAAAGCTAACACCAAGTCTCAGAAAAATAAAAGACATATTTGTTTTTGGTTGTACCACAGGATTACGTTACTCAGATATTTTTTTATTGACCAGTAAGAATTTTGAGCAGTCGGGAGAAGATTGGTATTTAAAATTAAAATCGAAGAAAACTAAAACAAGTAGTTCTATAAAGTTGCCTAACTATGCGGTAGTCATTTACCAAAAATACAAATCAAAAAACACCAAAGCGACATTGTTTGGAAACATAACGCTGTTTAACTTCAATAAGAGCTTAAAAAATATTGGTGAGTTGGCCGAATTCACTACTCCAATAGAAATATCACGGGAAAAACAAGGTATTGCCAAGAAAATTAAAAACACTAAAGAAAGTAAAGACCGCTTCTGTGATAAAATGAGTTCACACATGATGCGTAGAACCGCGATAACGACCCTTTTAATACTTGGGATGCCGGAACATCTTGTTAGAAAGATTAGTGGTCATAGCACTACTAGTAGTTCTTTTAACAGGTATGTGCATTACGCTCAAGTCTATATTGATAGAGAGATTGATAAGGTGCATAGTAAGTTGGAGAGTTATTAAAAGACTAATTAGTGTAGAATAAAAAACTACAACTTTAAAAGTTGTAGTTTGATCTTGCATACGATATAATCTAATTTTTCATGTCTGTTAATGAAAAACCCGCATTTAAAATTACAGATGTATCAGTAACTTCTTGATCCAAAAATATTTTTGAAAATTTCGGGTTTTCAGTGGATAAATTAATTTTATAAAATCGATTTACACATTCTTCTCTTTCAAAATCCTTCAAATTATCATTGTTGTAATAAACTTTATTGTTAAAATAATATTTAAAATAATATCTACTATTACTCCTGTTACTATAAAATTTGTATACCATTCCAACTGTTTCAAATCTGTTTTTTTTTATACTCTCTTCTATTTCGTTTGTCGCAGTTAAGGAAAAAATGAACAAAAAAGTAAAAAGCATTAAGCCTATAACCAACGGTATATATTTTTCTTTCATAATTTAATCTTCTTCAGTTTTTTTCTTCTTCTTTTTATTTGAATTATTTTGCGCTTGATTACTTGGACTTGAAAATTTCGTATTAAGAAGCTGTTCAATTTCTTTAGAAGCGGCATTTTCCATTACCTCCACTCCTGTACCAGCTGTCATGTCTATTGTAGGTGATACTGAGATACTAAAATCCTTCAAGGGTTTAAAAAGGTCATCCAATTTACTGTTGAGTTTGCCCCCTAAAAGATTACCCGTAAATGAACTTGTAAACTGCGAGGGGGATGAATAGTCTCTTTTGCCCTTATAATTTAAGAAAAAAGAAGATTCTCCAATGTTTGCCGGCAATGCCTTAAAAGTAAACGCAAAAGCAGTCTGAGATAAATTTATATTTTCATCAAACTTACCGCCATTTGCAAGAACTTGACCGGTTACATTTGTAAATGCATTGACACCACCAGTGTAAGTCGAAGTCTGTACTATGCCTTCATACGTAAAAGAAGAAGCCAACGCACCCTTCCACAATGGTCCAGAGGAAGCTAAATAACCAAATTCTGTATTCAAAGTTACTACAGTAGCAGAAGCCAATCCTGTTTCCGCAATTACTGCTCCACCACCAATCACAGTTCCAGAAGCAACAGTACCTGCAACCAAAATTTTACCTTGTAAATCGACAGTTGCGGTTACAGCATCCACCATATATAATTGTTGCTTTCTTTCTTCAGAAATAAAAGGATTGTTATTAATTGTTTCATTATTTTGTCTTACTGGAGAGGCCATTCTCTCCACACTGTTACTTAAAGAGAGTTTTATCTTTAGATATGCCATTGAAAACCACCAACCCCAATTAAAACCTGGTTCTTTTCCTTCCAACTCAACAGCGTCTATTACTCTATTTCCGCTAAATTGGTATGGCGAATAGTAAGGATATTGCTTCGTTAACGGATCAACTGCAAAAAACCTGCCCACTCTCGGATCATGCATCCTAAAGGTATAATTCAAAGAATTTCCTTCTCCTTTTATCTCATCATCCTTCTCTTGCCCTTGAAAACCATAACGATGCCCGCTATTTAAGCTATCATATCGATTAGGCACTAGGCTTCCGAAAGGATATGTAAAATATCAATAAGAACGTATGGTAAATATAAACAAAGCTACAACCAAAATGGTTGTAGCTTTGTTTGTCAATTATTAAAAATAAAACTTTAGGTAAT
>NZ_JBKBOL010000018.1:0-1913 GCF_046293665.1 Flavobacterium sp.
CAAAAGTTAACTTTTGCAGTATATTTGCACTCGCATAAACAAATGGTGATTGTAGCTCAGTTGGTTAGAGCGTCGGATTGTGGTTCCGAAGGTCGCGGGTTCGAGACCCGTCTTTCACCCATGACGGGGATTTCTCAGAAATCCCCGTTTTTTTATGGAATTCAAGCAAGCCCTTTCTCTGTAATAGCAAGGCTTTAGAAAGGAAAAGCGGATTCAAAAAAGCGGTTCGGTAAACCTCTCCATTATAAGCTAATTCTGTACCGAACACCTTTTCGATGAAATTTTGCTTACCCTGAACATCTGCCATTTGGAATACTTCGCTAATATTTGAAAGCTTTGAGAATCTAGATATAAATGTATTCCAGTAACTCGTTTCGGTAGCTTGAGACAATTTTATTTTTTCTTCCAATTCCTTAACTTCCATTCCTATCTTTTCATTCCAGGTCACAAAAGTTTTATCGTCAAGCTTTCCGGAAATGTATTTATCTTCCAAGCCTTCTTTCTTTGTCATTAACACAGATTTCTTATTTAGTAAAACAGGAATCCCAGAAGTATTTTCTTCAATTTCCTTTTGAAGCCTGATTCTAACTTGCGCCTCGAGATAACTTAACTGCGCATCGTTAAAATCGAATTCCTTTAGAATTTCATTCAATTTTGTATGGGCAACATCGGCATTAAATGACTTTCTGTGAGTAACACATTCGTAATACCAATAATATTTACTGCGTCCTTTAGTATGCCCGCACGTTAATGGCCTGTAACAATCAGGGCAAACGATTGATCTTTTCAAGAAAGCACTATCGTTATATTGCTGACGCACTATTTTTGGCTTAAGAAATTTGGCTTGCACTCTGTAAAAAGTTTCTTTGTCAATTATTGGCTCGTGAATTCCATGAACAAACTTTTCGTTTTCGTCCTGGTGAGCTTTCATTCTGATGAGGCCGACGTAAACTGTATTAGTTAGCATTCTTTGAATGGCGTCCTTTCCTGTTTTTTTAAAGCCTATTTCTTTGCTTTTTCGCTGTATTTCTGCAATTGTATAGCCATTGAGATACCATTCAAAAACACTTTTGATAATTTGAGCTTCTTCAGGAATCAACGTAATTATTGGTTTTTTATATTCATCCCGGGCATTGATGTAACCATAAGGCGCCAATCCTAAATACCTGCCGTCGTTTCGGGCTTTACGTTGTCCAAAAACGGTACGGTCACGTATAACCAATCGCTCCACGTGTGCATTGAGTAACATTGTTGTACGAAGCTGAAAATAGAATGGGCTTTCCGGAGGCAGACCAATAGGTTCTGATATCGAAAGTATTTTGATTTTGTAATTTTCCTCCAGCTGATGGATAACATTAAGCGATTGCTGAATGTTGCGGCTGAAGCGATCATACTTCATTACTATTAAATAATCGATTTCTTTATGATGAATTTTAAGGTATTTTTCTAGTTCCTTCCAACTCTTACGGTCGAAATCTTTAGCGGATTGACCTTCGTCAATAAATGTTTTTGCGAGCTCGTAATTGTTTTTTGCAATAAATCTTTCGATTTCTTCCACTTGGCCATCAATAGAGAAATGAGATTGCTCTTCAGTACTTATCCTGGCGTAACCGACAACTCGTTTAATTCTCATTCTCCTGGTTTTTGACTTGGTTAATAATGTCCTGAACTAAAAAATCAGCTAACAAATCTAGTAATTCTTTTTCTTCATTTGAAATAATAACCGGTTTTGATTCTTCAGCATCTGAAGAACCAACCGTGATATTACTATTTTTCAATCGAAGATGCATGTGTATTTGTTGAGTTGGTTAAAAAACCGCACATTGCTTAGCGGTATATTTCAGTGGTTTTAATACTTATCAGTTTATAACAGCAGTGATATATATGATTTTGTCATACATATCAGCTAGTTA